>JBMOPD010000067.1:0-37365 GCA_049323615.1 Bacillota bacterium | reverse complement strand
GGGTAAAGGATGATGAATAAGTAAAGAATTCATGAAAAGAGTGCCCCTTGTGGGGGTTTCTGGGGATGTCATTTACAACCGGAACGGCGGGCTTTCCTGACATCAGTCCTGGCCTTTCTGACCGCTTTTTCTATTTCCTTGTGTGTTAAGCCGGAATCGGCTACCTTCTTGGAGAAATCTTTGTGTAACGCTTTCACCTGTTCCGTTGATTCAGCTTTGCCATGCTTTTTTACCACGTCTGTCATTCCGGTCACCTTCTTAAATTAGACTCAGGAGAGCGGTAATAAATACCTGAAAGCTCTGGATAATCAATTTTTAACTTGCCGATTATCACCAAATAGATCTATGAACAATATTGGTGTCGAGTAAGAACTTACCAGTCGCTTTGGTCAACTTTTTCACACTCCTCTTGAATGGCCTGTTCAATTGTTTTAAGGTCACCTGGGTTAACGGCGCCAGCAAAACGGAGCAAGGATTTTCCGCTGGTCAGCATTCTTGCCTGGGATAAAGGTATTTCCAGCACCTCGGAAATCTTGCTCAAGGAAATCTCTTCACGGTTAAATAGTTCTCTGATAACACCTTGCCAGTACGCGCCCTTTTCGATTGACTGCATGGGCCGGGGCTCCGCCGTTGAATAGCCGTTTTTGTTGAGGTACCCGATGTGGGTGCCTTTCTGCTTTTCCGTTATATAACCGTAGTATTCCAGGGCATATATCAGGCATTTGGCGCTGACCAGAAACACACTCTTAATCTCCATAATTTCCCTCAACAGAAAGTCCTTGTTTTTAAATATGTTTCTGTACTTTTTCATCAAAGACCTGGATACCAGGAAACACATGGCAAAATGATTGGCCACTTCCTCGTTTATGTTTCTCTTTTTGCCGTAAGTGTGGCTGAATGAATTGAAGCCCTTTAAGTACTGTTCCCTGTGAAAAATCAGGTGACCCAGTTCGTGTACGGCGCTGAACATCTTCCTTTCTTCCGGTATGCCCGCGTCGTCGTTAATCACAATAAAGCTGCCGTACTCGGGGGAATACGCGGACACGGCGAAAATGGCGCTGTTTTCGAAAGGAAACGCCAGCACGTTAATGCCGTTTTCCTGTAATATCCGGTAGTAGTTATCCGGAACTATGTCGGCCACTCCGAAATCTTCCCGCTTTTTAACGGCTATTTCCTCAATCAGCTCTTTTTCTTCCCGGTTCAGCCTGCTCCCGGAAATCCGAAGCTTATAGGATTCCGGCACCAGCACCAGCTTTCTCCCGGAAATATCCAGTAAATCGCAAGTGTTGCCGACTCTCCTGACGATTTTCTCGGCCAGTATGTTGTCAAAGTTTTCTCTGGGGTTATCCGCTCTGAACATAAACGGGAATTCCTGGTGGTCCTCGGTGAGGAAGTAATCAAAAGGCTTGTTGAAGTGACCTGCAATCCTGGCCAGCTTGCCGCTGTCGATAACCTGCCTCCCCTTCAGGTAGCTGGTCATGGTTTGGCGGGTCACACCGACGATTTCGGCCAGCTGTTCCACCGAAATATTTTGTTCTTCACGCAGTTTTTCAATGTTGTTACCAATTATAAAGGCCATATCCATGTAAATCCCCTCCGGTAAATATATTTTACATTATTTTATTCACGTATTCAATAAATGTAAAAAATAATTACCGGACATCAGGCCTGTCCTGTTCAGTTTTTCCCTAAACGTTATCCTGATTTGCAGCCATAGAGAGCGCAGTCGTCTTCAATGCCCCGGCAGACAAAATCCTGTTCCTTCCCTCTTCCTTCGCCCTGTACAGCGCTCTATCCGCCGCTTCCAGCAGTACCCCTCCCTCTCTTCCATCCTTGCCGAACTCGGCTACCCCTCCGCTATATGACGACCTGACAACTTCCCCCGAGGGCAGGTATATTTCCCTGACCTCCCAGGCCTCACGCAGGTTTTCCGCCGCCATGTAAGCCTCTTCCGTACGGCAGCGGGGAAATACAACCACAAATTCTTCCCCGCCGTAACGAATCACCTTGTCTGTCTTTCGGACGCCGGATCGCAGGAAGGAGCCGAATTCTCTCAGCACCCGGTCACCGGCCTGGTGGCCATACGTGTCGTTGATCTTCTTGAAATAATCAAGGTCACACATCAGGATGGAAAACGGTTCCCCGGCTTCCCTGTATCTCCGGATCCCTATACTTAAATAGTTTTCCAGCACCTCCCTCCTGTAGCAGCCGGTCAATTCGTCCGTTCTGGACTGTTCCATGAGTTTTTTTATACTGCTCCCTCTGCTGAACAGATCCCGGATGTTTGACTCGGTCAGTTTTTCGTAACACGCGTCAACCCCCGCCCGGTAATACGTTTCATCGGTGTCGCCAATAACGGCGATGGGCAGGGACACGTTATTATCCCTGAGTTCCTTAATGAATTGATCTATACCGGGGGTGGCGGCAAACACCAGGGAGTCGGGCGCCGCACAGCTTTCCATCTCCTTCCAGAGAGCAAATGTACTGTCAAATCGCTTGAAACTCATTCCCGGAACCGGAGGAACGTCAACCGGGCCGGTAACGTATATATTAAACCTGGCGGGGATGATGCTCCGGACTTTTTGGAGTTCGAAGACAAGCACATCAAGGCCGCTATCGTCACTTATGTTCACCTTTATGCATTTCAGGCCGAACATGTCTTCTATTTCTTTTGCATCGCCGTTGCCCGCCAGGGCAATCACAGCGGGTTTTTCCAGGGCCAATTCTTTCCGCCAGCGCGGAAGGGAACGGGCAATCAGCAATGGATCGCCGCCTAATGGAATACACACCAAGTCCGCCGCGCTTATTGCTTCCCGGGCGTACCATGCCAGGGGGTCCGAACCTGCGTCTACAATCACGCTTCCGGACAACATGGCCATGCGGAGCAATTCATTCAGCTCACCAGCCAGTTTCACGTCCTCGTTGTTCACATACGGATCCAGCACCCAGGCAGGCTTTTCGCCGTTAACCTTCACGGGTACTCCCCCGTTCCGCCAGTCGTATTCCCAGATATCGGCCGGGTCGATTCCCAGCCTCACGCCGAGTCCCCTTCCTCTGAGGTCGGCATCAATCAGTGCCGCGTTTAACACTTTGGAAATTTTCACCGCCAGGGTCGTGGCGCCGATCCCGCCCATCCAGGGAGAAACAACTGCGATAACCGGCGGCTTGCCCCCGGTTACCCTTTTTTTCATTTTGGGAGCGAACAGCCTGCTTTTTAAGAACCCCCTGGGCTTCTGTGAAATCTCTTTAATAACTTGGGCCCCGGACGACGCCAAAAATTGGGGTTGACCCGTGGATTCACATTCAACCATGTCCTTTTCCGGTAAAAAATCTCCTTCCTCCCCGGCGGCAGAGTTCTTCGGGATCAGAGAGTCCGCCATTTCCCTCAGCGACGAGCAGGCCCGGCCTTTGCCGTAAAGCACCACGGGCAGGCGCTTTCTGGCGGCCTCGTTTGCCCTGGCCGCGTCGTCCGGAATTGCCAGGTATTTCTCCCTCCCCAGCCAGCGTGCAACATCAAACGGGTGGTAATAGGCGCTGCGGGATACCCTGTTGACCACAATGCGCAGGTTTGGGATTTTGTTCAACTCGACCTTCTGCACGTCAGTGATGGCCTGCAGGCACCTCCGGGTAGGTTCAGTTATCAGCAGGGTCACGTCCGACGCGGCTACGGCGTCCCGGGCGTGGGGAAGGTGTATTTCCCCCCCGGCATCGACCACCACCGCATCGAACGATGAAAAGTGTTCGATAATTTCACTGGGCCGGACGGTGGAAATCCTGTCAATCATGCCGTCCCCCCGCCCCGGACCCGGCAGCACGGCCAGGCCGTATTCAGTGGTAAGCAAAGAGCCGGTCCGGAATTCGCGCCACGTGGCCGTGGTGGAGAAAACAGCCTCCCGGGACGCCTCGTCCAGAAACAGTGCCCCCAGCACGCCCCGGAAGCTGAAATCTATCAGCAGGGTTTTTACGTCCCGGGCCGCAAGCCAGGCGGCGATGTTCGACGCCACAAAGGTGGATCCGGCACCGGGAACAGATGCAATTACCGCAATGACTTTTAACATTCGCAGTCACCTCCGCTTAGCTGTTTCCCGACGGGGCCGCCAGCCACTCCTCGGGGTTACAGGGCTGCCCGTTGACGTAAACCGAAAAATGCAGGTGGGGGCCGGTGGACAGGCCGGTAGATCCCACGTAGCCGATGGTCTGGCCGGCTTCGACCTCCTCCCCGCTCCGCACCGCTATGCCGGATAGATGGGCGTAAAGCGTCCGGCAGCCGCTGTGGTCTAATACCACGCACAGCCCGTACCCGCCTTTCTGCCGGTCCCAGTCCACCCTTCCGTTCTGTACGGCGAATACCGGTGTGCCTTCCGGGGCCGGTATGTCTATCCCGTCATGAAAATGATATTGATTCAGAAAAGGGTGCATGCGGGTCCCGTAGCCGGACAATACCTGCACGTACCGGGACGGCAGGGGCCAAATACCATTTCCCGCCGGCAATATGGTGGAGGAGTACTGGGAGGCCACATCCATGACCCTGTTCACGTACCAGTCCGCGTGATCGTAACTGAAGACGGCCTTCCGCGGGTCCCGGGCATAACCGTTTGCCCTCAGCATGTTGGCCGTAGTAAAAACGGCGTCCCAGGGGTTGTTTGGATCACAGATGCCGTCGTTGTCCCCGTCCTGCCTGTATTGATCAAAAACGGAAGGCCTCAACCGCATGAACCCGGCGGCGCCGGTTTCGGGTGTGCCCGGTTCGGGCCGGGACTCCACCTTCCAGATGGCCGCCAGGACAGCCCAGGATACTCCGTACCTGTCCTGCGCCCTTAGAAAAACGGGCAGGTGCTGTGCCGGTAGGTCCGCCACGGCGAAAGCGGTGGGGGGGCCGGAGCGAAAACCGGAATTCCCGATGCCGCCCAGCCCGCCGACCACGAATGAAAACATCAAAAAACATGATACCAGCGCCACGAGCAGCAGACCGGAGGCAATAAGTAACAGATGCTCGATCTTGAGGGCAAAATTGTCTCTTTCCTTGCCGGAGGAGGCGAGCCGCCAGATTTTAGCGCCCATCCTTGCGCCTGTCGCAATTACCTGAGGGTTCATAAAAATTTACTCCCTGAAAATTACTTTAGAAACTTTCGCTTCAACAAATAATAGAATTGATAAATAAGAACTAATCTGGGAGGAACAATGGACAACCATAAAAATTTTTACTATAATTTGAATAGAAACCCAGAAAAGGAGGGGGTCGTTTTGGTATCCAGCAGGGGAACTGCCGTCCTGGAGCGTCCGAAACAAGCCCCGGCTGAAGAGAACGGGAACAATGTAAAGAAATCAAAGGCCAGGGAGTTTTTGAAAAAGTACTCTGTACGGCATAAAGATGTTTTTGACATGGTAGAATACTCCAGGAGGTTCAGTTAGTGGCAAAAATACTCTACTATGCCCGTAAGGCATGGGAAGGAGAAATAGGCGATATCAAACAAGCGTCAAGGATTTTTCTGGACGCTTGTTTCATTCTCCGCTTTTTTGAAGAACATGAAGACTGTGTCGAACTGATGGACCAAATTACAGATCAAAACTGTACCCTGTTTATCAGCAGTACCGTTTTTGGCGAGGTAACCAATGTTTTGCTCCGGTCTTCCCTGGTTGTCGACGGTTATTACTATCACACCAGGGACAGCCGGAAAATTCTTTCCCATTACGCCGCCCAGATAATAGAAAAGGAATTTGATCACCAGGATATACAGAATATAAGAATGGGCTATCACAGCCGGGTTAAAGTAGATACTGAGCGAATTCTAAAAATGAATCTGGTTACGGAAAAGGGTCGCAAACAGTTCAGGGTTTACTTTGAAAAGGTTGCCGAACAGGTGGGTGAATTTATCAAGGAATACAGTATCCGCTTTATAGAGCAGGACATGAACATATGCCGGGAAACTGAAAAGATAATGGCCAGTGACCTGCTCAGCCCAAATGACGCCAATCATTATGCCTGCTACCTTCTGGGGCCCCTGGACGAAAAGGGAAACAGGACCGGCCCCCTGGACTTTCTTCTTACCCTGGACGGTGATTTCGAGAGGGCTACCGATAAAGGACAGGTAATCAAAATAGCATCCTGAAAACCCCTTTCAAGATAATGGCACCCGAACCGTAGAATTTGCTAACAAATCCCTGTTTCAGAAAACTTCACCAGGAACTTATCGAACCGGCTATCTGGGGCGTAGACGGGAGCGAGGGGCATAGGTTGGCTTTTTCATTTTACCGGAATCCTGTGGATGTATGTTCTGCGGAAATTTTTTAGCCGGATTGGTTCTTCCCGGTGGTTCACCTCTCCGTGATACTCTGGTCGCAGTACTTGTTACAGGCGGCGCCTGTCCCTGCAAGGGTTGTTTCTGCTCAAAGCTCAATGGCCCAGTGGGCTTTTTTTCTTTTGCAGACAGATATACCCTGCCGGATACACCCCCGGTGTTACGTGCAGCACCTGGCGAGGCACTTGTAGCGGCAGCCCACGACGGCGGATCCTTCCGGCCGTGTTCATGGGAAAAACCACCCGGGCCGGATGATGTTACACCAGCTAATAGGCCATCATCCTCCTTCGAGCGCCCAGGGTGGCCTTTCCCGGATGGGGCTGAAGCTACGTGGCCGAAAGACCCGAATGGGGCCTCCATCCCACCATCAACCGAATTCTTTACCCCGAAGACGGCGGCGGTTTCAACAACAGCCGCACTGCCAGCCGGCACGGAGGCGGCTAAGTCGAGAACCCCTGTCCCTTTCGCTCCACCGGACCTGTCAGGCCCTCCCGGTGCTGCCGCTGCCACACCCGGCATGCCACCGCCTCCCCTGTCACCGGCAGCGGTAACCCCGGGTTCCTCGTCCCGGCCCCCGGGCAGCCTTCTGAACGGATAGCCTCTTGGCGGGCGGCCTTCCCAGGCCCTGTCACGCCGGGCTTCCTGTTCGCCGCCCCCCGCACGGCCGCCGCCTTTCCCGGACCTGCCGCTGAAGATCTCCGGCCCCCGGCCCGCCGTTTCAGTTCCTCCATCGCCCCCGGAAGGGGTCTGACGCCCCGACCCGCCTCCCCTCCCTCTCCCGGAAAACACCCAGTCGGAGAATATATCAGTAAGGCCAAGCTTCCGGGCCAGTACGGCATTGGCCGCCATAATCCTGTCCAGCGAAACTTTATTGTGATTAATCAGGGCGCCTTTCTGAACCGACTCCAGCGCAAAGTTAAGGAACTTCTTCCGGTAAACGGCCGCGGCAAAAAAAATGACAGCCAGGACCACCATCGCCGCTCCCAGGTTGCCATTGATCAGGGCGCCGGAGAAGGCCGTACCTGTAACCAGCACCAGCGACAGGTAAAGCCCGTACACCAACTTTACCAGGAAAAAACCCAGCAGGGTGCGGAAGTACCTGGCGGCAAAGACCCAGCCGGCGCCAGGGACAATCATGGCGAAGAACGGCAGCGGAAGGAACAGCAGGAGCGGGGCTAAAACCACCTGGCAAATGACTATGGACAGGCCCACCAGGGCGGCCAGCAGGGCGAAGCCTGTGGCCGGCAGCAGGGTAAAGAGTGCAGTTTTGAGGTGCTGTATGGCGCTTTCCGGTGAGAACCCCACCATCGTGCCGTCGTGGCCGCCGTGGTCGATGTCCCTTCCGTCAATTATCCACAGGTATTTTTTGTTCGGCCGGGCCAGGGCCTCGGCAACCGCATCCCGGCCCTCCCCGACGGATCCGAGCACGAGGGTGTCCAGGCGCATGCCCGGCCGGATCTTGCCCTGACTTTCCTTCGGAAACACGCTCTTGTCGATCACGTCGTATTCCCCCTGGGTGAGCCTCAGCCTTCCCTCGTCAAATGTGCCGAACTGGGCCAGGGCCCAGGGATTGGCCACGATCAGCCGCCAGGTCGTCTGCCCCGCGGCCACCAGTCCCCTGCCCACGGGGTCGTCGACATTCACCTTCTGGCCGGCGGAGGTGTACCTCCCGGTGGTGGCCAGAAAGACACCGGCCAGGGAGTCGGTGGCCCCGGCGGTGCTGCTGATAATCTGCCGGGCGTTGGCGGTGAAGAAAAAGGCGCCGCCGACGGCCAGAACAGCCACCAGCAGGGAAGTCAGGGCGGACATGGCCTGACCTTTCAGGATATTGAAGATGCCGAAAACCAGGAGAATAATCAGGCCGATGGCAATCAGAACCTGGGTCAGGTCGCCGCCGGGAGAAAATATCTCCGCCATCCCCTCGGACACCCAGCCCACCATGCCCGCAACGATGCTGGTGTTAAAGGCAAGAACCATGATGTTGTTGGAGGTCCTGACCAGCGTCTTGGTGATTGAAAAAACCATGTTGGCCATGAACTCGACGGTGGAGTAAAGGGCCTTTTCCGCCATCAACCCCAGCCCCGGGAACTTGTCCGGGGGAGCGTGATGGAACATGTAGCGGGCCTCGGGCCAATTTTCCCAGATGGCGTTTTCCGGGCTGGTGATCTGGGCCAGGCCGTACCCGGCGGCCCCGGCGCCCGCCACCAGCAGGCCGAAGGGCCCGCTCACGGCGGCGGCCCCCGGCGCGGCGGCCATCGAGCTCAAGGAAAAAATACTGAACATCTGCCCCTCCATTTCCTTCTCCGCCCGGATGTCCCCCTGCAGGCTCCACTGCTCCGCGGGCTGGTCGCCGATGGCCGCCAAGGCCGGTGCGGCCGGCACTAAAAGTAAAAAAACAGCCATTACGCTGTATATGATCCTCCTCATCAACACTTGCCCTCCATACTGCCGGCGGTCCCGGGCCGGATCATCCCGGGGGCCGGCCATCACAGCACAGATAAGTGATCCTGAACCATGAGCGCCTTACCCTCCGCATTGCCCGGTGAGGTGTCAAAAACTTGCAGCAGGTACTCCGGCCTCGGGTCGATGTACACGTGGCCTATGCGTCCCATGGCGTCGCGCATTACACACCAGCCGCTTTCCATGGACCTGAAAACCGGCCCCAGCCCGTTGCCGGCCGTTTCCTCCTCCCGGTCCGCCCCCAGCAGCTCCAGGTTCGCCGCTATTTCCGCCCTGTCCTGGGCGCGGAAGCAAAAAACGTAGCCGGTGTTGTTCCTGATTGTTTGCAGGTCCCCTATATCGGTTGCATTCTGGGTAATCAAGATAGGAATCACCCCGAAGGTGCGGGCCCCCATGCGGATGATCTCGTCCACCACCCGCCTTCCCTCGGATATCCCCAGGATCATCCAGGACTCGTCGAAGGCCGTACATTTCAGCACCTCCGGGGGCAGGGAGAAGGCCACCTCCCGGGCCATGGCCGCCGTCAGAAAAAGCATGCCCAACCCCTGGCGCTCGCTTTCGGTGACCCTTCCGCCCAGCAGGCCCCGGGCGCTTCCCGGCAGGGGCAGCCCCTGCAGGCTGACCACTGTGGCACGGTATGTCCCGACGTCGGTGTCCGTACCGAAAACCAGGTGCCCCATGTTCCCGTCCCGCAGGGCTTCCAGGAGCAGGGCACACTGCCCGGCCTCCCTGGCCACGTCGGGGTAAGAGGTGTCCCTTGACAGCCGGATGAGTTCCTCCAGGTACGAGTGCATGTTGCGGCGCCCCTCCGGCATCTCCGCCACCGCGTTCACCGCCCTGGCCACGACCACCCGGCGGGCGTCGTTGTCCCCGCTGAGGTTGAGTACGATTGACAGATAATCCAGGGCTATGCCCCTGGCCCTCCGATTATCCCGGGACATCAGGAAAGGGTTCAGCTGCTCTCTGCCGCCGGGATGAAGGTCGATTTTCCTGACCGGGAAAATTTTTTCCAGGGCGGCGTACTCGTTGTTCTTGGGGTCGATGACGAACAGGTGCGCCCCGGCCATGTACGCCAGGTAAAGCATCAGCTTGGCCAGCATGCTCTTGCCTCCCCCCAGCCCGCCGCTTATGAAAACCGCGTTGGATCGGTTCAGGCCCCTGGCCGCGTGCCCGGGCTTCCAAAGCACCGGCGAGGCCCCGGACCAGCCCAGGAAAAAGCCCGTGCCGTCTCCCGTCTCCAGGCTGACTGTGGGCCCGGAGGACGCGATGAAACCGGGATCGCACTCGATCAGGGGCGCCGCCGGCCGGCTGCCGGGAATGAAGGAGTAAAGGCACTTTCCCTGGTCCCCCACCGGCCGCACGGCCCGGTAGCCCGCGGACGAGTATCTCTCCATCAGCCTTTTGGCCGCAACCCGGGCCTCCCGCAGTTCCCGCGCGGCCACAGCGAGGGTAATCGAGACCGAGGCCAGGGGCTGGCCCCCGCCCAGCTTTCCCTCCAGGAACCTCCCCTCGGTAAAGCCGTACTCCTCGTCTGTGCTCGGCTCATCGTCCCCCTTGAGGGCCTCCCTGATTTGTCCCTTGAGGAAGCGCCGGCGGCTCTCCGCCTTCTTTTTGGCCCTGTACGGCCGGAGTATGTTGAAATGGATCACCGCGTCAACGGCCCTTTCCCCGGCATCCAGGCCGGCCAGCCACTCGGCGCCGACCTCGGGCAATGCCTTGGGGATATCCGGGAAGGTGATGAACAGCTGGTGGTGCTGTTCGTCGGCGCCGTCGGTGATGGTGACGTGGGCCGGCCCCCCGTCCAGCAGGCAGCCGTCCGAGAAGGCCGCCACCAGGGCCGGTGTGAACCTTCCCCCGTCCCGGGAGGGCAGGGGCAGCCCCAGCACCCCCACCCTCCCGACATTTCGCCGGATGATGAAGTCCAGGTCGAAAAAATCAATCCGCCCCTCGGTCAGGGGGCGGACCCGGTGGAACATCTCCTCCTCGTTTTCAAGGGCCTCTTTGATTCTCCCCGGGGAGAGCAGCCACCTTTCCGACCTGAAAAAGGCGCCCAGGGCCACGTCCCGGAACTCCCTCAGGGCCTCCTTCCAGTCGCCGTCCAAGCTTAGCTTGAGCTGCAGGGCCAGGTAGCGTCTCCGCCGGCGGGCACCCGCGGACAGGGCGGCGCGCACCGACCGGGCGTGCCGCCGTGATTCCAGAGCAATTCCTTCAGGCAGGTCGCCGGCTACCCCGGCCCCGGCAAGGTAGCCGTCCTCGTCGAGGCGCAGTTCCTCGCAGAGGAGGAGGATCATGCCGTGTCCCTCAAAGCCGAATAAAAACTGTTCCAGCCGCCGGACCACCATTTCCCGCTGTGCCCTGGGCAGATGGTTGTACGCCTCCCCCTTCAGGCGGTAAACGGCGAAGGCCTCTCCCTGCAGGTTGAACACTATGTTGTTTTTGAAGGCGATTATGGGAAACCTCAATCCTCCAGTACCTCCGCCGCCCTCCAGTCAAGCCTGTAACGCCGGGCGCGGCGCACCGGCAGCCCGGCCAGGTTGGTGGTCTTGGGGCGTAAAATGTAACTGACTAAATCCAGAATAAACACCGGCAGAAACTTTCCCTGGGGGTCGGCCTAGGAAAGCAGCCACGCCGTCACTCCCGACAGCAGCCAGGCGGCCAACCACGGGTGGGACGGCTTCAAAAGCCACCCCAGGGGCAGCAGGGGAAAATACAGGATCACCGCCAGAAACAGTGCGTCCAGGGGCAGTGCCCGGGGAAGGACCTTACCCCCCACGTCGTATATCTTGAAGTTGATCCGGAAGAGTGATTTGTAGCTGTAAAAGTATCGCGTATCGTCCCCTGTCTTGGGCATTGTTGAACCTCCCTTACTAAAGGTTTTCAGCCAGTTATTCAAGATTAGTCACATCTTTTTTGCGAAAAAATATTGGGTCTTTTGACTAAAAAAAGGAGAAACAGTTTCTCTGTGGAAATTATTACAATATATATGGAAAACATAGCCATTCAAGTAAACCGAACGGATTAAAACCGCCATATGGTGATTGGATGATTCGTTAGGGTAAAGCCATAAAAGAGAGCATTGTTCAGAACTCATTTATAATCACTCATATAATGTCTATCCTGAAAACAAAGTATTAGAGCCGATAAAAGCAAAAAAAACCAGCCATACTCAAGTTGATGCTTGAGCAGAAAAAAAATGGGCCTTCGAAATTTAATTTATACTATTACTATGCTGTACTGGTGGCAATGCCCTGTTCAATGGTAACGTTAAATCCCAGTGCTTCGAGTCGTTTAACAGTTTTCTTAACTATCTGGTTTTTTTGCCGCAACTCGAAGAAGTCTGATCCAAGTTCTTTGTATGGTGAGTTGCTTTTGAGCATGTAGTACACTGTTTTAAGAATGGTATGAGCAACAGCTACTGTAGCACGATTTTTTCCTCGTCTTGCAGCGATTCTAGTGTATTGGGAGCTGAAATAGGTGTTTTTCAGATGCCCGGCTACTTTAGCACATTCTATTAGTGTAGCCCTAAGTATGTCGCTGCCTTTGCGTGTTTTACCGCTTTTACGTTTGCCTGCACTTTCATTATTGCCGGGGCAGAGGCCAGCCCATGAAGCAAGGTGGGCAGCCGATGGAAATTGATTCATATTGACGCCAATTTCGGCAATTATAACTTGTGCGCTACGCTCACCAACTCCGGGAATGGTGTCGATAAGACAAACTTGCTCATTAACAGGCTTCATCTTTTCTTGGATTTCATGATCAAGTGAAAGGACTTGTGCTTCAAGAATATCAATATGCTGGAGCATTAATCGCAACATTAGCCTTTGATGGTCGCCCATAAAGCCGTGAAATGCCTCTTCGATTTGCGGAATTTTCTTCCGCATCTGTCTGCGGGCTTTATCTGCGATAGCTTTAACGTCATTGCAGCCAGCCACGAGCATATCAAGCATATCACGGGATGATTTGCCATCGATTTCGCTAATAACAGAAGCTAACTTGATGTTGGCACCTTCAAGCACCTTCTGGATGCGGTTCAGTTCTCTGGCGCGCTCCTGTACCATACTTCTGCGATAACGAACAAGCTCTTTGAGCTCGCGCTGCTCGCGCTTGGGAATATAACTGCCGTTTAGCAGACCGTGACGAAGTAAGTCGGCAATCCACTCCGAGTCTTTGACATCAGTTTTTCGACCAGGTACAGCTTTGATATGTTGTGCATTAACAACTAAGGTATTTATTTCCTCCATTTCTAAAAGATTGTAGATTGGCGTCAAGTATGATCCAGTTGCTTCCATGGCAACACATTGACAACCAGCGCTCTTGAGCCAGTCAATAAGTTCAAGAAGCGATGAAGTCATCGTACTGAAACTCCTGATCTCCTTCTTTCTGCCTGAAAATAAACAGGCAACAATGGTGTTCTTGTGAACATCCATACCACAACAGCGCTCGTAAATCACATTCATTGAAAGACCTCCAATGATTTTTAAATTTACGGCGAGCTTCCTGTAACGCATTATTCTACCCTGCGTGCTCATGGCAACAATTTGTGGTGCAAGCAGGAAGCCTTAATCAGTCTATAACATCGGGCTCAATGGCACCAAGACATTTCGACCTTATGCCGTGGCATAATTATATCAAACCTGTTTTCATTTATTTGATGGTGTGGCACAGGGTGCCACATGTGGGTCTATAATGGGAGAGTTAAATTTTGTACAATACGAAACGGAGTGTATATTAATGAATACGAAGGAACTTTTATTAGATGAGTTAAAAGAATATGAATCATTATATCGATTTACAAATCTAGATACTTTTCTTAACATTTTATTAACAGATTCTTTAGTATTAGTAAAACCTGGCTTATGGGATGACCCACATGAAATGAGCTTGATTAAAAGTTCTATCGACAAATCAATTGAGGTTATTTGTGCAGGGTATGATACTGCAATTAATGATTATCACGCTGTAGAAAATTTACTTAAAATCCAATACATGATTGATAATCTATATGCGCAGTGCTGGTCTATTCTTTCAGAATCAGACGCCCTATGGAGGATTTATTATAATGAAGGAAAAGCCCTCAGATTGTGCACAAAACTTAAGCAAATACGAAAACATAATAACCTCACTGCTTCAATGGTAACTTACAAAGATAGCTCAGAAATACATCATTGCATAACTGAATATGACTTTTATAAGTTATCAACTACAAAAAGAACTGCTTTTAGCCACGAAAAAGAAGTGCGATTGATGTTTTATCCTGATATTGATGAAGATGATTTATATGCAAGATTTCTAAAACTTTATAAGTCAGATTTTTTACGGCGAAAAAACTATATTCTTAAAACACGAGAGGAGGAACACGAATTATATTTTCCAAGTATACTAAAAAATATTGGCGTTACAATTGATGATGAAATAATGAGGTATAGCAGAAGTTCTGAAGCATTCAAAAGTGTGGCAATAAAACCTTCTAATTTTATAGATTCAGTATTAGTGAGTCCATTTGCACCGACATGGTTCTGCCAGATGATAGAGACGTTATGTGGCAAGTATGGCATTAATTATATTGGCCAATCAACACTTTACAAAAAATGATGTGGATATTTGTTATATAAATAAATTTGCATTATCCATATTTAGTTCTGCCCAGTAGGCTAATAATGGGAAGATGAATCTATCGAAAATTGAGGGGGTTTTATAATATGGAAACGAAGTATACAGCTACTATGATTGAAATGGGAACATCCCTTGCAGCACTAGCAGTCAAGGGAACTGCATCAGCTATAAATGCCAAGATCAAAACAATTAAAGAAGAAAGAAACGTTGAAAAAGTAAGGGCTATTTATGATGAGATTATTAATGAGTTGATTTATGAGCGAGAGGAAGCCATTCGAATTGCTCAAGTCTATAAATCTGAATTAGACAGAATTGAAATAAGTGACGAGAATATCGAACATCTTAATAAAACAGTAGGACGTATTTTGGAAATATTAAAATTAATGGCTCCTGATACTCCTTTTGAGACGTATGAACAAATAAAAGAGCTTATAAGCGTAGACACCTTAAAGGCAGTACAACTATTAGGATTTAATTACAAAGCTGCTATTGGAGAACCACTTACACAGCTTTGCGCTGATGCTATCTTATCTAAAGCAAAAGATACCAGTAAGGTAAAAGGCACGAGTAATCAAAATAAATCGAAACGATAAAGTATTCTTAATTTCCCATTATTCATAATTAGAAATGATACATTTCCTCTGACACTGGGGTTCCGAATCTGCTTCGGAACCCCATTTTTATGAGCCCCCACCAAGTAGATTTAGGAACCCCTTTCCTACATTCTCCATCAGGCCTGGAGTAGTCATGGCCAGCAGCACCGCACCAACGATGATGATGACTATGGCGGCGGAAAGTTGGCTCCTGAAGAAGGTCCACATGGCAGCTGCCAGTACTGCGATCATTACAAATATCTTTATCAAGTCCAGGGTATCCTTGGCGCCGGCCTTCAGGTTAAAGGCAAAAGCCGCACCGGGATATAATGTGGTCAGAAAAAAGGTTATTACTGTCATAAAGACAAGAGCCATGCGGAGGTAGTTTAAAAACTCTTTTTTACGCACGGTTAGAATCACCCCACTGTGTTATTTTGAATCCAGGAACATTACCAAAATTAGAAACTGGACTTGCGCCTGAATTTCCGTTAAACTACGGTATAGGTAAGGCGTAAGGTTATCTCCCTTGCGGGCTCTTTACGAGTACACGCTCTTATTTGAGAAACCAGCCTTACCTTTTTATTTGCCCTGCAAGGGAGAGGAATCTAATGGTAAGTTAAGTTTGGGTGGGTAAGGTTTTAATCACCCCTGCGGGCCCGGTTTGCCGGGTACACGCTCTTTTTGGGACTACCGCCCACCCATTTTACATCACCAGATGCGGTTAATAGGACGCTGCGCTAGAACGCTACTACAGTGGAGCCCGACTGGTGATGAATATTTTTCAAAGGAGTTGTTGTTCCTTATGGATTACCAGCAGCATGTTTTTGTCGGCGTCGATACCCATAAGGACCAGCATACCGCAGTGGTTTGCAATTGCTGGCATCAGACCCTGGGGGTAATCGAAACTCCCAATAACCCGGCAGCCTTCCCCGCTTTTTTGGATCAGGTGTTAGCCTTAACACCCCGGGAGCTGACCCCGGTCTTCGGCCTGGAAGATACGGGCGGGTTGGGGTATACCCTGGCAGAGTTTCTCCTGAAAGCCGGTTATACTGTTAAGGAGGTCAATCCCATCCGCTCCGACCGCCAGCGAAAACACTCACCGCATCCCGACAAGTCTGATCCCGACGACGCCAAAGCTGTAGCCAAGGTGCTGATTAATGACTTCGATGAGTTGCCGAATGCCCAGATCGATGAGCTGTCCCTTGCCATCGCCCAACTGGTCCACCACCGTGAACATCTGGTGAGGGAACAAACCAGGCTGAAAAACCGCTTCCATGCCGCTATCCATCAGCAGTACCCAAATTACCGTGATTTTTTTGACAGCCCCTTTGGTCAGGCGGCACTGGCTTTCTGGCACCGCTTCCCTTCTTCCGGCCACCTTAAAAATGTCGGAGTCTCACGCCTGGCTTCTTTCCTGCGCAAAAACAGCAACAACCGGGTTTCCACTAAAAAAGCGGAAAAGATACTTTCTCTGGTGACTCCAGACACTAACTCATCATTGCCCCAGCAAACCCGTGATTTGATTATTCGTAATTTAGTAGAACAACTCCGGTTGCTGCAGAAGGAACTGGTGGAAATTGAAAAACAGTTGGCTTTACTCGTCCAACAAACGGGCCTCCAACTGGAAACCATGGATGGTATCGATACTGTTTCTGCGGCTGCCTTAATTGCAGAAATTAAGAATATTTCCCGCTTTGCTTCCTCTTCCAAACTGGCCCGCTTTGCCGGTGTCGCTCCCCTTCAGAACAGCACTGGGCGTAAGAAAAGATTCAAAAAATCTAAGATGGGACGCCGCAGCCTAAACACTGTTCTTTACCGTATCGCTCTTAACCAGATTGCGCTAACCCGTAAAGGCCAGCCAAGGAACCTGGTAGCCCGTGGTTACTTCCTTAAGAAGGTGGCTGAAGGAAAGACCAAGAAAGAGGCCCTGACCTGTTTGATGCGTCGGTTATGCGACATCCTGTTTGTGCTTATGCGTGATAAATGCGCTTATCGATCCCCCTTGAAATCAGATACCGTAAAGTCTTTTCCTGCTGCTTAAAAACATGTTTCTGGTGGGCCTCTGAGGGCTGCTTTATTCAAAGTGGCGCCGCAAGGGAAGCCTTTACAGACGGGGTCCCCGCGTATGGTATGCTGGTTCATAGACGGGGAGGGCATTTATTACTAATCATGTTCCCGGAGCCGCCCCGTCGGTGTCTATACCTGACCACACGCGGGGTGGCTGTCAAGGCCGCCACTTTGTTCCTTTATTTCTGGATCTTTTAAGACTTTCCAAAAAAATAATCTTCCTAAACTGCATATCCCTCCTTGTTGTTTTCAGAATTTTTATACCTTATCTTTCTGGTGATTTTCACATTGACATAGGACGTCCTTCAATGAAAAAACCGGTTCCTCGCCGGTGAAGTTTCATTATTCAGCCGCACTTATATCCTTGACCAGGTAGCTTCCCCTCTCCGGCTGAACTTGCACATAAATCCGCTGCTCCAGCCGCCCCACCCCCGGCGCCGACACAGTGGCGCGAACGTATGCCCGGTCCGGCATTTTACTGTTATTCACCCTTACGTCCCCCACGGATTCCAGTTTCCACCCGCTAACCGGCGCGACCCGGGCGCCGGGCGCCAGGAAGTTCGCCAGGGAACCGCCGCCGTAATAGAGGCCGAGGAACTGATTTATAAATGCCACAAACTCGGGCGGGGCCGTTTCGTTGAAGTGCGGTTCGGTCACCTCTCCCTGACCGTCGCCGGAGGACACTATCACCGGCAGCCCACTTACCTCAGGGCGGCCATCCCTGAGCCGAACGGGCACTTCCACGCAGATCAGGTAGTCCCGCCATGCGGGGACAGACCTGTCCTGGACCGTACTGAACCCATCCTGTTTAATCCTAATCAGGTCCTCCCGGGTAACCGGCACAAGCACCTGTGGCAGCGCCTGGACCTCGGCCGCGGACAGGGGAGTCAGCCTCCTGGTGTGGAGAAGAACCAAGACCCGGTATTTCTCCTCGTCGCCGTCGACGGACTGGACGGAGGCGGCGGTGACTTCCTGTATACCATCCGGCAAGGTTAAATCGGGTCTTTTCAGGAAAACCCCCAGGCGCCGGGTATAGTCTTCAGTACTGCCGGTCCAGGTGGCCCACTCTACGGCGAAGGCCCGGGCTACCTCCCGCACCCCTGCCAACACCTGCTCCTGTTCTGCCGTCACCGCCCCGGCCGCGGTCCGGCCGGCCCGGGCGGCAATATTGGTGCTCCTGATGGAAACCACAACCACGGCGATGATAAGTAACCAGAGCAGGCCACCAGCCATCCAGCGGTAGACCATCGACCTGTCAAATGTGTTCAACGCCATCAGATCCCCCCTTCAGCTATCACACCTTTTGATTAACCCAGTTCCCGTAGAGCATTTTTGTGGGCTATTCGTACTGCTTCTTTAAAACACGAAGCTGGCTTGGACGATAGCAAACTGACATTACGCCGAGTGGGGTTTACTCCTTGAGCGTATAGTTGAGTGGAAAAGTGGTCAGTCTCGGTCTCGGCCGACCCCCTTGGCCTGGCAGCAGATTGTACGAGCAGAAAAATGGGACATTGAGGCTCTGGCTTCGGATTATGCCGGGGAACCCAGGTGTGTGAGTCTGAAGCAACTTATACTGCCAAACTGGAAACTCCACCGGAAATCGACTTCTCCGCCGATCCCAGAATCGTGCAAGTGGTGGCCGAAGGCCGGCGCCTGGCCCATGACAAAGCAGCAACGATGACTGAATTGTCTGGGTGGCTCCTGGTACCGGGGGTACTCCCGGAATTGTGGAGGAATCCCAAAATTACAATGGAGGAACTGTGCCACTACTTCTCCGGCAACCACGTTGTCAAGGTGTAAAAAGATGGTTGCGAAGAACCAATAACCATTCCTGAGGCGGAGCGGCCGGTTATACAAACTGCTGTCCATGCAGCAGTCAAGGATGGCAAGTTCTGGTTGACTTCATATTTGCTGAGAAATTTTATTAACATAAGAAGGAAGTATCACCACATGCCGAGAATGTAATACTAAAAACGTAGACACGTGAGAGAGGTCAATAATAATGGTGGCTTTTGTAGCGTACAAAGTCTGACAGATATACTCTGAAACATAGGAACAGTGTTATAGAGGAAACCATATAGGATGCCGTATTAAGTATCAATAATATGCATTGAAAGGAAAGCACGTGGGGATAGTCTTTTAGCATCTTATACTTATTCATAAACAAGAATAAGTTTTATGAGAAAAGCGTATTAATAAAAGTTGATCCTGAGAGTGTAACCTCAGACTATTGGAGGCAAGCGAGTAACCACCGTAAAGGAATATCAGCAATGAAGACATATTTCATTTCTGCACCCATCGGCAAACAAAGATGTGCTCCGCTAAATTTTTTAATGTAATTTATTCAACAAGTACCGGTTTAGCGGAATAATGGGCTGGAAGGTCCGATTCTATGAACAACCATATAGGACTCTACCGGAAAAGGTGGGGGATACGTGATGGCACAAACTAATAAAAATACTCAATCCTCGCCTCAGGAGTTATTGTCAAATGCCAGCTTTGAGATCGGTGGCGAAGACAAGATGGTGGAGTACTACTCCGCACCAAGTGCCCAACTGGAAGGTGAGGAAAACCCTGCACTGATTGAGGACGCTTGGAAGAAGTGTATTACTGACGTCCAGATTCGGCTCGGAACCATTTTAAAAACCGATACAATGTCGTTTCTTTTCGGTGCAGGAGCATCTAAAGACTGTGGAGGCGTTCTGATTGGAGCAATTCCCATAGAAGTGGAACGAGAACTCTTGCGGGAAGGTGTTAATGGTAAGGGCAATTTCCGGGTTCGTAAATGGCTGCGCTATTTCTATCTCGCCGCTAAATACCTAAATTATGATGATACCAACATTCCGACTGGACGTAACGAGATTGTTCAGCGCTGGACAGATATCGAAAACAACACTGCAGTATCTTTGGCTGCCAATTATGAGTCAATTCTCTCACTTTTGTACCGGTGGAGAATGGCGCTGCCTAAGCAAGGCGGTCGACTGCGAATTGATGGCACATCGACAATCGACATGGAGTCCGGGGATCTCGATATATGTTTGCACCGGGCGACACATGCCTTGGCACAGAGTTGTCAACTCCCGAGACAAGGCTCGGATGAAGGTTTTGATGCTTACAAATTGTTTGTACGAAAGATTCTGACCCGTCCCTTAAATTTAAAACGTACAAATGTTTTTACCTTAAATTACGACACACTGGTTGAACAAGCGGCGGATGCGGAAGGTGTAGTTTTAATTGATGGTTTTGTTGGTACCTTGAAGCGTATTTTCCGTCCGGAGTGCTATGATCAAGATCTTTATTTTCCAGCCGAAACTACGGAAGGTCGAGTTCACCGCCATGACCGGGTAGTACATTTGTATAAGCTACACGGGTCAATCATGTGGGTTTCAGAAACTCCTGGATGGGATAATCCATATGGTCTTGCGGCAAAGGCTGAGCCTGCGAGTGTCAAAGAATCCGTGTTAATCTATCCTACCCCTGCGAAATATGGAGAAACGCTTGGTATGCCTTATGCTGAGCTGTTTCGGCGTTTTGCCGTAGCAGTAGTTAGACCCCAGTCCACTCTTTTCGTTATAGGTTATGGATTTGGTGATGAACACGTAAATGCTATCATTCGCCAAGCTCTTGCAGTTCCGAGTTTTGCGCTTGTTATTATTGATCCTAATCCTCAGAGTGATTTCGTAAACATACTCCGTAAGCAGAAGGACCAGCGCGTGTGGATTTTTTCTGGAAAGACGTTTGGTACTTTTACTGGATTTGTAAAATATGCACTCCCGGATTTGCGAGATGAAGATGTCCGTCGCCGAGTTATCGAGACGCATCGTGCCTTAAAGGAGGGGCCGCCATACGATGGCCAATGATTTCGAAATCGGACGAGTTGTGGCCGTGGATACGGCACAAGTCACGATTGAACTAAACAAAGACCTTCGTGCTTTTACCCGAAGCACATATGAAGGCGTCCAAGAGGTAGGTCGCATTAATTCATATGTGATCATACCAGTCGGGGCACATCGGTTGGTTGCAATCTTGACACGGGTCATGATTGCGGAGGAAGCAGAGATTCGGGCAGATCGCACTATGGTTACCCTGCCTTCCGCACGTCGGCTTATGAAGGCCACATTAATCGGAACCATTGATCGCCAATCTTTCACCCAGGGCATTTTCCTATTTCCCGTACTCGACAATCCGGTTTTGTTACCAGCCGAACAGGATCTCGATGTGATTTTTGGACAATCTGAAAAGATTCTCGATCCCGATAATCCGGGATTTTGTATTGAAATCGGTGATTCTGCACTCTTTAAAGGTCGTCGGATCAATATCAACCCTGATGCGTTATTCGGGAAGCATGCGGCAGTTCTGGGGAGTACCGGTTCGGGAAAGTCTTGTACAATTGCCGCTTTACTCCAATCTATCCTGGCTCGTAGTGATGTTCATCGAACTACATTTGTGATCCTGGATACTAATGGTGAATACCGGTCGGCATTTCAGCGTCGGCGAGATGATGGAGGTTGGGAAGACATTGGAGAAAGAAGCCATCTTTACATTCCTTCCGATCCTCGCGATAAGGATAATGCTCTTGTGATACCGTATTGGTTTTTGAATGCTGACGATTTTACGCGCTTGTTTAGAGCAGCACCAGGTGTTCAACGTCCTGTACTTCTCGATGCTCTCACCTTATCGCGTCTGGAGGCACAACCGAGAGAGGAATGGAGGCGGCTCCGTGATGATATCGTTTACGAAGCTAATTCAATACTTGCTTATGCTCGAAGCCGCGATGCCAGAGATGCACGTGTTGTCCGGCAGTTATGTGATCAGATACTGATGCTCTTAGGTTCTACGGAGTCTCTTGGTGCTGTTACAGAAATACAAGTACGATATGGCGTTGGTGAAAATGAGTTTAAGATGGCGTTTCAGCAGGTCCGTGACATAGTTCGGGAAGGAATCCAAAATGAGGGGCAACAATTCGAAAGGTATGAGCCTGTAGGTGCAAACAAACGTCGTCGAATTGAAAGTATATTACAGCCGCTGTTAGCTCAGCTTACTGGCCAAACTACTCGAGCAGGTTTACCAGTACAGGCAATAATCACGGCAGACACGCCGGTGTATTTTGATAAGATGTCTTTAAGACACCGGTATTTGGAAGAAGCTCTTGCGCGTCAAGAAGTAGTAGGAGGGAGAGCGCGTGATAACTGTGCTACAATGCTTTTGCGGATCTATCGGCTATTAGAAGATAAGCGGTTTGAGTTTCTTTTTGGAACGGAAGATTCTCAATTTCCGAATGCTGTCCACTCTCTAGGGACCTTCCTTCGCGATATTCTCGGTTTGCCTTCAGCCCCTGGGACACAATTTTCGCTTGATGATAACAGTACTGTTCCTGAAGGAATTCTGCCGTTCTATAACCGGCAACGCAATGGTACTACTGGGCACCAAGTAGTGATTGTAGATCTCAGCCTATTGGCTGCGGAGGTATTGGAGAATGTTACTGCACTGATCGGTCGCCTTATCTTGGAATTTCTACAAAGACTCGGAGAACATGGCGGTGAAGAGGCACGGGGCTCGTTACCCGTAGTACTGGTTCTTGAAGAGGCGCAGAATTACATCCGGGAACAGCGGTATGGAGAAGAAGAATCGATTTCACGTGAAGTATTTGAGCGAATTGCCCGTGAGGGCAGAAAATTTGGCCTTGGTCTGGTTGTTAGTTCCCAGCGACCGAGCGAATTGTCAAAAACAGTGCTTTCCCAATGTAGCAGCTTCATCGTACATCGTTTGCAAAACCCGGAAGATCTTAGGTACTTTAAGGACATAGTACCATCTATTTATGGTAATGTTTTGGAGCAACTTCCTGCGCTTGCGCCACAGACTGCACTGATTGTTGGGGAATGCGTGCGGGCACCGGTGTTGGTTAGAATTCGTGAGGCTAAACCATCACCACGTAGCCGGGATCCAAAGTTCTACAAGTACTGGGCTTCCAGAAAACCCCAAGATATCCCAGTCGAAGATATCTGTGCACGTTGGGAAGGCTCGGGAGATGGAGAATCAGGTAGCAATGGTGAAGATGCTTACTAGGTTTTACACTATTATGATACAAAGATAGGTTGCGGCAGGTTAGCGATGAATGGAGTGTCTATCAATTCCCATCCGCCCATCCAGCATCCGCGCCCAGTGAGTTTTTAGCAATGTCCACACCTACTATCAGGATTGGTACGGATCTGGGTTAAATTGCTGGTCCTCTTGTTCATCAATCTCGACCTCCGGTACTTTATTAAGGATTTTTTGACAACTCCTTTGTACCAGGAGGTCTTTTGATTGGTCAACCCCTCTCTACTTAATTACAGGAATGCTTTTAATACGTCCAGCACATTTTCGAAGCCGTCCCTGGTAAGGTACCTGTCCAGGGCAAAGTACTGATCGACCAGGTGACTCCCACTTGTCTTCGGGTCGGTTTCATATACAAGTACCCTGCTGCCGGAGATCCAGCAGAGCTTTCCTTCCATCATCTCTGCCGCTTCCTGATCCCACCCTTCTAGGCGCCAGGTTTCCAGATTCAGCCCGGCCGGGTTTTTCATCGCCTCCAGCAAACCGGAAGCACTGTCGTAAAGGGCACCGGACGCCGTAACTTTAATGATTTTTCCGGACTGGTCCCGCTCAATAACAATATAGGCGCACATTACCGCCGGACCGGATTCCCTGGGAGTACCACCGCCCGGCCTGACGGCGTCCATGAAAGCGGTGATGTCCCTGCGGATTACCGGCGCACCGGAGATATAGCTGTTACCGTAGCCGAGAAGGCCCTGGTAAAACTGCCAGCCACCCACGCCCGCGCGCAGTTCATCCGCAGCCTGCCTGTCCCTGGCTACACACCACTTCTCGTTCCAGCTTCTTTCAATCTCTCTTTTGACCCGAAACAATAACTCCCGCTCTTCAGGCTCGGAGCCGGTAATACGACTTCTTGTTTTTAACATTTCATCCTCAGTAAGCCTTACGTTTTGCGGAATATCAGCAGACTGCCGCAATCCGGCCAGCACATCAACAAGATCTGTAACGTTGTTAAGATTAAACTTATATATCTTCTCCGGCCGGATTGTTACTCCGAAGGCATACCACGGCGGGGTTTCTATCCGGTAATCATGGAAATCCACCGACCTTGCCTCCAGAATCTCTTCCTTCTGCCCGGGCCATGCCGTCAATTGACCCTCTATGCCGGCTGTTCTGCCAACAGAAGCAGTCAGGGTTTCCCGCATGTCATTGCCGGCCGGTTTCACCAGGTGGAACTTTCGCGACTCCACCGGCCGCCACTGGCCGCCCGGTTCTGAGACGAATATGGAACCGAATGCTATGACCAGGTCCCGCTCCGGGTCGTAATTGACTATCTTGCCGAACACCCGGCCGTGGCGGTAAAATACACCGTACTGGTTATCAAAAACTGAAGCGGCAAATACAGCGTTAATGCCGCTCAAAAAGCAGGACGCATAAACAACCGTGATAATAAAAACATTTTTAATCTTTAACTTCATGCATCTCATATAAAAACACCCTTTAAAAAAATAATCCTGACCATGTCAGGAAACAGTTCCCTTTGGAATGAAAAAATAAAAAGCCTGCATCATTGGCAGACAATCAAAAAAGTTTAATTCGTCTCTCGTTACATACGGTATCCACCTTATACTTCTGCTTTTTTGTAAGCCCCTTTTCATATAAGGATTTTAAGTTTTCTAATGGTTCTTTGTCCTGTTTTATGTATTCAAGAAGATTTATTACAGATTCGATATCTTTTTCTTTTTTATCCACATGCCGATGGTCATTTATGATTAATTTGTGCAGATCTTTCTAGTCGGCCTCCTGATATTCTTAATCAAAAAGTCCATATCTCTGGTCCTTATTATAGGAAAAAAGTCTTTAAGGCAAAATTGATATATATATTCAGCCCAACTTCCCACTAGCAGCCTGTCTGAGTATTAACAGAAAACAGGAAAACTACCTATAAATCCCGAAATATTTACCATTATGAAAAAAGGATACAAACCGTACAACCACAACCAAATATACTTATTCCCGCCGGCTCCGCAGGAATGGCTACCAAAAAACCATATCATCTTCTTCATCAGTGACTTGGTCGATAACCTTGACTTGACCTCAATTGAGAAAGAATATGAAAAAGATTCAAGGGGTCAACCACCATTTCATCCGGCACTTATGACCAAGATCCTGTTCTATGCCTACTGTCGGGGAGTATTTTCATCCAGAAAAATAGCCGCAGCTGTTTATGAAGAAGTGACCTTTGTAGTACTGGCCGGCGGAAACAGGCCGGACTTTCGCACCATCAACGAATTCAGGCGGCGTCATATAAAATCTTTACCTGGCATTTTTGCTCAAATTCTAAAACTATGTGAGAAGGCCGGGTTAGTAGGATTAAAACATGCTTCCTTGGACGGCACCAAGATAAACGCCAACGCCTCCAAGTATAAGGCCATGAGTTATGGCCGCATGAAGACCGAAGAACAGAGGCTGGAAAAGGAGATTAAGAAACTCCTTGAAAAAGCCAACCACATAGATTTAAAAGAAGACAGGCTTTACGGCTATGACCGCCAGGGTGATGAACTCCCCGAAGAATTGGCTTACCAGGAAACCAGGCTGGCCAAAATCAGAGAAGCGAAAGCCGCCCTGGAAGAAGAAGCCAGACAGTCCCGGGATGAAGATAACAAAAAGGTTAACGACAAAGACGATGATCCCCCGGTGCCACCAAAGGGAAAGGTCAAATATAAAAAGAAGACCGGTGAGCCCGACGACAAAGCCCAGCGCAACTTCACCGACCCGGAATCAAGGATAATGATGAATTCCGATAAGGCTTTCGTTCAGGCATACAATGCCCAGGCAGTAGTTGATTCCAAAAGCCAGATAATACTGGCGGCGGATGTAACCAACCAGGCTGCAGATAGCCAGCACTTACCGATGATGGTGGAAAAAACGAATCAAAACATAGGCTGTTATCCCAGAGAACTCTCCGCTGACGCAGGATATTTCAGTCAGGAAAATCTAAACTGGCTTAATGGTAAGACTGACGCATATATTCCCGGTGAGAAAATAAAACATCACTGTACCCCTGAACCGGCACCCAAAGGTAGGATACCGGTGGATCTGCCGCTGCCCGACCGAATGAGACGTAAATTAAGGACGAAGGCCGGCTGGGCAAAATATGGTTTAAGAAAGCAAACAGTTGAACCAGTCTTTGGCCAGATAAAAGAGATCCGGAATTTCCGCCGGTTCCTTCTCCGGGGGCTGGAAAAAGTTCGCGGTGAGTGGCTACTCCTTTGCCTTACGCATAACATTTTGAAGCTATATCGGTACGGAGACAGGGTAATGCTCTCAACCACCTGACGTCGGGGATAATTCCCCTGTTTTTTCAAAAGAAATTAAATCTGATGACCAAGTAATCTTCGACCCGACTGTTTTGTCTAACCTAATTCATAGACAGGCTGCTAGCATTAAATTCTCCAGCAGGCCGATTTCCTGAAACGTGCTTAAGGTTTCCCAGAATATTTCCTTTTGCCTTTCCATCTCTACCTCAGTTTTAAAGCCTTATTTACAAAATCTATTTCATTATTTATGTTCTTCAGACTTTTTTGGTGTTCCATTCTTTGTTTAATCAGTTTCTCATATTCCGGAACCATATCTTTTCTGATATAAACACTCTTAATCTTACCGCCATCCCTGTACTGTAAGTAATGGTACTTCCTGTTACGTATTCTTTTAATTACCAGAACCCCTTTCGGCAATTCCTCTAATTTCTTGTTATAGGCAACCCTCATTCTTTCGAGCCTATTCAATTCGTCTCTAAGCACATCTTTTATAACAGTCATACAAAGCCCCCCGGGTTTTTAACCAACATCTTTTTAATAATACAATATTGTTTGTTACCTATATGATAACCAACAACTTTATCAATGTAAACTCCTGTATGGTTAACATCTAAAAAATTCTCCACACATTTGTTCTTTCCGCCTTAAAATACTTGCCCCGCATGGCTTCCGTACCCCGCGAGCTGTCTGAATTTCTGTCTGAATAGACCCGAATACCCGGCCGTGACGGTAAAATACTCCGTACTGGTCATCAAAAGCAGAAGCGGCAAATATAGCGTTAATGCCGCTCAAAAAGCTGGACGCACAAACAACCGTGATAATAAAGACAACTTTAATCTTTAACGTGACGTATCCCATATATAAACACCCTCAAATCAAACCAGTGCCAATTTCCTCCGCGGAACCAGTACAGCCTCTTCCAGATAGTAACCTATCTGGTTAAAATCATACCAGTCATTGATTTGGCTGGAGATTTCAGGATCCAATTCATCATCCCAGGGTACGCCCTCTTTTTGAAAGCAATAGGCTAGAGCATAATTTTTCAGCCAGTAAAAAGCTTGCAATAAAACAATTTGCTTGAGCCTGGCGCAATTGTATTCAATAATACGGCTATCCTGCATTAACCATTCAATATCTAAGAAGCCGGGCAAAGTCACATCTTTAGTGCCGGGATGCCAATACCCATAACAATCAAAATAACTCATTAATAAAGTGCGCAGGTTCATATAATACAGGCGGGAATCCTGACTTACTCCCAAAAATGAAGATCCACTTTTTTTCATACTTTCAATAACGGTCAATAACATGAACGCGGGTATTTCATACAAATCATAGAAGCTTATTCTTGCCATTTTTCTCAAAGAGGCCATTTTCCCCTTGAGTTCCGGATAAAACAGATGCATTTTGTTTAAAGATAAAGGAAATTCATAAAGCCAACCGCCGGCCAATTTGAACTGAGCACCTGTAACTATACCCACCCGGCGTAACCCGGGCAGCTTAATACCCCCCATTTGCTCCCACTCATATTTCAAGCCCAGGGAATAATTCTCTCCCTGAAGGCCTGCATATTCATCAAATGTTTGACCCTTGACGGGTGAAGGCAGATCCATGGGACGTATAAGCCTGTCCGGCAACTCTGCGGCCTTCAGTCTCATCTTTATTCCCCCAAAGAAAATCATGCTTTTCTTATACCAGAAAAACACCCGGCACCTGCGCCGGGCTTATTGGTCAGTGAATATTAAGTTGTAACTACCCCTTATTTCGGTAGGGCGACGGGTCATAAAATTTGATCACATTTGATCACGAACGCTGCCAAAACCGACAGAATTGACAGCACTCCGAGGATTTCCATAAAATAACATATCCCGTAATCATACCGGTTTCCGGGCTGGCAACAAAATCCAATTTCCATTTAATGGTACTGCAAATCCTCCACTCCCCGGTTCAAATCCGGGTGTCGCCTCCAGAAACTCAGTATTGGCAAGCATTTCAAGGCTGGAAGTGCTTGCCTTTTTCTTTTGAAAAAATTTCGTCACAATTTCGTCACATACTACCCGTACTCCTGTGAACAAGTATGAAGCACTACCTTAATCAAAGGCCAACAATTTTTTTCCTGCGCCAAATAATCTTTCTTCAAGTCCCAAAGCGGCCTCACGCTGCATTCCCGGGATTACATGACTGTATATATCAAGGGTTTGCCTGACTGATGAATGCCCCAGCCGCTCTGAAACAATTTTGGGATTTACCCCGGCCTTCAGCAGATAGGTTGCATGACAGTGCCTTAGAGCGTGAAAGCACAGGCTGATTCCGGCTCTCCTTGTAGTTTTGTAAAACCTTCCAGACATGGTACCGGGATTTATAGGCCCCCCATCCGGTTTGGCACAGATCAGGTTAAAGTTTTTATAACCTGTAGAGGCCAGTTTCTCCTTGGCTTGTATCACTTTGTGCTCTTTAAGCACCCTGATCACCATCGGAGATATCTCCACAGCCCGCCTGCTTCCTTTTGTCTTAGGCCTCTGGAATTCCGGGTACCCTACTTTACGTTGCCTTAATGACTGTCTTACGTTTATAATCCCATTTTTCAAGTCAACATTCTGCCAGGTAAGGGCCAATATCTCTCCAGCACTCATGCCTGTCATTAGAGCCAGATAAACAGGCATGTACAGGTAACTGCTTTTAAACAGGCCGAGAAATTTTTGAATTTCTTCCTCCGGCAGCACCTGCATTTCATTGTGGGCCTTTCTTGGGGGTATCGCCGCATCAGCCACGTTCCGGTCCACTAGCCCCAGTCTTACCGCGTGGTGAAGGGCTTCCCTTATAACCCGGTGGTGAAAAAGAACCGTTGTCGGGGAAAGCGACGTCCCTAAAGATTTTTTATTGTCCGCCCGCCCTCCGGCCAGAGCTGCCACCTGGTCCATGGGCACGTGCCCGGGCCCCTCCACAATGACCTGCACCCCGGCCTCCCGGCAGCGGCGTACAAGTTCCCCCAGCACCAGCAGCTCCTGGATCTGTCCCCGGTCGGTGGCGTCGGCGATGCAGCCGGGCCGCAGGGCATCCCC
Organism: Bacillota bacterium; assembly: GCA_049323615.1. Classification (GTDB taxonomy): domain Bacteria; phylum Bacillota; class Desulfotomaculia; order Desulfotomaculales; family Desulfocucumaceae; genus JBMOPD01. The sequence goes on along the minus strand of JBMOPD010000067.1, from coordinate 7,918 downwards.
CAGGCTTTCAGGGCTCCCCCAGCATTTTAGCCAATTATTCGGTTTTACGGGTCAGGACCAACAGCTCTATTGAATCTTATTTCGCTGAATACCAAAAAACAAAGTGTAAGAATCGATATTTCACCGGCATTTTTCTTTTTGTCGTTGAACCCCCTTTCGTAAAAATCAGCGATCCAGTCATCAGGGATATCCACTGTTTTGTTTAAAAACCCATTTAATACTTTCTGGCAGGACTGATGCGGGGATGAAGCCAGATTGAAAAGCCTGATCAACCTCTCGTCGTGGTATCCTATCAGTGGTAAATAGTCGTCCTCCTCGATCATGTAAAGCACTGTTTTCGGAAGGGAGCTCAAATAATTCAGCCGTTTCTGGCTGTGACTGACCTCCGCGTGCACCCATCCCGGCACCAGTACAAGGTCATAATCAGCGCAGAAATACTGTTCGGTGAAATACTTATCGTTCTGGTTACAGAACTGGATATTGTTGTTGTCCGGGATAATGATCCGCACCCCGGTCCCATCACGGAAAAAATCAACCAGTTCACTGTAATTGCCCAATACTCCATTCTTCCTTTACGGTCTTAAATTTGGAGTGCAACTCCTGCAGGAAGTTAAAATTCTCTCTGTAAACTTCCACATCGGAATATTTTTCGCTTTTATCCCGCACTATTTCCATAAGCCTGCCAAAATCCACAATGAATGTGGGCTTTATCAGGGTGTCATCGAGATAAAGATCTCTGAATTTTGTTTCCCAGTATGTCTGGCTGTATTTTAAATCGAAATTTTCCTTAATCTCACCCTGCAAATCAGCCTTTTCATACTGGATGGCCGATTCATAGAGCTTGATAAGTATTGCCTTGTAGGGGGCCTTGAACATGTCCATGCAAAAGGCTATACGATCAATAAAACTATGCTGTTCCAACTGATGATAATAATCAAAGATGTCATCACTGATTAACATCTGGCTGGCGAAATAATCCGCCTTTCTCTCGGTTAAATCAAGTTCTGTTGATATATTATGAGTGGCGTTTTCGTCTGAGATTTCGGTCAGGTGATAAACCTCGTGCCAGCTGATAAAATATTGATATAAACGGGGTTGCGCAGTGTTTATGATGGGAATTTTATTGCCGTTTGGAAGTTCGTAGATGGCCCCACCCCAGTCCGGGTCAGGAATCGGCACACGAATGAGATTATGGTCCAACAGAATTTTTAAGGCCTGTTTTTCCGGAGAGTGGAACGTCAGTTTCTTTAAATGTCTTTCCATAAATTTAATCTGCCTGTCTACTTCTTTTTGAATCTTACGGTTAAGACTTATGGTTTCATCCAGATTGAGACTGGTTATTCTCATATGCGATCTCCTATAAGTATAATGCGGCCATTGACATTAATTGATCCAGATCTTCCAGCAGTTCCCTGGCCATTAAATTACGTTCACCTTCCGGAGCATTGTCCGAATACTGGACCGCCGGGGTTCTCCATCTATCCAACTCAAAAGCCGGCTCAGTCAAAAAGTAGTCCAGGGGTAAATTTAAAGTCTGTGTAATCTGTGTTATTTGCTCTTTAAAAGTTTTCTGGGGACTTTCCCCTGACAGGATTTGATTCAGTGTGGGCCTGGAAATACCCACCAACCTGGAAAATGAAGATTTAGAATAGCCTTTCAGCCGAATATACAGTGATAGATTTTTGCCAATGTCTTTACGGTGATTATACAGGTCCAAAGTATGGCACCACCTTTATGCTCTCTGAATTAATCTGATTCAAAACCATTATATATCAAACTGTAATTATTGTAAATTTTATTTTTACATATTGTAAAAGCACCTGGTATAATTTAACCGGGTTCAATACAAATTATTATATATATTATCCCACCCACCACAACGCATGATGGTAACCAGGCCTGAGGTAAGCAAGGTCTATCCCCTGGCAGCCTTTGAATAAGCCTTTCAGAAATATATTTTTTATCATGGCACGAAAAAACCTGGTTAAACACCAGGTAAAATACACTCATCACAGACCAGCCTCTTCTTAAAAACCACCCTGTTTTATTTTTGGAATAAGCCGCTCCGCCAGGCGCCTCCTCCCCACCGCCAGCGTGCGGGCCACGGCCGGTTCGTTCATTCCGGCTGCCTCGCTGATTTCAGCATAGCTCAATCCCAGCACGTCCCGCAGGACCACCACCAGCCTTTCCCCGGCCGGGAGGTGCAGAAGCGCCTCCTGGACCAGTTGCTCCCGCCCGGATAGTCCCTGGTGCTGTCCGTCAGCCGATACCATCCTGTCCCGGGCCGTTGCGGCACCCTCGATATATTGCCTGGACAGTTCTTTCAGGGCAGGGTACAGGCCGTCCTCAGTACCGATTGCGCTGATAGCCCCCTCCACCAGGCCGGCGGCCTCCCGGTGGTCCCCGGTCAGCCTGAAACCGGTGGTATACAGAAGGCCCAATACGTTTTCCAAAAACTTTTCATTCCCGAAATATCTGGCCGGCCCGGTCAGTTCCACTGCCAAACTTTCACACACCCTGTTCCCTCTGAATTATTTTTTTACGGCCAGTCACTGTGCGGCATTGATCTCCCATTCCACCCGTGGCAGCCTTTCCCCCAGGCTGTTCAGTTTGAGCGCCACCCTTTCATCCTCGGGCAGGGGAAAGGTAATTTTAACCGTGGTTGGATCCGGCCACTCCAGTCGCATTTGTTCCCTCCAGAAACCCCTGTCCTTTAAACGGAAATCGGGGCGGTAATAATGTGGGGGCTTATCTCCTCCCCCCTGGTATTTAAAGTAAAAGGCAAGTTCTTTATCCCTGGTGACCACCTTTTCCAGGCTGAAGGACACCAGGCCCCGGTGAAAGACCCTGTCAAGCTTCAGTTCACCCTCCTTGGGCCAGGTGAATTCCACAGCCTGATCCTCCTCCGGGAAGCGGTAAAGGTACAGGGGCGGGAGAGTCAGTTTTAAATCCCTGGCCGATGGCTCCACGGGCCCGAAGTGGAAAGATCCCCTGATCCCCCCGGTCACCGGGTCGGTCTGGGTACGAGTGGTATCAAGCTTGATCCTTTTACCGTTGGTCACGTCGGTAAGGTCGGCCCAGAAGTCCGGCGGGAAGGCCCCGGCCGGATCAATCATGGAGGACGGGGGCGGCCTGCTGACCCGTCCCCCGGCGCTGACCGGGCCGCCGGGACCCATTTTGGCCTGCATGGGCGGGTTGAGTCCGACACCGATACCGGCCACGGCGGGGTCCTCAGGCCAGCGGATACGGAAGAAGAAAATGCTTTCGGAAAGCCCCAGCACCGCCTTGTCCAGGGCCAGTTCGGCCGGACCAGCCGCCGCCTTCAGGCCGGGATAGATTTCCCGGGTCTTTTCGGCCACCCTGGTGGGGTCCACCGGTATCTCAAAGCTAGCCTTCTCCGGTATTTCACCGGTGCTGAAGGTGAGGATGATCTTGCGGGCGTCAACGTTCACCGGATCCAGGTCGTAAACAAACTGACTGCCCTTAAGTCCCCGTCCGCCCCGGGCGTCGTAGTGCACCCCCCGGTCGTCGGCCATATCGATCTGCAAGAAGCTTTTACTGTCCAGAGCCGGGTCAACCCGGTAAAAGACGGTGGTCCGGGCCGTGTCCGCCAGGATCCGGTCCACGGTGATGACATGGGGGCCCAGCTTTTTGGCCTGCCTGACCTCGGTGAAGAGGTCCATTTCCTGTGCCTGGGTGAAGGACGGGTCCCGCAGGGCCGCGTTTCTTCCAACCTGATAGGAGGCCCAGGCGATGGTGGAGGCGGTCATGACCAGGGCTGCCACCAGCATAAAGGCCAGCTGGTGGAGTTTGCTGGAAAAATATTTTTTGGCCTTTTCGGGGGCCTGCTCCCGGGTCAGCCCGGGCAGGGCCGGCTGACGGTAAACCTCCAGCATCTCCCGGCACTGGGCGCATCCCGACAGGTGTCTTTCCACCAGTTCCAGGGTTGCCCCGCTGGCCTCCCCGTCGGCGTACAGGGGGAGAAGATCCCTGATCAGTTCACATTCCCTGTTATTCATTGACCTCACCTTTTGTCAGATCACTGTAAATCCGCCTGTATTTCTGCTTGGCCCGGAAAAGGGTGACCCGGGCCGTGGAGGGAGATTTGTTGAGGACCCGGCCTATTTCCTCATAGGAAAACCCCTCTATTTCCCGCAAGACAATGACCGCCCGGTACTCCACCGGCAGCCGGCCTAAGGCCAGTTTTGCCAGCCGCCAGTTTTCCGCCTCCTCCAGGGCCAGGGCAGGGTCGCCTTCCCTTCCCCCGTCCACTGTTTCCGGGTCCAGAGGCATGTCCCGGCGCCTTACCTGGCGGCGCACATGGGTATTGTACACGTTAAAGGCGATGCGAAAGAGCCAGGTGGAAAGGGCGGACTCCCCCCGGAAGCCGTCCAGGGACAGGAAGACCCGGTAAAATGTTTCCTGGGTCAACTCCTCCGCCAGGTCATAGCTCCCGCCCATCCTGTAAAGATAGCGAAACACCGGAACCCTGTACCGGTCATAGATTTTTTCCAAAGCGGACATGGCCATGTTCTGAAAACGCTCCTGATTTCTTAGTCTCCCGAGAGTGCGGGATGTTACACAGTAATTAATTTTTGTGTGAAAAAATGTTACTGTCCCGGTGATCCAGGATTGAGAACGGCTAAATAGTTCCCGCAACTGGAATCACCTGATTTAAGACACATTCTCCTTGAAGTGTGTAACAGTTTCGAAAAGAATTTTTTCTAAAAAAGAAGGTGCGCCTGATTCAACGCGGAAAAATTCCATGTAAAACCTCAAAGACCTACGGTAATATGTCAAGACCCTGCGGACAAAATTTTTAAGGAATTCAGCTAAAAATGGGAACAAAAACCCACCTCACACCCAGGCTATGCTGGAAGCAAGTAACAAAAATGGTAACCGGGTTATCGGTAATTAAGCTATACCACTCCTTTGCCCCTGGGGCTTGTAAAGTTGGTTGCTGCGCAGCAGAGCATCAACCAGGCGCACTAATTTGCGCGCGGTAAGAACCAATGCGCGGCGATGATGGTGGGTAGTGCTTTCCCGGTATTTACGGGCGTAAAATTGCTTATACTCCGGCTCAAGCCGGCGAACGGAATTAGCAGCTTGTACAAAGTAATAGCGTAAATAGACATTGCCAGTCTTGGTTAATGGAGTATCATCAGCGGTGAATTCACCGGACTGATGAGTCCTCCAGGTCAGGCCGACGTATTTGGCCAATGCGGAGTCGTTTGGGAAGCGGCGGATATCACCTATTTCGGCTATTATACCGGCGCAGAACACGGGTCCAAGGCCGGGCACTGAGTCGAGAGTATGCTTAAAGCGGGAGAGTTCCTTGGCAATAGCCTTATCAATGATACTTATCTGTTTTTCCAGGCAGCGAATGGTTTCGATGCTGGTGGCCAGGATCAGGTTAACCGGTTCCAGCAAGCCTCCCCTCAGTCTGTGGGCTTTGCGGGCAGCATCTTTGAGAGACTGGGCGGTAGCCTTGGGGTCAGTAAAGTGTTTTTTCCCTTTCTCCATTATGAAGTCTATTAATTCTTCCAGCGGTCGGGCCGCAATTTCTTCCGGAGAAAGGAAATCAGTGAGCAAGGCTATAGAAGTTGCTCCGAACAGATTACTGAAAACTTCATCCTGGCTAAGGGTGTTAAATTTTAGGAAGAGGTTGGCCAGGAAATAGTTTTTCTCCCGGGTGATGCTTTGAGTAAGGTGATATCTGAATCTGGTCAAGCGCTGCAGGGGTAGGTAGCGGAAATCCACCCGGTTGTTCTCCGGCAGCCGGCCGAAGCGCAGGCGGTCCGCGATCACCCATGCGTCCGTCCAGTCATCCTTGGGCAAATCAACGTAAGCCTTTTTAAAATTAGCGATAACTTTGGGGTTAAAAGTGTAAATCTGCGGCTCATAAGAAGCCAGACGATGGTCGGAGGCCAGTCCCATTTGCAGGTGCCAGCCGTAAACCGAAGTGGATTCCAGGCCGATTACCACCCGGGTGATATTTAACGGGAGCAGGCATATTTGCAGGATTGATGTAACGAAGGAATCCAATCCCGGCTGGTTGTTTTCGAAGAGCCGGCGTTTAGCGGCTTCTTCTCCCCGGTCATCCATGTAACGAACCTTAAAGTCATTCATACTGACATCGACGCCGACGTACAAGGTTTTAATCATGCAAACACCTCCCTTCGATGTTAGTATGTGAAAATTGCTTGCTGGTCCCAGGCACCATGGCCGGTCATCAACCTCGCCGAAATCAGCACTGGACCTATCGCACCTTTTTCCAACCGGTCTGCTGCCAACGGAGGGGAAACGGTAAGCTGTGCAACCTACGAGTTAAAAGTTCAGACCAAGGGCTGGGTGTAAGTCTTTTAACAGAGGTCAAAGCCTCAAGGAGGACCAATCCTACTCCAGAATGCAATCTCACGATTACATTTTGCCTGGGTCAGCAGCAAAAAGAAAGCCTAATTTAACACCGGTTGTGGGTTTGATGGATAACCATTTCATGGTTACCCACAAGCCCCACAACCACGACTGCTATTGAGAAGAAACAACCACCATCATGATGATTATAATTTCCAGTTTTCAAGGGTCGATTTCCTCTTAAAAAAGGGTGTTCTTGATAGCTCAGTTTTAAGGGGAACTAAATATATCATACGAGGAGGAATAACAATGGATTTGTTCAAATGGCCGAGACAGACCGACATCAAGGACCACGACCTGTTCGGGGAGGATCACTTCAGCCAGGATCCGCCCGGAGTTATTTACGAGAAAAAGCCTGTCACCGACCAGGACGGCAAACCGGTGGACGGACTTTATTCGGCCTGGGTAGTGCTGAACAACCCGGCCCAGTACAACTCCTACACCACCGAGATGGTCAAGGGGGTCATTTCCGGCTTCAGCCGGGCCTCCATGGACAGGTCGGTGGTGGCCGTGGTGTTCACCGCCGTCGGGGACAGGGCCTTCTGCACCGGGGGGAATACCAAGGAGTACGCCGAGTATTACAGCGGCAACCCCAGCGAGTATGCACTGTACATGGACCTGTTCAACGGCATGGTGGACGCCATTTACATGTGCAAGAAGCCGGTGATCTGCCGGGTCAACGGAATGAGGGTGGCCGGCGGGCAGGAGATAGGCATGGCCTGCGACATATCCATCTCCTCGGACCTGGCGGTTTACGGCCAGGCCGGCCCGAGGCACGGGTCGGCCCCGGTGGGCGGGACCACCGACTACATATTCTGGTACCTCGGGGTTGAGCAGGCCATGTGGAGCTGCATCTCCTGCGAGCTGTGGAGCGCTTACAAGATGGAGCGCCTGGGACTCATCTCCAAGGCCGTGCCGGTGCTCAAAAAAGACGGGCAGTTTATCAGGAACCCCCAGGTGATCACCGACCGGTACCTGGAGGACGGGGCCATAGTCTACGGGGAATTTGCCAGGGGGCAGGCCGCGGCCGATGCCAGAGCCCTTTTGAAAGAGTGCCAGGTGGACTTCACCCTACTGGACAAGGAGGTCAACAAGGCCGTCTGGACACTGACCAACCTCTTCCCGCACTGCCTGATGATGTCCATCGACGGCATCCGCCAGAAGAAAAAGTTCTTCTGGGACATGAACAAGCTGCCCAGCAGGCACTGGCTGGCGGCCAACATGATGAGCGAGGCCTACCTGGGATTCAACGCTTTCAACAACAGGAAGCTTACCGGGGGCAGGGACCTGTGCGATTTCGTGGAGTACCGCCGCCAACTGGCCGGCGCCAGGACCTTCGACCAGGAGCTCATCGACGCGGTGCTGCCCAAGAGGGCGGAATAGCCAGGGGGGCCCGTAAACGGATAAGCGGCCCGCCGGATAGGGGGGAAGAAGTTTGAGCTACCAGTTTATAAAGGTAAAAAGCGAGGGCTGGATTTCCACGGTCACCCTCAACCGCCCGCCC
>JBMOPD010000066.1:0-38123 GCA_049323615.1 Bacillota bacterium | reverse complement strand
GAATCCAGAATGCTTACAGCCTTTCCTAAAGCCCCGCTCCTTCTTTTGGGACGTACAATACTTTAGAGGTTGCTATCGAAAGGGAGAAGGCATCAATCGAGCGATATTACCGGAGACTGTTACAGTCTCTTGCGAATGAGCCGGAACGGATGACGATTTGGACGCCGGATGCGGCCAAAAGCCCGAGAGCCGCATGGACGCGGCGTTCGAGGGCGGTCGGCTTCCGTCGGCAAAGAGCTATAGAGACTGTTCAGTCGCAGGTCGGGTTCGCGAGTGCGATGTCTTCTCCAATACGCCATAAAGCTATTATGGGGTTTGTATGCAAACCAAAGGTTTACTTTAGTACTTTAAATCGACATATACTTTCTTTAACGGTTAAAAACCGCCCTGCGGGCGGCAGAATTCAGAATCCAGAATGATTATAGCTTTTCTTACAAGTATAGAATTATTAATAAGAAGTATTCACTAATTTTTTTAAAATTTTGTTAAAATAATCAAATAATCCTGCAGCTTACGGCTGATGGCTGAAAGCTGACCATAGTTAACGGCTTTTGAGGCTGTTTGCCTCTTCAAGCAGTTGCCTGGCATGATCCAGCACCGCTCCGCCTTTTTCCGAACCCCCCAGCATGCGGGCAAGTTCTTCAAGCCTCTCCTCATCCGACAATGTTGACACCTCGGTCTTTGTGCGGCCGTCGGTTTCGCCCTTGCAAATCACGAGGTGGTTATCGGCCATGCTGGCCACCGCCGAGGAATGGGTAACGCATATAACCTGCCTTTTCCTGCTCAGGCTGTGCAGTTTCAGGGCCACCGACCGGATGGTGCGGCCTCCGATGCCGGTGTCAAGCTCGTCAAAAACCAGGGTGGGGATCTCCTCTATCCCGGCCAGGATGCTCTTTATGGCCAGCATCAGCCTGGAGGTCTCCCCGCCCGAGGCTATTTTGGCAAGCGGCCGCACAGGTTCCCCGGGGTTGGTGGAAATGTAGAACTCGGCCCTTTCCCTGCCCTTTTCGCTGATGGCCTCCCGGTCGGCAAAATTAATGATGAATTTTACCTTGCCCATCTCCAGTTCCTGCAGTTCCCCGGCAATATCCCTTTCCAGCGCGGCGGCCGCCTGTTTTCTCTTTTCGGTAAGCCTCCCGGCCCAGTCCTCCAGCTGCCCGGACAGCGATTCCAGTTCCTGTTCCAGCTGTTCTATTTTCTGCTCTCCGCCTTCCATCTCCTGCAGCTCATTAGCTATCTCCTCACGGTACCGCAGTATGTCTTCAATGGTTGGCCCGTATTTTTTCTTGAGCCCGGCCAGTATGTCAAGCCTCTCTTCAACAGACTCAAGCCTTGCGGGATAGAACTCGATCCCGTCCAGGTAGGCGGCCAGTTCCCGGCAGGCCTCCTCAATCTGGTAGAGGGCGGCGGCCACCATGTCCCTGACCCCCGACAGGGCGCCGTCCATTTCCACCACCCTGTCCAGGTCCTTTAAGGAACTTCCGGTCAGTTCCAGCGCCGAAGCGGCGGTACCCCCGCCGTAAAGGCTGCGGTAACAGCCGCCGGCCAGCCTTGAAATCCTTTCGGCATTGGCCAGCTTCTTTTTCTCGGACATCAGTTCCTCATCCTCGCCGGGCTTAAGGCCGGCCCCGTCAATCTCGCTTAGCTGGTAGTTTATGGTGTCCTGCCGCCGGGACCATTCCCGGTACCTTTCCCGCAAGTCCTCAATCAGGTGGCTGGTCTCCCGCCACTTCCTGTAAAGCCGGGAAACCTCGGCGCCGATGGCCGATATTTCCCCCCCCCCGTAGGCGTCCAGCAGGTAAAGCTGCCTCTCGGGCTCAAACAGCAACTGCTGGTCGTACTGGCCCTGGATGTCCACCAGCAGCTGGCCGAATTCCCTGTATACGTTCAGCGTCACTATCTGCCCGTTGATCCGGCATATATTCCGGCCGATCCGGATTTCGCGGGATAAGATCAGGGTGCCGTCCTGCTCTCCGACAATTCCGTGTTCGGACAGCAGCCGGCCGATGCCGGGCAGGTCCCGGGTATCAACCGCGGCCTGGACAACGGCCCGCTCACACCCGGCCCTTATGTATTCCGTCAGCGCCCGCCCCCCGGAGACCACCTGGATGGCCTCGACGATGATCGACTTGCCCGCCCCGGTTTCCCCGGACAGCACATTAAGTCCCCGGGTGAAGTCCATTTCGGTTTTTTCAATGATGCCGAAATCCCTTATATACAAGTTTAAAAGCATACCTAACCCCCGATCAGTTCCTCAAAGCGCTTCAGTATACCTTTAACCGCACTTTTGGGCCTGGTTACCACCAGGATGGTGTCGTCGCCGGCCACCGTCCCGATTATTCCTTCCCATCCCGACTGGTCGATGGCCGAGGCTACCCCCTGGGCCTCGCCGGGCAGCGTCTTGACCACTATAAGGTTTTCGCTGTGGTCAATCTCCTGCACGGAACTGATAAACAGCCTTTTTAACCTGGCCTCCCTGCCCCGGGCCGCCCCCCTGTCGGGCAGGCCGTAATATGACAGGTTGTTTTCCCCGGGCACCTTTACCAGCCCCAGCTCCTTTATGTCCCTGGAAACGGTGGCCTGGGTGACGGCAAAGCCCGCCAGGTGCAGTTCCCTGGCCAGCTGGTCCTGGGTTTCCACAGGCCGGGACTTGATTATCTCAATTATTTTTTTATGCCTCTTCAACTTCACCATTTTTCTCCCCGGTCCTGGTCACAAAGTATAGTTCAGGGCTGTGGACGCGGCTGTTCCAGAAGACCATTTTCTGCACGTTGAATTCCGTAAGGCTCAGGCCGGCCAGCAAGCCGGCCACAGCTTCGGCCTCGGCGCCAGCCCCGGGGTGCCCGGTATAAACCACCACGCTCAACCGGCCGCCCGGCTTCAGCAGGTTTAAGGCCGCCTTTATTCCCTCCCGGGTTGTTTCCGGCCTGGTGGTTACCGACCTGTCGCTGCCGGGCAGGTAGCCGAGGTTGAACATCACCGCGTCAACCTGTTCTTTAACAAGTTGGTCCATATCCTGGTGCCCGCGGCGGAAAATGGACACCCTTTCCAGCAGCCCGGCCCCGGCAAGCCTTTTTTTTGTATTAAGAAGGGCCTCATCCTGTATGTCCAGGGCGTAAACATGGCCCCGGGGGCCCACGTTTGCGGCCATAAAAAGGGTGTCGCGGCCGTTTCCGGCGGTGGCGTCAACCGCCCTGGCGCCCTGTTTTAAAGCCGGGCGGATAAAAACCCTGGCCCATTCAACAGCACTGGCCGGGCGCCGGATCATCATCAACGCGCCTGTCCCCTTCCCTCAGCTTTTGTTTTAGCACCTTAAAAAAGTTTCTGGTCTTCAGCCTGATAAACCTCACCTTGTAAGGCGCCCGGGTAATCCTGACCACGTCGTTTTGGACCAGTTTCAGGCCGTGCTGGCCGTCGATGGTCAGCATTACCTCGCCCTTGTCGGACAACAGCTCCACTTCTACCACGCAGTCCGGTGAGATGACAATGGGCCTGGCCCAGAGGGCATGGGGGCAGATGGGTGTGATCAGCATCAGGTCGAGGTCCGGTGTGACCACCGGCCCGCCGGCGGAAAGTGAATAGGCGGTGGAGCCGGTGGGGGTGGACACGATAATGCCGTCGGTGGGGTAGGTCCCCACCTGCTCTCCGTCAACCCTGATCTGCAGAAAAATAAGGCGCGCGAAGGCCCCCTTGGTAATTACGGCGTCGTTCAGCCCCATGAATTTTTCAATTTCCCTGCCGCCCCGCAGCACGGCAGCCTCAATCATCATCCGCTCTTCTATGTAGTATTCCCTCCGGAAGATGCTTTCCAGGCCTGACTGTATATCCGGGACGTCTATCTCCGACAGAAAACCCAGGTGGCCCAGGTTTATGCCCAGTACGGGCACCCCGCTGCTGGCCACCAGTCTGGCGCTGCTCAGGATGGTCCCGTCCCCTCCGAACACCAGCAGGCAATCAATCTTGCCCACCATCTCATCGAGGGGGGCGCCCTTTACCCCGGCGCCGAATCCCCCGGACTGTTCGTCCGGCAAAAATACATTAACGCCGCGGTTTAAAAACCAGCCGCAGGAATGTCTGACCAGATCCTCCACGCCTGTTTTTTCAAGATTGGCCATTATGCCGACAGATTTCAATTTGATACTATCCTCCATAATCCCTAATCCCTGACCCCAAAATCCCGCTATAAAGTAATGTGCGCGGCTTCCACCGCCCGGCGGATTAAATCCCGGTCAAATTCCCGGGGGCCCGACAGATCAAAGTACATCAGGTATTCTATATTCCCCTCGGGACCCCGGATGGGGGAGAAATCAATCCCCAGTACACCCCACCCGTTTTCTTCCATCATGGTATTTATCCTGTTCAGAACCTCCAGGTGTACTGCGGGGTCCCTGACCACGCCCTTCTTGCCGACCTTTTCCCGTCCGGCCTCGAACTGGGGCTTGATCAGGGCCACCCCCCCGGCTTGCCTGTCCACCAGCAGGGCAACCCGGGGCATTACCTTTTCCAGTGATATAAATGATACGTCTATGGTGACAAAATTTGGCCTTGTGCCCAGGTCTTCCGGCTCCAGGTTTTTTATGTTTGTCCTCTCAATGGCCACCACCCTGGGGTCGGTGCGCATTTTCCAGGCCAGCTGGCCGTAGCCCACGTCCACGGCGTAGACCCTGGCGGCCCCGTGCTGCAGGGCGCAGTCGGTAAATCCCCCGGTGGAGGACCCTACATCAAGGACCACTTTGCCGGCCAGGCTGATCCGGAACACCCGCAGGGCTTTTTCCAGTTTGTATCCGCCCCGGCTTACGTAGGGAGGCAGTTCCATAACCTCTATCTGTATATCCGGGTCGTATTTCATGCCTGGTTTGTCCGCCCTTTTCCCGTTCACCCTGACCTGCCCGGCTATAACAGCGGCATTAGCCTGATTCCTGCTTTCAAAAAAATTTTTCTGGTGCAACAGTACGTCAAGCCTCTGCTTTTTATCGGTCAAGCCGGCTACCTCCCGATATCTGCAGCCTTTTCTTGGCGCCTTTGATGTGGCGCAAATTCATTAACTTAAGGGCGTTGGCCAGCAACTCATCAACCGTCAGCCCGTATTTGGCCAGCAATAAATGGCGTTCACCGTGTTCCACGTAGGCGTCCGGAAGGCCCATGTTCTTAACCTGGACGCCGCTTATCCCGGAATCGTTGATTGCTTTCAGCACCATGCCGCCGAATCCCCCGTGAAGCACATTCTCTTCCAGGGTGATTATCCTTCCGGTTTTAGCCGCGTAGCTGATGATGCACCGGCTGTCAATAGGCTTGACGAAACGGGCGTTGATCACGGCTGCGGATATTCCCTGGGTATCCAGCACCTCGGCGGCCTTCCCGGCGATTTCCACCATGGGCCCGACGGCAAAAAACGCAATATCGCTGCCGTCCCTGATTACTTCGGCCTTGCCCAGGGGCAGGCTTTGCATTTCTTCGTCCAGCGGGCGGCCCAGTCCCTCGCTCCGGGGATACCTGACGGCGGCCGGGCCGTTATACTCAACGGCCGTTTTAATCATATGCCGCAGTTCATTCTCGTCTTTTGGGGCCATTACCACCAGGTTCGGTATCTGCCCCAGGAAGGACAGGTCAAAGGCGCCGTGGTGGGTCGGCCCGTCATCCCCCACCAGGCCGCCCCTGTCAACGGCAAAGGTGACCGGCAGGTTCTGCATGCACACATCGTGGACAATCTGGTCGTAAGACCTCTGCAGAAAAGTTGAATAAATCGCCACCACCGGTTTCAGCTGCCTGGAGGCCATGGCGGCGGCCATGGTTACGGCATGCTGCTCGGCAATGCCCACATCAAAAAACCTGTCCGGGTAGTTTCTGGCAAACTCGGTGAGGCCGGTGCCGCTGGCCATGGCGGCGGTAATGGCCAGTATGGAGTTGTCCCTGGCGGCCAGTTCGTTTAAAGTGCGGCCGAACACCTCGGTATAGGTGGGCGCGCCGCCCTTTTTCTTTGCCGTTCCGGTCTCCACGTCAAAGGGGCCGATGCCGTGAAACTTGCCGGGGTTCTTCTCGGCGTGGGAATAGCCCTTACCCTTTACGGTAACGACATGGACCAGTACCGGGCCGTGCATTGTTTTGGCCTGGTTGAGCACGTTTACCATGTCCTGTATATTGTGCCCGTCAATGGGGCCCAGGTAGACAAAGCCCAGTTCCTCGAAAAGCATTCCCGGCACCACCAGGTATTTCAAGCTGTCCTTCAGCCTATCCACGGCTTTGAGAACAGTGGGCCCGATGGCCGGTACTTTTTTCAGCAGCTGCTCAAACTCTTCCTTACCCTTGGAATACATCGGGTCTGTCCGCAGGCGGGCCAGGTACCTGGCCATGCCTCCGACATTCCTGGCAATGGACATCTCGTTGTCGTTGAGCACCACAATTATATTTTTTTGCAGGTGGCCGGCGTTGTTCATGGCCTCGAAGGCCATGCCCCCGGTCATGGCGCCGTCGCCTATGACGGCGGCCACCGAGTATTTTTCTCCCTTCAGGTCCCTGGCTATGGCCATGCCCAGGGCAACCGAAATGGAGGTGCAGCTGTGCCCGGCAACGAAGGCGTCGTGTTCGCATTCCTCCGGGCGGGGGAAACCGCTTATTCCCCCGTACTTTCTGATGCTGTGGAACCGGTCCCGCCTGCCGGTAAGCAGCTTGTGGACGTAGCACTGGTGGCCGACATCCCAGATGATCTTGTCAGCCGGTGTTTCAAACACCCTGTGCAGGGCCAGGGTAAGTTCAACTACACCCAGGTTCGGGGCCAGATGACCACCGTTCCTGGATACGGTCTCTATTATCTCCTTCCTTATTTCGGTGGCCAGGTCGTACAGCCGGGCCACCGGCAGGCTGCGAACATCAGCGGGCCCGTTTATTTGCGAAAGAAGACTCAAGTTGCCAACACTCCCCGTGTCTCACTTTGATGTTTTCCTGGGCCTGGGGGTGAAGCTTTTCCCGGTAATCAGGGAAAAGCCGTGCAGCACCCTTCCTGTCAGGTAAACCACCTGGTCGGCGTAAACCAGCGCTATGCGCTTTCCGGCGGCCTTACCGCCCACGGTAAGGGCCGCAATGGTGGCGGTAAGAAGCATATTCAGCGTCAACTGGCTTATTCCCTGCCAGTATACCAGTATGTGCATCACCAGCGCTATGCCCAGCGCCCCGCTGACCGTCCCGGCTATGTCCCCCACCACGTCGTTCATCAGGTTTGCCACCCGGTCGGCGTTTCTGATCAAAAAAACCCCCTCGGCGGCGCCCGGGATTTTTTTGGCCGCCTTGGCGTGCAGGGGCACCTCCGATGCCGCGGTGACCGAAACCCCAAGTATATCTGCAGCTATTCCCACCATGATGATCAGTATCAAAAATATTACGGATAAGACCAGGCTCTGCATTTTTACTCCCAGCAGGTTGGAGACCCAGAAGAACAACACGGCCAGTAAAAATGACCCGGCACTGACCAAAACAATGTATAAACTTGAAACTGAGGACTTGTGGTTGGCCAAAAGGAACACCCCATGCTTATAAGAAAGCTTTCAGGGTCGGAAATCCAGAATCCGGATCCCCATGCCGTAAAAATACGGCACCACGGACAATGAAAATCTGTGGCCGGGGGTGCGGTTTTCAGTCCGGGCTTTCGATCCTGCGGTTGAACCGGCTCTATGCTCGTCGCTTACGGTCATGCCGACCGCCCTCAACTCGGCGTCCTGCCTCGGTTCGGGCTTTAAGGCTGCGTTCCTGCAGCCGGCCCGGCATTCCGTACGCTCCGACGCCAAGAGCCGGATAACAACCTCCGGTATTTACGCTCCGGCCTGAAAGGTCCTCCCCCCTCCGTACACTCCGGCTAGGAATTGGTTATTTTTATTCTGTCTCCTGTCTCCTGTCTTCTGTCTCCTGACCCGTATGGCTTTCAGGGTAAGAATTTATTAATAGCTTCTATTGATCACAAACTTCACCAGTTCCCTTAAAAAATCCGCCCTGGCGTCATAAACTGCGATTGACCGGAGGGCGCCGTCAGCCTGCACGGCGGCCATTCTCCTGGCCTCCTCCAGTCCGTAGAGCGCCGGGTAGGTGGCCTTGTTGTTTTTAATATCGCTTTTTGCCGGCTTCCCCATTCTTTTTTCGTCACCCACAATGTCCAGTATGTCGTCGGTGATCTGGAAGGCCATGCCCAGGTGGTCGGCGTACCCGGTAAATCTCCGCAGGTCTTCGGCCCCCGCCCCGGAAAGAATCGCCCCGGTCCTCACCGAGGCCCGGTACATGGCGCCGGTTTTATTCCGGTGAATGTAGGCCAGCGTTTCTTTGTCCACATTTACCGCATCTGACGTTATATCCACCACCTGGCCGCCGATCAGGCCTCCGGTGCCTGCCGCCTCCGAAACCTCGGCCACAACTTTTAGCAGCCTTTCCGGATTAATCCGGCCGGTCAGAGGGCAGCGGGCAATAAGCTCAAAGGCCATGGTCAGCAGGGCGTCGCCGGCCAGAATAGCCACCGCCTCACCGTACTTCCTGTGGCAGGTGGGCATCCCTCTCCTCAGGTCGTCGTTATCCATGGCCGGCAGGTCATCGTGGATTAATGAGTAGGTGTGGATTAATTCCAGTGCGCAGGCCGCAGGCATTATGTCTTCCACACTGCCGCCCAGTATTTCCGCCGACGCCAGGGCCAGCACCGGCCTCAGCCTCTTTCCACCGGCAAACAGGCTGTACCTGACAGCTTCATGTATTATTCCCGGATATTGATCAGCCGCCGGCAGCAGGCTGTCCAGTGCCGTGTTGACCATTTTCGACCGCTTTTCCAGTTCAGACAGAAAATCCAATTACCCAGTCCCCCAATTCAAAAAACAGCCGTCAGCCGTCAGCTGTCAGCAATCCCCAATCCCAAAACCCTAATCCCTGCATTTAAATCTCTTTCAAATCATCTTCCGCGGTCAGCACCATTATACGCTGCTCGGCTTCATCCAGTGCAGCCTGACAGAATTTACTCAGCTTTATTCCTTCCGAATACAAATCAAGCGCCTTTTCCAGGGGCAGCTGCCCGTCCTCCAGGGCCTGCACTATTTCTTCCAGCCTGCCCATGGCTTCCTCAAAGGACATCTTCTTCCTGCTCATTTTAAACTCCCCAGCCCCTCCTGTCAGGAATTCAGGAAACCGGCCCTGGCCAGCGCCGGCCCGTTAAGGTAATCAAACTTTTTGCCCTGCCGGGTGTCCCTCGTCTCAAGAGCCTGCTCAATCAGCTGTTTTACCTTCCACCAGCTGACGCCCCAGTTTGAAAAGATAAGGTCTTCAAGCGGTCCCTTTCCCACCAGGCGCTGGATCACGATCTGCGGATCCAGGTGCTCAAGGAAAGAAACCACGCTGTTCACGTAACTGTCCAGGGGTTTTATGGCGATTTCCCCGCGCTTGTACATTTCTCCCAGCACGGTGCCTTCCACCACATAGAGCGAGTGCAGCTTGACATATCGCACGCCCAGCGCGGAGACCACTTTGGCGTTTTCTATCACATCGTCCAGGTCATCCCACGGCAGGTTTATAATCAGGTGGACACAGACCTCCAGCCCCCTTTTATGGACCCTTAAAACGGAGTCGATGAACTCGGCCAGGGTATGCCCCCTGTTTATCCTGCGCAGGGTGT
The DNA here is from genome assembly GCA_049323615.1 of Bacillota bacterium. Classification (GTDB taxonomy): domain Bacteria; phylum Bacillota; class Desulfotomaculia; order Desulfotomaculales; family Desulfocucumaceae; genus JBMOPD01. The sequence continues at coordinate 28,489 of JBMOPD010000066.1, read as the reverse complement.
GGTAGTTTACCGTCTGCAGCCCCAGCTCAATGTCAATTTCCAATCCCCTTCCGGCCTTTAATTCCTGGAGAAATTCCAGGTACCGGTCATTTATGCAGTCCGGCCTGGTGGATATCGATATACCCACCACGTCATCCGAGCAGGCGCTGCTGATATATTCCCTGAAGACCTGCAGGGGCATGTAGGTATTGGTAAAGGCCTGAAAGTAGACAATAAATTTTTCGGCGTTAAACCTTTTCTGGAAATACTTTTTGTTTTCCTCTATTTGATTTTGAACGGCCATTGTGTTCGGCAGGCACTGGAACCCGGAACCGGCCTCATCGCAAAATATGCATCCGCCCCGACCCAGGGTCCCGTCCCTGTTCGGGCAGGTGCCGGGCAGGTTGACGGGCAGCTTGTACACCTTGCCCCCGAATTTCCTGGCCAGATACTTTGAGTAAATATTATAACGTGCATTTTCCCAGGTCAACTGGATCACATCCCCGGCTCTGTCGTTCTCCGGCCATTCCGCTATTATGATTATAACCAAAGGCCGCCGATGTGAACAGGCCCTGTAGAAGCTAATTCTGCCGGATCTCTCCCGTCGGGAATACAGAAGACAGGAGACAGAATAAAAACAACCAATTCCTTTCTAATCGAGTATCTCATCAACCTGGCACCTTATACTTCCTCTGTACAGCTCTATTCTAACCATGTCTTCCGGGTTCACCCCGGAGGTATCCCGCAAAATATCCCCGGTTTTGTCCAGGATACAGACGGCATACCCTCTGGCCATGGTGGCCAGCGGGCTTAGGGCGTTCAGCCGCCCGGCCAGGCCCGCCAGGCTGCCCTTCCGGGCCGCCAAAATTTCCCTCAGGGATCTGTTGAGGCTCCTGGACAAAGTATCAACGGCCACAGAACGGGAGCCGCAGATTTTTTCCACCGGCCGGCGGAACACCTGGCTTTGCAGGCAGCCGTCCAGGCAGCGGCGAAAGTTACCCATCTTCTCGCCCACCGCCCTGTTCATCCTGATTTTCAATACCTCAAGGGTGCGGACAATGTCCGACTTTACCGGCACCACCAGTTCGGCGGCGGCGGATGGAGTGGGGGCCCGCAAGTCGGCCGCCATATCGGATATGGTGTAGTCGGTTTCGTGGCCCACGGCGGATATCACCGGTATGGACGACATGGATATGCTGCGGGCAACCTCCTCGGTGTTGAAGGCCCACAGTTCCTCCAGGGAACCTCCTCCCCGGCCCACTATAATGACGTCAACCCCACCCAGGGCGTTGAGCCTGCGTATACCCCGCGATATTTCCCCGGGGGCGGTCTCTCCCTGGACTGTCACAGGGGCCAGCACTATCCCGATACCCGGCCACCTTCTCCGGATTATTTCCACCATGTCCCTGACCGCCGCCCCGGCGGGCGAGGTCACAATACCTATACATCCGGGCAGGCGGGGGATTTTTTTCTTCCTGGACTGATCAAAGAGTCCCTCCCGCTTTAGTTTTTCCTTTAGCTGTTCAAAGGCCACGTACAGTGCGCCGACACCGTCCGGCTCCATTTCCTCGGCATACAGCTGATAGCTCCCGTCCCTTTCGTATACCGAAACATATCCCCTGACCCTGACCGCCATGCCGTCTTCCGGCCTGAACAGAAGCTTTGCGGCCCGGGATCTGAACATCACGGCCCGGATGCAGCTGGAGCTGTCCTTCAGGGTAAAATAAATATGACCGCTCACGGCCTGGCGGCAGTTGGAGATCTCCCCCTTGACCCACAGGTTGACCAGGAGGCGGTCGTTCTCCAGCAAATCCTTTATATGCCTGGTGAGTTCCAGCACCGTCAGTGTTTTCATACGTTCCCTCCGAAAGAAAGTTCCGGGTCACTTTAAAACCACAGAGAACACTTAAGACCACAGGACACAGAAATCCCCCGGAAGGACCGGGGGACTGTGTTTTTGCCGTTTTACCTGACGCCCAGGCTTTGCTTGAAGGCGGCCAGGGTGTTTTTCATCAGCATGGTGATGGTCATGGGGCCTACACCGCCTGGAACTGGAGTGATTAAGCTGGCCTTTTCCTTAACGTTTTCAAAGTCAACGTCTCCTGCAAGCTTGGCCTTTCCTTCCGGGGTAATGCCGATCCTGTTGACGCCTACGTCGATGACAGCCGCGCCTTCCTTGACCATGTCCGCGGTGATGTAGTTGGCTCTGCCAGCGGCCACGATGAGAATATCAGCCATCCTGGTGTAGTGACCGACATCCCTGGTCCCGGTGTGGACAACGGTCACCGTGGAGTTGGCGCCCTTGGCCTTCTGTAGCATGATGTTGGCAATGGGCTTGCCCACTATGTTGCTCCGGCCGACAACGACTACGTGTGCCCCACTGGTTTCCACGCCGCCCCGGATCAGAAGCTCCTGGATCCCGGCCGGGGTACAGGGAAGGAATATGCCCTCGCCGATAACCAGTCTACCGACGTTGACCGGGTGGAAGGCGTCAACGTCCTTGTTGGGATCAATGGCGTACAGAACTTTGGTTTCATTGACATGCTTCGGCAGCGGCAGCTGGACCAGAATGCCGTTTATGCTGTCATCCTTGTTGTACTTGTCAATCAGGGCCAGGAGCTGCTCTTCGGTTATATCGGCCGGCTGGTTGTCCTGGACCGAGTAAAAGCCGAGTTCCTTGGCGGTTTTTTGTTTTCCGGTGACATAGCTGACTGAGGCCGGGTTTTCACCGACCAGAATTGTTACCAGGCCGGGCACCTTGTTATATTTAGCCTTCAGCACCTCAACCTCAGCCTTGATTTCCTCCCTGATTTGCTTGGCCACTTCAACGCCGGAAATAATTTTAGCCGACATCGTATTACCTCCTCTTCCTATATATTTTTTACTTTGTTGATCAGGTAGTCGTGGATGGACCGGGCCCCCACCTTGCCTGCGCCCATGGCCAGGATGACCGTGGCCGCTCCCGTGACCACGTCTCCACCGGCGTAAACTCCCGGCTTCGATGTCGCCCCGGTTTCCACGTTGGCCACGATATTGCCCTTTTTGCTTACCTCCAGCCCCTTGGTGGTCCTGGGCACCAGCGGGTTGGGGCCCTGGCCGATGGCCACCACCACTGTGTCCACGTCCATTATATACTCCGATCCCGGGATGGGCACGGGGCTCCGGCGGCCCGAGGCGTCGGGCTCGCCCAGTTCGTACTTGAGGCACTCCATGGCCTTGACCACGCCGTTGTCGTCACCGATAATCCTGGTGGGGCTGGTCAGGAAGGCGAACTTGACTCCCTCTTCATGGGCGTGCTCCACTTCCTCGTGCCTTGCCGGCAGTTCCTTCTCGGAACGGCGGTAGACAATCCAGGACTCCTCGGCGCCCAGCCTGAGCGCGGTCCTGGCGGCGTCCATGGCCACGTTTCCTCCGCCCAGGACAGCCACCTTTTTGCCTATCTTGATGGGGGTGTCCCAGTTGGGGAACAGGTAGGCTTTCATTAAATTGGTCCTGGTCAGGAACTCGTTGGCCGAATACACCCCGCAGTAGTTCTCACCGGGGATGTTCATAAAGTACGGCAGTCCGGCGCCGGTGCCGATAAACACCGCGTCGAACCCGCCCTCCTCCACGAGGTCGTCCACCGTGGCGAACTTGCCCACCACCGAGTTGACCTGTATATCCACGCCCAGCTTTTTAAGGTTTTCCACCTCGGCCTGAACCACCGCCTTGGGCAGACGGAACTCGGGGATGCCGTACATGAGCACCCCGCCGGCCACGTGGAGGGCCTCAAAAATGGTTACCTTGTGGCCCAGCTTGGCCAGGTCGGCGGCGCAGGTCAACCCGGCCGGCCCCGAACCCACCACGGCCACCTTGAACCCGGTGGGGGCGGCAACCGCGGGCAGTGTCACCCCGGTGGCCAGTTCCCAGTCGGCGCAAAACCTTTCCACCCGGCCGATGCCGACGGGCTCATGCTTCTTGCCCAGGGTGCAGTATTTCTCGCACTGGCTTTCCTGGGGGCAGACCCTGCCGCAGACGGCGGGAAGGGCGTTCTTTTCCTTGATCTTGGCGATGGCTCCGGCAAAATCTCCCTCCGAGGCCAGCTTCAAAAACGCGGGTATATCAACCTCCACCGGGCACCCCTGGCGGCATGGCTGGTTCTTGCACTGGAGGCACCTGGAAGCCTCGGCTATGGCCGTTTCAGCCGGGTAGCCGGTGGCCACCTCATTGAAGTTTTTGGCCCTCAGTACCGGGTCCTGGGCCGGCATGAGGTTCTTTTTAGGCACGATCTGTTTTTTCGGTTTCGGTGCATCCGTCATTATTTACCACCTCCGCATCCGCACTGGCAGGAGTGCTTCTCTCTGGACTTCTCTCTTGATACCTGCTCCTCCTCGCGGAAATAGGCTCCGCGGCGGGCAAGCTCCAGCCAGTCAACCTGGTGGCCGTCGAACTCCGGGCCGTCAACACAGACGAACCTGGTCTTGCCGCCCACCGATACCCGGCAGCAGCCGCACATTCCGGTCCCGTCCACCATCAGGGCGTTCAGGCTGACAATGGTCTTTATCCCGTATTCCCTGGTCAGGTTGCAGCAGGCCCTCATCATGGGCTGCGGGCCAATGGCAATGACCAGGTTTATATTTTCCTTGCCCCTGGCCTCGATAATCTCTTTCACAACGTCGGTGACAAACCCCTTGCGCACGTAAGAACCGTCATCGGTGGTCACGTGCAGCTCGCTGCAGGCTTCCCGCATCTTGTCTTCCCAGAACATCAAATCCCCGGTCCTGGAGCCGATGACCCCGATAACGTGGTTACCGGCCTTTTTCAGTTCCCTGGCGATGGGATGCACCGGGGCAATGCCTATTCCGCCGCCCACCACGATGACAGTGCCGAAGTTTTCGATGTGCGAGGGCTCACCCAGCGGGCCGACGAAATCCCTGATATAATCCCCGGCCTCCAGGGCGCCCAGCTGATCGGTGGTTTTCCCCACTTCCTGGAAAACAATGGTGATGGTTCCCTTTTCGCGGTCAAAGTCGCCGATGGTCAGGGGGATCCTTTCGCCCTCATCGTTAATGCGAAGGATGACGAACTGGCCGGCGCGGCAGCTTTTGGCAACCTTCGGGGCTGCAATGACCATTAGTTTGATAGTTGGTGAGAATACTTGTTTTTCCAGAATTTTATACAAACCTCTTCCCCTCCCTTTTCATCTATATTTTTAAATTTTACCTGTATTTTTTAAGAATATTTTCTAGAAATCCGGCCCAATTCCTGCCTGAGGGCCTGATTTATGAACAAAATTTTATAAGTAGTAATATTATAAGTCCGTATGCACCACCTGAAAATCATAAAAAAATGGGAGATCTGTCTTTAATCAGATCCCCCCGGGGGCCCCGGCCCGGTCATACCGGGGGGCCCGCCTTTATGGCCGCTGTTTTCTGGGCCACCTTCCCCAGTATGCCGTTTACAAACTTACCCGACTCCTCTCCCCCGTATTTCTTTGCCAGCTCAACGGCCTCGTTTACCGTAACCCCGAAGGGGATGTCGTCCCGGTACATTATTTCAAAAACGGCCATGCGCATTATATTGTGGTCTACCCGGGCCAGCCTTTCCAGGTTCCAGTCCTTACTGAGGGAGGCTATGATACCGTCGATCCCGGACAGGTGCTCCACTGCTCCCAGGACCAGTTCCCTCATAAAATCCAGGTTGTCGGCGGCTACACCGGTCATTTCCACGGTATGGGCCATTGCCTTTTCCGGATCAATACCGCCCACATCAATCTGGTATAAAGTCTTCAGAGCAGCTTCCCTGGCCTGTCTTCTACCCATGTTACCCCCCGCAGCCCCGGCCCTTCTACTTTTCCCTGAACCGGCCGCCAAACAAGTCCTTCCAGTCTGTATGGCTGTCAATTTGCCTGCCTATATAATAACCGGCAACTATGCACAGGGATACAAATACAGCCTTTAAAATGCCGTAAGTAATAGCGAACCAGCCGAAAACCAGCCCCAGCGCTATCCCGGCCGCCTTGCCCCTGTTTTTTTGTAAAATCTCCATGATTTGATCAATATCCACGCCTGCACCTCTTTATTCGGAACCGGTTGAAAAAGTCCTATTCCACCCGTAATTTCTGGGCTGAAATGTGATCAACCGAAATTCTGATATCCTTGACCTCAATCCCGGCAACCTCCAGCACCTTTTCCCTGACTGTATTTTGCAGTATTTCGGATACCCGGGGGATGTTGATATCAGGCACAACGGAAGCCCTTACCCGGATTCCCAGGCCTGTGGGCACCGCTTCCACAGCGGCCTTGGCTTCCTTTACGCCCTTTTGGTCCAGCACTACCTTTTCCACCAGTGATTCTATGGCGGCAAGGGCAATGCGGACCTGTCCCAGAGGCCCTTCCTGCACAACGGCATGCCTTTTCTCGGATCGCAGTCCCTGCCAGGCGAGCCTGATTCCGGCCAGGAAAAATATTACCAGCAGCGCATAGGACGTCTCAATAAACCCCGGCATTTCCGCCACATTTCTTAACAGGTACACCGGCCATGCCCAGCCTGCAAGCGCCGCGCCCAAAACCAACACCGTCAGGGTGCCCGCCAGCGCGTACAGCACCATCAGGCCCCTGTCAAAAGGGTTCATGATCATATCGCCTCCCGCATGCCTTTTAGTCGTCAATGCCCCCTACTTAACCCTGTGCTCCTCTTCCCTGGCTTCATGGCTGAAGGCCACTCCCTGCACGTTGACGTTTACCTCCACCACGGACAGCCCGGTCATATTTTCGATGGCCTTTTTCACGTTCTCCTGTATTTTTGCGGCCACGTCGGGTATGCGGGTGCCGTATTCCATCACCACATACATGTCCACGGCGGCTTCCTTTTCGCCCACCTCCACCTTTACTCCCTTGGACATGTTTTTACGGCCCAGCATTTCGGCAATGCCTCCCACTACCCCGCTGCTCATGCCCACCACGCCGGGAACCTCGGTGGCGGCCAGTCCGGCAATTATCTTCACCACCTCGTCGGCTATCCTGATGGACCCCAGCCCGGTCTGCTCCTCCTTTATCAAAACGTCTTGATTGGCATTATCCTCCATCATTATCCCCCCAGCCCTTTTGCTATAATTTGCCTGCGTATACAGGGCTATTATATCAAAACGGACGGGCATAATCAAACCAAAGAACGGCTGTGGGCGGAATCCCGGGCACTGCCCGGAAGACGGGGTCCGGAAAAAATATACCGGCCGGGAATATTTCAATAAAGGAGTTTTCATTACTAATATGTAATTATAAATCTGCGGGACATTTTTTTCTATTATTAAACATTTTGGGAGGAATTCTGATTGGAAAAGAAAAAGGCAACTGTTTTAACCTTCCGGGAAATGAAGCGGGAGGGTAAGAAAATCACCATGGTGACCGCTTACGATTACGCCATCATGTCCCAGGTCGACAAGTCCGACATCGACATGGTACTGGTGGGCGACTCCGCGGCCATGACCATGCTTGGTTACGAGAGCACCGTGCCCATGGACATGAACACCATGCTGATATTCAACCAGGCCGTGTCCAGGGCGGGCAAGCACACCTTCCTGGTGGGCGACATGCCTTTCATGTCCTACGAGGTAAGCATGGAAAGGGCCGTGGAAAACGCCGGCCGGATCTTGAAGGAAGGGTTTATGGACGCCGTTAAGCTGGAAGGCGGGGAACGCATGGCGGACACCGTGGCGGCCATAGTCAGGGCGGGCATTCCGGTTATGGGCCACATCGGGCTGACCCCGCAGAGTGCCTCGCAGCTGGGCGGTTTTACGGTTCAGGGCAGGGATCTGGCGGGCGCCAGGCAAATAATAAGGGACGCCATCGCCCTGGAAAAGGCCGGCGCATTTTCGGTGGTGCTGGAAGCCGTCCCGGCCCCGGTGGCTAAAATCATTACCGAAAAATTAAGCATTCCCACCATCGGCATCGGCGCCGGGCCCCACTGCGACGGCCAGGTGCTGGTAATCCACGACCTGCTGGGCCTTTTTGAGCGGTTCGTGCCCAAATTTGTCAAGCGCTACGCGCAACTGGGGGCCGAAATACAAAAGACCTTGAATATTTATGCTGCCGAGGTGCGCAGCGGCCAGTTCCCGGCCGGGGAGCACACCTTCTCAATGAATGGCGAGACCGTGGAAAGACTAACGGCCGAACTGAAAAAGGAGGGTATTTTGTAAGTGAATATTGCGGTTATCGGGGCCGGGGCCATGGGCTCCCTTTTTGGCGCTTATCTCAGCGCGGGCGGCAATCGTGTAACCCTGGTGGACGTGTGGGGGGAGCACGTGGAGGCCATCAACAAAAACGGGCTGCAGGTTGAAGAAAGCAACGGCACAAGGACATTCTCCGTGCCGGCGGCAACCGATCCGGGAACCCTGGGACCACAGGACCTGGTTGTAATCTTTGTCAAGTCCTATCATACCGCCGGGTCCCTTAAAAATGCGGCCAATCTTTTCAGTGGCAACACCGCCGTGCTTACTTTGCAGAACGGCCTGGGCAACGCAGAGATTATCCACGCCATAGCGGGGGATGTCACGCTCATCGCCGGCACCACGTCCCACGGGGCCACCGTTCTGGGTCCCGGCCGCATACGCCATGCCGGGGCGGGGGAAACCGTAATCGGGGTAATCAGCGGGGACAGTGACCGGGCCGCTGAAATCGCCGCCGAATTTTCACGCTGCGGCCTGGAAACCAGGGCCACAGAGGATATTGCCGGACTGTTGTGGGGTAAACTGCTTGTAAATGTGGGCATCAACCCGTTGACGGCACTTTGCGGCGTCACCAACGGAAGGCTGGTGGAAATGGAAAGCACGCTTCAATTAATGAAAATGCTGGTGGACGAGGGTGAAGCGGTGGCCCGGACCATAGGTATAAGCCTGCCGTACAGCGATCCCTTTGCAAAGGTTAAAGGAGTGGCCGTGGCCACCGGGGCCAACCGCTCCTCCATGCTGCAGGACGTAGACAGGGGGCGCCGTACCGAGATTGACTTTATCAACGGGGCCATAGTCAGGGAGGGGAAAAAGGTGGGTGTTCCCACTCCCTGCAACGAATTCGTCACCCTGCTGGTCAAGGCGCTGGAGGAAAAGACGGGAATTTAAATATTTCCCATGGGCTTTTTTCCTTCCATCAGCCTTTGAATAAAATTGGTGTCCAGTTCCCCCTTCAGAAAGAGGGGATTGTTTAAAACTTCCCGCTGGAAGGGTATGGTGGTGGGTACTCCCTCTATGACAAACTCGCCCAGTGCGCGGCGCATCCGGGCGATAGCTTCGCTGCGGTCCCGGCCCCAGGTGATCAGCTTGCCCACCATGGAGTCATAGTACCGCGGCACGGTCCATCCCTGGTAAGCGGCGCTGTCCACCCTCACCCCGGGCCCCCCGGGCGGGATATACCCGGTGATCGTCCCCGGGCAGGGGGAAAAGTTTCTCAGCGGGTCCTCGGCGTTTATACGACACTCAATGGACCAGCCCTTTACGGCCACTTCCTCCTGGGTAAAGGAAAGTTTCTCCCCCGCCGCAATCATTATCTGTTCCCTGACCAGGTCGATCCCCGTAACCATTTCGGTGACCGGGTGTTCCACCTGTATCCTGGTGTTCATCTCGATGAAATAGAAATCCCCCTTTTTGTCCAGCAAAAACTCCACCGTGCCGGCGCTGAAGTACCCCACCGACCGGGCCGCCTGCACGGCCGCCCGGCCCATCTTGAGGCGCAGGGATTCGCTTAAGGCCGGGGACGGGGCCTCCTCTACGATCTTCTGGTTGCGCCTCTGGACGGAGCATTCCCTCTCCCCCAGGTAAACGGTGTTCCCGCACCTGTCGGCCAGTATTTGAAATTCAATGTGGCGGGGATTCTCCACGTATTTTTCAATGTAGACCTCGGCGCTGCCGAAGGCCGCCTTTGATTCGGTGCGGGCGGTCTGCAGGGATTTGACCAGCTCTTCCGGTCCCCGGGCCACCCTCATGCCCCTGCCCCCGCCGCCGGCCGAAGCCTTTATGAAAACGGGATAGCCTATCCCGGCGGCCACTTTAAGGGCCGCTTCCATGTCCTCCACCACGCCGGAGGACCCGGGCGCCACCGGGACACCGGCGGCAGCCACGGTTTCCCTGGCCGCGGCCTTGTCGCCCATTTTTTCAATGGCGCCGGCGGGCGGCCCGATGAAAACCATTCCCTGATCTTCAACCATCCTGGCAAAATCCGCATTTTCGGCCAAAAAGCCATATCCGGGGTGAACGGCGTCGGCCCCGGATATTATCGCGGCGCTGACCACATTCCGCATGTTCAGGTAGCTTTCCGCCGGGAGGGCCGGCCCGATGCAGACGGCCCGGTCCGCCGCCCCAACGTGCAGGGACTCCCTGTCGGCCTCGGAATATACCGCCACGCTGGCAATTCCCATCTCCCTGCACGTTCTGATGATGCGCAGGGCTATTTCTCCCCTGTTGGCCACCAGTATCTTCTTAAACATGCCGGCACCCCGTCATTGGCTTGCTTTAATCCAGAACATGGGCTGTCCGTATTCCACCGCAGAGCCGTTCTGGACCAGTATTTTCACTATCTCTCCGGACACTTCGGCCTCGATTTCGTTCATCAGCTTCATGGCTTCCACAATACAAAGAATCTGCCCCCTGGTCACCACATCGCCCACCTTTACAAAGGGAGGCGCCTCTGGGGCCGGGGCAACATAAAATGTTCCCACCATGGGGGCTTTAACCTGGTGAATGCCCTCCCCGGGGACGGCAATATCCTGCAGGGGCTTCTTCTCTGTCCTTGGCTGACCTGCCCCGGCGTCCGCAATTCCCCTGTAGGCGGCGCCCTTCCTGATGGCCACCTTCATTCCCCTGTTTTCCAGGGCCAGTTCGTCAATGTCGGTGTTATTGATTAACTGAACCAATTCTTTGATTTCCTGCAGGTTCATATCCAATTCCTCCTCGGTGATGGGACTCTTTATTTTCTTTATGGAAGGTTTACCGCCTCCGGCAGCCACCGGAACGGGGGCCAACCGCCCGCTGCCCCTGTCCTCGAAAAATTTCCTGGCAGTCTGGGGAAACAGGGTGTAGGTCAGCAGGTCCTCTTCTGATTTGACCAGTCTCCCGGCCTCTTCCCTTACCTTCTCCAGTCTGGGTTCCAGCAGGTCGGCGGGACGGCAGGCGTATTCCCGGCGGCCGCCCAGGATTTTGGCCTTGACACTGCCGTCCACGGGCGCCGGCGGCCTGCCGTAAAGCCCCTGAACGTAGGACCTGACCTCGCCGGGAATCAGCTTGTACCTCTCCCCCGACAGCACGTTCAACACCGCCTGGGTTCCCACTATCTGGCTGGTGGGGGTCACCAGGGGCGGGTAACCCAGGTCCTTTCTCACCCTGGGGATCTCCTCCAGCACCTCGGGCAGCCTGTGCAGTGCCTTCTGTTCCTCCAGTTGGGAGATCAGGTTGGATATCATCCCCCCGGGAACCTGGTGGTCGAAAACCTGCATGTCGTTTATCCTGGTGACCGCCCTTTCCTGGCCATAATCCCGGCGCAGCTTTTCAAAGTAGCGGGCCATTTCAAACAGCGCCCCCAGTTTCAGGCCGGTATCGTAGGGGGTATTCTTCAGCGCCCGGACCACGGTCTCCACGGGCGGCTGCGAGGACCCGAAGGCCAGTGGCACCGTGGCGGTATCCACAACATCAACGCCGGCCTCAGCCGCCTTGAGGTACGACCCCAGGGCCAGCCCGCCTATGTAGTGGCTGTGCAACTGCACCGGCAGGCCCACCTTTTCCTTCAGCAGCCTGATCAACTCGTGGGCGGTGTAGGGAGCCAGCAGGCCGGCCATGTCCTTGATGCATATCGAGTCGGCCCCCATCCGGGCCAGGGCGGCTGCGGTCTCCAGGTAGTGTCCGGTTGTGTGCACCGGGCTGATGGTGTAGACCACCGCCGCCTGGACATGAGCGCCCGCCTTTTTTCCCGCCCTGATGGGCACCTCCAGGTTTCTTATATCGTTCAGGGCGTCGAACACCCTGATTATATCAATTCCATTTTCCGCGGCCCTGGCCACAAATGTCTCCACCACGTCGTCGGGGTAGTGCTGGTAGCCCACCAGGGACTGTCCCCTGAGCAGCATCTGAAGCGGTGTCCGTTTAACGGAATTCTTCAGTTGGCGCAGCCTTTCCCAGGGGTCCTCGCCCAGGTACCGCAGGCACACGTCAAAGGTGGCCCCGCCCCACACCTCCAGGGAATGAAAGCCTATGTCATCCATCATCTCCGCAGCCGGAAGCATATCCGCGGTGCGCATCCTGGTGGCCCACAAACTCTGATGGGCGTCCCTCAGTGTGGTGTCTGTAATCTTTACCCCTGGCATACTCCGGCCCCCCAAAACATGCAGTTAGGATACATAGAAATGATTATAGGCCATTTTCCGTATCCGGGAAAGTATCTGCGCTCAAGTATACAATATATACGCAAAACATACTTAATATTGAATACAAAGTACGATTGACAAATTTTTGGTATTTATCGGCACTTTTCCGGCTTAAATGAAAAGGACCCACCGTTATGGTTGGGCCCTCCATCAATGGTTTTAACACTACACACTATCTTTTCGGTATGATTAAAATCCCCTGCTCGCCAAACCCTGATTCCTTGGAGACCAGTTCGATTATCTTGGCCTCCTCGGCCGGGATCAGGACCTGACTTTCAACCACCACGGTGACGCCCTTCTGGTCCATGCATACCACGGCATCCCGGTACCCCCTGGCTTTAAGCAGGTTCTCCATCCTGGCTTCCCTGGTGACGCTTTTGCTGATGCCGAGGAGTTGCTCCTGGGCCAGCTGGCGGGTTTCACCGGCGGTTGAGGGGCTGTTTACGATATCCTTTAAAATCTCTATCTGCTGCCCCCTGGCCCTTTCCCGCTGCAGCCTGTATTCCACGAAAAAGTTGTCTTTTTCCAGCGGAACTCCGGCTCCTTCCGTTAATCCGGTTAAACCGGCCACCGGCTCGGCCCTGGCGCCGGGCTGCGCCCGGTGGATTTCCTCCCCCGCTTTTTTTATTACGCCCTGTTCCTTTAAGAACATGCCCACCACGCCGTTATATCCGACCAGCAGGGTGCCGGCGCCCAAAATAAACAGCACCGTAAGGAATATGCGCCTGAAATTGACAAATACCATGGACTATACCCCCTTTACCGCTCAGTTGCCGGGCAGCACCAGTACCCTGTGCGGCTCAACGTTCAGCGCCACCCGCACTGCCTCGAAAAGCCTCTCCTTTACCCTGGGGTTTGCGGCCCCGCCGGCCACCACCAGGACCCCGGCCACCCTGGAGGCGCTTTCCATTTCCACCACCGGGGAATCGCCCTTGCCGTCCCTGGCGATGACCAGCTGGCTGGTGTCGGTGTTTTCATTTATCGTCCTGGTGCCGCCCCCCTGGTCCTTTTCCACGGTGGTTTTCCTGCCGGTGGTGGTGTTGATGGCGTAAGACTCCCTGGCCGAGGTGGCCAGCCGGACTGTAACCCTGACACTGCCCGCCCCCTCTATTTTTTCCAGCATCGATTGAAGTTTTGCGGCCAGAACTTCCTCCTCGGCAGCCATTAATGTTTTCTGCGCCGTCCTGTCCGCTGCCGCCTCTCCGGTATCGGCCACCTTTTCCCCGGCCGGAAGAGGAGGCTGGTTCCCGCTGTTGCCCAGGAAAATCAGGCTGATCCCCAGAAGGATGGCCCCGGCCAGCCACCACATTTTTTTGCTGTTGATTTTTGAGGGTCCGGCGCCGCCGCCATCCCCGCTTTTTATAAACCTGTTCAACCAGTTGCCTGGTCCCGGCATTTTAATACCTCCCATGCAATAATCTAAGGTCACGGATCCCTATTTCTAATCCCTAAATTTAACCTTTATCTGCTCCTGTGGCAGGTTGTAAAAATTAGCCACTGTCCTGGCTGCCTTCCGGGCGGCCTCGGCATACTCCCGGGGCGGTTCCCCCGCCGTCTTTTCCAGCTGTTTTTCCTTTTCCACCATGACAGATACGGATTCCACCGTTTTAACACCTTCCCCCTGGTCCAAAATGAGGTTTATTTCCTGAACCCTGCCGAAATCCTTTCTGGCGGGGTCGTCCTGTATTTTTACTTCGGCTCCCGCCAGACTGACCTTTCCGTCCAGCGCCACCAGCGAGGAGATTTGTCTTTCCAGGCCCTTGCGGTACTGTTCCAGGGCCTTCGTACGGTTATCCGCCTCAATCCTGCGGCCCTGTTCCAGGATATCCACCGGAGACCCTTCACCGCCGCTGCGCCATGCATATTCCTCTATTTCCCTGAACAGGCCGCCTCCCGTCAAACCGTGGGCGGCCTGGAACACCGCCACAATAACCATCAGGCCCATGACCATTTTGGTGTACCTTCTCATTTCACCGTTGGGCAGCAGCATTTCCAGCAGTACGGCCAGGACAACTATTATTATCAGATTCTGTACCAATAACCGGATTGTTTCCATATCCCTTCCACCCACCTGCAACGTTCACCGGAGCATGACTGTCAAATTGCCCACCGCCACCAGTATGGTCATGGCAAAGAAGAAAAGCAGGCCGGCCGTGGCCACCACGGCAAAGACCAGAATCAGGCTGTTGCCCAGGTCGTTCAGGCAGCTGACCATCTGGCCGTCCTCCACGGGCTGGATCAGCGCCCCGGCCAGCTTGTATATAAAAGCCAGGCAGAAAATTTTCAAGAGCGGCATCAGCATTACATACAGCACCACTATAACCCCGGCAATGCCCAGGGCGTTTTTAATCAGCAGGGATGAACTGACAATGGCCTCCAGGGCGTCCGAGAACATGCCCCCCACCACGGGCACGAAGGCGTCGGTGGCAAACTTGGCGGTGCGCAGCACCACACTGTCCCCCACCGCCCCGGCCACCCCCTGGATGGACAAGAGCCCCATGAAAACAGTGCTCATCAGCCCCAACAGCCCCATGGCCACCGTTTTGAACAGCCCGGCCAGGTTTGATACCTTGAATTTGGGTGAAAGATTGCTGACCAGGCCCAGTATGGCCGAAAACAGTATCAGGGGAAGTATTACATTGCGGATTATGGTGGCGATCAGGGTTATGCTGACGAACAGCCCCGGCTGGTAAATGGCCGCCGCCGTAAACCCTCCCACCGCCACCAGCAGTGTAAGGAGAACGGGCAAAATGGCCTGCATGAAAGTGACCATCCTGTCCACCGCCTCCCGCCCCGCTTCCACGGCCAGGGTGAACGAACCGATGGCCAGTGTCACCAGTACCAGGTACGTGACCATGTAGCTGAGCTGGCCGGTGGAACCCCGGTCGAAGGCCGAGGTTAAATTCTGCAGCACCGCGCAGATAATTGCCAGTATGATCAGCTTCCCCAGCAGCGACGAGTTGGCCACCACCTCCCTGAACACATAAGCCGTCACATTTTTGGCTATATCCTGGGGCTTGAAACTTATTTCATTTCTGGCTATCTTGTAGACCAACTCCTTGAAATTTACATCGGGCATGACCCCTTTGACCTCCGAGTCAAGCCGTTCTATGTATCTGTTAATTTCACCCATGTCGAGATCGGCAGCCGGTTTTTCCTCCCCGCCTGGCTGGGCGGCGAACGAAATGCCGGGCATCAGGAGTATGTACAACAACAGGGCGACAACTAAACATTTACGCATGCTACCACCTCACGGCACTACCTTCAGCAGGGAATTGAGCACGGCCACAACAATGGGAACCGCCAGCACCAGGATCAGTATTTTGGCCGCAAACTCTATCTTGGCGGCCACCGCTCCTTCTCCCGCGTCCCTGCATATCTGGGCGCCGAAGTCCGCAATGTACGCTATGCCAACTATTTTGAGGATGGTCCCCAGGTAGATCATGCTGAGATTGGCCCGGGCGGACAAGTCCTTCAAAACGTCCAGGACCGACCCGATTTTACCCAGCATTATGATAAAGATGATGATTCCCACGGCTATGCTTAAAAACACGGCCATTTCCGGCTTGTTGTGCCTTAAAACCACCGCCAGCACAACCGCCACCAGTCCCAGTCCCACCACCTGCATGATGTCCACGGCAACCATTCCTTCCAGTTCAGTCGTCGGTCGTCAGACATCGTAAGCGGACTCTTAAAAAAGTTTAAAGACTGATTTAACCTTCTCAAACAGGTTGCCCAGCTGGTAAATCACCCACACCAGCACCACGGCAACGCCTCCCACGGTGGTGATAAAGGCATAATCCTCCTTGCCGGCGCTTTTCAGTACCCAGTGCGCGGCCGCCACCAGTATACCCACCCCGGCGATCTTGAAAATCAGTTCTATATCGGAGCCCAAAGATATCACTCCCTCCGTGTTAATAAAGAATGATGGCCGCCACCAGGGCGCCGCAGAAGCCCAGGTAGTTCCACATCCTGGTATTCTTTACGGCGTCCTCCTCGGCGCGGAATATCTCCCTTTTCAGCTGGTCGCAGGCCAGCCTGAGGTGCTTGGCCTGGTCTTCGCGGTCGGATACACCCAGGGCCCTGCCCAAATTCCTGAGTATGGACATATCCTGGCGGGAAAGGGAACTGACCGTGTAAAACCAGGCCAGGGATTTTTCCCAGGCTTCCCCCGCCGTGCATCCGGTCATGGATCGCAGCTCCCGGGCAGCCTTGCGAAAAAAAACGGCCACCTTCCGGTCTGCGCTCCCGGCCACCCTCTCCAGGGCCTCGGCCATGGGGGTGGCGGCATATATTATTTCAGTTTCCAGCATCTGGATTGAAGACAGCAGTGATTTCAATTCGCCGGGCCTCCTTGCGTACTCCCTGGCCACCAGCATTCCGGCAGCCCCCCCGGCGGCCACCAGGATCACTGCTCCCAGCAGTTTCAGCATGTTGCCGCCTCCATTTCCAGGACATCCTTGGAGGTGAACACCCTTTTCACCACCCCGGCCCTCCGGTCCCTGCCCAGCAGGACATAACGCTCCACCACTCCCAGCCTGAACAGATAATTAAGAGCCGGCCTGGCGGCCAACTCCTCCAGTGATGATCCGTGCACTGTGAATATTACCCGCACACCGGCGTTCAACACCTCTTCCAGGGCCCTGACATCCTCGCTCCGGCCGATCTCGTCGGTGGCTATCACCGACGGCCCCATGGACCTCAGCAGCATTGTCATCCCTTCGGCCTTCGGGCACCCGTCCAGCACGTCGGTGCGCATGCCGACGTTGCGCTGGGGAATCCCCCGGTAGCAGCCGGCTATCTCCGACCTTTCATCCACCAGCCCCACCGTCTGCCCGGGCAGCCCGTATTCCGGCAAACCGTCGCTGATCATGCGGACGGCGTCCCGTAAAACAGTGGTCTTGCCGCACCGCGGGGGTGAAAAAATCATGGTATGGTAAACGGTTCCCCTTTCCCGGTCGATTATCCCGGGCATCAGCGGACCGGCGGCGCCTATTATTTCCCTTGAAATCCTGATATTAATCCCGGAAATATACTTGAGGGTCCTGATCTTTCCGCCCTCCAGCACGGCCTTGCCGGTTATTCCCACCCGGTGGCCCCCGGCGATGGTTATAAAACCGTTTCTTATCTCTTCTTCCAGGGCGTATAGCGATGAGCCGCTGACCAACTGCAGGCACCTGTCCACGTCCTCTTCACCCACCCGGTAGGCCTGCTGGCAACCCTTCACCGCCGCGCCGCTTTCCGACAGCATCACGTCGCCGCTGTCCAGTCCCAGCATCAGCGGCCTCCTGCTCCGGATCCTTATTTCCTCCGCCCGGCTCAAAATCTGGGGTCCGGCCCCGGCTACAATCTTTCTTACATTCGGGGGCAGCACCGACAGCACTTCGGGCCACGGCCCCCGGTCCCGGACGGCGGGAACACCTGAATTAGCAGCCAAAGGAGACATCCCTCTCCCTCCTAAGCTATCTATATTTTGGGTTCTGGTAATTTATGACGTTATTAGCAGTACTTTTCAAATCCCCGGTTAAAATACACAGTATAGAAAAATGGCTTTACCATCCCCGAAACCGTGAGAACATTGCCGGACTTTTATCAAAAAGGGAAAGCCCGGGCTAATTCCGGGCTTCCCTCGTTCACATTTTTATTCTTTCTCCTGTCTTCTGTCTCCTGTCTCCTGACCTTAAATTCCGGCCAAAAAGCTGTCAGTCCATTTCATAGGGCCAGGCCTGCAGGCCGCCCTCCATGTACTTGATGTCCTTAAAGCCGGCCCCGTGCAGTATCCTCAGGGCCTCGTAGCTCCTCACTCCCATGGCGCAGAGGAGCACTATCTCCTTGTCCCGCGGTATCTCATTTATCCGCTCCCGCATATCCCCGAGGGTGACCAGCATCACCCGGTCGTCGTCTATATGCTTGGCGGCGAACTGCGGGGCCGTCCGCACGTCCACGATCACGAAATCGTCTCCCCGGTCCATCTTGGCCTTCATTTCCTCGGCGTTTATGGACGGGGCGATGTTTTCCATCTTGTTGCGGGCAATATTGGCGGTGTGCTGGGCCAGGTCGATGGGCGAAGAGAAGGGAGGTGCGTAGCCCAGGTCAACGTCTGCCAGGTCGTCCACGGTGGCGCCGAAATTTATGGCGGCGGCCGCAACATCGGTCCTTTTAACCACTTCGCCCGGCCCGATGGCCTGTGCCCCCAGGATTTTTCTGCTGCCCTCATCCACTATCAGTTTCATGATTACCAGGCCGTGTGAGGGGTGGTAGTGCGTGCGGTCGTGGGCCGAGTTGACCACCGAGGTAACCTTGTAACCCAGTTCCTCGGCCTGCTGCTGTCCGAGGCCGGTCCTCCCTACGTTCCAGTTCAGCACCTTCAGCACCGACGTTCCCAGCACGCCCTTGAACACGCTTTTCCTGCCCGTCACATTGTCGCCGGCCACCCGGCCCTGGCGGTTGGCGTAAGAGGCAAGCGGTATGTAGACTTTATTGCCCGAAACCAGGTGGAAGTTTTCCACGCAGTCGCCCACCGCGTAAATGTCCGGGTCGCTGGTCTGCAGGTACCGGTTCACCTCAATGGCCCCGGTCTCACCTATCTTCAGTCCGGCCTTAGCGGCCAGGTCCACATTGGGGCGCACGCCGACGGCCACGATAACCATTTCGGCGTCCAGCTTTTCCTGTTCGGTGACCACCGCGGCCACGTTGCCCTCGCCGTCCCCTTCAATCCTCAGCACCTTCTGGTTGAGGCGGAATTCCAGGCCCTGCTCCTCCAGCCTGGCCGCCAGCACCGCGGCCATATCCCTGTCCAGCATCCCGGGCAGTATCTGCTCCTTAAGCTCCACCACGGTGGCGAAAACATTCTTCTCCCGCAGGGCGTCGGCGGCTTCCATGCCGATCAGGCCGGCGCCGATAACCACCGCTTCACTTACATTATCCAGATGTTCCTTTATGTTCTTGGCGTCCTCCGGGTGGTTCAGGCGGAACACACCTTTTAAGTCAATGCCTGCAATGGGGGGAACAACGGGACTGGATCCGGTGGCTATGACCAGCTTGTCGTAGGGAATGCGCGATACCTCACCGGTACCGAGGTTTTTGGCGACCACTTCTTTTTTGGACCGGTCTATCTCTACGGCCTCATTCCCGGTCAGGACCTTAACCCCCTTTTCCCTCTCAAAATACTTCTCGTCCCTGGTTACCCCGTACGCCGTTGCAAAAAGCTGCCCGAATTCCCTCACCGATCCGGCGAGATAAAAGGGCATGCCGCATCCCGCGTAAGAAATATACCTGTCCTTTTCGATAATGGTTATGTCAGCGTTTGGGGCCAGGCGGCGCGCTCTGGCGGCGGTTTTGGGGCCGGCAGCCACCCCGCCTATGATTACGATTTTCGGTTCCATCTTTTCTCCCCTCCTAAATCATCTTGGGTCGCCTGCCTGCGGGCCGCCTAAAGCCCGCCTTTAGGGCGGCGATTTAATGTGCTGGGGTTATTTTAAAACCGCTCCACCCATAAGTCAATACCCCGTGGGGCAGAAATTTAAAATGCCTTTGTTCCAGAATGAGTTGCAAGTGGTCAAAAAAAGACAAATTAAGGGGTAAATTAAAAAATTCAACCCCTTACTGAAGCTTTTTGAACCCCAATACCCCTTAAGGTACCCTATGTTTTAGCAGCTTTTACAGGTCGTCGTCCTCAACAATCCGCCTTCCTTCCAGCTGCTCCGGCTCGTCGGCAGCCTGGAAATTGTCGTCGTTTATGAATACCACCTCGTCGCAGTTAGGGCAGGTTACCTCCACCACATCATCGTCTTCCAGCACACCGGAGTCAAAACAAACCACTTCCCCGCACCGCGGACATTCGACCTCAAGGTAATCCCCGCTGTCGGCTACCGGGTCTTCATCGGAATCTTTGTATATGTCCTCCTCAAGCTGAAACAGATCCTCGTCCAGGCTCTCCAGGTAGTCTTCCAGCTGGCCGTGAGCCTCTTCAAGCTCGTTAAAAGACCGGGCAAATTCATCCAGCACTTCAATTATTCCGCTTAAAATGCGGCCCTCTTTAGACTCCGACGAAATGTCCATTCCGGCTGACAGGCCCTGAAGATACGCTACCCTTGACTTAAGGTCCTTCACCAGTGAAACCCCCTTTTAAAATTAGCCATCAGCTGTATGCCTTCAGCCGTCAGGCATTGTCTGACGCCGAAGACTGTAACTGAACTGGCCGTACGATGTTTAGTATCTCTCCCGAAAGGGGGTTTTAAACATATATTTCCTCGGCCCCAAATTCCTTCCCTCAAGCCCTCTTTATGTACTGGCCGGTCCTGGTGTCAATCTGGAGAATGTCGCCCACGTTGATGAAAAACGGAACTTGCACGACATACCCCGTTTCCAGGGTGGCCGGCTTTGAACCGCCGCTGGCGGTATCTCCCTTAATCCCGGGGGTTGTCTCCACTACCTCCAGTTCAACATAGTTGGGAAGATCCACTCCCATGGGCTTGCCCTGGTAAAACAAAACGTTAAGCGTCATGTTCTCCTTCAGGTACTTTGTGGCGTCTCCCAGTTGTTCGGCAGTAAGTCCGGTCTGGTCGTACGTTTCCATGTCCATAAAGTTATAGACCGACCCGTCGTTGTACAGGTACTGGAACTCCCTGCGGTCTATCCTGGCCCGGGGAATTTTTTCACCGGCGTTGAAGGTTTTTTCAATCACCGCTCCGGTGCGGAGGTTCCTCAGTTTTGACCGTACAAAGGCAGCTCCCTTGCCGGGCTTGACATGCTGAAATTCCACCACCTGATAGGCGTCCCCGTCCACCTCAATGGTCAGCCCGGTCCTGAAATCGTTGGTAGAAATCACTATATCCTCTCCTTTCCCAAGTTTCAATTTTTCTATTAAAAGAAATTCTACCCAAGGACAATGAAAATCTTTGGCCGGGGGTGCGGTTGGGAGATCCGGGCTTTCGATCCTTCTGAACATTACCGACCGCAAGATATAAGCCTTTCCTTGGGTGAGGAGGTCAGCACGCAGCAGCCATTTTTCTCCACCACCACTGTATCCTCTATCCTCACTCCTCCCCATCCGGGCAGGTAAATACCCGGCTCAACCGTCACCACCATCCCCGGTCTCAGCTCGGTATTGTCCTTGGCCGATAAGCGCGGGGGTTCGTGTATCTGAAGTCCCAGCCCGTGTCCGGTGCTGTGCCCGAAATACTCACCATACCCGTAGCCCTCGATCACACTCCTGGCGGCCCTGTCCGCCTCCGACGCCGGTATGCCCGCCCGGATGGCTTTTATCCCGGCCAACTGGGCCTCCAGCACAATGCGGTATATTTCCTCCATCCTTTTATCGGCGCCGCCAACCGCCACGGTCCTGGTTATGTCCGAATTATATCCTTCCAAAGTAGCGCCGAAATCCATGATTACCAGCTCATCGCGCCGTATCACCTTGTCCGAGGCGGTCCCGTGAGGCATGGCGGCCCTGTGCCCGGAGGCCACTATTAAAGGAAAGGATATTCCTTCGGCCCCCTCTTTGCGCATGAAAAACTCGATTTCCAGGGCCACATCCCGCTCCCTTACACCATCCCTGATATAGGGCAGAATGTGCTTAAGGGCCTCGTCGGCAAGTTTCACGGCTGCTGATATCTTCCTTATTTCCAGTTCTTCCTTTACCGCCCGGAGGCCCTCAACGGTCCCGGCCAGGGGCCTGACCTCGCGTCCCGGCAGCTTATCCCGGAGGGCGGTAAACTGATTGTAAGTCAGGTCATCCCCCTCGCACCCCAGCCGGTGGATATTCAGTTCGGCCGCCAATTCGCCCAGGGTATCCTTTAGCGTTTCCCCGGCGATTATTATCCGGCAGTGAGGGGATTGCGCCCTTGCCTGCTGGTCATACCTGAAGTCGGTAATCAGGCAGGTTTCCCTTTCAGTTACCACAACCCACCCGCTTGAGCCGGTAAAGCCGGTAAGGTAGAGCCTGTTTTCAGGACTGGTGACTAAAAAGGCATCCGCCTCTTCTTCACGAAGCAGTTCTCTCAGGCGGCTAATTCGGTTTTGCAATATATCTTCCCCATCCCGCATCTCCATTTCACATCTCACTTCTTAACTATCTCACAGGCGGCCTGCAGCCCCAGAAGGTAGCTGCCCGCCCCGAACCCGCTGATCTGGCCCGCCGCAACGGGAGCAATCACCGAACGGTGGCGAAATTCCTCCCGGGCATAAATATTTGACATGTGTATCTCGATTACCGGCGCCGAAACGGCGGCCACGGCATCCCGCAGGGCTATGCTGTAATGCGTGTAAGCTCCCGGGTTGAACACTACGGCGTCAAACGCCCCGTCGGCTTCGTGGATTTTATCTATCAGTTCCCCTTCCCGGTTGGACTGGTAAAATTCCACCTCAACCCCCAACCGGCCGGCCAGCTGCTGCAGCTGCAGCCTGATTTCATCCAGGGTTGCCGCGCCGTAAACCGCCGTTTCCCTTTTGCCGAGCAGATTCAGGTTGGGGCCGTTTAGTATCAGCACTCTCATCTTATAATCCCCCGTCGCAGGAATATTTTAGCAAATCCGTGTAAACGCACCGGGGATATTTTAACACAGGAATAAGGAATTGAAAATTACTAATACAATCAACTGCCGCTGATGGCCATGTCACTGACCAGCAGGGTGGGCGCGCCCCTCCCGCCGAAGAAGGTGAGGTCGTTTCCCGCTTTTTCTATTTTTTTCATCAGGTCTATCATGTTGCCGGCCAGGGCAACCCCCCTTACCGGGTAGGCAAGACGGCCGTTTTCAATCATCAGGCCCGATGCCCCCAGGGAAAAGTCCCCCGAGATGGGGTTGGCGGTATGCATGCCCATCACCTCGGTGACATAAAATCCCTTTGTCAGGCCGCCGATGATGTCTTCCGGACCGGTGTCCCCGCCCTCGATAAAGAAATTTGTGGCGCCCACCTCCGGCGTCGATTTAAACGAACCCCTGACTCCGTTGCCGGTGGATTTTACACCGTCCCTGGCGGCTGTGTAAGTGTTTTGCAAAAAGCCCAGCAGGGTGCCCCCGGTGATCAAATTTGTGCGTGAAGTGGGCACTCCCTCGCCGTCAAAGGGAGTGGAAGCTATCCCGCCGGGCAGTGAACCGTCATCAACAATGCTTACCCTGTCTGAGGCAACCTTTTGGCCCACCTTGCCGGCAAACAAAGACCTTCCCTTCTGCACCGCCTCCGCCGTCAGGGCCGGAGAAAGCAGGCCCAGAAACCCGGTGGCCACATATGGATCCAGCACTACCGGGACCGTCTGGGACGGTATGGTTCTGGCCCCCAGCATCCTTACAGCCCTCATGGCGGCTTCGCGGCCGGTGGCCGGACCGTCCAGGTCACTGTACTTCAGGCTGTAATTGAGGGCAAACCCCGTCTGGCTGTCACCCCCCTGGACAGCCACCAGCGCTATGTAAATACCGCAGTAAGCTCCCCTGTAGCTCAGCTCCACCCCCAGGCTGTTCATTAACGTTACTTCGCTTTCGGCGTCCGTGTAAGACGACCCTTCTATTATTTTTACCCTGGGATCAAATTTTTTGGCGGCTTCTTCCATGGCCCTGGCCAGTTCAATTTTCTCCTCCACCGGGGTGTCAATAATTCTGCGGTCATAAAGGTCCAGCTGCGGGTATCCCGAAGCGGGGCCGGGCATCACCCGGAAAGGGTCCTCCGCCGTGCTGGAGGCGTTTGCCAGGGCCTGGTCCACAACCTCCTCTGCGCTTTGGGGGCTCAGGTCCGACGTATAAGCAAAACCCGCCCGGTTTCCCTTCATCAGCCTAAGGCCGAGGCCCCTTTCCCCGGCCAGTTTCATGGTTTCCACGCGGCTGTCGCGGACCTCGATAAAAAGCTCCCTGTTGTTGCTGAGGTACACCTCCGCCATGTCGGCGCCCCTGCGCTTGGCCGAATCAATTATCCCCCCGCCCAGGGCTTTCATGTCTGCGCTGTTTATAATCATCACCCCACTGTATATTAATCATTGTTGGTGTTTATTATCATAAGTATTATTCCATATTTGCATACCCATTCCTGCGCCAAAAAGAAAAACTGCTCTTGCAAGCAGTCTCCACAGGGCAATTGCTTAATGCAGCTGGGTATTGGTGGTGGTAAGTGCAAAAAGGTGTCTGGCCGACACCGGCGCCAGTTCCTGAACCGCTGCCTCCATGATCAGGCTGGGGTCTAAGAGCGCCAGAATGGCAACCCTTTCTCCGGTCTCCTGTCTGGTATAGAAGCCCAGAATGCAAAATTGCATGTCCTCTCCATATACTTTTCGGGTGACAATGTCACCAATTTTCATTATTAATACCCCCCAAGTTAGCAAACTGCCGGCGGGGGGAACCGCCCTGGCGGGTCCCTCCTTATCCTAAAAATAAAAAATATATGTACGGGTGATAGATTGCTTCCTTCTTCATATTTAACATATGCCTTTATCGGCGCAGTTGTGTATGTTACCTTAATTTCTGTGCTATAAGATGCTGGAATCCCCACCAGATTTATGAGGCCTGCAACTTTTGGGCAACCCCTTGTATATTTTTACAATTTTCGAATGACACTATAATACAGGCCCCAAAAAGGAGGAATGGCAATGGATCTTATGAGTAACGTCAATGCTGACTGGGACAGCTGGAAGAGGTATTTATCGCAGGCAGTTGAATTTGCCGAGGAACTGGGCATATCCAGGGACAGGATAGCGCTTTTGGCCTGCCAGGCCGGGGAAATACTGGCTGAAAACGTTCCACCGGCAAACTCGGAGCAGAAGGTTTTGAGGGAACTTTGGAGCGTGTCCGACCAGCAGGAAAAACAGGTGCTGGCAAACCTGATGACAAAACTATGCTCCGGGTACAGTTGAGGAGAAGTTATATGAAAAAAACAAAATCAACAGGTCCCGGTAAAAAAACAAAAACGGACCAACAGGTGCAGTATCCCGGCCCACCGTGGACTTCACCTGAAAACAGGGGCAGGCGGACTACTTAGGGCCTGCCCCTGCCATTCTTAAAATTATCTTGGCGGAAGTGACCCCAATGCACTACTTTATTTATACAATCGTAGCCTGGGCGCTGGTCTATTTTTTGGTGGGCGGGAAATTTTTCAAAGTGTGGAAGGCCGGCCTCATAGGCGTGGTCCTTACGGTTTTGGCGGACTACTTCGGCACCAAATACAACCTTTACGCATATCCGCGGGGGATAATTTACCTGGGCAGGCAGCCGCTGTTTCACATCGTCAACGCATACGCCGTTTCCCTTTTATTCCTGGCCTGGCTGCCCGGGCGGTGGGACAAAAGATTTCTTTACACCGTTTATATGTCCACCATATTTCTGGCTGTGGAAGCGGTGATGTACAGTCTGGGCGTCATCGTCTACCCGCACTGGAGGCTGTGGTACAGCTGGTTCCTGGACATAGCGGGGCTTACCCTGCTGGCTTTGCTTACCGACCTTTTATTCCCCCCAATAGCGGCAGCCCCAGCGGTAAAAGGCGATGAAGGCCCTGGAAGATAAAAAAGTCAACGGCCGTATTTTTCCCTTAAATATTCTTTTTGCGCCTCGGCAAACAATTTGTTCATTTCCACACAGTCAGTGTAAGCGTCCCATATGGCGAAAAAATATACGGAGGGGAAAAAGAGCAGCCACTGGTAGTCGACGTTCTCAGCGGCTCGCTGGAACCGCCCGTTGAAGGTATCAATAATGGCGTTGTTCAAATGGGCGAAATATATGGTGGCCACCGCCCAGCCCAGCAGTATAAGCGCTTTGAAGGTTTTTCCGTTGTATATGTGGCCGAACCCCGTCAGAAGGGCGGACCAGGCCGCAGCCACCCAGGGATTGCCCTTATCCAGGTAGTTTACTCCGCCGGTGGGCATTTCCATGAATTTGTAGTACCGGCGGGGCTGACTGCGCTCCAGCCGGGCCAGCATGTTGACCTCCACGGCTGTCCGGTAGCTGTCAAACACGGCAAAAAAAAAGATTACCCCGTAAAATAGGGCCCAGCCGGAGTCCAGCACTTCCCCGGCCTTTTCAAACCGCCCGGTAAAGGTGTACATTATGCTGAGGTTCAGGTTGGCCTTAAGGTTAACCAGTATCTCCCAGGACATCAGCATCAGTCCCCTGACATAGTTCCCCTGGCAGAGGTGGCCGAGCCCCGGCAGCGCTACGGACCACCACATGGGCATCCAGGGGTTTTTGTTGTGCAATATGGCCGTATCCCAGCCGGAAAGCGCCATCCTGACCAGCCGGAAATCTTCTTTTCGCACCATGGTATAACGGTTACCTCCCTGTCAACAGCTAGAATAACCAGGAAATATTTTGCCTATCCTATGAAAAAACAGGAGGACTGTATGTTTTGCGTCTACGGCCTGTTCACGCCTTCGCTGGCCCTGGAGTTGGGGATTGACAAACTGAAGGAGTATGGTTTCGGCGGGGAAAGGCTGGCGGTGGTGGTGCTGGAACCCCAGCTGCCGGAGGGGCAGACACTGCTGGATTCCATTTACAGGAACGACAGCGCCAGCCTGGTGGACGGCATTACCATTCTTTCTTCCATAGGCATGCTGATGGGTGTAATTTACGGATCCATAGTGCCTGCGGGGCCTATCGCCCTGGGGCTGGCCGGGGCTGTGGCCGGGGGCGGAACCGGTTACCTGCTGGACCGTGCTGTTCAGAAAAAAAGGCAGGCCGGGAAAAACCCGGCTGCCGGTGAGGTCATTGTGGCCGTGCGCTGTCACGATGAGGAAGATGTCGTTCAGGTCGAAAAAATAATGAAAGAATACAGGGCCCTGGCCACCGGACGGGGACCTGTTTTATAAGAAGGGATTGGTGATCAGGGGTTAGAGTTTCTCCTGACCCGTAAGGTTTTCAGTAAAAGTTTTAATGCTTGTACCGGGGCGGCATATGCACCCAACCTTTTATTTTGCCGAATTTTACCAGGTCGTCGTACATATGGGCCTCATCATTGAAAAAATTTAAAAACATATTCCTGAGCGAGTCGTTGGTGCAGGCGTTTATCGCCTTGGCGTGCACTAGGAGGGCGGTCTGGCTGCCGGACAAAATGATGCGGAACATCGATTCATCCCTGGCCGCTTCAAATGCACTGGCGGGTAAATTTATGTCCCTTGGCGGACGGGTGGGAAGGGGAATCCGGTAGCGGTTCATTGTATCTTCCAGTTTTTTAATCTGTGGCTTTATTAAACCGTCTATCCCCCTGTCCACCAGCAGTTTGAAGTCCTCGTCACTGGCCAGACTGGCATGAAACTGAGCCAGTTCCAGGGTATCGTACCTTGCCTGCAACTGCGACCATAAAATATAGGACTCCCCTGCGTGGATACCTTTACCTTCCCGGGCAACCACTTTTTCCAGAAGTTTCATCCGCTTTACCCCCTGATTTTATGAATAGCCCCGATTATTAATATTCCCATTATTTAATTCTTTATTTGCGCTGCACAGCACCGGCCGGAATTCCTTCCGGAGCCCATAATTATGGGGCTAAAAAAGCCGCCCTTGCGGGCGGCGCCGCTGTTCCAGCGGCGGGAATCCAGAATTCAGAATCCAGAATCCAGAATGCTTACAGCCTTTCCTAAAGCCCCGCTCCTTCTTTTGGGACGTACAATACTTTAGAGGTTGCTATCGAAAGGGAGAAGGCATCAATCGAGCGATATTACCGGAGACTGTTACAGTCTCTTGCGAATGAGCCGGAACGGATGACGATTTGGACGCCGGATGCGGCCAAAAGCCCGAGAGCCGCATGGACGCGGCGTTCGAGGGCGGTCGGCTTCCGTCGGCAAAGAGCTTTAGAGACTGTTCAGTCGCAGGTCGGGTTCGCGAGTGCGATGTCTTCTCCAATGCGCCATAAAGCTATTATGGGGTTTGTATGCAAACCAAAGGTTACTTTAGTACTTTAAAATCGACATATACTTTCTTTAACGGTAAAAAAGCCGCCCTTGCGGGCGGCGCCGCTGTTCCAGCGGCGGGAATCCAGAATTCAGAATCCGGAATCCAGAATGCTTACAGCCTTTCCTAAAGCCCCGCTCCTTCTTTTGGGACGTACAATACTTTAGAGGTTGCTATCGAAAGGGAGAAGGCATCAATCGAGCGATATTACCGGAGACTGTTACAGTCTCTTGCGAATGAGCCGGAACGGATGACGATTTGGA
>JBMOPD010000065.1:0-3032 GCA_049323615.1 Bacillota bacterium | reverse complement strand
GGGCTCGCGTCCCGCCGCCTTCCAGATCGACATCGACGAACTTGGGCGGGTCAAGGGCCTGTTCTAAAAAACGCTAGGCGTTGGGCATTAGGCTAAGAGTATGTTTCTTAAATTCACAGAAACCGGAAAAGCCCCTGCCTGACTGTTCAGGATGGGCTTTTTGCATTAGTGGCTACTCGGCCAGAGGTTTATGCTAAATTTAATTAACCGTCGATGACCGTCGCAAGCCGGGCGATCTCCCCCGCTTAATGCCGGCCTTCGGACGGTATACATTAGTTCGTTGAGCAATGCTACTGTAAGTCAATACCCAGCGCAGGATGCCAAGGGCTACCAATCCCGCGAGATTGACCAACCGGACCTCTATACTGAGCCCTTCGATATCACCGATCAACAACTTGCGCAATAAGGCGGCGATGGCTACATCAACGAAGACGGCGACCTGAACCTTCTGCCCGCTGAGGTATCGTACTTCGGCGCTGATGAGCTCGGAAATTGTCCAGAGGATGAGAAGCATACCGAGGGCGTGCAAAAACCCATCCAGAATACTGTGCTGTGCAAAGACGGCGCCATAAACGTCACGGGCGAAAATCCAGAGGGCGAGCAGGGAAGCAACGATCAGACTGAGACCCAAGAAAACGTGCAGCAAGCGGTTGTAAAACCGCATGTAGTTCAGGAGGAGCGAGGTCCTGCCTTTCGTTGAGGTCTCCGAAGAGCTGTTACCTTGCACAAGTATCCCTCTAATACCGTCTTTCCGATATCTTAACATTTTTTGCCGTTATGCCAATAGAGACCCTGGTCCTTCTCCAGGGCTCATTCCGCCTGCGCCACCACCACGCGGTTGCGCCCCGCCTGCCTGGCGGCGTACATGGCCGCATCGACCGCATGGAGCAGTGTACCCAGAGTGGTGGCGTGGGCCGGGCAGACAGCCACGCCCACGCTTACCGTCAGCGGAGGCAAATATTCGGCAGGCCGCTGTGGGTCGGGCAGGCTGGTCCCGGCCACCACCTGCCGGAGGCGCTCCGCGATTTCAAAGGCAGTTCCTGCATCGGTCTACGGCAGAATCACCACAAACTCCTCGCCGCCGTAGCGTGCCACAACGTCCGCCGCCCGCAGGCTTTTCTGCACCGCTTGCGCCACCGCCCGCCTGGTGTCCGAACGTGTCGTTGAACAGCTTGAAGTGGTCCAGGTCCAGGATCAACACCGCGAAGGGCTGGCCGCTGCTGTGCGTGGGCGTGCTGGCGGGTTGGGGAGAAGAGCATAGGCGTGGACTGTGACACCGTGTCTCGAGCTGTATTTCTCTAGAAGAGACAGATATAGGCAGTAGTCGGGCTCATCAAGAAAAACATCCTGTTTGTTGTTGCCACGGGCAAGAACGTGATAGAAAACTTAAGGTTTGACCCTCATTTATTTTATTAATTTCGAGAGTTCCTTAAATTGAAGTGTACCAGCCTCTTTCATCAAATCAAAGAATACTGTTTCAGTATTTGTAATAACAGCCCCCATAGCCGCCATTATGGATAAAGCATTACGGTAATTTTCTTTACTCCGAGAACATACGGCGTCTGCTGCCACAAAAACCTGGTAACCAAGACCTAGTAAATCCCTAACGGTTTGGAAAACACAAACATGAGTTTCCATTCCAGTTATAATCACCTTTTTTCTCCCGATTTGATTCAGTGCAGAAAGGACCTCTTTAGTACATCCTGAAAAGGTGATTTTCTCGTACGTTGTGGCACCATCCAGATAAGCAGCAACTTCTGGTACTGTCTTCCCTAAGCCTTTGGAATATTGTTCAGTGACCATGACGGGAATTCCCAATGTTTTCGCTATAGTTAATAAGATATTAGTATTCCTAATAACTTGTCTACCATATCTCATGGCAGGGACGAGCCTTTCTTGGATATCAATCACCAATAAGAGGGCTTCATCCCGGTCTAAAGTAAACCGGTCTAAAGTAAATTGGTCCATAAGTAAAAACCTCCCGTAGAGATATTCTGTTTCAGGTAGGAGTTTCTAACTTGCGTTCGTCTTACTAGAAATGATTTGCAGGAAAATCCCAAGGCTCCCTATTAGATCCCAAGG
This sequence comes from Bacillota bacterium, assembly GCA_049323615.1. Taxonomy (GTDB): domain Bacteria; phylum Bacillota; class Desulfotomaculia; order Desulfotomaculales; family Desulfocucumaceae; genus JBMOPD01. The sequence goes on along the minus strand of JBMOPD010000065.1, from coordinate 950 downwards.
CTATCAGATTTACGGACATGCAGAAGATCAGTCTGGCTCCATTGATAAAGAAGAACTCCTCCGCCTACGGGCGGAGGAGTTCTTCGGCCTCACAGATTAGTAACGGCTGGCTTTTCTGTTGCTGCCGAAGCAATCGCGGCAGTAAACCGGGCGGTCGCCCGACGGGCGGAACGGAACTTCGGTTTCGGCGCCGCAGGCGGCACAAGTGGCCGGGAACATCTCGCGCGGGCCGCGGTTATAGCCGCCCCCGAAACTGTTTCTCTGCTGCTTGCGCGCCGCCCTGCAGTCGGGGCAACGACCGGGTTCGTTGGTGAACCCTCTTGTCGCGTAGAATTCCTGCTCAGAGGCAGAGAAAAGGAACTCGGCGCCGCAGTCACGGCAGGTTAGGGTTTTGTCTTGAAACATAGAAAATCCTCCTCAATACTTTACTTTGTTGCTCAGAATGGTTCAGGGGATTCACTTACCTTTGACCCCCCTACCATTAAGTAGTTGAGAAGGATATTGAACCGTACCCTTTCGACCGATTACTTGAGCCATCCTTATTGTAACCTTTTCTGGAGAAAAGTAAAGCTTTTTTTCGGCAAACGTGCAGGAGGCGTCCTAATGTTCTTCTGTACCTCTTCGGGCAGCTGGACTATTAAGGCATGCCCGCTTAGTCTGCGGTGCTCCTGAATATAACAATAAGTAATGGAGCGTAGAGGAAATCAACTCCCATGTGTGTGACACCAGTGTCAATGGATAATGGAAAATCCGCACTTTTGGCCACTAGAAAATCGTCATTTTCGGTCACGAAAAGTCGTCAACTAGATTCTGGAAGCTGTTCTTTCGAATAATGGGGACACCATACCGAATTATTGTCCCTTGGGGGCCGGTACTGAAGTATAATACAGATATGGCAAGAATTGCACGAGTGGTGGCGCCCGGTGTGCCTCACCATGTTACGCAGCGGG
>JBMOPD010000064.1:0-38332 GCA_049323615.1 Bacillota bacterium | reverse complement strand
GTTCGGGCTTCCGGCTGCGTCCTGCAGCCGGCCCGGCATTCCGTACGCTCCGTCGCCAAGAGCCGGATAACAACCTCCGGTATTTACGCTCCGGCCTGAAAGGTCCTCCCCCCTCCGTACACTCCGGAAGGGGAGATTATTTACAGGGTAGGGATTAGGGGTGAGCGTCCCCTGTGACCTAAAAATCTTTCGGCTTGCAAATAATTTCCCTTACCCTGGTGTCAAAGAAGTTGTTGGAATGGGCCGGCAGTATCACGGCGGCGGTGTCGGCGCCCATTCCTGTTCCGCCTACTGCTATAATGTCCCTGCCGTGGGGAATCAACCCCGCATCCAGGGCCATCACGGCGATTTCAACGCAGACCTTCAGGCCCTGGCCGAATATCCTTAAAGTCTGGGCCATTATTTCCGCCGGGTACACACCTCCGAATTTGTTTCTTATACCCCTGTCCACACCGGCGAAAAGATGCGTGGTGGTGAGAATTTTAATGCCGGCCTGCTGCAGTTTTTGCCTTGTGGGGGCGTCCATTTCATCCTTTCCGGGGCCCGAGAAGCCCACGTGATGCGTTACGCACACCACCTGGTGCGGACAGCCGATGAATTTTGCGGCGGTATACCCGGAGCAGGAAGCAACCACGATATGGCTGACGGAAAGTTCCGCGGCCCTTGCCAAAGACAGTTTTACAGTGGCGTCGGTGTTGTCTGAACCTTTTTTTTCCCAGTACATTGGAGACTCCTTTCGCCAAAAATGTTAAACAAAAAAACCTTGCCGCAGCGGCAAGGCTTTTTATCTGGTGGACGAGAGGGGATTCGAACCCCCGGCCCCTGCGTTGCGAACGCAGTGCTCTCCCGCTGAGCTACACGCCCTTACACAAAATTCCCGGCGAAAATAATGATAACATAAAGCGGCGTATTGATCAAGGATGTAGAATGCGGGAATTGGGAGTTGGTAGTTTAAATATACGGCAAAAAGAGATAAGATGGATACAGATAAAAGGCTCTGACGAAGGGGTAGTTTGCATGTTTTTAAGGGTCAATCCCTTTGATTTCGTTAACGAGATAGAGGCCAGGAGGAGAGTTGCCCGCCTGAAAAAGGCTTATCCTGAAATGACCAGGAGGCAGCTGTGCGATATTGTAATAACCGGCAAGTCCCGCTGGTGCGCCTTTAGCGGCGCCGTTACGGCGCTGCCGGGAAATTTCCCCGGGCTGGGGACGCTGCTGGCCCTGCTGGGCGGCACGGCCTTTGATGTTATGGCGCTGATGTATTTTTTGTCGGAAATGATTATGGAGCTGGCGCTGCTTTACGGCCGGGATTTCAGAAGGCAGGCGACGGCCAGGGAGGCCGTGTGGGTATTTATGTCCGCAGTGGGTACCGATGCGGTAAGCAAAAATATTTCCAAGATCGCCGTCAGGCAGATGGGGCGGCAGGCTTTTATCAAATTTACCCAGGATTTGTTGGTTACCCTGGGCATACGCCTGAGCCAGAGATCCGTGTTAAAAATAGTACCGCTTTTGGGAGCCGTGGTATCGGGGCTGGTAAATTATTTGCTGTGCCGGAAGGTGGGCAAAATGGTGGCGGATTATTACGAGGGCAGCAGTCCCGAAGAATGGGGAGGGGTGACCATTGACATCTAGCCGTGAAAAAGAAGGTGTTGTCCTGGTAACCGGGTCCACTATCTCAATTAATTGATTTTTGATGCCGACAATGGCGCCCTCACGGGCTTTTCTATTCTGAATTCTGAATTCTGGATTCTGAATTCTGACAGAATATTGTTTCTCCTTGGGCCAGGGCTGCCCTCCTGGCCCCGGTAGCCTTTAAATCGACCTGCAGATCTTCACCCTCCAGGACCACGCCGTATATGTCAAAAGCCTGATCCCTGGTAATAAAGCCCTCCAGAACATCAAACCTTACGGCCGCGGGATCCCTTTCCAGGGGGTCGCCGAAACCTCTCCCGCCGGCCGTTTTAATTGTTATGGAATCGCCCTTTTCCAGGTTTACAGTGAACTTTCCGGATTCCATGTCCTGCACCTTTCCACCCCGGCCTTGAGAGTACCGGACGGTTACAACGGCCGCACTTCCGGGCATTCCCCCCCTTAAGTCCCGGGGACCTCTTCCTCCCGCTTCGGCGCTGGCTGAAATCACTGCGCTGTCTCCCAGAACGGTAAAGGTTTTCCTTACCCCCAGGCCGCCCCTGAATTTTCCCGGTCCGCCGGAGCCGCTTATAAGCCCGCACTCCCTGACCATCAGGGGATAGTATTGTTCTATAACTTCCACCGGGGTGCCGGCGACATTAGTCATATTCACATGAACCCCGCCCGGTCCGTCGCTGAACGGCTTCGCTCCCCGGCCGCCGCCGCAGATTTCAAAAAAGGAGTAATAGGCCCCCCGTTGGGGATCAAATCCGCCAAAAGTCAGACTGGTTACACTGCCCGAACCGGCTTCCGGGATCTTCCCGGGTAAAATGCCGGCCAGGCAGCCGAAGATTATATCAGCTATGCGCCGGGCCGCGTTGATGGTGCCGTGGGCCACAGGGGCGGGGAATTTTGCATTGACCAGGGATCCCTCCGGCGTGATTACGGCAATTGGCCTGATCATTCCCGCATTGAAAGGAGCGCCGGGGGCCACAGCGGATCTGACGGCATAATAAACACAGGCCAGGGTTACTCCCCTGGTGGTGTTCACCGGCCCGGCAACCTGGGGATGAGTGCCGGTAAAGTCCACAGTAATGCACTCCCCCTCACACCTGACGGCGGCCTTGATATTGATTGAATCGCCGCTGAGGCCGTCCCCTTCAAGGGTGTCCTCGCAGTGGTATTCTCCGGCAGGCAGCTTTTTCAATGCCGACCTCATCAGGCGTTCGGAGTGGTCCAGTATTTCGGGCAGGTACCTTTTTATTTTTTCCGGCCCGTATTTGCCGGCAAATTCCCGCAGCCTTTTTTCGGCCAGCCTGTTGGCTGCGAACTGTGCCCGGAGGTCTCCCGCGAATTCGTGCCCGGTCCTGATATTGCCGGCCAGCAGGGAAAAAATGTCTGTGTTTAGCTCCCCCTTTGCCATTATTTTTAATGGGGGGATACGGATGCCCTCCTGGAATATCTCTTCCGAAACGGTGAACATGCTTCCCGGCGCTGCTCCTCCCACCTCGGCGTGGCGGGCCAGGGTGGCCACCAGCGCCAGGAGCCTGCTGTTGAAGAAGACAGGGGAGACGGTACAGATTTCCGGCAGGTGGGATCCGCCTGAATAAGGATCATTAATGATTATGGAATCCCCCGGCTTCAGGGTTGGGACAGGATGTGTCTTCAGGACCGCATCCACGATGTCGGACATGAGGCCCAGGTGAAGGGGTACCTGGCCGGCCTGGACGGCCAGCTTTCCGTCGGCAGTGTAAATGGCGGTGGAAAAGTCCCGCCGGTGCCTGATACCTGTGGATACGGCCGACCTCACCAAAACCGCGCCCATTTCTTCGGCAATGGACCGGAGAGCGTAACTGATTACTTCCATAGTAACGGGGTCCATTACTTCACCCCCACGTCTATGATCAGGTTGCCGTAAGCGTCCGTTGAGGCTGACATCCGGGGCCAGATGACGGTGGTAGTGTCGTCCTGCTCCACCACAGCCGGCCCTTTAATGCGGAGAAAGGGGTAAAGGTCGTCCCGGCTGTAGACCGGAGTATCCACCGGGCTGCCATGGAAAATAACCCTGCGGCTGCCCAGGGGCCGGGGCTCCGGTACGCCTTGCCGTCCGGTGTGTTTCCTGACATTGCAATCACCCGTTCCCAGGGAAATATTTCCCACCGCGGTCAGCTTCAGGGATATTATCTCGGCTCCGGCGGCGTCAGGGGAAAAACCGTATTCCGACTGGTGAGTAATCTTGAAGGCCCTGTTCAGGAGCTGAAGGTCGGCCCGGGTCAATTTCCCTGCCGGTACCTGCATGTTAATCTCAAATGGCTGGCCTCTGTACTTGAGGTCAACAGTGCGGAACATTTTTATCCTTTCGGGGGGCACCCCTTCGCCCGACAAATCACGCAGTGCTTTTCTTTCCAGGTCCCGGTACTTGTCATCAATGTGGGCAGGGTCGGAACAGTCGAGGAGGGATGAAAAATCAGCCGCATATTCCTTTTGCCGGTCGGCAAAAAGCATCCCCAGGGCCGAGTGCGTTCCGGGGTGGCGCGGCACCAGCACATGGGGTATGCCCAGTTCCAGCGCCAGTTCGGCGGCATGCTGGGGGCCGGCGCTGCCGAAGGAGACCAGGGTGTACTCCCTGGGGTCGTAACCCCGCTGGACGGAGATGCGCCTTATGGCTGCGATCATTTCAGAGTTAACAGCTTCTATAACTCCCTCGGCGGCGGCTTCAACCGGGATAGCCATGGGAATGGCAATGTTTTTATGGAATGTCTCCCTGGCCGCTTCAATGTCCGGCTCAATTACCCCGGACAGGCGACTGCGGGGGCTAATCCGGCCCAGCAGGAGATTGGCGTCTGTGCACGTGGGCCGGGCGCCTCCCCGGCTGTGGCCGGCCGGTCCGGGAACAGCCCCGGCCCTGTCGGGATCCACTATCAGGGTCCCGCTGCGGTTCGCGCGGACTGTACTGTGTCCTCCGGCCCCGGTGGTGAGGATGTCCAGCATGGGAAGCCTGGCCGGGTGACCCGCCGCCGTTCCCCCGTCTGCAACCGGGAGATGGTCACTGTGAATAATGCTGAATCTGGCGCCGGTTGCCCCCATGTCGAAGACAATCAGGCGGGGCCTGCCGCTAATTTTGGCCAATTGTAAACAGGCCAGCACGCCGCCTGCCGGTCCGGACAGGACCGTCCGGGCGCTTTCCTCCCTGGCCTGGCGGGCGGCAATGAGGCTGCCGTCGGACTGCATGACAAAAAATTTGGCTGCCTTTGCTCCGTAGCCGGCAAGGCATTTCCCGGTGTGGTCCAGGTATCTCCCGAGCAGGGGCCTGATGGCCGCATTGATCACCGTTGTAGCGGCCCGCTGGTATTCTCCGGCCAGAGGCAAAATATCTGATGAAATTGTCACCGGAACAGTGGGGAGGTGTTTTGTAAGAATATCCCTGGCCCTCTGCTCATGCCGGGGATTGCAGTAGGAGTGCAGAAAGCAGACGGCCACGGACTCTATCCCGTTATCCACAAGACAGGGCACGAGGTTTAATATTTCACTGTCGTCCAGGGGTACCGCCACCCGCCCCCCCGGCAGAACCCTTTCGTTGATCTCGAATGTAAACCTGCGGCCCACTATGGGGGGGTGCTTTTCGGCTCCAAGGTCATACAGGTAGGGACGGGGCTCCCCGCCAAGGTGCAGTATGTCTCTGAACCCCCGCGTCACCAGCAGGGCGGTTTTGGCTCCCCTGCCCTGTGTAAGGGACCCGGAGGCCAGGGTGGTTCCCAGTATTACCGTGTCCAAACTTTCCATGGGCAGGCCTGTTTTTTCGGACATGCCGGCCACCAGCTGGGCCACCGCCGAGGCAGGGTTTTCCGGCGTGGAGGGGACCTTCATGGTAAATATTTCCCCGGAATTTTCAACGTAAGCACAGCCGCCGGTAGAGGCGCCGCCAAAGTCGACGGCCAGCCTCCAGGCGGAAGGCGTTAATCCTTTTTCCATCAAGCACCTCGTTTAGCTTTTTTAAGCCAGTCCAATAAGATCGCCCACGCCTTTTCATAGTGCGCCGAGAACTGGTGGTCGGCTCCTTCGATATACGCTATTTCCCTGGGGCTGCCGGCGGCATCGTAAATGACGGAGGCCTCGGCCGGGGGCACCACCTCGTCCCCGGTGCCCTGTACCACCAGCAGGGGGCGGGGAGAGATAAGGGAGGAACAGCGGGAAATATCGTGGGATGCCAGGTCGGTGAAAAAAGATCTTTTCAGATAGATTATCCCTTCGGCGCCCTCCATGGGGATCAGGGCGTTTTCGTTTTCAGGCAGATCACCGTCGGTAAAATTAAGGAAGAGGTCCATCAGGGAAGCCGGAGCCGCCCAGGTGCAGACTGCCGAGACCCGGCTGTCGGAAGCCGCCTGGCAGATTGCCGTGCTTCCGCCGAAACTCCTGCCCAGGGTTATCACCGGCCCCAGTCCCCTTTCCAGGCAAAAGTCCACGGCGCAGGTGAGGTCCTCAATGTGGCCGCTTAAAGTCAGGTCCTCAAATTTTCCTTCACTTTCGCCGCACCCGGCAAAATCAAACAATAAACAGGCATATCCGTTTCGTTCCAGCAGTTGGGCCATTTCAACAGCCTTGCCCCGGCCTTCCTTGCTGCCCGTGAAACCGTGGCACACAATCACCACCGGTACGTCCGGGCTGTTCTCGCCAAACAGCAGTCCGGCCAGTCTTTCCCCCTTCTTATTTTTGAAAAACACACTGACCATACAGTGATGCAACTCCTCAACCCTTATTGTTTTCCAGCCATTGGTAATGCCGGATTAATAAAATACTATTTATTCGGGAAACTGCATTAATCCTGCCAAAAGAACCTGGAAATCAAAAATAGCTTTCAGCCTAAATTATCTCCGGCCGGGAGGTATTGCTCCGCAGCAGGTCGAAAGAAGTATAAGGCAACGTTTTTTCAGTGGGGTATAATGGATGCTGACAGCGGATACTTTAAAGCGCGGGCTGGGCAAGGGGGTTTCGGTAACCTGGGAGCTGACCAAGATAGTGGTGCCGGTGTATGTTCTGGTTACTTTTTTGAAATATACCCCGGCGCTGGGCTATATCGCCCGCTTGTGCGAGCCGGCCATGAGGCTGGTAGGACTGCCCGGCGAGGCGTCCATTGCTGTTGTGCTGGGTTTGCTCACCAATTTATATGCCGCCCTGGGCGCCATTGCTTCACTTACTCTCTCTTCCAAGGAAATCACCATTATTGCCCTGATGCTCCTGATCTCCCACAGCCTGCCCATGGAAACGGCGGTTTCGCAGAAGGTGGGGGTGAGCGGACTGGTGATGATAATGATCAGGATAACCCTGTCGGCCCTGACCGGAATCTTTTTAAACCTTATTCTTTAGTTGAAGTTGGAGTGCGTAAGACTTGGACTGGAATTCATTCGCCCTGGACGCTGCCCGGGGCAGCCTGAAAAACTTGCTCATTATGGCCGGTATAATCATACCCATAATGGTTATTCTGGAAATAGCCAGGGACATGAAGCTGCTGGACCGATTCTCAAGGAAAGTGGCCCCTTTGATGAAAATATTCGGCATGTCCTCCGAGGCTTCCTTTCCCCTTCTGGCGGGTTTTATTTTCGGGATCAGTTACGGGGCGGGGGTAATAATAGAGGCGGCCAGAAGCGGCAGGCTGTCCCGCAGGGACATGTTCCTGGTTTTCGTGTTTCTGTCGGTTTGCCATGCTATAATTGAGGATACGGCGCTCTTCATGGCGGTGGGGGCAAATCCCATGATTATTATAGTGGGCAGGCTGATCATGGCGGTAATTATTACGTACCTGGTGAGCTGCAGTAAATACCCGGCTTTTGATCAGCAAAAAGGTGAAATAATTAAAAACGGCCTGCCGGTAACCCGTCAGGATCAATAAATTAGGTTTCCGCCGGCCCCTTTGGCCCTGTACATGGCTTCATCCGCTTTGCTGAGCAGCCAGTCGGCCGGATTGGATCCGCATTTGTTTTCATCTAATTCGGCGATGCCCATACTCAGAGTAAGCCGGATTGAAAAATCCTCCCCCTTATACAAGATGGCCTGCTGCAGGGCGTTAAGCATTCGCCTCCCTGTTTCTTTGGCTCCTTCCAGTGCTGTTTCGGGCAGAATGATGACAAATTCATCCCCGCCATACCGCCCGGCAATATCAACACTGCGAATGTTGCCCGAGATTAAGCCGGCCACCTCTTTCAGCACCTTGTCACCAATGATGTGACCGTATTGGTCATTTACTTCCTTGAATCTATCCAGATCCAGAATTATCACGGACAGTGGGTGCCGGTACCGCAACCCCCGGTCTATCTCATCATTAAGGTGTTCAATTAAATACCTTCTGTTCAAGAGGCCGGTCAGCTCATCGGTATGAGCCAGGTACTCCAATTTCTTTTCGGTGGCAATGGATTTTTTACCGAATATAAAAATAATAATTCCGATGAGGCCCAGAAAGATCAAGTGTAATTTAACGCTGGCCAGAATATTTGAATTTTGGGCTTTTTCATAGGGGCCGTAGGGTAAAAAAACCGAGATGCCACCCCTGATGTCCCCAATCTTATATCCCTGCTCAACATGGCACTGGAGACAGGATTGATCAACTTTTACCGGCTCCATGTAGCAAAATAAGCTGCCTTTTCCGGAGGCGCGAATTGTATAACTGCTCGGGGCTCCTTTCTCAAAATCCTTTAATGATTCCGCCTCCCATTGATCAGGTGTGTTTTGGGGATTGATGGGTTTTAAACTGGTGATGTGATAGCGCACATTAATGCTATCATTCATAATTTCAGATACCAGCCGGGTCATGAAAGCCGGGTTTATTTTTGTCAATCTCAAGCCTTCAACAGTTTCCACGTCTCTATACGGACCCCCAAGGTAGGGGTTGGGCTGAGTTTTTTCGTCAACTGAAACATAAACCCCGTTGTGAATGGCATTCCACTTTCGCAGCGCCAGGATTGTGTTAAAATAGGATTTTGCCGTATCAAGGGCCAGTTGTTCGTACTGACTCTTTATTTTTTTAATCTCAAAATTAAGAGACAGGGATACGGTTAACAAAAGAATGATGGAAATAATGACAATGAACTGGGCCACCGTAGGGCGAATCTTTTTCACCGTCTGCATACTCCTTTATGACAGTAGCGGTCGGCAGCATACACCGTATAAACTAAATTCTTTGTTGAAAGTCAATTAACCTGTCAAAAAAACAAAAAAACCGGTGCTTTCATAAATTAATGGTGTTAAATTTAAAAGTCACCTTTCTCTTTCCTTTTGCCCGGTCTTGCAGGACATTCCCAACTTGACGTCCTTTCTGGTCCCGTGTTGATGGACGCTTTCAAGTTGGGCCTTCTGGGATTTTATTTCCCTCGGTCTCGGTGACCCCGGGGGGCGGTGAAGGTCTTCGACGGTTTCCGGTTCATTAAAGTGTTCGTATGGTCCGAACTTTTCCATCATTCATGTCCCCTTTGTCTGGATCAGCCTTATTAAAATTATTTATTCCCCCTGATACGATTTGTATCCCAAACAAAAAAGTCCCTTCATGCGGAAGGGGCTTTGGAATAACAGCACCGTCAGTGCAGCGACTTCTTGTGCTCCTTGAAGGTCTCGGAGTTGAAAAATTTGTCCAGTTCCTTGCGGATCTCATCATCAAAAAGATCCTTTATTTTAAACATGTTTGTACACAATTTTTCATTTAAATAGACCGGGGCGGATGACCGTAAGGCCAGGGCAATGGCGTCGGAAGGCCTTGAGTCAACCACTTTTTCACCCTTCGGCGTGCTCAGGTGCAGTTCGGCATGGAAGGTGTTTTCCTTGATGTCGCTTATAACCACGCTGGCCACCGAAACACCCAAATCGTGGAGTATATTGAACATTAAATCGTGGGTCATCGGCCTCTGAATCGGGACGCCTTCAATGGCCAGGGCGATGGAGTGCGCCTCCAGTATGCCTATCCAGATGGGCAGTACTTTATCCTCCTGCTCGTCAGTCAGCAGGATAATCGGGTTGCTGTTGATATCGTAAGCTATTCCTTTTATGTATAAACGGATCATTTCTCCCACCATCCTATCATACATAATTTATGCGGGTTGCGGGAGTCGTAGCATCCTTTAATTAATTTTATCATTTTTGTTGGCAGATGCCATATATTTTTTATTGAATAGTTTACGGGTACATCCTGTATAACATCCTGGGGAAGGGAATGGCTTCCCGGACGTGTTCAATTCCACAAAGCCAGGCCACGGTCCTTTCAATCCCGAGGCCAAACCCGGAGTGGGGAACAGTCCCGTAGCGGCGCAGATCCAGGTACCACTGGAAAGCTTCCCTGGGCAGGTTGTGTTCTTCAATCTTCTTTTCCAGCAGGGCCGGGTCACTGATGCGCTGTGAGCCTCCGATTATTTCACCGTACCCCTCCGGCGCCAGCAGGTCCGCTCCCAGTATTACCCCGGGATTCTCGGGATCGGGCTCCATGTAGAAGGCTTTTATTTTGGCCGGGAAGCGGTGAACAAAAACCGGCGAGGTGAAATTCTGGGATATCATCGTTTCGTCGGGAGCCCCGAAATCATTTCCCCATTCAAACTGCTGCCCGTTTTCATTCAGAAACTTAACCGCTTCGGTGTAGCTGAGGCGGGGGAAGGGCAGGGTAACCGCCTCCAGTTTGTCGATGTCTCTTTTCAAAAACTTTAAGTCTTCCCTGTGTTCCGCCAGGACGGTCCTGACCAGGTGATAAATCAGTTCCTCCTGCAGCTTGATATTGTCCTGGTAATCGAAAAAGGCGGCTTCGGCTTCCAGCATCCAAAATTCCATCAGGTGCCGGCGGGTTTTTGATTTTTCAGCCCTGAAGGTGGGCCCGAAACAGTATACCCTGCCCAGGGCCATGGCCGCGGCCTCGTTGTACAGCTGGCCGCTCTGGGACAGGAAAGCCTTTGCATCGTGATAATTTATTTCAAACAGGGTGGAAGTGCCCTCGCAGGCATTGGGGGTAATAATCGGAGCATCGGCCAGTACAAAGCCCCTGGAGTTCAGGAAGTCACGGCAGGCCATTTCCACTGTGGACCTGATCCTTAAAATAGCCGCCTGCCTGGGGCTCCGAATCCACAGGTGACGGTGGTCCGCCAGAAAATCTACACCGTGTTCCTTCAGGGTGATTGGGTATGGTTCAGCCTTGGCGATAACTTTGATGCCTTTGGTGGAAAGTTCCACACCTATCGGTGACCGGGGATCCTCCCGCACGGTGCCGGTCAGGGTAAGAGAAGACTCCTGGGTTATTTCATCGGCGGCATCAAATAAATCGGGGTTTTCATCCCTTACCAGCACACACTGGACCAATCCGGTGCCGTCACGGATAATAAGGAATCTGATTTTTTTCGAGGCCCGCTGGTTGTACAGCCAGCCCCTTATTTCCACCTGTTTTCCGATGTAATCCTTAAGGTCTTTTACCAGCACCCAGTCCATCAAACCACCTCTTTATAAGGTTAATTTTTATTATAGGTTTTAAGAATAATTTAATACACCTTCTTAATTCTCCGGTTATTGTTTTCTTACGGCTGCGGAGACCATCTTGCCGGCCACCACCCGCATTATATCGTTGGTGCCATCGGCCGGAACAAGCAGCTGGGCGTCACGGCAGTATCTTTCAACAGCGAACTCTTTCATGCAGCCGTATGCCCCCATTATGTCCATGGCCTTTCTGGTGCACCTCAGGGCGGCCTCCGAGCAGAAAAACTTGGCTGCGGCCACTTCCAGGTCGGCCCGTTCCCCCTGATCAATAAGCCATGCAGCCCGGTATGCCAGGAGCCTGCTGGCTTCCAGATCGGCGTACATTTCGGCTGTTTTAAACTGTACCGACTGCAGGCTGGTAATGGGCTTTCCGTAAAGCACCCTCTCGCTGGCAAATTTGACGGCTGCGTCAAGGGACGCATGGATGAGCCCCACTGACATGGCCACGATTCCCGTGCGGCCGTATTGGGTGATTCCTTTGAGGGCCAGCGCCAGCCCCTGGCCTTCCCGGCCCAGTATGTTTTCCCTGGGCACCGGGCAGTTTTCCAGTATCAGCTCACCTGTTACGCAGCCGTGAAAGCCGATTTTTTTCTCCACCCGGCCCGGCCTGAAGCCCCCCATCTGCTTGTCAACCAAAAAGGCGGTGAATTCCTTTTGGGGAGCATCCTTTGTTTTGGCTACTATCATGGCGATATCACTGATATGGGAGTTGGAGATAAATGTTTTGCGCCCGTTTAAAATAAAGTGATCACCCATATCGGCGGCTTCCGTCGTGTTTGAGGCGGGGTCGGATCCCCCGGCGGACTCCGTTACGCCTGCTGCGCATATAATATCACCCGCAATAAGGGATGGCAGATATTTTCCCCGGATGGCTTCACTGCCGCCTTCAAGAACTGCGCCAATCCCGAAATGAGCGCACTGGATGGTCATGGCCATGGCCGCCGATACCCTGGCCACCTCTTCCACAAGGATCATCCGGGCCAGGTTGCCCATTCCGGTGCCGCCGTACTTTTGAGGCGCGGCCACACCCAGGAATCCCAGGGCGGCCATTTTTTTAATGACATCCACCGGCACCTGATCAGTTTTTTCCATCTCATCCACTCTGGGTGCAATTTCACATTGGGCAAATTCCCGGACGGACTTTTTCAGCAGTTCCAGTTCCGGACCAAGTTTAAACTCCATGTTATCAAGGCTCCTCCCGGCATTTTTATTGAACAGCTACTTTATATATTTTTAGCCGGATATAAAAAGTCCTTCACGTTTGCAGACGTAATTCGAAGAGTAAAAGAAAAATACCGCGGATAAAATAGAATATACCCCATTCATTATATATAATTTAATTATTCGAAGGAGTGAAGGCGGTGGAGGAATACCTCAGGTCCAGGGTCCCGTGGAGCACCGAGCCGAGCCTTAAACAAAAGACCGATGAGGTCGGTGTAGACTTTGACCGCTTTATTGACGGCCTGAAGCATGGCCGTTCGGATATGGAAATGGCTGAGGAGTTCAATGTTTCCGAAAAGATAATCAAACACCTGAGGGACCACTTTATGAGCCATGGAGTGGGTTCAATTATGGGGCAGGACTGATCAGGGGTGTCGGGATGTGTTGAAATTGCTGGCATTATTTATAATCATTCCCTTCGTTGAGTTGTATATTATCATTCAGATTGGTTCTAAAATTGGGTTCTGGCTCACATTGGCGCTGATTGTGGTTCCGGGCCTGCTGGGGGCCGCCATGGCCCGTTCCCAGGGAACGGCCGTCTTCTCGGAAGTGAAAAGGGAAATTGCCCACGGTAGGCTGCCGGGTACGAAAATCCTGGACGGCATTCTTATATTCTGCGGCGGCCTGCTGTTGATTACACCCGGTATCCTGACCGATATCCTGGGCCTCACTGTTTTATTCCCCAGGGTGCGAAAAATTTACCGGGATTTGATTGTTTACCGGCTTTTGCGGGCGGTGGCCGGAAGAAGATTGAGGTTATTCATAAAAAATTATTGAGATGTAAAAATCCCTGGCTTGTTTTTAATCCGTTATGCTATAATAAGCAAATATATATGCAAGCAATATATATCGGGACAGGGATTGGGAATTGGGGATTGGGAATTGGGGATCCCGGAATCCACTACACAAACTGTCCCTAGCCCCCAATCCCTAATCCCTCCAGAGTGGAGGTTGGTGCAAATGTTTCCGGAAAGGTTCACCAGGGTTGGCCTGACTTTTGATGACGTGCTGCTGGTACCGGCGGCCTCAGAAGTACTCCCCAAAGATGTTGACCTGTCGACCCGTCTGACCAGAAAAATTAAATTGAACATCCCGCTTATTAGTGCCGGGATGGATACCGTTACAGAATCCAGGATGGCTGTTGCCATAGCCAGGGAGGGAGGTATCGGGGTAATCCACAAAAACATGTCCATAGAGAAGCAGGCCCTTGAGGTAGACAGGGTCAAGCGCTCGGAACACGGGGTGATATCGGACCCCATCTATCTGTCTCCGGAAAGCCCAATCAGCGAGGCGCTCCTGCTGATGGAGAGATACCGGATATCGGGGGTTCCGATAACCGAAAATGGTAGACTGGTTGGTATTTTAACTAACAGGGATCTCAGGTTTGAAAAGGATTTCAGTAAACCCGTGGGTATGGCCATGACAAAGGAGAATCTGATCACTGCGCCGGTGGGTACAACACTGGACCAGGCCAAGGAAATATTGCAGAATTATAAAGTGGAAAAGCTGCCCATCGTGGATGACGATTTTAAACTCTGCGGGTTGATAACCATCAAAGATATTGAAAAAGCCAGGCAGTACCCCAACTCGGCCAAGGATGCCAAGGGCCGGCTGCTGGTGGCGGCTGCCGTGGGGGTAAGCAACGACACCATGGACAGGGTGGAAGCCCTGGTCAGTGCCAACGTTGACGTGATAGTGGTGGATACCGCCCACGGGCACAGCAGAGGGGTTATCGATACCGTTTATCATATAAAGTCAAAGTACCCTGAAACCCAGGTGGTTGCCGGTAATGTCGCCACAGCAGAGGGGACCAGGGACCTTATTGAAGCGGGGGCCGACTGTGTAAAAGTGGGTATCGGTGCGGGTTCAATATGCACCACCAGGATCGTGGCCGGAGCCGGTGTGCCCCAGGTCACGGCCATCTACGAATGCGCCTCTGAAGCTGTGAAGTATGGTGTGCCGATCGTTGGCGACGGGGGAATAAAGTACTCCGGTGATATTACCAAGGCAATCGCCGCCGGGGCTGATGTGGCCATGGTCGGCAGCCTGCTGGCCGGAACCGAGGAAAGCCCCGGGGAAATTGAAATATACCAGGGCCGCAGCTACAAGGTTTACCGGGGAATGGGATCCCTGGGGGCCATGAAAGAGGGAAGCAAGGACAGGTACTTCCAGGAGGATCAGAAAAAACTGGTGCCCGAGGGAGTAGAGGGGAGGGTGCCATACAAAGGTTCTCTGGCGGAGGCGGTGTATCAGCTGATGGGCGGCCTGAGAGCAGGCATGGGCTACTGCGGAGCCCGGAATATTGAAGATTTGAAGACCCGTACGCAGTTTATGAGAATCACCCCCGCCGGCCTGAGAGAGAGCCACCCGCACGATGTGACAATCACTAAAGAAGCTCCCAACTACAGCCTGAAATAGGAAAAGAAAAGGAGTCAGGAGGCAGGAGAAAACCAGCTTCTCGCAATGAGAAACATTTACCCCCCTTTGGCCGGCATGGCTGAAGGGGGTTTTTGCTATAAAATAACCTGTTTAAGGATCATTTTATCCTCCTGTCTCCTGTATTCGGACGGTCAATACAGGCAGTATTAGTTTTTTTCAAACCTCAGATCATTAAACCTCCCGATATCCTCCTGCGGCACATCCTCTCCGATCCGGGCCATCAGGACATTGGCGGGGTGCTCCATTATTTCCGGGTCGTTGGTGCTTACTTTCTGGAGGCCTACGGATCCGAACAATTTGGTCAGCATCTTTTGGTAACTCCAGAGGTTGAGTCCGCTGCCGTCGAGGTCCCAGTGCCAGCAGTATTCCATGGTAATGACAATACGCTTTTTCACTAAAGGATTTGAAAAAGCTTTATGCAGCATATGATAGCCTATTTTATACCTCCTCCACTGCCGGCTGATCTCTATGGCGCCCAGTTCCAGCAGCAGGGGGTGCTTGCACCACCTTGTAAAGGGGTCCGGGTTGTGAAATGTCAAATAGCCTACCACGGTGTTTTCGGCCCTGGCAATATAAACCAGCCCGTCCGGGGAATCAGCTATTTTACATAAACAGATTTTCTGCTTTTTAGCATTACGAAAATTATCCAGGTTTTCGTCAAATTCCAACCCGGCCAGGTATTCACCCTTAACCGGTCCCTCAGTCACTATTATGCCTCGATCGCACTGAATCTGGTCGATGGTGGGGTCCCTTTGTTCTTCACTCATTAGAAGCACCCCTTCTTACAAAACCCGTGAGGGAATCCAGTCAAATTTAAGCCCGGGACCGGATCACCTGTTAAACATAAAAATAACCAGCTGTTTGTACATGTATTATAAACCACAAACAATGCCGCCACAATAATTACGGGTAAATATCTTATCTTTTTAGCATGCCGGTCAATATATACCTCCAAATATCTTTCAGTGTATTTTAATGTAGGAATATCTTACCAAAATGTTTTACCATTTCAAGAGGGATTTGGCAATATATGGGGAATTTAAATGCTGTAACAGTACTAAAGGACGGTGTGGAAAATTTGGATGGTAAACTTCATTCGCTGACAGATGTATTAAAGAAAACCCTGTTTTTCTTTGAAGAACTTTCTGTAGCGGAGATAGTTCCCCATGTGCACAGGAAGATGTTAAAGGATTATTCGCAGGAACAGGTGGAGGAGAAAGTGACCTTATGCCTGCGTCAGAATCAGTGCTTTAATTTTAATGAAAAAGGACTCTGGAGTTTAAATCTGGAGGGTAACCGGGACAACGACCAGTTCTACGCCATTTTGCTTAAGCGCCAGCAGCCCATGAGTATCAGGGAAGTGTTAAAAACAGGGGTCAATTCCAAGAACAAAAAGAAAGTGAGGTTGCTCGTGTCGGGTGAAGCCAGCCTTATTTCCGACGGACGGTTTATACAGCTGGACAACGGGCACTGGGGACTCACGGAATGGGAAGTGGAAGCCGGGCAGTATTCACTGAAACAGCTGGTAATAAAGGCGCATAAGGCCCACCCCGGGGGGCTGTCTGTTCAGCAGATACATGAAATAGTAAACAAGTGGAGAGACACAACCGTTAAAGCGGTGGAGGACATACTGAAGAAATTTCCCTTTTTCGAGGAAACGGGCGACGGCATCTGGGCTTACAATCCGTCTGTACATGTTGCCCATGAGGAGATGATGAAGAGGTTTATTTCCTCTCTGGGCAGAATGAAAGAAAAATGGCACACGGACCGCGGCCGATGGAAAAAGAGGATGGAAACACTGGAGAGCCAGCTGTATGAGGTGAACTGTACATACAGGGAAACAGCCGCGGCCCTGGCTGCGAAAATCGAGGAAGCGGGACAGCATGACTACCTGGTAACCCAGATGGCCGAAAAGGACCTCCTGCTTTCTTTAAGAAAGAAGGAGATTTACAGGTACAGGGAGCATGTGGCCAAGCTGGAGGCCAAGGCAAACAGCATACTTTACCAGTGCCGGCTGTGGGTTAAAAGGGCCAGGGACGCCGAAGAGGAAAAAAACAGGTTGAAGGAATCCCTCGGAAAGAACCAGGCCAGCCTGGAGGCCCTGTTTACAAAATTGCAGCAGTACAAGGAAAAAGACAGGGAAAATAAGGCCCGCATGGCCGAGATAAAGGAGAAACAGGCGACCAAAACCGCGGAGCTGCAGTCGGAAATAGTGGAGTTGAAGCAAAAGCTGGAAAAGGTTGTGGAAAGCTCAAAACAGGAGGAGAAAAGATACCGGGAAGAAATAAACATCCTCAGTAACGACTTGAAAGAGGCCCTGGAGGGCGGGGAAGAGGCCAAAAGGTCGATGCGGTTCTTACAGCAGGAACTGACCAAAACCCGCACCGAACTTCGCAAGATGGAAGAAAATATCAAGAGTCCCCTGGTAAGGGCATTTATAAAACTGGTGAACTTCCTGTCCAGATCCCAAAAAACTCCTGCGTCTTAGGACGCTTTTTTTTGCGGAAAATATGTTATTATGTTTTAGAAAAAAGCTTTGCCGGGGTATAAAATGAGCCTGATAAAAATTCTTGTGGTGGATGACGAAGCTAAAATAAGGGAACTGGTCAAAGCCTACCTGCAAAAAGAGGGGTTTTTAGTTGAAGAGGCGGGGAACGGCCGGGAAGCCATGGGGAAAGTAAAGGCTGCCGGCTACGACGCCATCGTGCTGGACCTGATGATGCCGGGTATGGACGGACTGGAACTGTGCAGGGAAATCAGAAAGGAATCGGACGTGCCCATTATTATGTTGACCGCCAGGGGAGAAGAGATAGACCGCGTCCTTGGCCTGGAGCTGGGCGCCGATGACTACATGGTTAAACCTTTCAGTCCCAGGGAACTGGTGGCCAGGATAAAGGCCGTGCTGAGACGGGTGAAAAAGGGCGGGCTCTCCGGGAAGGCGCAAACGCTGATTGAGGCCGGTGGGCTGAAAATAAATGAAGACACCAGGGAAGTAACCCTGAATGGCGAGGCGGTGGTACTTACTCCCAAGGAGTACGACCTTCTTTTGTGCCTGGCCCGGCATCCGGGCCGGGTATTCACCAGGGAGCAGCTCTTGGAGCAGGTTTGGGGATACGAATTTTTCGGCGAGGCCCGCACCGTGGATACCCACATAACCAGGCTGAGGGAAAAAATCGCCAGGGCCGGAGGGGACCAGCAGTACATTGCCACGGTCTGGGGAATAGGCTATAAGTTCGAGGTGAAGAATTGAAAAGGTTCGGTCTGGTATTCAAGATATGGCTGGCCATGTTTGCCCTGGTGCTGCTGGTGCTGGGCCTGTCGGCCATTTTTCAGTGGGGTATGATCGAAAGGATTTACTTCAGGCAGCAGGCCGACCGGATCCTGGAGCGGGGAAACAAATTTGTCCAGGACTACGGCGCCCTCGGCAGCCGGTCCGCCATCGACCGGGAGGTAAACCAGCTGGCCGGGGAACTGGGGTCCAGTGTGCTGGTCATTGACCAGGGGGCCAGGGTGGTCAGCTGGTCTGTAAACCGCGGCATGGGCAGAATGGGCATGGGCATGGGGGGGGGGATGCACGGGCTGGGGGTGCCCTTTGACCAGTCGGATGTCAAGGCTGTGCTGGCTGGCAATACGGTGGTCAAAAGGGGAAACAATCCCTTTTTCGGAATGGATGTAATGCTGGTGGCGGTACCCATTAAAAAGGAAGGGGCGGTGCTGATTCACACCCCCCTGGCGCCCATTCAGGCCAATCTGCGGGCTATTAATGAAGCCGTCGTCTATTCGCTCCTGCTGGGAATAGCCGCGTCAATACTGCTGGCCTTTATATTTTCCAGGAAAGTTTCCGGCCCCATCCTTGAGATCAACTCGGCCGCCAGGGCCATGTCCCGCGGCGATTTCACCCAGCAGGTGCCGGTAAATTCCGGTGATGAACTGGGTATGCTGGCGGAATCGATAAACACCCTGTCAAGACAGCTGGCGGAAAAAATACAGACCCTGGATAAAATTGACGCCACCCGGAGGAGCTTTGTGGCCAGCATATCGCACGAGCTTAGAACCCCGCTGACCATAATGCAGGGGTACACAGAAGCGCTGATGGACGGCATAGCCCAGGATGAAAAGCAGCGGGAGAAGTACCTGCTGAATATTTATGAGGAAACAATCAGGCTGCGCAGGCTGGTGGACGACCTGCTGGATTTGAGAAGGCTGGAATCGGGCATGATCAGCATGCGCATGGAGCGGGCCGATATCAGCGAAATTATCGAGAGCGTGGCCGGGCAGTTTAAGGAGACCATGACTGACAAGAATTTAAAAGTGAGGATTACCCTCCCGGAAGAAAGGCTACTGGCCAGGGGGGACCCGGACAGACTGAAGCAGGTGGTCATCAACCTGGTGGACAACGCGGTAAGGTTCAGTCCGGCCGATGGCGCCGTGGAAATAGAGGGAAAAGAAGAAGGGGACAGGGTCAGGGTGCTGGTCAGGGACCGGGGGCCCGGGCTGGCGGAAGAAGAACGGCAGCTTGTCTGGGAGAGATTTTACAAGTTGGACAGTTCCAGGACCGCAAGAGGTTCCGGGAGCGGCCTGGGTTTGGCCATTGCCAGGCAGATCGTTGATCTCCACGGAGGAGACATCGGTGTGGAAAGCACCCCCGGGGAGGGGTCCACTTTCTGGTTTACCGTTAGAAGATATTAGAGAAAGTCTTTTCCGTCAGAAGCCAGAATCCAGACGCCGTTAATTCAGGCGGGAGAAAAATTCAGACGAGGTGAAACATGTGGAGAGGGATAAGGTAATTACCATACTGCAGGACAGAAAGCCGGTATCCATATCGCCCGATCCCATAACGAAAAAGATTTTTATAACCCTGCCGGAACCGGGACTGACTGACAACCGGGCCGATGTGGACAGGGTGCGCCATGAACTGGAAAGGGTAACGGGTCCGGTCAATATTGACCTGGACATGATGAAAAGGATTCCCGGCGCCGTCAGGGATGCGGGGTGGCGGGTCACCGCCACGGTGGGAGCGTTTAACTGGGGATGGAATTTGATTGACCTGGAGGAGGGCGACACCACCGCCAGGCATTTCGGCCTGGCGGTGGATATCGGAACAACCACGGTGGTTGTGTACCTGGTGGATATGCGCAAAGGCGGGGTTGTTGACGCCGCGGCGGGCTATAACGGGCAGATTAGGTACGGCGATGACATACTGAGCAGGATATTCAGCGCCCGTGATGAAGAGGGCATACTGCAGTTGAAAAGCGCGGTCACCGGTACCCTTAATGAACTTGTCCTCAGGCTGGCAAAAAGGAACAATATATCCACCAGCGGGATAACCGCCGTGTCCATCGGCGCCAATACCACCATGGCCCACCTTTTTCTCGGCCTGGACCCGAAAAACATCTGCGTCGCCCCCTACATTCCGGCCGTCAACAGCCCGGGGACCCTTGAGGCGGGGCCGCTGGGCCTGCTGGTAAACAAAAAATCCCCGGTCTATATACTGCCGGGTGTGGGCAGCTACCTGGGAGGCGATGTCATTGCCGGAGTGCTGGCCAGCGGAATGCACAGGAAGGATGAGCTGGCCCTGCTGCTGGATATAGGCACCAACGGGGAAATAGTGCTGGGAAACAGCCAGTGGATGGTTGCCTGCGCGGGGGCTGCCGGACCGGCCCTGGAAGGCGGCGTGGCGGTAAGCGGAATGCGGGCCGAGGCGGGAGCGGTATACAAGGTCAAAATAAACGACAGCACCGGACAGGTGGAATACCGGACCATCGGCGGGGGCCCCCCGGTGGGTATTTGCGGTTCCGGGCTGGTCGACTGCATAGCGGAGCTGTTTCTGGCCGGCCTGATAGACAGGAGCGGCAGGTTCCGGAACAGCAGTGAATTTTTTGTGGTGGCGCCGTCGGCCCGGTCGGGCACCGGGAAGGATATTGTGGTCAGCCAGGTTGATATCAGCAATTTCATGCGCACCAAGGGTGCCGTCAACGCGGCTCTGGAAATTTTACTGGAGAGCGTGGGCTGCAACCTGGGGGATATAGAAAGGTTTTATGCCGCCGGGGCCTTTGGCCACCACCTGGACATTGAGTCTGCGGTTGCCCTGGGGTTGTACCCGGACCTGCCCCGGGACAGGATGGTCAAACTGGGGAACAGCTCCGGGGAGGGGGCCAGGCTGGCTCTCATGTCCCGGGAATGCAGGCGGCAGGCCGAGGATATCGCCGGGAACATCACCTACTTCGAGCTGAACGCCAGCCAGGAATTCATGAATAAATTCGTCAGCAGCAAGTTCATTCCCCACACCAACATGGACTATTTCCCCACCGTGAAAAAGCGGCTGGCGGAGCGGGGGAGGGCTTAGGGAAGGGCCGGATCGCTCAAGCCCGGCAGCCCGCCAGGGGATCTTCGCATTTTAACAAATTGGCAAACAGATCATAATTATTAACCAGCAGACCCACCATTTCCCGGTCCAGGGCGCTGCCGGCCATGTCGCCGAGGATGCCTGTTATCCTTTCCCGGGGTATTCCCTTGCGGTATGGCCGGTCCTCGGCCAAAGCCGAAAAAACGTCGCTGACGGCCATTATTCTGGAGCCCCGGGGGATGTTCGCAGCGGACAGTTTGAAGGGGTAGCCGGTGCCGTCCAGCTTTTCGTGGTGATAGGAGGCCCAGCGGTTAATGTCGGTAAAGCCTGAGATGCCCTCAAGTATTCTGTAAGTGTAGTAGCTGTGCCGCTTAATGACCCGGAATTCCCCGGGGCTTAGTTTGCCGGGCTTTTCCAGTATCTCATCGGGTATGCTGAGCTTTCCGATGTCGTGAAGCAGTCCCGCCACCACCATTTTTTGAGAGTCTTCCGGACTGAAGCCGGATATTCCGGCCAGCATTCCGGAGCTGGCGGCCACCAGGCGGGAATGCCTGGAGGTGAAAGAGCTTTTCTGGTCGATCACCTTGGAAAAGAGCAGGGAAATGTCCATGAGCATTTCATGGTCGAGATATATATCAAAATCCGCCATCTGGCCGCAGAGCATGTCCGGCAGGAAGTCCGAATGGAGGTCCAGCCAGAAACTCTCACTGCCCGCCATGTCCACCAGTTCATTGAATATGTCGGGATCGATTATTTCGCCTGCGATTTCCCCCAGCCGTTTCAACACCCCGTCGGTCTGCTCGAGAATGTAATGATTGTGGTCAATCAGAACGTCCAGCCTGTCAACGGCATTTATTATGCGGCTCTCCAGGGGTATCCGGCTGCCGCTCAGCCCGCTGGGGTTGTCGCCTTTCCAGGAGTCATGGTGTGATTTTATTATATTGCTGACGGGTTTAAGGAACTTTATGCTTTTTACCATCCGGCAGCCCAGATCGGAATGGGTGTAAGGGTCCTTCACCTCCAGTTCGCCCAGCAGTTTCTTTTCCAGCATCGATATGGCCCCTATGTCGTGAATAATGGAGGACATGTAGAGATTTCTGATGGTGTCCCCGGGCAGCCGCAGCCTTTTGGCCAGTGTCACCGCCATGTAAGTGACCCGCTTGTGGTGCCGGGACAGTCCCGAGTATGTAAAATCCAGGGCGGTGGAAAGCGAGTTGAAGACTTCTTTAAGGTTAAACGTCTGGTTATGCATACTGTCACCCCAATAAAAAATTCCACCTGTTTTTATTTAAACCTCCTTACCTGAGAAATCAAATAAAAAACCGCCTTGCCGGGCGGCGCCGCTGGAACAGCGGCGGGAATTCAGAATTCAGAATTCAGAATCCAGAATGCTTACAGCCTTTCCTAAAGCCCGGCACCTTCTTTTGGGACGTACAATACTTTAGAGGTTGCTATCGAAAGGGAGAAGGCATCAATCGAACGATATTACCGGAGACTGTTCAGTCGCAGGTCGAGTTCGCGAGTGCGATGTCTTCTCCAATGCGCCATAAAGCTATTATGGGGTTTATATTCAAACCAAAGGTTTACTTTAGTACTTTAAATCGACATATGCTTTCTTTAACGATAAAAAACCGCCTTGCCGGGCGGCTAGGGGTCAGGCTTTACTTTGTGAATTTCACTAAAACTCAAATAAAACAAAGGAACAAAGTAAAGCCTGACCCCATTTTGCTACCATTTTGCTACTGCTGGATTAGAATTTGAACCTCCTGGTCATCTCTTCCATGGAAATGCCCATTTGGGAAAGTTCCTCGGCCAGGGTGGACAGCTGCTGTATGGAGGCTGATTGTTCCCTGGTGATTTCGGTTACGTTCTGAACGCTGGCGGACAATTCCTGGGCCGCGGCGGCCACACTCTGGATCTGATCTCCCAGGTCATGCACCTTTACTATTATGTTTCTGAAATAATCCCCTACCTCGTCGACCACCTTCTGTCCGGCCTGAAATTCCTGCTTGCTCCGGTCCATTACGGATACGGCCTTGCCGGACTCCGACTGGACCTCCTGGATCAGGCGGTATATCTCCTTGGCCGAGTTGGCCGACTGTTCGGCAAGGTTTCTGACCTCATCGGCCACCACTGCAAAGCCCTTGCCGGCATCCCCGGCCCTGGCGGCTTCTATGGCTGCGTTCAGAGCCAGCAGGTTGGTCTGGTCGGCGATATTTCTAATCATGTCCACTATACTGGTTATCTCTGTGGTGGACTTGTTTAATCCGCTGATCACCACCGATACTTCGTTGGATATCCGCCCCAGGTCCTCCATCTGGCCCGTTATTCTGTCAATCCCCTTGTTTCCCTGTTCAGCCAGGTCGGAAGCTTCTTTTGACGCGGCTGCCACTGTATTGGCGCTGGCGGCCACCTGCTCCACGGCCAGGAGCATCTGGCCGGCGGTGCTGGCGGCCGCTTGTGTGTTGCTGCTGGTCATATGGGCGGCGGCGGAAAGGTTTTGCACAGAGGAGGAAAGTTTTCTGGCCGTTGACAAGACATCTTCCACCAGCCCCTTCAGGCTGAGGCGCATATGGTTGAAAGCCCTGGCCAGATGGCCGACCTCGTCCCTGGTCAGCACTTTTATCTCCTCACCGGTCAAATCCCCGTGGGCAATCCGTTCCGATTCCTTCTCCAGCCTGCCCAGGGGCCGGGAAATGGCGTTTGCCAGGGGTAAAGCAACCAGGATGCTTAATAGAATTGCTGCAATTATGCCTATGGTCACCGTCTTGATTATTTTGTTAACCTTGGCGGTATTTTTTGCCGTTTCTTCCTTCATCATCTGCTGCTGGTAATCGGCCAGGGCGTTGCCGGCCTGGATTATGCTGTTAACGGTACCCTTTTTGTTAAGGGTATAATCGATCACATCCTGTATGTTGGGTGATTTCTGTTTAATAGCGATTACTTCATTTGAGTAGGAGGTGTATCCGTCAAGGTCTTTGATCATGTTCTCGGCCATTTTTTTGCCTTCTTCGTCGGTTACCAGATCCCTTAAGGCCAAAGCGTCTTTTTTGGCCCTATTCAGGGCATCTTCATATTTTTTATGATAATCGTCGTAATTACAGAGAAGGAAACTTCTAAGATAAAGGGCGCTGTACTCGAAGTTGACCACCAAAGTCCTGGAGCGGTTGGAAATTTCTCCCCGGTTGTTGACGAGGTGCTGGTAGGATTTGTTTACTTCACGAATCTCATAAAGGGCGAACAGCCCGATGGCGATGGTAAATATAAGTATCATTGAGCACATAAGCAGGAGACGGGTTCTTATCCGGGTAATCACAATTTTATACCTCCTGTTGTGAAATATAGCTAAGCGCTGATCACCTGTACATGTTTAAAAAGTATTTAACTCAATTATAAGTATAATATTTCACATATGTAAAGACATATAAAGCCATAAATAGCATAAAATAGCATTTATAATAAAAACTTTTTAACAATACCTTCATAAGGTGCTATAAATTAAAAATACTGGCCAGTTCCCTGGCCGCACCGTCATCATTATTTGAATAGCGGGTTATCACCCTGGCTGCCGATTTTACCTTTCCGGTGGCGTTTTGCATGGCAACTCCCAGCCCGGCATTCTTTATCATTTCTATATCATTGTTGTCGTCTCCCACGGCGACAATCTCCGCAGGCGTTATCTTCAGCGTACCGGCGTATTCCAGCAGCGTCTTCCATTTGGTTCCGGCGGGGTTCATTATCTCCAGGACCGGGCCGATTCTTGTCAAAGTGGTCAGAATATGGGAATGTATTAGTTTGTTGAATTTTTCCCGGAGGCAGGTTTCAAACTCTTTTAGAATCCTTTCCTCATCCATGAAGCACATCAAAAGAACCAGTTTTTCCCTGTACTGCATAAAGTCCCCCACTACCCGGTACTCAGTGACACTGTCCGCAAGGTACGACCTGTAACAGGGGGCGTCTTTTTCGAATTCAAGCAGAAAATCGTAGCCTTCTTCCCAGTGGTCCGATATTTTCGAACAGAGATTTTACGTATTTATACCTGCGTCCCGTGGCAATCACTATTTCAATATTACCGGCCTGCAGCGCGGAAAGCACCTTGATGCTTTGGGGAGACAGTTCTTTATTGTCATTTAAAAGGGTTCCGTCAAGGTCCAGCACTACCATTTTATAGCTCAATGTTTAATCACCTTTTCCCAACCCCGCCCCGGGACGAATGATCACTAAAATGATTTTCTCCACCGGCCAACTGTTTACCTCCAGAATTGAGCTTTTTTGTCATTCGTAATTGTCTCCGGTGATCTTCCCCGGAGGCGGGTTATTAAAGTGAAAAATAAAGGAATTCTGTCGTTAATATTGAATAAAGGAAACAATTGCCTGATAAAGTAGTTGTAATTGAAAGTGGAGGGTGTCTTATGTCCGCCGTTAATTTTGAGAAAATATTTTATTCTTCACCAATACCTGCCTTCATTTTACAGGATGGATTTTTCCGGGTGGTAAATTTAAAAATGACTCAAATAACGGGGTATACGGAAGGGGAACTGCTGCGCATCCCCGCTGAAAAACTTGTCCACCCCGACGACAGGCCAAAAGTTACGGGCGATGCCCTACGCCTGCTGGCCGGGGAAGGGGCGCCGGGCGACTGCCGGTTTCGGGCTTTGAACCGGAGGGAAGAAATAATGTGCATCCATGGCTTTTTTTCTTTTATCGAGTTCAATGGCCGGCCGGCGGTACTGGGACAGCTGGTGGACGTGACCGGGCAAGAAAAGGCGGCGGAGGCCCTGCGGGAAAGCGAGGAAAAATACAGGGAAATCGTTAAAAATGCCAATGATATATTCTACATCCACGACTTTCAGGGAAACTTTCTGTGGGTCAACCCGGTGGCCGAGAAAACGTACGGCTATACTTTGAAAGAATATCTAAGTTTTAACATAAGGGATGTGGTGGACGCCGAATCCATTGCAAAAGCCGAAGATAATATAAGAAAGAAGAAGAAGACGGGCCAAGACAGGATCGATCCGTACGAACTGCTCACTTATACAAAGGATGGATCACCTGTATGGATTGAGGTCAGCACCCGCCCGCTCAGGGAAAAGGGCAAGGCAGTGGCTATCCTGGGCATTGCCCGGGACATCACTGACCGCAAACAGGCCGAGGAAGCGCTGTACAGGGAAAAGGAGCGGCTGGCGGTAACTCTTTCCAGCATTGGTGATGCCGTTATTGCCGTGGATACCGCCGGAATGATAACTCTGATCAATCCGGTGGCGGAATCCCTCACCGGGTGGAGCCGGGATGAGGCGCTGGGCCGTCCGTTGACAGAAGTATTTCAGATTATTAACGAATACACCCGGGAGGCTGTTAAAAATCCGGTGCAAAAGGTTCTCCAAGAGGGGAGAATAGTTGGGCTGGCCAACCATACGGCACTGATTTCCCGGGACGGCGCCGAGCGTTCCGTCGCCGACAGCGCCGCGCCGATCCGCGACGCGACCGGAAAGATCATCGGGGTAATACTGGTTTTCAGGGACGTGACAGTTGAGCGGAGAAGGGAGGAAGAACTGAGGGAGTCGGAACACAAATACCGGACCATATTTGAAAATACCGGCACCGCCATGTTGATTATCGAGGAAGACACCACAATATCCCTTGCCAACACCGAATGTGAAAACCTTACCGGCTACTCCAAGGAGGAGATCGAGGGCAAAAAAAGCTGGACGGAATTTGTGGTTAAAGATGATCTGGAGATGATGATTAAGAACCA
Source organism: Bacillota bacterium (assembly GCA_049323615.1). Lineage (GTDB taxonomy): Bacteria > Bacillota > Desulfotomaculia > Desulfotomaculales > Desulfocucumaceae > JBMOPD01. Next base: position 11,450 of record JBMOPD010000064.1, on the reverse strand, counting down.
TTACCTGCGCAGAAGGGATGTTTCCGCCTCAAAGGGGAGTTACGAGTTCCGCCTCATCGACAGGTGGGGCGGTATAAAAAATATTCTTTTGACCGTGGCCATGATTCCGGGGACCGGCAGGAGCGTGGCGTCTCTGTTGGACATCACCGGGTGGAAGCGGACGGAAGCGGAGCTTAATATTCAAAAAGCGTACTTCCAGCAGCTTTTTGAAAACTCGCCGGAAGCCATCGCCATGCTGGACAATTCAGACCGGATTATTAACGTCAATAAAGGATTTGAAGCGCTTTTTCAATATTCCGTTGAGGAAATAAAGGGGCGCTATGTAAATGAGGTTATCGTTCCCGGGGACCGTGCCGACGAGGCTACTCAGCTGTCCGAAGCGGCTCTATGCGGGGAAAACATACACAGGGAATCCGTGAGAAGGCGTAAGGACGGAAGCCCCGTGAACGTGTCCATACTGGCTTATCCGATCATGATCAGCGACAGGCAGCTGGGGATATACGCCATATACAGCGATATCACATACCGCAAGCAGGCCGAGGAAAGATTGAAATACTTAAGCCTGCACGATTCCCTTACCGGGCTTTACAACCGCGCTTACTTTGAACAGGAAATGCGCCGGATTGAGGGGGAGCGCCACTCTCCCGTAGGGATAATTATGTGCGATGTGGACGGGCTTAAGCTGGTTAACGACACTCTTGGACACGACGCGGGCGATACCCTGCTGGTAGCTGCCGCCAATGTAATCAGGGAACCATTCCGGAAGGGCGATATGGTAGCCAGGATCGGGGGAGATGAGTTCGCCGTCCTGCTTCCGAACAGCCCCAGAGAGGTGGTGGAAAACGCCTGCCAGAGGATCAGGGGCGCCGTTGACAAGTACAACGAGGCCAATCCGAAACTGCCGCTCAGTATATCCATCGGGTACGCCATAGGTGACCGGACCTTTGAGCCGGCCAACATATTTAAGGAAGCCGACAACAACATGTACCGGGAAAAGCTGCACCGCAGCCAGAGTGCCCGCAGCGCCATCGTTCAGATCCTGAAAAAGGCGCTGGAAGCGAGGGATTTCATCACCGAGGGGCACGCCGGCCGCCTGCAGGACCTGGCGGCAGCCCTGGCCAGGGAAATCGGGCTGTCCGAAAGAAAAATAACCGACCTGCGCCTCCTGGCCCAGTTTCATGACATCGGCAAGGTGGGCATAACGGACCACATCCTTTTCAAGCCGGGTCCCCTTTCGGCCGATGAAGCGGCCGAAATGCAGAGGCACTGCAATATCGGCCACCGGATTGCCCAGTCGGCCCCCGATTTGGCGCCCATTGCCGACTGGATACTCAAGCACCACGAGTGGTGGAACGGCAAGGGCTATCCCCTGGGGCTGAAAGGGGAGGAGATCCCTCTGGAATGCCGTATTCTGGCCATCGCCGACGCCTACGACGCCATGACCAGCGACCGCCCGTACCGCAGGGCCTTATCCCACGAGGAGGCCGTAACTGAAATCAAGAGGGCGGCCGGAATCCAGTTCGACCCCAATCTGGTTCCGAAATTTTTGCAGATTATAAAAATGAATAATAATTAAATCAATAGTTCCGGGAATCACACAGGTACATCCCTATAAAATGAGACATCCTTTTGCAAATATGCCGGGAAAACACATTGTTTAATTCGGCTTTCACACTGCCGAGGAAATCGCGGTAATAGCTTTTTTCCAAATGCTCAACCAGGGAAATCAGCGGGTTGCAGTTGGGCACATAATCAATCACCAGCACCACTCTCCGGGCCAGCCTTTTCATTTCCTCCAGCACCCTTATCCGGTAGTCCGGCGGCATTTCATGCAGTACAAAGGCCGCCGACACCACGTCAAAACTGTCATTTCCGAACAAACCGGGGGCATGGGCAGGGGCCTGCAAAAAAGACACGCGGGAACCGTATTTTTTGCGCGCCTGGTTTAGCATTTCCGGCGAAATGTCAACTCCGGTCACCTTAGCCCCCCGGTCGGCAAAAATACCGGCCAGTGTTCCGGTACCGGTGCCGATATCCAGTACCCGGGGAGGATTTTCACCGCTCTTTAATTCATTCAGGGTATATCTAACGGCCTTCCGGTATGGCCGGATGAACAGCGGCCTGACAATATCATAAAAAGGAGCTACCCGGTTAAAAGTTCCGGCCAGTTTTTCCATGTCATATCCGTGCATAGCGGGCCATCCTTTTTTATAGTTAGTGGGATTTATGTTTTTTCACCGGATATATCCCCGATTCCTCCTGTTTATGTTAAGTATTTCCGGTAAATTTAATGTGTAAAAAATAAGGAACAGGGGAAAAGGGTGAACTAAAGAAGAAATCTCCCCGGGAACAATAAAAGGCCATGGTTTTTGCCGTGGTCTTTGCTTATTACAGGGGCTGTCCGGTGTTTTCCAGGAAAAGTTCTGTATGTAAATATACCATGTAATGACATGCATGGTAAATATTGACATTCAACAGGCGGCTATGTTACATTTAGTTCAAGCATTTTACGTGTTTTTGGGGGGTGAATAAAAAAATAAAGAAATTGAAATGGCCAAACAGCCACCAGTTAGTTTGTGATTGTGAACGGGGTGATCCTGAATCAAAGAGAAAGGAGAAAGGAGTATAGAAATGAGCTATGTAGGTCACGGTGGCAAAGAAATTATTGAAAGGGTAATAACAGATCCCGCTGAAGCGGCCGCAAAGGTTTCCGGGCTTACCAAAATACCCATCCGCGGGCAAATTGCCAGGGAAATTATTGGCATCGCCTATGGTTTCTTCAGCCCCCTGGAAGGGTTTATGGGCCGGGCGGATGTAGATGCGGTCTGCGAACACATGACCCTCGCCGGCGGAGCAGTTTGGTCGATACCGATTGTCTTTGACATGTCCGATGGTGAGCTGGCTGAATACGGCATCAAGGAGGGCGACACGGTACTCCTCGCCTATCAGAATCAGCCGATGGCCGCTCTCGCTGTCGAAGAAATATACTCGTTCGATAAAACCAAGATTGCCCAAAGCGTGTATGGCACCACCGACGGGAAGCACCCCGGTGTGGCCAGGACTTTCGCTTATAAAGACAAGTTCATCGGCGGCAAAATCATCCTGGTAAACCAGCCGAAAATAAATCCTCCCTATGACAAGTTTTTTCTCACCCCGATCCAGACCCGCCAGAAATTTGCTGAAAAGGGCTGGAAGCGCATAGTTGCCCACCAGACCCGCAATGTCCCGCACACCGGCCACGAGTGGCTGATGAAAGGTTCGTGGCTGCAAACCCACGGTGACGCCCCGGTGGAAAAAATTGAGACCGGACTGTTAGTAAACGCCATTATCGGGGAAAAGCGGAAGGGCGACTACATCGACGAGGCCATCGTGTTGTGCCAGGATGTTTTGCGCACCGCCGGCTACTTCCGCGAGGACACGCACATGACTTCCATTACTCTGTGGGACATGCGTTATGCCGGTCCCAAAGAGGCGATTTTCCATGCCATTCTGCGCACCAACCTGGGGTTGACCCATCATATGTTCGGCAGGGATCACGCCGGTGTGGGCACCTATTACGACCCGTACGACGCGCACAGAATTTTTGACCGGCTCCCGCCCGGGGCTCTCGATATCAAACCGGTCCGAGTTCTGGAGTGGTGGTACTGCCCCGTCTGCGCCGAGGTGGCCTACATGGGGCTGTGCGGCCACACCAGGGAGAGGCAGAACTTCAGCGGCACCCTCATCCGCAGCATCATCCAGGACGGAGTCAAGCCCCCGCGGCTGATCTTCAGGCCCGAAGTTTTCGACCTCATTATGGAGACTGCCGGGAAATACGGGTTCGGTTCTCCTTTCGTGACCGACCAGTACCTGCAGAACAGGAACCCGGTCTTCACCCTGCCCCCCATGAACATATAACACAGTAGGAGGTGATTGATTTTGTCTACGGAAACTTTCCCCATCAATATCTGGATTAACGAAGAAAGGTATGAAAAACTCCAGCAGGTCGGCCTGGCCGGCATGGCCCAGGAGATGCTGGCCGGTCTTAAGGTGCTGCGGGTGCCTTGCACGGAGGAGCAAAAGGACAAGGTGCTGAAGTTGTTCCCCACTGCCAAGTTCGATGCCGCCACCACCCGTACTATAGAGCTCCTGCCGAGAGAGGTCAAGGATAAAATTTTTGATGCCGTGATAGCCAACAAGAATCTGGACATAATGGATATATTCCTGCAGGATGCAGGTTGATTGAAAGAGTCCACAGTTGCCCGCTAAACTACAGCTCAACTTTTTTCAAGCCCAAAGAGCATCGAAAAGCACCCTTTTTTCGGTAAACAGAAGAGGGGAAAAGCTTCTGGCAGCCGGAAGAAAGGGTGTTTTTACGACCCTTTGGAAACTTAAAGGGACGTTGTTGAAATGTTGACAAATTAGACATTTCACCATATAAACAACGTCCCTTATGCTCCTCCGGGTTGACATGCTGCCGGCGGAGAGGGACGCGGGGAACACGATAGAAAAGCAGTACGAGATTGAGAAGGAATGTTATAACGGCCGGTACATCCGGGAAATCGCGATGGACATCATAAGGAGTTGCGGCCCGGTCAGTGTGCGGCCCTACGGAGGGGTATATTTAGTGCCTGAAAAACACGCTCCCACCATCGAGAGCCTGAAGGCTTTTGTGAAGGCTACCACGGGTTACAGCTGTGACCAGCTACAGGAGCAGCCTTTACTCCATCGACGTACTGGACACAGACGAGTACCGGAAGATGGTCGAGGAAAGCCTGGAGGACCAAATAGCTCACGAATCCGAGTCGCTGGTCAAAGAGATGGCCGGGATATTGGAGAATGACGAAAAGACCCTGACTCAACCGGCTGCCCAGAAGTTCATCGAGCGTGTCCAGGAGCTTGATAAACTGGTAGCCAATTATGAGGACATGCTCCAGACCCAGATCATATCTGCCCAGGCCAACGTCAAGCTGGCCATGCAGCAAGCCATGGCCCTGCTGAAACAGAAGATGAAGAATGAAGCGATTTCTTCCCGGAACACCGAATTGTGGAGGACCTGTAGATATTGCCGTTGTACGTGGTTTCCCACGACATGAGGTTAAATGGCTTCCAGGGAAAGTGATTAAGCATCCAGACTCTTTATAACCAGAAAATACTACTTTTAAAATGCATATTTAGAAAAATAATAGAAGACCGCCTTCTGTCGTCCTTCTAATGGAAACAGAAAAGTCCCGGAACCCTCCCGGGACTTGACTTTCTCTGGCAGGGGAGACAGGACTCGAACCCGCAGCCTACGGTTTTGGAGTTGATACGACAGTCCTCACGAAGTCCCTCATGCAACATAAAGTCCAGTATTATCGGGATTTTTACCTGGCAGAAAATGGGTGTCCAAAACCATTTTGCGGGCGATTTTCTCAATTTTTTCTCAACTGGTTTTAGGCTATCATGTCGTGTCTTTCCAAGGTTTCAGCGTGTCCTTGTGGTAAGAAGAAAAAAGGCTATGACCCCTCTTACAGGATAATGTTTTTCGCCGCCTATAGAAGGTGCTGCTTAATGTGCAGCTAGTTTCGATATACTAACAGATACAAAAGGACTGCCACCACGATAAGCACTAAACAGCCATAATTGTTTTGCTTGGACGGCGCGGCTCCCGTTTGCTCAAATAAGGTAGAGGCCCTCGGCCTTTCACCGCTGGCGGCAGCCTCTTTCCAGGCCACAGGGGTGGTTGGCCAACCAGTCCAAACCTCAAAACCGTACCCATTTTCATTTGCATATTGTTCTATTGCTTTAAATTTGGCCTGGTTTATAGGTTCTGCAACATCCCACTCTGACTTTATTTCAACAATTATTTTCCTGCCGTCCGCGTACCTAACAAGCAGGTCGGGAATGTAAAACCGTCTTTTACTACCAGCCCAGTATTGAATCCTGAAAGGCTCTATTTCGTATCCATAGACTTTATCGTCATCATCAAGCGCAGAAAGTATCTCTTCCTCAAGCGGCGATCTGCATTTGCAAGGCTTACCCGTAGGATTATGTAGCTTTGAGGATTCCCACAGTTTGGGGTATTCAGAATCGCGTGGTAGCGGCTTCAACCGCTTGATAGGCTTCGGCCCTGGTTCACCGTAAGGGGTGCTCTTTCCCACAGTTGGGGGCGCTTTATATTGAGGCATTCCTTTCACGTATTTAATTATCTTAATTTTGCTGAAGATAAAACCGCTAAAATCGTCTTCTCGCCTGCCAAGATGCGATTCAATATCAAAGAACACGACTGGATATGTTTCATTTACGATGGTTACTTTACTCATCCGGTCAAAGCGGAACGTTCGGTAGTCAGAATCCAGCTCACAAAACCCGAGGACATAAGTGGCTGTTATACCTTCAAGCCTCTTGTACCGGAACGTTACTATCGGCCTAATTGTCCGGTCAGTTTCCTCACCTTCGCCGTCTATGTAATGAAACCGGACCTTGCATACAGCCTCTAAAGCCTGATTAAACAGTTTCTCATGTGTCATCGGTCACCCCTTCTTTTATGCAGGCTTCGTACACTTCGGTCATTAATGTACGTCTGCCATGTGTCACCGTCCCCGAAACAACCACAGGCATTGGCATGTTCTTATGTCAACCCGGCGAACCGGCCTTTTATCGTATGGCATATCCTACTTGCTATCAGTCCAGAACAGTTAATTTTTGATGGAAGTGGTCTTTCAAAGACTGTTAGATTCCTGTTTTTTCATCAATTCCCTGGCCCTTTCTAAATCCTCGCGAAACTCCTTCATCCGCTCGGCTTCTCGGAGTGCGCGTAGCGCCGGGTTTACAAGCGTGCTGGGGCGCAAACCCAGCTCTATTTCGGCGTCTATACGGTCGCGAAAGACGAGATAGCCTCGCTCCCGCAGCAGTTCGGCAACACGTTCCCATTCATACTCGTAGCCCTTATCCTCCGGCCTTTTCCACAGGGGGATGATGTGTTAATAGCCGCTATTTTCCAACACGTCTCTAAAGACCAAATCGACGTTGCGATCTATTTCCGGGAGACTATAGGAGGAGATGTCAACAAGGCTGCGTAGCCTTTCGCGGGTGCCTTGCAGGGAGGTGTTTCTGTTGTAACTGTACGCAAGTATAATCAAAAACACAACGAGCGCGGCGATTATCCCGCGGTATGTGTTTTCTTTCTCACGATCCATTTTATTCGCCTCCTTTTCTCTCACGTTTTTTGTGTTTCTCGCGCGAATGCTTTTGTCAATCAAAAAGGGGACCACCCCTTAAGGGCGAATGGTACTTTCTGACATGGAAAATATGTAATAAATTAACTGCTGATTATCACCTCCTGTTAGCACCGAAAAACTGTCTCACACCCTCAGCATAAGCATAGGCCGGATGTTATGAACAAACACCAGGGCAGCCGTTCATCGGAGCGAAGCGGAGACCCTTTACGTGGAGAATCCGCCCATGTTAACCTACCTCCTGCCGGGTGGGGGCCACAAAGCGCAGCGGTGGACTCCACCCTGGCCCCCGAAACATGGGCGGCGAGGCTCCACGTCAAGGGCGGCTGCCCGGTTTAATTCAGGCACCACCAGCCTTATCAGATCCGGTGACATCAAAGCATATCCACAAGCGATCAACATTGCCGGCATCACCAGCTTTAAGGCCATACTCTTTAATAGCACAGGACCTGCAGAGCGCATTATCTCCCACAGGAACCCTAAGTACGGCAAGGCTCCGGACGCACTGGCGGCTTTAGCCTATGATGCCGCCAGCCTACTGTTAAACGCCGTTAAGACCGCCAACAGCAATGATCCGTGGCAATTAAAAACGCCATGCAAAATACAAAGGAGTTTGAGACGGTTACCGGTGGTAAATTAACTTTTGATAAGGACGGCAACCCGATCAAGTCTGCAGTTATATTACAAATTAAGGACGGGAGACAGGTATATGTTACCAGCGTTAAGCCTTAAACTTTGAAAAAGTGTGCGGTAAAATGTCTTGGTCATTAATAATGCCAGGTTAATTATTGTGGGGTGGCAGCCGTAGACAATAATACCAGGGAATTACTTAAGGTTTTTGCAAATACGCTTATTCAACTGGGAAAGGATTTAAATGCCTTACTTGAAGAACATGAGAAAACAGAAAAGATAAAGGAATTATCCAAGAAAAACTTCAAGAACATAAACATTGCCGATTTAAGGGACAATCTACCGCCCATGCTGACAATGCAGGAAGTGGGGCAAATACTGCGGATACCCCGGCGCAGGCTTTACGAAGAAATAGACGCCATGGGGATTCCACACAAAAAACTGAGTCCGAGGCGGATAAGGATTCCCCGGGACAGTTTTTTGGAGTGGTTGGAGGACAACAAGGGTGCCCTTTAGAACATTATAAAGCCCCGGTTAAGGTGATTACCTGGCCGGGGTTATTTTCTTTTTAAAGGAAAACCCTGGCCCGTTTAATCATACAACCGGAAAGAAAAAAACTTGAAGGAGCACGCCAGGCGGTGGCCAGAGAGAAGAAGAATCCCCTGTATAAAACAAAAAATGATTAATTATTGCCCTGCTATCCGGTGGGGCCTTTTCATTATGTTAAAACTGTGCAACCAGTCCGTGGAATTTCGCCTGGCCGGCGATGGCTGCGGGTGGGGAGTCCGGACCTGGGCTGGTGACCCCGTATTATTCACTTATGGCAAAGGTATAACATAAGCATTGGCTTTTTTAATACTCATTGGCAACTGACCTATACGCCACCCAGAGTTTGTTGTTTCTATATAGAGATATCTTTTACCCTCATACCGGTAATAGGTTCCATAGGCATCTTTTGAAGCAAGAATACCAGCTGCAACATGGTGTTCTTCTGGTAAAAAGAGCAAGGCAGAGCCGAAGCCGAGTTTTCTTAGTAGAACGGCTGTTAGAATAGCCGAATCTTCACAGTCTCCCCCTCGTTCTAGCAATGTTTCGACGGGATATTTAGGATATTCATCATGTAAAGTTGAATCGGAGTCACTCACATAAGGTAGCCCTTGGACAAAGGAAACAACAAATTCCACAGTCTGGTATTTATCAAAACCGTGTTCTTCGGCGCTTTTTTTAAGGCCCTCTATTATGTTGGATAAAATTTTTTCTCCATCCGGGTCATCTAAATAAGTGTTAATTTGATTATAGATTTCATTGTATTGGGGTGTTAACAATGGGTGTTCCTTTTTCCTGTATAGGTTTAAAGTTTCTATTGGTACGTGGAATGGTCCCCACTTAAATGAATAGTTGCCATAATTCCAAGTATAGATAACTGGAAATGTGTCGATAAGGGGGTCCGGTTCCGATAAGAAATCTATATAGGTCTGTTGTCCCGGGAGGGCATAATTGCTAATTACTGCCTCTTGAGTGCTATCATCCCAAACGACAGACGCACCAAAGACTTCTGCGACATAGCGTATAGGGAGCATCGTCCTGTCTATAGTAATTTCGGGTTCAACATCCATTGCAATAGGCATTCCGTTCACCATCATGATGTTGCTTCCGACGGTCAGCTGGACGATGGTGTTGCCCTTGATCAGGGTGGCCCTCTTAGCTGCGCCGTCCCACAGGATGTTGGCGTCCGCTACACCGAGGGCCTGAGCAACATACCTAAGCGGCAGGTAGGTACGGCCATCCTTGATATATGGGGCTATGTCCATTGTATATGTATAGCCATTCATTTTATATGTCGTTTGTCCAATTGTAAACTTGGATTCTTCTGCCCACACCGGGTATATGATACCCAGGTTGAATAAGATTAAAAAAAGAATGATTAATAAAGATCTCCTCATTAGCACCGCTCCCTACAAATACCATTTTAGAGACGATTCTACAATTAATTGGTTTTTCCTTTGAGGCTTTGTTCCGGAATTGTCGTCAGGTTATTTAAGGGACGATTACCAGTTGTCGGCCTGGTTGACGGAGACTGATATTTTATTCTTGGCGGAGAAGCGAAACGTGCCTTTGCTACAGATAGTTCGGGAGTTTGCCGAAGAAGGTTTAACTGCAGAGGATCTTGGAAAGCTAATTGATATTATAACAGCACACAATTAACGGGAATCTACAAATCCTTTGGCAGCCGACATGTAAGCGTCAAAACCTGAACACCTACAAATCAGGAATTATTGTTGATATTATCACTCTTAGACATCCTGCAGCAATCAGGCAAAACATCTGACCAGGGCAACAAACTGTCAACAACGGCAGATTCTTTTGTATCTACATTGGGCAAATGCTCAAACAGATATTGCAGATAATCAAAAGGTTTTAGGTTATTCTCCTTGGCGGTTTCGATAATGCTGTAGATTATGGCACTGGCTCTGGCACCCCTGGGGGTGTTGGAGAAAAGGAAGTTCTTCCTGCCGATCACGAAGGGTTTAATTGAGCGTTCAGCACGGTTATTATCTATCTCCAACCGGCCATCAAGCAGAAAGCTTTTCAGTTCATCCCACTGGTTTAAACAGTAAGTAATGGCCTGTCCCAAAGCACTCTTGGGTATGGTCAATTGCCGCTGTCTCTTCAGCCAGACATGGAAATCGTCAAGCAACAGCTGCATGAGTTCCAACCGTTTTTCATATCTTTCCTGGTCAGAAAGATCTTTTAGCTGCCGTTCAATGGCAAATAAGCGATTACAGTAATCCAGTCCCTCCTTGGCTGCCACAGGCTTGTCTTTCTGCGCTTCCGGCAAAACCTTGATTGCTTCCGTGAATTTCCTTCGCGCATGCGCCCAGCACCCAACCAGTGTAATGCCGGTTAATCTGCCATAGCCGCTGTAACCATCGGTTTGCAGATAGCCCTTAAAGCCGGACAGGAAATTGTCCGGATGCTTGCTGGCTCTGGTTGTCTGATAATCGTAAAGGACAATAGCCGGGCCGTCTCTCCCGGTCCGGTATAACCACATGTAGGATTTGGATTCGGCAGAGCGCCCCGGTTCTTTCAGCACCTGCAGTGTTGTCTCATCGGCGTGCAGTATATCCCGCCTGACTAAATGCTCGTGCATCCGGTTGTAAATTATCTTCAGCCACGGGTCCGCAGTTGCCAGCAGCCAATTAGCCATTGTCTGGCGGGACAGGTCAAAGCCCAGACGGGAGAACTGCTGTTCCTGACGATATAATGGCAGGCTGTTGGTGTACTTCTGGTCCATTATGTAAGCCAGCATGGAAGGGGAGGCCAGGCTGCCGGGCAATATTGGATTGGGCATTTCAGCCTTAATAATCGGCGTTGTCACGTTTTCCCGCTCACACTGGCGGCAGGCGTATATGTATTGTACATGTTTGACAACCACCACCTGAGCAGGGATAACCTTTAGTTCCTGTCTGATTTAGGTGATGGTTTCCAGGGTCGCCTCTTCCAATTTGGGGTTGGCGATATCTTCAGCCTCATTAAAAAGGCTAAGTTGCTCCGGATTAGTCTTCTCGCTGGAAGCGCCATACTGTTTCTGGCGGCTCAAGCGGAATTGCTCCTCATACC
>JBMOPD010000063.1:0-38506 GCA_049323615.1 Bacillota bacterium | reverse complement strand
CAATTGCCGAATTTTTACCACGAGACCTCACTCCTTGCCTGGGAGTCGGCTACTTCTTATGAAGTAACCTCTAGAGGTCTCATTTCTTTATTACCCCTCCAGACACCTACTAAAAATATACACTGCCTTGACAGGCAATTTGTGCCGGGGCAGTGTTTCTAATCCAGGTAATCCTTGAGTTTTTTGCTGCGGCTGGGATGCCTCAGTTTGCGCAGGGTCTTGGCCTCTATCTGCCGTATGCGCTCCCTGGTCACCCCGAACTTCTGCCCGACCTCCTCCAGGGTGCGGGCCCTGCCGTCATCCAGTCCGAACCGCAGGCGCAACACCTTCTGTTCGCGGTCCGTCAAGGTCTTTAATACCTCGTCCAGCTGCTCCCGCAACAGGGTGAATGACGCTTCCTCGGCCGGCGCCCGGGCGTCGTGGTCCTCGATAAAGTCACCCAGGTGGGAGTCTTCCTCCTCGCCGATGGGAGTTTCCAGGGAAACCGGCTCCTGGGCGATTTTCATTATTTCCCGGACCTTTTCCTCGGTTATGCTCATTTCCCTGGCTATTTCTTCCGGGGTCGGCTCCCGGCCGTATTCCTGCAAAAGCTGGCGGGAAACCCTGATCAGCTTGTTGATGGTTTCCACCATGTGCACCGGTATACGGATGGTCCTGGCCTGGTCCGCAATGGCCCTGGTTATGGCCTGGCGTATCCACCAGGTGGCGTAAGTGCTGAATTTATAACCCTTGCGGTAATCAAACTTTTCCACTGCCTTGATCAGTCCGAGGTTCCCTTCCTGGATCAAGTCCAGGAACAGCATGCCCCTGCCGACATAGCGCTTGGCTATGCTGACCACCAGCCGCAGGTTGGCTTCGGCCAGTTTCCGCTTGGCCTCCTCGTCACCCTGCTCCATACGCTTGGCCAGCGCCACCTCTTCCTCCGGGGAAAGCAGTGGAACACGGCCAATTTCCTTGAGGTACATGCGTACCGGATCATCTATGCCCACGCCCTCGGGAATAGTAAGGTCAACGTCTACTTCCTCGGATTGCGCATCCAGGGCCGGCCCATCAAGGGGTTCAATGTCACTGACTTCAGGGACAACCTCGATACCCATCCCGTTTAATTTCTCGTATATCTCATCAATCTGCTCCGGCGTCAGATCTGTTCCCTGAAAGGTATCCATTATTTCAGTGTAAGTCAAAACACCGCTTTTTTTGCCTTTTTCTATGAGGTCCTTGACGCCTTCGGCCTTCAACTGTTCGCTCATTTTTTTTGCCCCCTTTCCCGGGCCGCGCGTTGTTAGTCAGGTTTATCTTATTTCCTGCAGCTTCTTTAAAATGTTTTTAACAAGTTCGATATCTTTATTCTTTTCAGCCTGGGCAAGCTCCTGCATAAGGATCATTCTTTTTTTTGCCTGCAGGCTTCTTTTAATTACATTAATATAATCATCAACAACTTTTTCTGTGTCATGACCTGCGGAGATATTTGATCCATCCGCGGCCTCCATGACTATTCTGCTCAACAGGGCCGCGGCCTGGTCCTCCAGTTCATCGAGCAGGCCCACCGGGTCAAACTTTCCCTGATCTATCTGTCCCGCCATAGCCCGGTATAAATCCCTGTGCAGCGGCTCCTGAAGAAAATCATCCCCCAGGACAGAGCGGAAATAATTAAGCTTTTCAGGGTTTTCCACCAGGGCCCTGAGCAGGCCTGTTTCAGCCGCGGAAACCGCGTTTCCGGTTTTATCGCTTTTTATTATATTATGCTTATTTTTAGCAATTTTATCCGGTTTTACCCGAATTTTTCGCTGGTCTGCCTTAAATCTCCTAATTTCACCCTTTACGGACTCCCAGCTCAGATTCAGCCTGGAAGCCACCAGTTTTACGCCTTCCTCCAGCTCTATGTCACTTTTTATTTCAGCCAGGTTGGGCAGCACCCCGGCGAGGATATCCGCTGCGTCCGCTTTACCCCTCTGGGCAAGCCTCAGCTTGAACTCCAGCAGGGTTTCGGCCCCGGCAATGATCCTCCGCCACCCCTCCCCGCCGTTTTCCCTGATGAAGTCGTCGGGATCGGCGCCCTCGGGCATGCTTATTACCTTCAGCCGGCACCCCAGCTGCTGCAGTATGTCCAACCCCCGGGCGGCCGCCTTTATGCCGGCGCTGTCGGTATCATAGGCCATATAAATATCACGGGTATACCTCATTAAAATCTTGCCCTGGTCCGGGGTCAGGCTGGTGCCCATGGAGGCCAGCGCGTTGCATATGTCAAACTGGTGCGCGGTGACCACATCCATGTATCCTTCCATAATCACCGCGTAACCGGCCTGCCTGATGGCCTGCCTGGCCAGGTCGAGGCCGAATAAAACCTTGCTCTTGTTAAAAAACTGGGTTTCCGGGGTGTTCAGGTACTTGGGCTGGTTTTTTTCCTGCCCCAGCACCCGTCCTCCGAAGGCCACCACCCTGCCCTGGGCGCTGGTAACCGGAAACATTATGCGGTTCCGGAACCGGTCGAAGGTCCTGCCCTTATCTCCCACCGCCAGCCCGAAATCCACCAGTTCCCCCGGCCGGTACCCCAGGCCGGCCATGTGCGATATCAGCGCGTCCCAGGCCGCGGGGGAGTACCCGATTTTAAACTTCTTGATTATCTCTGCGGAAAGCCCCCTCCTGTCCAGGTATTCCCTGGCCGGGGCCGCTCCCGGGCTGTTCAACAGGTAATGGTGGTAGAACTCCATGGCCTGGGCGTTGGCCTTCCAGGCCCTTTCTTCCCTGGCCGCCCTTTTGTGGTCCCGGGGCTTTTCGGGGTCCGGAAAATAAATACCGGCCCGGTTAGCAAGCCTCCGCACCGATTCCACAAAGGTAAGGTTTTCTATCAGCATCAGGAACTTGATGGCATTTCCCCCGGCCTGGCAGCCGAAACAGTGAAATATCTGCTTTTCCGGGCTGACCGTAAATGAAGGGTCCCGCTCCTGGTGAAAAGGGCAAACTCCGGTGTAGTTCCTGCCCTTCTTTTCCAGTTTGACGTACTCGCTGACCAGGCTGACTATATCCGTTTGTATGCGGACATCCTCGATAATGTCCGGAGGTATTAATGCCAATTGGGCCTCACCGTCAATACAGTGGCGATCCGATTATAAAAATTTCTACAATTAATGAATTTTTCCTTCTTAATTTATTATTCTATCCAAATTATATATATCACGTTTATTCGCTCCCAGTATTAATTATCCTGCTGGAATATTTATAACAGATCGTTATAAATCGATGGTAAAGGCCCTGGGAACAAACAGTTTGGCAAACTGATTAATGGCATAGCGGTCGGTCATGCCGGCTATGTAATCGCAGGCCACCCGCTCCGGCCCCGACGCATCCACCCTGTTAAGGTATTCCGGGGGCATGGCCCGGGGGTTTTCCACCATGTACTGGTAGAGGAATTTAACCACGTGCCTGGCCTTTAATTCTTCTCTTTTGGCCTCCGAGCCTATATAAACCTTTTTAAACATAAAGCCGCGCAGCTCATCGGTGGCCTTCTGCACCGGGCCGCTCAGGGCAACAACAGGCCTGTCCTGACTGGCATTGATCAGGTCGACAACCATGTTGTTGATTCTCTCCCTGTGCGTGAAGCCAAGGATTTCAAGGCATTGGCGGGGCAGGTCCGCCTCCTTCAGAATGCCGCCCCGCAGGGCGTCATCAATATCATGGTTGATGTAGGCAATCCGGTCGCATATCTTTACTATCTGCCCTTCCAGGGTAGTGGGTTTTACACCCCCGGTATGATTCAGTATGCCGTCCCGCACTTCCCAGGAGAGGTTTAAACCCCGCCAGCCCTCCAGTTCATCAACAATCCGCAGGCTCTGCTCATTATGCTTGAATCCGGGAGGGAACACCTCATTGAGGGCCTCTTCCCCGGTGTGCCCGAAGGGTGTGTGCCCCAGGTCGTGGCCCAGGGCAATGGCCTCGGTCAGGTCTTCGTTTAAGCGCAGCGCCCTGGCCACCGTCCTGGAAATCTGGGCCACCTCCAGGGTGTGGGTGAGCCTGGTTCTGAAATGGTCCCCCTCGGGGATGATAAAGACCTGGGTTTTGTACTTCAGGCGGCGAAAACTCTTGGAGTGGATGATCCTGTCCCGGTCCCGCTGAAAAGTTGTGCGGACGCTGCACGGCTCTTCAGGGTATACCCGGCCCCGGGAGGAATCGCTAAAACAGGCCAGCGGCGACAGAAATTTCCTTTCCATTTCTTCATAGGCCAACCGCAAGTTCATTTTTAGCCAAACCTCTCTCTTAAAAAGTCATCCCCGGCCCACCTGGCACCGGGGAAAAAGGCAACTGGACTAACCCGTTTCACATCCGGCCAACCCTTATTTCACGGGTGGCCCGGGCCACCTCGTATACCCTCCTGGCCAGTATGGCCGTCCTTTTAAGGGCCCCGGCATCTTCGGCAGACGGTTTCCGGGCGCACGCGCCCTGGTGCCCGCAGTCCTCTTCATGATAGCCGTCACCCACCACCGTCATACCGTGGCAAAGCATGATGTCATGAAGGGCCCGCAGGGTGGTTTCCTGGCCGCCGAAACGGGCTGAGCCCACCGCCAGGGCTCCCCCCACGGTATTTAAAAGCGCCTTATCACTGCGCAGTTTCCTGGTTTTGTCCCAAAAGGCCTTCATCTGTCCCGAAACGGTACAGAAATAAACCGGGCTTCCCATGATAATGCCGTCGGCCCTGGCCAGCAGGTTATATGTTTCCTCCAGTACGGTGCCGGCATAGCAGCGGCCGCTGCAGGGATTCGAACAGGCCAGGCAAAAGGGTTGCTTAACGTGGGACATCACCTCGGATACCTGGACAGATACCGTTTCAGAGCCCAGTGATTCAAGCACGTTGGATGCCACCCTGAGCATGGCGGCGGTATTTCCATCCTTGTTGGGGCTGCCGTTCAGCGCGATAAAAAGCATGGTAAAACCTCTTCCAAATTACAAATTCCACTGTATCATATGCGGATAATATACTTTTATGCCCGGACTGTCCGGTCAGCCTAATTCCTGAATTTGACGGCGGCCAGCCGGGTGTATACCGGCCCGCGGGGGGTCAGGTCGCTCTGCATCAGATCCACCGAAGAAACCCGGAAACTTCCCAGATTTTTAATTTTCGCGTCCTCCGCACCGATAATTTCAACCAGTTCCCCCGCGTTCCCGGAGGATTTGATCCTGGCCAGGGTAAGGTGAGGGGAAAACTTGCGGCCCTCACGGGGAAAGCCGTGAACAGCCATGGCATCCTCAACCACCCGGGCTATTTCTTTTAAACGGCTTACTTCCCCCTTCAGTCCGGCCCATACCACCCTGGGACTGGCGGAGCCGGGGAAAAAACCCAGGCCGTCCACGTCCACCCTGAAAGACTGGCAGTTCTTCAGGCTGTCCGACGCCGTCTCGACAATCTTCGCCACCAGGTCCACATCTGTTTCACCCAGGAATTTAACCGTCACATGCAGGTTTTCATGTTCCACCCACTTGGCGTCGGCCCCGGCTGTTTTAAGCCGTTCCTGTACGTGCACAAGTTTTATTTTTAATTCTGCGGGCAGATTCACCGCCCAGAACAGGCGCAATTTTTTGGCCAATACGGCATCACCGTTTCTATGAATACTCCTTAAGCAGGTCGATGAATATGTCCACTATTTCCGGATCAAACTGGGTTCCGGCATTTTTTTTAAGCTCGTCAACGGCTTTTTCCGGGGGATAAGCCTTCCGGTAGCTGCGGTCGGAAGTCATGGCGTCAAAGGCGTCGGCCACCGCCAGTATACGGCTCAGGACGGGGATTTGTTCACCTTTCATCCCCATGGGGTATCCGCCGCCGTTGTATCGCTCGTGGTGGGCCTCAACGACCGGCACTATATCCTCCAGCCAGCTGATATGGGAAAGAATGCTTGCCCCCATCTGCGAATGGCCCATGATCAGCTTGTACTCTTTACCGGTCAAAGGGCCCTTTTTATTCAGAACATCTTCCGGGATGCCGATTTTACCCACATCATGCACTATGCCGCACAGGTAGGCCAGATCAACCATCTTCTCATCCAGTCCCATTTTTTCAGCAATCAGCCTGGCGTACTCGGCCACCTTCTCGGAATGGCCCATGGTATAGCCGTCCCTGGCGCCGATGGCCTCGGCGAAGGCGTAAATGGTTTCAAAGCGTTTGGAGGGAGGAACGAACGGCGGCACAATTTTACCGTTATCGGCATTATCGGAGAACAACGCACAGGCCCCTTTGATTTTTCCTTCACCGTCCTTGATCAGAAATGTGGATACAAGCAGAGACCTGGGCGCTACACTGAACACGGTCTTTATTTCCACCGGATGGCTGGAAAACTCCCGGCCTGTAATAAGGGTCTCCAACACCGGGGTGCGGTATCCACCCTGCCGGTTAAAGGCCTGACCCTTATAAAGGGCCTCAACCAGGGGTTTACCCAGTAATTTGCAACGGTCCACACGTAAAAAGTTCTCCATTGCCTTGTTTATATATGAGATAGTACTGTCATTATTTATCATAATAACCGGGTTAGGGATGGCTTCAAGTATTAATTCCGCCGCTTCCGGCCCCGAAAGAACTGCTGCAAAATCCTTCATGATAAATTCCCCTTTGCAGTGTCAAAGCATAATTTCGACTTCTTTTTCCGATCTCCTGTTAAATAATACCTGGAAAGTTAAAAAATCGTTTTGGACACAAAAAAACCCCGTCAGGGGTTTTTATAGCCGTTAGCCAATTTTATTTATTCCTTATCCTCGCCTGGGCCGCCGCCAGCCTGGCTATAGGCACCCGGAAGGGGGAGCAGCTGACATAATTCAGGCCCAGCTGGTGGCAAAACTCGATTGACAAGGGATCTCCGCCGTGCTCGCCGCAAATCCCGATCAGCAGGTCGGGCTTTGTTTTCCTGCCCAGCTCAACGGCCATTTTCATCAGTTTGCCCACCCCCTTGCGGTCAAGGACCATAAAGGGGTTATCCTCCAGTATTTTTTTGCCCAGGTAGTCCGCCATGAATTTCCCTTCGGCGTCGTCCCTGGAAAAGCCCAGGGTGGTCTGGGTCAGGTCGTTGGTGCCGAAGGAGAAAAATTCAGCTTCCCCGGCGATTTCATCGGCCAGCAGGGCGGCCCTGGGCACCTCGATCATGGTCCCCACGGTGTACTCAAATTCAATTCCGGCCTCACTCATAACCTCCCGGGCCACCTCGACCACCATTTCCCTCAGGTACGCCAGTTCGTTAACTTCTATCACCAGGGGTATTTCAACCTCGGGAATAACCTTGCACCCTTCTTTGACCAGCATGGCGGCGGCTTCAAAAATAGCCCTGGCCTGCATGTTATAGACTTCGGGGAAGGTAATGCCCAGCCGGCAGCCCCGGTGGCCCAGCATCGGGTTGAATTCCGACAGGGACCTCACCTTGCGCAGCAGTTCCTCCTTCTCGGCCAGTTCCCCGGCGGCGCCCCCCGTAAGCCGCAGGCGGGTTATTTCAACCGCCAGCTCCTCGGCATCGGGCAAAAATTCGTGCAGGGGCGGGTCCAGGAGCCTGATGGTGACAGGCAGCCCCTCCATGGCCTTGAGAATGCCGTAAAAATCGCCCCGCTGCATGGGCAGCAGTTTTTCAAGGGCGGCCGCCCGCTCCTGCGGCGTGGCGGAAAGGATCATCTGCTGGACTATGGGCAGGCGGTCCTGGGCCATAAACATGTGCTCGGTCCTGGTCAGGCCGATGCCCTCGGCGCCAAATTCCCTGGCCTTGGCCGCGTCCCCGGGGGTATCGGCGTTGGCCCTCACCCCCAGGGTGCGGAACTCATCGGCCCACCGCAGGAGTTCACTGAATTCCTCTGACAGTTCAGGGTCCACCATGGGCACCAGGCCGCGGATCACCTGGCCGGTGGAACCGTCTATGGAAACCAGGTCTCCCTTCCTGAACACCTGGCTGCCTGCGGTAAACTGCTCATTATCGTAATCGATGCGCAGCGCCTCACAGCCGCACACGCAGGGCTTGCCCATCCCCCTGGCCACCACCGCGGCGTGGCTGGTCATCCCGCCCCGGGAGGTGAGGATGCCCTGGGCGGCAACAATGCCGTGGATGTCGTCCGGGGTGGTTTCGGTGCGCACCAGGATCACCTTTTCACCTTCCTGGCTCGCCTTTTCGGCCTCATCGGCATCAAAGCACACCCTGCCGGAGGCCGCCCCCGGCGAGGCCGGCAGGCCAACGGCGATCACATCCAGTTTGGCTGAATGGTCAATTCGCCGGTGCAGCAACTGGTTGAGCTGGGCGGGGTCAACCCGGGCAATGGCCTCTTCCCTGGTGATCAGGCCCTGCCTGGCCATATCCACCGCGATTTTGATGGCGGCCTGGGCCGTGCGCTTGCCGTTTCTGGTCTGCAGCATGTAAAGCTTGTTGCGCTCAATGGTGAATTCTATATCCTGCATGTTCCGGTAGTGCTTTTCCAACAGCTGGCAGGTGCTTACAAACTGGCGGTAGACATCGGGCATTTCCTGCTCCAGGGCGGAAATGGGCTGGGGGGTCCTGATGCCGGCCACCACATCCTCGCCCTGGGCGTTAATTAAATATTCACCATACAACTGGTTGGCGCCGGTGGAAGGATCGCGGGTGAAGGCCACCCCGGTGCCGCAGTCATTGCCCATGTTGCCGAAGACCATCAGCTGGACGTTCACGGCGGTCCCCAGGTCGTCGGATATTTTGTTGATTTTCCTGTATATTTTGGCCCGGTCATTATTCCAGGAATTGAACACCGCGTATATGGCCAAAAACATCTGTTCCATGGGGTCCTGGGGAAAAGGCTTTTTGGTTTCCCGCTCAATCAACCTTTTATATTCATGGGCAACTTCTTCCCAGTCCACCGCTTCCAGCTGATTATCGTATGTAACCCCCTTTTTGTCCTTCTGCATTTCCAGCAGGCGCTCGAACTTCTGGTGCTCTATGTTAAGCACCACGTCCCCGAACATGTTTAACAGCCGCCGGTAACAGTCATAGGCAAACCGGCGGTTGCCGGTGGCCCCGGCCAGCCCTTCAACGGTCCGGTCATTGAGGCCCAGGTTGAGGACGGTGTCCATCATGCCCGGCATGGATACGGGGGCGCCGGACCTGATGCTTACCAGCAGCGGATTTTCCGGGTTGCCGAACTTTTTGCCGGTCTTTTCTTCAAGGGCTTTCAGTTCCCTGCGGACCTGGTCTTCCATACCGGGTGGAAACTTTTTACCTTCTATGTAAAATTCCTTGCAGGCCTCGGTGGTAATGCAGAATCCCGGCGGGACAGGTATGCCTATGTTGGTCATTTCGGCCAGGTTGGCGCCCTTGCCACCCAGCAGGTCCTTCATCTCCGCCCTGCCCTCCTCGAACCGGTAGACATACTTCTTACTTGACATGTCTTTCCCCCCTGTAGTATATTTCCAAAACCCTGCTGGCAGTTTCCTCGACGGCCTTGTTGGTAACATCAATCACCGAGCAGCCGGCCCTTTTCATTATTTCCTCGGCATATTCCAACTCCTTTAAAATCCTGTCCATGCTGGCATAATCGGCATGGGAGGTCAGTCCCAGGGTTTTCAGCCGTTCCCTTCTGATTTCGTTCAGCTGGTTCGGCCGTATGGTCAGGCCGATCAGCCTGTGCGGCGGAAGCTTGAAAATTTCCTCGGGGGGCGCCACCTCGGGCACCAGCGGCACATTGGCCACCTTTAACCTTTTGTGGGCAAGGTACATGCACAGCGGTGTCTTTGAAGTGCGGCTGACACCGATGATTACCAGGTCGGCCTTGCCGATTCCCCGCGGGTCCTTCCCGTCATCGTACTTGACGGCAAATTCAATGGCCTCCACCTTGCGGAAGTATTCCTCGTCCATTTTCCGGACCAGCCCGGGCTCCAGCTTGGGAGGCCTGCCTTCAATCCTGGTCAGGGCGTCCAGCATGGGAGTCATGATGTCCACCGTGATTATATCGTACCTGGCCGCCTCTTTGGCCAGCGCTTCCCTCAACTCAGGCAGCACCAGGGTATAGGCTATAACGCAGTTGAACGCACTGGCCTCGGCCACAATTTCCGGGATCTCATCTATATCGTTGACGTAGGGCACCCTTCTTACGTCCACGTTGCCGCTGTTGAACTGGCTGGCCGCGGCCCTGGCCACCAGCTCTGCGGTTTCGCCAATGGAATCGGATATTATGTACACAACAGGATCGGATTTTTTTTCTGCGCCTATGGGAACCTCCCCCTTTATTCAGTCGTAAGTCGTCAGCCGTCAGCCGTCAGTCTTTTTTACTGGTTTTAACCCCTGGTTATACTTATATTCCGACGTCCTACGACTGACGACCGACGACTATTTTATTCCTCACCCATCTCCACAAAGAACCTGGTGATGTTGGTCTTGCTTAAACGGCCGATAACCTCCAGCCCTTTGCGCCCGTCCTGGCTCTCCCTGAAGCGAACCACCGGCATGGCGTCAATCTCGTGGTCCAGGAGCTTTTTGGCGGCCGACCAGACCGATTCCTCCTGGTCTATATAGATTATATTGGGCATCCTGGTCATAATCACCCCTACCGGAAGCCTGTGGATATCATGCCCGCCCAGGGTGATCTTGAGCAGGTCCTTGCGGGATATCACTCCTTCCAGGAAGCCGCCCTCACCGACCACGAAAAGGGTACCCACATCCTCGGTGAACATGGTTACCACCGCGTCGTAAACCGAGCACTTCTCATTCACTACCACGGGGACCGATTTGATGTTGCCCACTTTCACTTTGTGCAGCTTTTCCGCCATTACCTTTCCGGGCGTCCGGCCGCTGTAAAAATAACCCACCCGGGGCCGCGCCCCAAGCACCCCGGACATGGTCAGTATGGCCATATCCGGCCTTAACGTGGCCCTGGTCAGTGAAAGTTTCTCGGCAATCTGCTCGCCGGTGATCGGTCCCTGTTTTTTTACAATCTCCAGAATTGCTTCCTGTCGCTTGGTAAACTCCAATCAGATCGCCCCTTAAAGAGCATTGTGTCATACTATTTTTTAATAAACCACCTAATATTATATATTATATTGCCTTTTGATTATCCCTTCAAGAGTTTTGAAATATCCGTAAAAATATCGCCGGTAATATCTGGCACTACCCGGCCACCACTATTTTACTCAAATCAGCCAGGGGTGACACCAAAAGGGCTACATTTTTAAGGAGGGCCAGCCGGTTGTCGCGGATCTTCCGGTCCTCCACCATCACCATCACGGCGTCAAAAAAGCTGTCCACCGGCTCTCTGAGCAGGGCCGCCCGGCGCAATACCCCGCTGTAATCCCTGTCTGCCAGCAATTCACCGACATCACGGCGGACACCGGTGAGGGCTTCATATAATTCCTTCTCGGCCGGGTGCTGCAGCAACTGCGGCGAGACGGCGGTCTCCCCGAACTTCCTGGACAGGTTGTTGGCCCGGTTGAAGGCGGTTATCACGGCGTCAAAGGCCGGTTCCCCCCGGAAGCGGTCCAGGGCTTCAGCCCTCTGCAGGGTACCCAGGATATCATCGGCGCCGGCCGCCAGTACTGCTTCCACTATATCATAGGCAAAGCCCCGCTCGGTAAGGATCCCCCTGATCCGCTGCCTGAAGAATTCCTCCAGGTCGCCCAGGACGGACTCCCGTTCAATTTTCAGCAGATTGTTCCGGCTGTAAATATCATAGGCCCTGCCGGCAATTTCCCTTAAAGAAAGCACCAGTTCCCCGTCCAGAACAATGCTGCAGATACCCAGGGCCTGGCGGCGCAGGGCATAGGGGTCCTGGGAGCCGGTGGGCTGAATGCCCACCCCGAAGCAGCCCACCAGGGTGTCAAATTTATCCGCCAGGCTTAATATCCTGCCCCCCGGCGTGGCGGGCAGCACATCCCCGGCAAACCGGGGCAGGTAATGCTCAAATATTCCCTGGGCCACGGCCGGGTCCTCCCCCGACCGGAGGGCATACTCCCGGCCCATTACCCCCTGCAGTTCCGGGAATTCATAAACCATGTCGGTAACCAGGTCGGCCTTGCAGAGCATGGCCGTCCTCTTTACCACGGCCAGCAGGTCGTCCCCGGCGCCCAGCTTTTCGCCGATAAAAGAGGCCAGTTCGGCCAACCTGCCGGCCTTGTAGCGCACCGTGCCCAGGCTCTCCTGCCAGACAATCTTTTCCAGCGCGGGAACCCGGCCGGCCAGGGGTTCCTTCAGGTCCTCATCCCAGAAAAAGGCCGCGTCGGCCAGCCTTGCCCGGAGCACCTTCTCATTGCCCGCCCTTACCGTGTCGATGTGCTCTGACGTCCCGTTGCGGACCCCTATAAACCTGGGCAGCAGGCTTCCGTCGGCGCCGGTCACCGGAAAATACCTCTGGTGCTCCCGCATGGGCGTTACCAGGGCCTCCTTGGGCAGCCTCAAGTAAGCGGGGTCGAAGCTTCCGGCAAAGGCGGTGGGGTATTCCACCAGGTTGGCAACCTCTTCCAGCAGTTCCTCATCGGCCTCCGCCAGGCCGCCGACACTCCCGGCCGCATCGGCCACCTGGCGCCGGATCATTTCCTTTCTCCCGGCGGGATCAACGATTACAAAAATCTTTTTAAGTTCTGCAAAGTAATCCCGGGCGTCATTTATCGGGCGGGGACCGCCGGCCAGAAAGCGGTGGCCGTAAGTTACCCGGCCGGATTCAACGCCGGCCAGCTCAAACCCTACCACCTCATCCCCGTAGAGGGCCAGCAGCCACCTGATGGGCCTGGCAAAGCGGAAATCATTGTCTCCCCAGCGCATGGGCTTGGGAAAATGAAGGCCGGTAATCAGCGCCGGGCAAATTTCGGCCAGCACCTCCCCGGTGGGCCTGCCCTGCTCGCTTTTCCTGGCGAAAACATACTCCACCGGCCCCACCGATTTTACCACCAGGTCGGCCACATCAACCCCCTGGCTCCTGGCAAAACCCAGGGCCGCCGGCGTAGGTTCACCGGCGGCATTGTAGGCTACCTTCAGGGCCGGCCCCTTGGCCTCCCTGACCAGGGACTGCTGGCTTTCCGCCAGTCCGGCGGCATACACCGCCATGCGCCTGGGCGTGCCCACCGCCTGCACCCGGTCAAAATCAATCCTTTTATCTTTAAACATGCCCTCGGCCAGCTCCTTCAGCTGCTCCAGGGCGGGCCCCACAAACCTGGCCGGCATCTCCTCGGTGCCAATTTCCAGTACAAAGTCTTTCATGGATTTAAGCCCCCCTTTACCTTCAGCAGCGGATACCCCAGCATTTCACGCTGCTTCACGTAGCCTTCCGCACAGGCCCGGGCAAGATTGCGCACCCGGTGAATGAACCCGGTTCTCTCGGTAACGCTGATGGCCCCCCTGGCGTCCAGCAGGTTAAAGGTGTGAGAGCACTTCAAGACGTAATCGTACGCCGGCAGCACCAGGCCCTTTTCATTGACCCGCAGGGCCTCCTGCTCAAACATCTCAAACATTTTAAACAGCATGTCGGTGTCGGCCTCTTCAAAATTGTAGTGGGAGTGCTCCACCTCTCCCTGGTGGTGTACGTCCCCGTAACTGATGCCGTCCACCCACAGGATATCAAAAACACTGTCCTTCTCCTGGATGAACATGGCCAGCCTTTCCAGGCCGTAGGTTATCTCGGCGGAAACCGGCCGGCAATCTATACCGCCGCACTGCTGGAAATAGGTAAACTGGGTGATTTCCATCCCATCCAGCCATACCTCCCAGCCCAGGCCCCAGGCGCCCAGGGTCGGGGACTCCCAGTTGTCCTCCACAAAACGTATATCGTGCATGTCGGGATCTATGCCGATGGCCTTCAGGCTGTCCAGGTAAACCTCCAGTACATCGTCCGGAGAGGGCTTTAAAATGACCTGGTACTGGTAATAGTGTTGCAGGCGGTTCGGGTTTTCCCCGTACCTGCCGTCGGTGGGCCGGCGGGACGGCTCCACATAGGCCACTCTCCAGGGCTCCGGCCCCAGCGCCCTGAGGAAGGTGGCCGGGTTCATTGTTCCCGCGCCCTTTTCCACGTCATAGGGCTGCTGGATAATACAGTTCTGCCCGGCCCAAAACTGGTTTAAGGCCAGGATCAATTCCTGAAAATTCAACTTTAATTCCTCCCCTTCCGGTATCACAGTCAGTTACTGACCTTCCACCCCTCTACAAATTAAAAACCCCCCGCCCCAAGTCCAGGGACGGGAGGTATTTCCCGCGGTTCCACCCTGATTGGCCACCCCGGGGGCAGCCCATCTCTACACAATAAAATACGGCTCGGGAGCGCCTTTCACACAGCCCGCTTTACCGGTTTTCAGCTTCCCCGGCTCTCTCTTGAAAACTTGCTGCGCTACTCTTTCCCTCATGGCCGTGTATTTACTTCAGCTGTCAGCTATAAGCTATCAGCCATAAGCTGGCTTCTTTCTAATTTAACATTAATTCCCGATCCAAGTCAAGGTACCCCGGTGTCAGCCCCGGCCGGCTCCCCATCCGGCCCGGCGGGTCCTCTTTCTCCTTGCCCTGCGCGGCCACAGGCCGGTACCGGCCTTGAGGCTGTTTATCCAGCCCCTGAGTTGTTCCGATCCTTCTTTTACCACAGACTCCATAAAAGTTTGGTCCCCGGGGGGAGGACCGGAGGTAAACTCTAGGCCTCCCCCTGAGTAGGGCCCGCCTTTGCTTCATCCTCCGCCCTTTGATCGGTTTTTTCAAACTCCAGGGTGTAGTTCTTGGCCATGGCGGTTATGGTGCCGAGGGCTCCCAAAACAGCCAGCTCGCTGCTGGCCAAAAGCCCCAGCAGCCCAACGGCGCCCAGTGAGGCCGGGAATTCAAATACCGTCTTGTCTCCCTGCTTGACCTTTATCCTGGTCTCCCGGCCTCTGTGCAGGATCCCCTTTAACTGGCCCACAATTTCATGGCCGGCGTTTTGTATCTTGCCGGAAAATTTGTCTTCACCCTCTTCAAGCCGGATCAGCGCCTGGACCACGTCCCCCCCGGCAGCCTCCAGCGCTTCCCTGGCTTCCCTGTATCCCACGCCCATTCTAGACCGTATCAGATCAATCTTTTCCAGTTCATCCATGCAGGGTTCCTCCTCTAAGATGACTTTCCAAACCGGCTTTTCACACGTCCTCTTAATTATTTAACCCTGCGGGGCATAAAATTATTCATTGCCGTCAAGGAGTTCTTCAAATTTAAGGGACTTCACCGTTTTTTCCAGGTGATACTCAATAAACCGCCTCATTACATTTTTTATTTCTTTTCCCGCAGCGGGGGTTATTCTAAGCTGATGGATCCGGCCGGTCTCCCAGCGCATTAACGCCTTCAGGTTCTCCAACGCCCCACGGCTTATCTCCACCGTTCCGCCTGAGCCTGACCGGCACCGGCCGCAGACAATCCCGCCCTGGCCGGCCCCGAAATATACCCTCTCCCTTCCCGCCGGCACCCCGCATAAGACACAGGCTTCCAGCCCGGGCCGGTACCCCAGCAACGAAACCAGCTTTATTTCAAAGGCCCTGGCGGCCACAAAGTCGCACCTGCCTCCCAGCAGCATAAAAGTATCCCGCAGAAGCTCAAATATTTGCGGGTTGGGGTCCCCGTCCAATGTAAAGGCGTCCACCAGTTCCGCCAGGTAGCTGGCCCTGGCCAGCCCCTCCAGGCTCTGCCTTAAGCCCGGGAAAATTTCTATCCCCTCTCCCTGGCTGACCGAATCCAGGTCCCTGCCCCGGCGCAGCAGCAGCCTGGAATAGCCGAAGGGCTGCACAGCCCCGCGCTTCCTGCTGGTGGGTTTCTCCACCCCGTGGGCGATCACCCTTTTTTTCCCCACCTGCCTGGTGTAAAGGGTCAGCACCCGGTCGGCCTCCCCGGCCTTTATGGATTTTAAAATAATGGCGTCCACCAGATATTCTTTCATATTTTCTCCTGGGCATAATTCGGTGGTCAGAATCCAGAATCCAGAATTCAGAATAGCGTCTGAAGCGGACATTTAAGAGGACATTTAACATCGCTACCTGGATAGCATGAAGGACTTAATTCTTCAAATATCCAGCAGATCCTTCATGGGTGAAGTTTGTACCTACAGTCTGTTCTCTGTGATCTCTGCGTCCTCTGTGGTTTAAAAAAGGAACAATCCGGGCCTTGTTGCTACCCGGATTGTTCCTTTACCTGGCGGTGGGAGACAGCCTTTTGATCAGCTCACTTATCTCCCTGGAAAAACCGCTTATCGGCCTCCCCTCGGCCACCCCTTTACTGATGCGGACTATTCTTTGATTTAGCTCGGGATCCGTTGACACCAGGACATTCTTTATCCGGTTGTCGGCTTTTTGGATTACCCTGGTCACCTCTTTTTTGACGGTATTGGGGTCGGCCCCGGATTTGAGGTTTACACCGACCAATGCCGTACTGCCGGTAAGCACCACCGTGGCCTTGTCCACTCCCTGCACCTTAAGCGCCTCACCTGCCAGTCCCTCGGCCAGCCGGTTGGATTCAGCGGGGTTGGTAGGGAGCGGCCTTGCCGGCGCCGGGGCGGTTGGAGCCGGAGGATTCCCCTGACCCTGGGAACCCATGTCGGGCCTCCTCTGAGGGGTGCAACCCAGGGAAGCCAGCAGTACCAGCGACCCGATCAGCACCACGGCAGGCAGTCTGGAAACTTTCATATATACACCTCCTTTCCTGAAACGGCAATACGCTCGTGTTTTTAGTATTTTCAGGAAAGACAGGATATATGTAAGTTTATCACAGCCAGTACTATTCCAGCTAAATCCATTTTCTCAGCCTGAACACCAGGAACATCCAGACCGACACTCCCAGCAGCCCGATGGTTATGGCCACGGTGGATACGATTGAGCCCTGGGCCGGCAGGGGTACGTTCATGCCGAAAAAGCCGGTTAAAAATGTGAGCGGCATGAAGATGGTGGATATCACCGTCAGAATGCGCATCGTTTCGTTGGTCCTGGCGCTGATGATGGAGTCATAGGTGGCCAGGGCGCCGTCCACCAGGTCCCTGAAACCGTCAATGGTGTCAATGATGCGCTCAATATGGTCAACCAGGTCCAGGTAGTAGGGAATGTTCTCCTCACTGACCCGGAAAGCGTAATTGCCGTTTCCCGACGCAAAGATCCTCTTTTGGGGGATTATGGCCCTCCGCATGGCCAGGGTGGTCCTTTTCAGGCTCAGGAATTCCTCGGTGACCTCCCTGGTGGGCTGAACGTACAGGTCGTCCTCCAGTTCCTCCACCCTTTCATTGATGCGTTCCAGCACCGGAAAGTACATGTCGGTTATGCCGTCCATAATTGTATAGAGAAAGAAGTCGGGCCCCTTCCGCATGACCTCCAGCCGGCTGTTGGCCAGGCAGTCCCTGGCGATCTTGCCCAGGGTGGGCAGGGTGCGCCGGTGCAGGGTAACCACGTAGTTTTTGCCGAGATACACATTCAACTGCTCCAGCGAGATTTCCTCGTCGCTTTCCTCCTCGTACCGCAAAGCGTGAAGCACGAAAAAATAGTAGTCCTCATAATTGTCCACCTTGGCCCGGGGGCTGTAATGGAGGCAGTCCTCCACTGAAAGGGGGTGAAAGCCAAAAACCCCGGCCACCTGATTGGCCTCGGCGTCGGTGAAATTAAACAGGTCGACCCACATCAGGTTTTCGGTATTGTCCATCAGGTCCTTTTGCCCCAGGTCAACGTCGTGTATAATCCGGTCCACGGAAGAATCGTAAAAATAAGTCTTAATCATGGTCTCACCTCCCATTAATAAAAACAAAAAACCTGCCGTTTAAATCAGAAGGCCGCCAGGCATACTAAAGTCCGCCTTCTTCACTCGTACAAGCTTTGGCACTATACAGCTGAGGGACACCAAGCCTTCCCAGCCACATTAAGTAAAACCTTAAGCCGGTAATACCTGTTAACCCGTTACCGTCTCTCGACGTTTCCGGGCAGTGGCATGTGTCTGTACAGAAGCCTCACCTAACGAAGATGACAATATATTTTTACCATGTTTAGCATAGCATATGAATATGCATGTGACAAGCTTTTAAAAAGTGTGTTTATTCGGACAGGTAGCCGAAATTTCTGAGGCTCCTTTCATTATTGCGCCAGTCGGACTTGACCTTTACCCAGAGATCAAGAAAAATTCGCGAGCCGAATAAAGCCTCCATCTCTTCCCTGGACCTTTTTCCTATTTCTTTCAGCATGCTGCCGTTCTTGCCAATCAGAATCCCCTTCTGGGAATCCCTTTCGGTGTATATGACGGCCCTGACGGCCACCATATGATTGGGCCTCTCCTGGACCTCCTCCACATCCACCGTCACTGAGTGGGGGACTTCCTGGGAAGTGAGGTGCAACACTTTTTCCCTGATTATTTCCGACATGATGAACCGTTCCGGCCTGTCGGTGATCACCCCGTCCGGGTAATATTTTGGGCCCGGTGGAAGATAGCCAGTCACCACCCCGGTCAGACGGTCCAGGTTTTCACCGGTAAGGGCCGATACGGGCACGATCTCGCTGAACCGGTAAAGGCGCCTGAAGCTGTCTATGAGCGCAAGAATATCCTGTTTGGGCACCAGGTCAATCTTGTTCAGAACCAGTATAACCGGCGTGGATATACTACTAAACTGTTCTATTATGTACATATCTCCGGTGCCCGGCTCCCGGGCCTCGGCCAAAAAAAGGACTATATCGACCTCCCTCAGGGCGCCCAGGGCCAGTTCCACCATATGCCGGCCCAGTTTATGCCTGGGCCTGTGAATACCGGGAGTATCCAGAAAAACCACCTGGGCGTCATCCCTGGTCAGCACCGAGTGAATCTTGTGCCTGGTGGTCTGAGGTTTATCCGAAACAATGGCCACTTTATGCCCCACCAGCCGGTTCATCAGGGTGGATTTGCCTACGTTGGGCCTGCCCACCAGGGCTGCAAATCCCGACTTGAATTTGCCCTCTGCGGCCATTCATGTCACCTCAACAGCTTAAATATTCGAGCCGCCGGTTACCCGGGAGGAAGGATGAACCGCGCCGGCAAAAGATCGGCCACAGTCCTGACCTGATACTCTCCCTTACTGCTGCACATATAAACTTTCATCCGATCCCCGAATTCGGCCAGCACCTGCCGGCATGCCCCGCACGGTGAGCAGTAATCGTCGCTGTCCGAGGCCACCGCGATGGCTGAAAAGTTCCTTTCGCCTTCACTGACGGCTTTGAACAGGGCCACCCTTTCGGCGCAGCAGGTCAGACCGTAAGAGGAGTTTTCAATGTTGCAGCCCGTATAGATTTTGCCTCCGGCGGTCATTACGGCCGCTCCCACCCGGAAGCCGGAATAAGGGGTATAGGCTTTATCCCTGGCGGAGAGGGCCGCCTGAATTAATTTTGCCGGTTCCACAGCCTCTTTATCCAAAACAGCCGCCCCTTTACTTAAAAATTATGCCGGTGAACCATTTTCCAACATAGGGGTAGAATACAAGCACGCCGATGATCACCGAAAAAAAAGCGGCCAGCAACACGGCGCCGGCTGCCGCATCCTTCGCCTGGCCGGCCAGGGGGTGGTACTCCCCGGTCACCAGGTCCACCGTTTTTTCAATTGCCGAATTAAGCATTTCAGCCGCCAGAACCAGCGCCACGGCAAATATGAGCAGGGCCAGCTCCAGCAGGGTGATTTTGAACCAGGCGGCAGCAATGAATACGGCTGAGGTGACAGCCAGGTGAATCTTCATGTTTCTCTGACCGGCCAAAACCCACCTCAGCCCCCTTCCGGCAAAGACAAAGCTCTCAAACAGGGACTTTTTCCTCCTTGTATCTTTTCGAAAACCTTTCATACCAGATCTCCATGAGCTTGACAGCACCGTTTTCCATCCTGGATTCTGACTTCTGACTTCTGACCACAGAATCAATCGGACTAGCGTTTGCCCAGCCCCAGAACAGCCAGGGCTGCCTCTTCCTTTTCCCTCATCACGGCGCGGCTTTCCTCGTCCTGGTGGTCGTAACCAAGGAGGTGCAGGACTCCGTGGGCCGTCAGGTAGGCCACCTCCCGCCGCAGTCCGTGCCCGTACTCCTCTCCCTGGCGCCGGGCCGCCGGCATGGATATCACCACATCGCCGAGAATGTCTTCCTCCCCTTCATCCGGCATCGGGTCGCCCTCGTGCTGGGCAAAGGAAAGAACATCCGTGGGCCTGTCTATCCCCCGGTACTTTTTGTTCAGCTCCCTGATGTAGCGGTCGTCGGTCAGCAGCACGCTCACTTCGGCGCTGTCCGGGCAGCCCTCCCGGGCCAGCACCGCCAGGGCTGCCTTTTCCACCAGGCTTTCCAGGTCACCGCCAAGGGTAACCTCCTCCTGCAGATTGCTTATTAAAACCGCCATGCCTGGTTTTTCTCCTTTCAATCTCCTTGGTCAGGTCGGGGTACTCCACCCGCGAGTGGAAAATGCCGCTGAGCACCTGTAAAAAGGCTTCGGCTATCTTTTCCAGGTCTTTGAAGGTCAGGTCGCACTCATCCAGCTGGCCGTCCATCAGTTTATCCCTCAGTAACTTCCTGACCAGCCCCTCAACCCTGCCGTGGGTACGGTTCTGCATTGACCGCACCGCCGCCTCCACGGAATCAGCCAGCATGACAATGGCGGCCTCTTTGGTCTGGGGCTTGGGACCCTCATACCTGAACTCGTCTTCATTTATATTATCCCCGCCGTTCTCCCTGGCCTTGTGGTAAAAATAAGTAACCAGGCTGGAGCCGTGGTGCTGCTCAATTATTTTCATGATGGCCTGGGGAAGCTTGTACTCCCTGGCCATTTCAAGCCCGTCCCGGACGTGGGCGGTCAAAATCAGGGTGCTCAAGGTGGGGGCTATTTTATCGTGGGGATTGTCATTGGACAGTTGATTTTCAATAAAAAAGTAAGGCCTTTTAATCTTGCCGATATCGTGATAGTAAGCCCCCACCCTGACCAGCAGGCTTTCCCCCCCCACCGCTTCAGCCGCGGCCTCGGCAAGATTGGCCACCAGTATGCTGTGGTGGTACGTGCCGGGAGCCTCTGTAAGCAGCTTTTTCAGAAGAGGGTTGCTGGGGTGGGATAATTCCAGCAGTCTTACCGATGAGGTTATTCCGAAGGCATTTTCCAGGTAGGGCAGGGACCCGTTGGTCAGGATGGAAGACAGTATGCCGTTGATAATGCCCAGAAAGAGGGCGGAACTGACCACAATGACCGGGGAAGCGTTGCTTATAATCCCCATCACCATTATGGCAATCACATTGGCCGCGCTGGTGTAAAATCCCGCCCGGGCCAGGTCTCCCCGCTGGCTGAGTTTACTGACGCTGTAAACCCCGGCAATCCCTCCCACCAGGCCGACCACTCCGAATTTTATCTGTTCTTCTGCCATCAGCGCCAGCAAAAAGCTCATCACGCACACCACCAGCACGGCCAGCCTGGAATCGATAAGAATGGCGATCAGCATCCCGGCTGCCGCAATGGGAACCATATAGCCCATCAGCGAGCCGAATTCGGGAGACCTTGCCAGCTCAATGGCCAGTATGCCCTTGGCCAGCGCCATGACCACCAGCACGATTATGCCCAGCAGGTAGAGGACGCCGGCGTTGGTGTATATTTCCCGGGACTGCTGGTACAGGTAAAAGAGCACCACCACCATCAGCAAAGCAACCAGCAAGGCGTTTCCGGTGATTGCCCGCCAGGGCACTCCCTCCCTGGTTAAGCCCAGGGCCTCCAGCTTTTGCAGGTGCTCGGCGGTGACAACCTCTCCCACGCCGATAATCTTTTCTTCCTTGCGAATAGTGACCATGACCGGGGGCACCGACTCCCTGGCGGCCTGCTTCATCAGCCTGGTTTTTTCCGGATCCTCAAATTTATTGGGGCGGATGAAGTGTTTCACCAGGCCCTGCCCCAGTTCGACATATCCCCTGGAAAGATTAAGCTCGGAGATATACTTGTTTATTTCCGCTTTTACCTTGTCGATATTCTTATCGGTGACCCCCTCGTCGGAGTTCATGTATTTGGATATCTGCCCGTTGATTTCCTGGCTCAGCAGGTCCAGCGACTCCTTGTCGGGCCGGGACAGGGCACGCAGGGCCGCCTCGGACAGGGTAAAAGGAACGGCAGCGCCGATTTTCTTCATCTTTTCCCCTTCGCTGACGCCCGCCTCCTGCTGAATTGAGTCGACGCGCAAAATCACCGAGCCGACATCCTTTAATACAGCTGGTTCAACTTCTTCACGTTTTTCATACTGCTGCTTGATTTCTTCCGCAGCTTGCTTCTTCTTTTCCTCGGTCCTGGCCCTGTCTTCAAAAACCACCGTGCGGGGGGCCAAAATAGTTTCCCTGGAGACATCCCCCACCTGCAGGTCCACTTTATTGGGAACAATGTCCACAGTAATTAAAAATGTCAATAACAAAAAGAACAGCACCGCAGCACTGCCCCTGCGAAATTTCCTTTTTTTCATGAGAAAGGCGATGCTGTTAAGCAATTTCCCTCTCATATCGCCGAAAAGAGGCATTTTTTACTCTCCCACCATGAAGAATATCAAAAATTGACTTAGCCTCCGGCTTCCCGGCCCGCTTCTTCATATGCCCTGATAATGTCCTGCACCAGGGGGTGGCGGACAATGTCCTCCCCCGTCAGGTAGTGAAATGCAATTTCTTTAACACTGGCCAGTATCTTCTGGGCGTGAACAAGGCCCGGCACCTGTCCCCTGGGCAGGTCGATCTGGGTGATGTCTCCGGTAATGATGGCCTTGGACCCGAAGCCCAGCCTGGTTAAAAACATTTTCATCTGCTCGATGGTTGTATTTTGGGCCTCGTCCAGTATAATGAAGGCGTCGTCCAGGGTCCTGCCCCTCATGTAGGCCAGGGGGGCAATCTCAATAATATTCTTTTCCAGGTATTTTTGGGTATTTTCCATACCCAGCACGTCATAAAGGGCATCATAAAGAGGCCTTAAATAAGGATCAACCTTCTCCTGCAGGTCGCCGGGCAAAAAGCCCAGCTTTTCACCGGCCTCCACCGCCGGCCTGGTCAGCACCAGCCTCTGCACTTCCTTGTTGCGCAGCGCCCGGATGGCCATAACCACCGCCAGGTAAGTTTTCCCTGTCCCGGCGGGACCGATGGCAAAGACTATGTCATGCTTCCTTATGGCCTCCAGGTACAGCTTTTGCCCCAGTGTTTTGGGCTTAATCTGCTTACCCCTGAAGGTGATCAGGGAGATATCGGTGGCCAGGCTGGAAAGGGCGTCCTTTACACCGGCCTTTACCGACTTGAGGGCATAATTTATTTCGTGCAGGGTCAGGCGGTTCCCGGCCCGGTAAAATTTCTGCAGCTGGTTAAAAACCTCTTCGGCCAGAGTCACCTGCCCGGGATTTCCCAGAATGACCAGTTCCTCTCCCCGGACCACCACCCTTACTCCAAGAACCCGTTCGATAAGGGCTAAATGCTCATCGTTGCGCCCGAATATTTCGGCCGCAGCCCCTATGTCCTCCAGCATCACCCTGGCTTCGGTATTTTCCGGCAATAAATGCATACCTCCCGTTC
Organism: Bacillota bacterium; assembly: GCA_049323615.1. Lineage (GTDB taxonomy): Bacteria > Bacillota > Desulfotomaculia > Desulfotomaculales > Desulfocucumaceae > JBMOPD01. Next base: position 15,066 of record JBMOPD010000063.1, on the reverse strand, counting down.
CGGTCGTCAGTCGTCTGTCGTCGGGTGTCAGTGCCATAGAGTCACTTTATCGGTTTTTCCACCCCTATATCCTCCAGGGCCTCAATGTAAGCCCTGACCCTGACCAGGTTTTCCGGGTTCTTTAAAGAAACTTCACTGGTTTTTTCTTCGATCACATGAACTTCACCGGTAATACCCGCCCTGGCCGAGGCCAGGGCTTTCCGCCGGGCCAGTTCAAGGGCTACGGCACGGCTGCGGCTTTCCCTGTAATTCTCAACTTCAAAGTATTTTTCTGATATATGTTCGACGGGTATTGAAAGATTCCTCCAACTGGGCAGTTTTTTAACTTCCCTTTCAATTTTATATGTATTAAAAGGAATTTTTTGTGTGCCTGATAAAATTATTTCCTTGCCGGCAATTTTAATACAAACCCTGGAAAAGGAATTGCCGGTCTCCCTGGTTCCCTCCTCCACCAGGGGAGCTTCCCCGTAACCCTCGTACCAGACCCTGGCCCTCACCACGCCCCTGGCGTGGACATAAGCGGGGGGCGCCGGCGGATCCGGTTTAACCCGGTCGCCGGGGACATTTCCGGCCAGGCCGGGGTTCTGTTCCTCCGGCGGCGGTATAACACCGGATATCAAAACCTGCCCCGGCACAACGGTGTCCCCCTCCTTAACCGCCGGATTGCCCACCAGGACCAGCACTTCCTTGACCAGGCCGGCCTTTTTGGCAACAATGTGAGCCGGCTGCAGCTGCGGCCTTTGGATGATTATTTTTTCGGCAATTTCAATGGTGGCCCTGGTGCCGCTTATATTTACCCCGACATAGGACACTTCCGGTATGCGTTCCCGGATCAGGCTTTCCACCTGTTCCTGATCCACCCTGAATTTGCACGATCCAACCTTAAGCCCGGCCTCGGCGGCCGTTTTCAGTATCCTGTCCGCCGGCAGCTGCTGGTTGCCTTTAATGTCGATGAACCAGACAAAGGAACTGAGGACGTACAGCCCGGATAAAAAAAATACCGCCCCGATGATCAAAGATTTCCTTTTTCTGATGCGGCTGATTATAAAAGGCAGCCCTTCCCTGCCTTTAAAGCTGAAGCGGCTTTTGGTGTTCCGGCCTATATGCCTGAGCGGCCTGACCGCGCTCAGCCTGGTCTTTACTAAAATCTCGTTTTCCCCCATTTTTTTAATATCCCACAGGTATATCCCCCTGCTGGCCGCCATGTTCAGGAATTTTTCCAGGTTTTCCCCCTTTACCAGCATGCTCACATAGCCAAAGATAAACGATAGCAGCCTGAACAGAAACAAGTCCCATCCCTCCATCCGGCCCCGGATATATAAACCATTCCGAAGGCTGTCCCCTTCTTTCAGCGAATGAAATGCACACTTTTAATGCGGCCCTCCAGGCAAATTTCATCGGGCAGTATATTGCGCAGGAGCAACCCCTCACCGGAAACGGCCACCTCGTAGTCGCCCACATTAACCCGCACATTTTCCGAGGAGTATTCAACAATACCCCGGTGGTTTTCGATAAACAGCTGCAGGTCTCCGACCAGCACTATTTTGGGCAGATCCATAATAATATCGCTGGGAATCTCCAGCATGTCGGACATCTGCCTTTTGAACTTTTTCATGAAATCTCCCCAGGCCATGGTAACCCCCCTCGAGAAAATATATGAAAAAATTTGGTAGAACATTACTGCCGATGGATAAAACAGGAAGCAAAGGATTGTTTATAACCGGCGGGGGAAAATAAAAAAATATTTATAGAAATTAATTTTTATTCTTATTGATGGTAATATATAACTGATTTAAAGGCCGGCAACATGCGGTAAAAATAAAGACCAGGGGGAGGGGAAATGAACAGGTGGCGGAATTTAAACTGACCCAAATGACCGCAGCCTCCGGGTGAGCGTCAAAACTGGCGCCTGCCGCCCTGTCGCAGGTTCTGCGACAGCTTCCCGCAGTGACCGACCCCAACCTGATGGTGGGGCCGGACACCTCCGACGACGCCGCGGTATACAGGCTGAACGACGAGCTGGCCCTGATTCAGACAGTGGACTTCTTCACCCCGGTGGTGGACGATCCGTACCTTTTCGGCCAGATAGCCGCGGCCAATTCCCTGAGCGATGTCTACGCCATGGGCGGAAAACCCCTCCTGGCGCTGAACATAGTCTGCTTCCCCAATTGCCTGCCGGCGGAAGTGCTGGAGGAAATCCTCCGGGGCGGGGCCCGCAAGGTGGCTGAAGCCGGGGCCATCATAGCCGGGGGGCACACCGTCCAGGACAACGAGCCCAAGTACGGGCTGGCCGTCACCGGGCTGGTGCACCCCGGCAAGGTGCTGTCCAACGCCGGGGCCTCCCCGGGCGAATTCCTGGTGCTGACCAAGCCGCTGGGCACGGGGATTATAAACACCGCCGCAAAGGGCGAACTGGCGCCCCCGGAGCCGGTGCGGGCCGCCCTGGAAAACATGCTGGAACTGAACCGGAGCGCGGCCGAGGTTATGGTCCGGTGCGGCGCCTCGTCCTGCACGGACATTACGGGCTTCGGCCTGCTGGGACACGCCGCCGAAATGGCGCTGGCCAGCGGGGCATCCCTGGAGATATGGGCCGGCAGCGTACCCGTGCTGCCCGGGGTGAGGGAACTGGCGGCAATGGGCATGATACCCGCCGGCGCTTACGCCAACCGGGACTTCATGGCCGGCCGGGTGAACATCCCCGAAAAGCTGGGTCCCGAAGACATAGCCATATTTTTTGATCCCCAGACATCAGGCGGCCTGTTGATCTCGGTTCCGGGCCCCAAGCTTGATTTAATGATGGAGGAAATGAAACAGGAGGGCGTGCGGGCCGCCGTGGTGGGCAGAGTGAGGGAAAAGGGGCCGGTCCCCATTGATTTATTATTAAAGGAGAGAAAATAAACCGTGTCCGATACAATAAGGGTAGAATGCCGGGGCCTGGCCTGCCCCCAGCCGGTAATCAAAACAAAAAAGGCCCTCGACTCGATTGATCAGGGCACGGTCGTTGTGCTGGTGGACAACGACACGGCCAGGGAAAACGTCACGCTTTTTGCCAGGAACGCCGGTTTTAAGGCCGAGGTTGAAAAAACGGGGGAAGGCTACCAGATAACCATAACCAAGGGCAGCCCCGCGGTTACCGGAAAGATTCAGGCCGCATCCCCGCGGGCAGAGGGTTTAAATTCGACAGTATACCTGATCACAACCAACATGCTGGGCCAGGGATCCCCCGACCTGGGCCAGGTATTGATGAAAAGCCTGGCGGTGACCATCAATGAAATGGACCCGCCCCCCAAAGCCCTGCTGTTTCTCAACAGCGGGGTATTCCTGACCTGCCTGGGATCCCCCGTCCTGGAACAGCTGCAGTCCCTTTCCGCCAGGGGCACCGAACTGATATCCTGCGGCACCTGCCTGGAGTATTACAAACTGAAGGATAAACTGGATGTGGGCAGGGTCGGCAACATGCTGGAAATAAACGGCTACATGTCGGAAAGCGCCAAGGTAATCACCATACCATAAAAACGCCCTACAAAAAATAAAAGAGGCTCCGCCTTCAGAGCCTCTTTTATTTTTTCACTCAATAAAAACTATACCTGTATGACTTCTTTAACTTCAGGAATTTCCTGCTTGATGGTTCTTTCAATGGCCATTTTCAGGGTATAAGTAGACATGGGACAGCTGCCGCAGGCACCTACCAGCTTGACTTTCACCTTTCCATCAGGGGTAACGTCAACCAGCTCAACGTTTCCTCCATCCCTGACCAGCGCGGGCCGGACTTTATCTAAAACCGCTTCTACCTTTTCCTTCACAGTCTGTGGCGGACCTCCTTTCCTCCAGAAAAAATAAACATCTTTCGACAGTGCGGCCAATATTTCTATTATGTGCCGCCCGCCGGATTCTATTAATTTTACCTTGTTTTGCCGCTTATATCAAGTTTAAAATAATTCTAAACCCCCGGAAAGATGTCCACCACCCGGCTTTCCTTGGCCAGCCAGTACCCGCGGGCCAAAAGCCTGATGGACGGTATGGCCGTGAAGGTGATGGTGAAGATGGTCAGCAGCGGGTTCTCCAGCAGCCAGCCCGCAGCCTTTAAAGCCTTCTCCATGGATTCAACCCGGGCGGCCACTTCCGGCCCGCTGAGATCCGAAACGGCGCCGAAAATGGGCATGGCGATCTCCTCCACCACCTGCCCCCCGCAGCAGTACACCAGGCCGCCTTTCAGTTCCCTGACCCGGTTTACCGCGGCGGCCATATCCCGGTCATCGCAGCCCACCACCACCAGGTTGCCCTCGTCAAAACTGAAGCTGGTGGCCAGCGCGCCCCGGCTCAGGCCGCTGCCCTTTATAAACCCTATGGCCTTGCGCCCGCTCCCTGCATACCTTTCCAGCACGGCCGCCTTGACCACGTCCCCGGCCCCGCCTGCGGCCACCTCTCCGTTAACCACCGGCAGGGTCAGTGTAATCTCCCGGTTGACGATACTGGTCACCAGCTGGATGGCCCTCACCTCAGCCTCCCGGCCGCCGGCCGGAACGCTGAAAAATTCGGGGGTTACCCGGGGCAGGCTGACACATTCATATGCACCGGGGGGATAGTCTTCCCCGGCCGTGCTTACCACAAGCTTCCCTTCCCCCGCCACCAGCTTCCCCTTGCAGATCACCAGCCTGGCCTTGATGGTCCGCAGATCGGGAATAACCACCAGGTCGGCGCATTTTCCCGGGGCAATCCCCCCCAGGTCCCCGGCCAGGTGGAAGTGCTCGGCTACATTAAGGGTGGCCATGCGGATGGCCTCCACCGGGTCCAGCCCCAGGTCGATGGCCTTCTGCACGATATAATCCATGTGCCCCCGGCGCATCAGGACGCCGGGCCAGACCCCGTCGGAAACAAGTATTGCCCGGCGGAGGTCCAGGTTCATCCCGGCCAGCGGGCCGATGACCTCCTCCAGTTCGCGGCGCACCGATCCCTCCCGGATCATGGTGGCCAGGCCCAGGCGGAGCCTTTCCCGCACCTCCTCGGCGGTAATGGGTTCGTGACAGGCGTCGGCGCCGTAAGCCACCAGGGCCGCCAGCTTCTGCTTCCTGGCCCCGGCGCCGTGCCCCTCCACCGTTTTTCCCCGGGCAATGGCCGCCCCGATCAGTTCAACCAGCCCTTCATCCGGGTCGCCGTTCAGGTGGGTCCAGTATATCTCGCCCAGCCCCACCACCTCCGGCAGGTCCAGAAGCTCAATCATCCCCCGGGTATCGACGGACTTTTTCCCGCCCCCCCTGTCGGAACAGAGGTAAGAAATGGTGGGCGCCATGGCAAAAAACCTCTGGGGCTGGTTCCTGCACTGCTGCAGAAAGGCCTTTACCCCTGCGGCCCCCATGGCGGTGGCCGACACCCCGCAGTCGTTGATAATGGTGGTGGTTCCCCCGGGAAGGGACAGCCGGACGAATTCCCCCACCCTTATCCAGGCGTCCATGTGTATGTGCCCGTCAATCAGGCCGGGAATCACCACCCGGCCTGCCAAATCAATCACCGTGGTATCGGGCCCCACGGGGAAATTACCCTCACCCCGGGATCCCACATAGGCGATCCTGTCTCCGGCAATAAGCAGCTGCTGATCCTTCAGGGTCTCCCCGGTATAAACATTAAGCACATCGCAGTTGCTTAAAATTATATCCGCCGGCTCTTTTCCCAGGGCCACCCGGCCCAGCTTCTTAATCAGTCCGGTTTTAAACTCCAGTCTCATGACCCGATTGAGTGAAAGGCCTCTCACGCCTCACTCCCAGCCCTCCCCATCCTTGTTAGTAAGTGTTATTAGCTCTTTTCTATACCGGAAAGGGCTTTTCCTTTTTCGCCGCAAATTATTCCAGCCTGACCCTGATGCTGGCCATGGGTGTACCGCCATTAACAGCGGGCTGCTCCTGTTTTTCTTTCTTAATTTCCCCCTGGGTCCCCGCCGGCTGGACTGTTGATCCCGGCGCCGGGGATCCTGGCGCCGGGGCTTCCGGCACGCCGCCGCCCTTGCCGTCTTTCTCTATCCCGTCGCTCTTCTGGGTGGGCGCCGGGGTGGCCGCTGTTGTCACAATCCTGGCGGAATCCTTGTTCACATCCTGCACCGGGTATTCCTGCCTGGTGATCCGGCCGGTTTTACCAATGTCCGCGATAGCCTGTTCAAGCCGGGTGCCCGGCACTTTCACCAATATCTCCCTGCCGCCGGTGTCCGGCAGGACCAGGGCTTCCCCGCCGTATTTACGGGCAATATCGAAGATCTCCCGGACAGCCGCGGCTTTCTGCTCCACCTTCACATCAATAACGGCCTGTTTTGACTGTTCAGCCTGGCCGGCGGGGGGCGCCGCGGGAACACCCCGGGCAGTTACACCGGCCATCCCGTTTTCCACCGCCAGTTTCCTTTCCTGGGTTGAATTTTCCTGGCTTACGGGAGGTGTTACGGGGGGCGGAATCTTTTTCACGGGAGCAGGGGCAGCGTCGCTTGTCACGGAATATGCTGCACCGCTGTCCGCTTCCTGCTCCTTAATGCGCATGTAATGTACAATTGCTCCGGAGCCGGAGCTTTCCGATTCACCAGTTATTGCATTGCTCTCCCGGGAACCGTCCGCTCCCTTGGAACCGGAAAGCACCTCAACGGGAGCAGCATTTTCCTTCGCGTCGTAACTGCTTACCTGTACGGGCTGCTTAGAAACTCCGTACATCCCCGACATACCGTACCATGCGGAAGCAATACCAATTACCAAAAGGAAACTGGCGGCAACCGCCATAATACCCGACCACCTGCCCGTGGCCAGCCTTTGTATCCAGCCCGCTTTCTTCCCCGGCCCGGCCATGTGCTCAAGCCTGCGCCGTAAATTCCGCCTGAAATCGGCGGGGGGACTCACCTGGGGCAGTTCATGCACCAGGGTGACCACCATTTTTAAGTTTTCAAATTCCGACCGGCACGCCGGGCACTGCTCAAGGTGAATGTCTACCTTGTTTTTGGCAGAGGGATCCAGCATGCCGTCAATGTACACCGATAGCAGTTCTTTAATTTCCTGACATTGCATGTTCACCCCTCCTCACTTTTACTTGGTAGACGAAACTTGATGTCGAAAAGTTCCCTCTGTTCAAGCACCTTCTGTTTAAGGGCCCGCCTGGCCCGGTTAAGCCTTGATTTAACAGTACCCAGTGTACAGTCAAGGGAAGAGGCAATCTCCTCATAAGACATTCCCTGTATTTCTCTCATCACCAGGATTAGCCGGTGATCCCCGGAAAGGCCGTTGAGCTGCCTTTGCACCAGATCATGAATTTCGCACCTTTCCAGGGACTCTTCGGGAGACGGCCCGGTGGCTGCCAGAGAGGGGTTTCCCCCGGTCTGTGACATTACATCCTCCAGGGACAAATTTTTATGCCTTTGCTGTTTTCTAATCTCGTCACGGCAGGCATTTGCCGTTATCCGGTACAGCCAGGTGGCAAAGCTCGATTCACCCCGGAAGGAAGGCAGGGCCTGGTAGACCCGGATAAAGACCTCCTGGGCCAGATCGCTGGCGTCGGCATGGTTGCCCATGAACCGGTAGGCTACCGTGTATACCTTGCTCTCGTACCGCTTGACCAATTCCTCAAAGGCATCCCGGTCGCCGTCCCGGCTGCGTTTGACAAGCTTGTCGTCATCCGCATGCAATCACACCACCACCTTCGCACAGTGACCTACTAATCAATTATTCGACAGCAGTACAACCAGTCCTGCACAAAAGGATACCTGGCCCATCTCTTTCCAGCAGTCAACACCGGATTGCCGGCCGGAGGCAATTTCTCCTATTCCGGTGACACTTTCCCAGTCCCATTATATACACGGCCGCCAGCTTATTGACAAAGTCAAAAGCCCTTGCTATACTTTAGATCTACTACTCCGAAAGCAAATACATGCCGAAGTGGCGGAACTGGCAGACGCAGCGGACTCAAAATCCGCCGGTGGCAACACCGTAAGGGTTCGACTCCCTTCTTCGGCACCAGTAAAATAAAGGCATAGCGGGTTTCCCTCGGCCAAGGAAAACCCGCTAAAATAGAAAAAGTGAGAAAAAAGTGAGAAAATCATTTTAGCCGAAGCCCGGAAGTCAGGATGTCATCCACTATCCGGGTTATTTCTTTCTGCTGGTTTGGCGTAACGTGAGCGTATGTGTTCAGCGTAATTCAAACCTCACTGTGCCCCAGCCGGTCCCTCACCGCATTCATCTGCATTCCTGCAGAGATTAATTCAGTTGCATGTCCGTGCGGCAAACCGTGGAACGATATTTCCAGCCCGGCCCGCCGTGCCATTACCCGGAAATAGCTGCCCAGGGTAAAAGGAATTATAGGCCTGCCGTCCTGGTGGCTGCAGACAAAACCATGATCCTGCCATGTTTCCCCGGCCGCCAGACGTTGTTTCTTCTGCTCCAGCCGGTGTTTTTGAAGTTCAAACACCAGGGAATCGGGTATGTCCATCCTTCGTACAGACTTTTTGGTTTTCAGTGGTCGCAGTACCATTTCATATTCACCGTCGGAATTTTTAAACCGCTGCAGCTGCTGCCGGAAAAAGATTGTTTTTTCCTTTAAGTTTACGTCTTTCCACTGCAGGCCCAAAACCTCACCCTGTCTTGCACCGGTGGCAATGGCAATCAAGGTGGGTATATACAGATACGTGTTCCGGAGAACTTTTAAAAGCTTGGGAACATCTTGTTTAAGCAAAGGTTTAATTTCCGGTTTTTCTTTTTTCGGAGCATCCACGGCATCAGCCACATTGCGGTACACGAGTTCGGTCTTCAGGGCATCCTGAAGCATCTTTCTGATGAGCCTGTGATGGTACAAAACGGTTGTGCCTGACAGCTCGGTACCTTTTGATTTCTTTTTATCCTTACGGCCCTGGGCCAGTGCCTTTGCACCCGCAGGTGCGCCGGTGTGAGCTTCCTCAGCGGGATACTCCCCAGTTCAGGCCTGAGGTGCATCTCAATAATACCTTTATGCCTGATCATCGTCCTGGGGGCAAGGTCTTTCCTGGCATAATCCTTAATCAAACTGCAGGGTGATCCTGCACGGATAAGCCTCTCCCTCGATATGTACCCAGCTAATATTGTACCAAATCCTTTTTCTGTCCAGCATTTTGACAGCTTGCTTTATACTGTTAGGGCTGCCGCTGAAGGTTATTTCCAGTGTCATAGGATTAAACTGCACAGGGTTGCCAAATAAGTACCACAGGTATCTAGTATTGACCTGCCTTTAAGATTATTTAAATCATCTGTTATCATTTTGGTTCCTCAATGATGTCCCGGTCCTATACTCCGCCCCCCCAGTGACGAAGTTCTGCTCGTAGTCATAGTAGTTAAAAAATTTAGGAAGCGGTTTTGTTCCACTTCCTAAATGCTTAAATAATAACTGGACAATGGTGGTTGAATAACAATGCCGGGCACACTCGGTTTTGGTGTGTATTAAAAAGCTGGACCCGACGGCCTCATATCACATAATACAGTCCCCTCTTATACAAGTTAGGTGGCTTTTGCTTCGATACCGGTAAAGAAAAGGCTTTTTAAGGTATTTAGAATATCTTCGTACGAATATTCCTTCTCAAATAAAAACCGGTCTAAGGCTGCAATACCTACCATGCCGAACAGTGCGGAAGCTGTTGTCCCGGTATGCAACGCCTCATTAATCAATCCCTGCGATTTACCGGCCTCGATTAGATCCCTGATTATAGAAAGGTAGCCTGAGCGGATACGCTCGGCTTTTTCTTTCCACCGCGTGTCTTGGCCCCAAACTTCACTTAACAGCACCTTGCAATAATTCTTGTATTCTTCGAAGAATTGCAACTGTACGGTGATCACAGCTTCTAATTGGGTTAGAATATTATTCCTCCTGGCAATTTCCTTTTTTACCGCGGTTTCAAGTCGCTCAATACCTTCTTCGATCAGTGAAAGAAACAAGTTCTTTTTGCTTCCGTAATTATTATAAATAGTTCCCTTGGCAATGCCGGCCCGTTCTGCTATTTCGTCAACGGTCGCCTTTTCGAATCCTTTCTCTGAAAAGACTGCCATGGCTGCATCGAAAATAGACGATCTTTTGTGATGTTCTCTGTCCATACTAAAAACCTCCTGCCTTTACTGGGAACCGAAAATTCAATATTTACCAGAAAAACCAAACCACCGGGCCATCCAAAAAATCTTGACGGTATGCTCTAATTCAATCCACCGATTTTGTTTTTGAACATTGCACTTTTTACCATATTAATGGCTACAACCTATTATATCACTTGAACGCCACCCTGCGAGAAATCAGAGAAGTTGAAATGTGTATCCGGACCAAGGCATTGGAATTGTATGCCGGCTGGTACCCCCGAAAATCTTCGACTGTTATCTTTACAGGCACCCTCTGGACCACCTTGGTAAAATTTCCACCATTGTTGGTGGCAGGCAGCAAAGAGAAGGTAGATAATGCAGCCTTGCCAATATAGTTTACCCTACCGCTGAATTAACTCCAGGAATATTGTCAATGGTGATGTCCACGGATTGGCCCGGGCGTACCCTGGCTACGCGGTCCTCCTCTACGTTGGCCGAGATGTACAGTTTTTCCGGATCAACCACCAAAAACACCGGCATGCCCGGGGTAGCGATCTCACCCACATCGCCCCGTCTCTGAATTACTACGCCATTGCCCGGTGCGCGAACCAGGGTTAAATCTATATTAGTGCCCGGGGGAAGCATGTCATCATCAAGTCTCGCCATGACCTGTCCGGCCAACACACTATCCCCCTCTTCCACATTCACCTCAACCAGCCGACCGGTTACCTGCGGGCTGATTTGAACGATGTCTCCGCTAACCCGGGCGTCCTCCGTGGTCACATAATAAGTGCTGTTGTACCAGTAGTACACGCCAACTCCGGCCAGGGTGAGTACCACAACAAAGAGTAAAATCACAGTTATCTTTTTGTTTTTCAAGACCATCTCTCCCACTTTTCATAACAGGTGCAGAACCGACTATGGTCAATTTATGTCAATTCATGATCCGTACCATGGCACTGTCCTTAAGACCGGCCTGACCGGCAGTGACTACCTGCTCCCCTTCTTTTACTCCTTCGAGAATAATAACCTTCTTACCTTCACTGGTCCCTACTTTCACTTCGCGCCGTGTGGCTATACCATCCATCACCACCCAGACCACGTCTTTCTCAAAGTCTTTCACCACCGCCTCCCTGGGTACCAGTAGGGCCTTTCCACGGTTCTTGTTTAAAATCACCTCGGCAAATATGCCAGGCTTCAACTTGTGATCCGGGTTGTCGATTTCCACCTTGATGGGGAAAGCCTTGGCTATCGGATCCATCGCCGGTGAAACGTTGGTAACCACTCCGGTGAAGGGTTTTTCGGAAACAGCGGCCACCTTGACCTGTACCTGCTGCCCCTGCTTTAGTTCGTTTATACGCTCTTCGGAGACGGCGGCCTTCACCACCACTTTATCCAGGTTGGCCAGAGACAACACCGGAGCCACATTCGAAGCCATCTCCCCGGGATTTACATGGCGGGCGGTAACCACTCCGTTGAAGGGCGCCTTGATAAAGCTATCGTTATATGCTGACCTGGCCAGTTGAAGATTGGCCCGGGCTTGGTTAAGCTGGGCACGGGCCAACTCAAGCTGGGCCGGGGCAACCCGCCCGGCCTGCTCTTTGGCCTGCTTGTACTTTAGATCGTACTCTCCTTCAAACAGCGCTGCCGGTATGGCTCCCTGATCCAGCAGGCGCTTTCCCCGTTCGTAATTTGCTTCTGCAACCTTATAAGCCGCCTGCGCCGTAGCCAAACCGGCCTCCGCAGTCACCACACCGGCTTCCGCCATGGCCACGCCCGCCTCCGCCTGAGACACCCGGTCGCACAGGTCTTGATTTTCCAAAGTGATCAGCACCTGCCCGGCTTTTACCACACTGCCTATATCTACATGTACCTGGGCCACTTTTCCGGGCATTTTCGGCACTATATTGGCCGATATCAGCGCCTCCAGCCTGCCGCTGGCGGTAGTTTCGCCCAAACTAACCAGTTGTACTTTTGCTGTTGCCACTGGTATTTCAGCGGACGGATCAACCTTATTTCCCTGCCCTATTAATCCACTTTTGCCGCATCCGGTACCTGTAATAATCATCATCAGTACTACCAGTAACGAGGAATACCATTTAGTTCGTTGATTCATCGGAACACCTCCCTGTTTCAGATATCACTGCATTCCACCTTCCCGGCTGAGATGCTCTCAACGCTTTCCCCGATGGCTCCGACCAGGCCGCTTGAAACCACTTCGGCAGCCACCTTTATGGCATTTTTGACGGCCAGGGCCGTCGAGCTGCCGTGACATATTACAACTACACCGTTCACGCCCAGCAGGGGAGCGCCGCCGTATTCGGCATAGTCAACCCTCCTCATGATTCCCTTCAAGGCAGGCAACGCCAGCACGGTTCCCATCCTGTACAGCCGGTTGCGGGTAAGTTCCTCCCTCATCATGCGCGTCAGCGCCACGGCCATACCCTCTCCGGCCTTCAGCGCCACGTTTCCCACGAACCCGTCGCAGACTACCACATTCACCGAACCGGTGAACAGATCCCTGCCCTCAACATTGCCGATAAAGTTTATACCGGCATCCCTCAGTAGGGGTAAAGACTTCAGGGTGAGCTCATTTCCCTTGGATTCCTCTTCCCCCATACTGAGAAGACCCACCCGGGGATTTTTAACGCCGAGCATCTTCCGGGCATAAAGATATCCCATTATTCCGAACTGGAGCAGGTTCTCCGGCCTGCAGTCAACGTTCGCCCCCGCGTCCAGCAGGATCGTTTTCCCCTTTTCGCCGGGAATCACGGCGGCTATGGCCGGGCGGTCAATGCCTGTCATCCTGCCCAGTTCGATCAGAGCGGCAGCCATAACCGCCCCGGTGCTGCCGGCGGATACACAGGCGCCGGCAGCACCGTTCTTTACCAGCTGGATTGACTTGACTATAGAGGAGTCCCTTTTCCGGCGAACGGCCAATGCCGGCTTCTCTCCCATGGTAATGGCCTCCCCCGAGTGGACGATTTCTATAAGGCCGTTCCTTTCCTTTCCCAGATCCCTCAGAATCTTTTCCCCATCGCCCACCAGGATTATCTCAATGCCTTCCCGGCTGGCCTCCAGCGCCCCCATCACCACTTCACTGGGCGCGTAATCCCCTCCCATGGCGTCTACCGCAATTTTCAACTCCACAACCTCCTCCGGAATACGCTTCCGTTTCTCAGTCTTAATAAAATCCCTGTTTTTCAGAGCATTCTTATTCAGTGAAAGTGAAGCCCCTTCGAATCATGGCTTTTCCCAGGTGCAGGTGGTGTCTTCAGCACAAGGAAAACCAGGGCGGGAATGAGTCCCAGGACGGCGAAAACCGTCGCTATAAGGAAAGCATCGTGAAAGGCCATGACCGCTGCTAGAAGTCCGGCCTGCTTTTGCAAAATGGAAATGGCCATAGCCGTGGAGCTTTGACCGGGAAACCCCTGATGTTGAAACTGGATGGCCAACTGGTGCAGAAAAGCGCCAATTGCTGGAGAATCAACAGTCACGTGATCGGCAATATGGGCATAGTGAAGATCCTGGCGTGTCTGTAAAACGCTGCTCAGGACGGCAATGCTGAAAGAACTGCCCACCTGTCTGATCATGTTCAATAAAGATGACCCCTGGCCGGTCAGCCTGGGCGGGACAGCATTCAAACCTACGGTTATGGCAGGCATAACCCCCAGGCCCATGCCTGCTCCAAGGACCACCAGCAGCCCGGTCAGGGTTGCATTACCGGTCTGCAATTCCAGTTGGGTCAGACGCCAGGTGGAATAGATTACTAAAACCATGCCGGGCACGCTCAAAAAGGCAGGGTTGAGCCTGTTAACCAGAAGGCCGGACACCGGAAGAGTTATAGCTGCAGCCAAGGCTTCGGGCGCCAGCAAAAGTCCGGTTTTCACCGGGCCGTAACCCCGCAGGTCCTGAAGGAAGACGGGAAGTAAAAAAAGACTGCCCATGATGGCCATGATGGAAAGAACGCTTAATACCATGGAAAAACAAAAAACAGGGTTGGCAAAAAGCCTCAACTCCAAAAGTGGCTGACTGTGTTCCAGTTCCCAGAGAACAAAAACAATCAACAGAAATATGGATATTATCAGCAGAAAAACTATGTACGGCTCATCCCATCCATCCACGGGGCCCTTGCTCAGGGCCAGCAGAAGGCTGGCCAATCCTGCGGCAGAGAATATAAAGCCGGGAAAGTCGAGCGCCGGCCGGTGCTTCTCAAATTCTTTCAGAACCAACAGCAGCAGCAGGGATGCCAGGATACCGACCGGGATATTAATGAAGAAAATCCAGCGCCAATCCGCGTGTTCCACCAGGTAGCCGCCCAGCACGGGCCCTATGGCTGGCGCTGCCAGGAGGGGCAATCCCATGATACCCATGACCAGGCCCCTCTCTGCTTCGCTGAATGTATTGTAAATTATGGATATTCCGAGGGGCATAATCATCCCGCCGCCCAGACCCTGGATGATCCGGAAAAAGATGAGGGCATTCATGCTCCACGCAAGGCCGCACAGGACAGAACCGGCAGTAAAGAGGATCAAGCTGGTTATGAAGATTCTCTTCGTGCCGAAAGTGTCAGCAAGGTAAGCGGTGATAGGGATCACCACGCCTATGGTCATCATATAGGCAGTGGCCACCCACTGCACATGGTTTACATCAACCCCGAATACGGCCATGAACTTGGGAATGGCCACGTTGACAATGGTCATATCCAGCAGGTCCACAGATAGGGCAATAATTATGCCAACCAGGATTAGCCATTTTTCCCATTTTAAAAACATGGCAAGCCTCTGACGGAGAATTTTGCTAAGAATTTATTCCTCTGATGCCGTTGCTGGTTTCGAGAAGATACTTTTTAAAAAACCGGAAAAAAAGCAGCAAGATTCTTAGATGTTAAACTTGAATCCGGTAAGTAACAGCAGTTTTTTCTTTCGAAGCCAGCCAAGCTGCCAAAAATAGGATACCATGTTAAGTGTTGTATGTGGTTTATTGTTTCTTAAGCGTCGAAAATCTAAAGATT
>JBMOPD010000062.1:0-39694 GCA_049323615.1 Bacillota bacterium | reverse complement strand
TATACCGTCACTTTATGGCCCAGGCCGCAGAGGTAGTAGGCGGCGGTCAGCCCCCCGGGGCCGGCCCCGATGACGGCCACTTTCTTGCCGCTGGGCGGGGCTTCCTTTACTTTTTCCCGCCAGAGGCCGCCCCCCATTTCCTCGGCCGCCCTTTTCAGCATCCTGATGGCCACGGGCTCGTCAAACTGCGCCCGGGCGCACCCGGCCTCGCAGGGGTGCACGCAGGCGTGCCCGCAGACGGCGGGGAAGGGGATGCTCTGGCGGATTACCGCCAGGGCCTGGTCGAATTTACCCTCCCGGATGTACCTCACGTACCTCGGCACGTCCACTCCGGCGGGGCACGCTTCCCGGCAGGGGGTCATAGTTCCGTTTCCGCACTTAGACGTTGACATTGCTGTGTTCATGCAGCTCCTTTCCGTATATGATCATTTCTTGTAACCCTCTGCTGTCTTGTGGGTTGGATTATAAATTTTCAGGGTGGTCTGGTTTCGGAATTTTCCCCGGCGTCTGTCAATGGCATTCTCGCAAAAACCGTGCCACTGTCCGGCCATACCCGGTTCCCCGCATTTTTAAGCGAATAAATAAAAAAAGCATCCGTATCGGATGCGCCTGCGGGTTATGTTATATTGAAGCTTTTAAATTTTTTTATGCAAAAACCGGAATTAAGGCAAGCCGTATGACTCTCTCGGACTGCAAAAATATGGGGCATTATGCCCCATATTATGCCGGCTGTTGCTGCTGGTCCAGCCCTGGATATCCGCAGCCGGCCGGGTCAGCCTGAGTACTGAAAAACTGGCAGGCTAAATGGGGAAATGCTACCCCGAAAATGGCTTATCAGGATAAGCTATTTACTGTGCCGGCGCCAGTCCATTTGGCCAGGAGCTGCCTTCCTTTAACGGTTATACTGGTGCCCTGCCGGCCGGCCCCTATTTTTACCAGGCCGCTTCTGGCCAGGTTCTTAAGCCTTGTGCGCACCATGTCCTCGGTAAGGGTATAGCCCTGCTGCTTAAGCTCCTCGACCAGCCTCTGGCGCCCCATCGACTGATTGCCGGCGATGGCCCGGAGTACGGCCAAATCGGCGGAAAATTGTTTTGCACCGATGATTTCACCCAGTTCCAGCAGTACGGAATTTTCAGGCGCCGCCACGGGGAGGGGCGGGTTTTCCTGCTGCAGGTCCGGCGGCAGGTCTTCCATCCCGGCCTTGCGGCCCCGGCAGATGGTGGCCATGTAATCTATTACGTTGCGCAGCTCGCGTATGTTGCCCGGCCAGGAGTAGCCCAGCAGGGCGTCCAGCACCCGGGGGGTAAAAAAATCTTCCGGTTTCCGGCCCCATTTGTTCAGGAAATGCTCAAACAGGAGGTAAATGTCCTCGGACCTTTCCCGCAGGGAGGGAAGCCTGACCATAATGGTATTCAGCCGGTAGTAGAGGTCCTGGCGGAAATCACCGCGCTCCACGGCCTGTTTAAGGTCCCGGTTGGTGGCGGCCACTACCCGCACGTCAATGGGGATGATGCGTTCGGCGCCGATGCGCATGACTTCCTTTTCCTCCAGGACCCGGAGGAGTTTGGCCTGCAGGTTAAGGGGCAGGTCGCCGATTTCATCCAAAAAAATGGTTCCTCCGTTGGCCTGCTCAAACAGCCCGGCCCTTCCGCCCCGGCGGGCGCCGGTAAAGGCCCCCTCCTCAAAGCCGAACAGCTCGCTCTCCAGCAAATCTTTGGGCAGGGCGGTGCAGTTGATGGCCACGAAGGGGTTCAGGTGGCGGGGGGAGGCGTTGTGAATGGCGTGGGCCAGAAGTTCCTTGCCGGCGCCGGTGGGCCCGTTAATCAGTATGGTCAGGTCGGTCTCGGCAAAATACCTGGCCTTCTCCAGGCAGCCTAATATGGCCGGGCTTTTTCCCTTAATGTCGTTAAAGGTGTATTTGGCCACATATCCGGTGTTGCCGGGGTGGGCCTTTAAGCGGCGCTCCATTTTTTCCAGCGTGCCCAGATCGCTGAAGGTGACGACCACACCTTTGGGCTGCTTTTTTTCATCTTCAAGCAGGGTGCGCCTGACCAGCACTTTATGGTCGCCGTACAGTTCGGCCGTGTCTTCCTCGGATTTCAGCTGCTGCAGGGGCCGCTCGGCGGCTATCTGGGGGATCATCTCTTTCAGGGGCCGCCCGATTACTTGCCGGGCCGGAAGTTTAAAGAATTTTTCGGCCGACCGGTTGTAAACCAGGGCCTTGCCGGCGGAGTCAATGGCTATCACGCCGTCGTGCACTTTATTCAGCACTGTGGTTAAAAGCTGGTTCAGCTCCTGGTTTTCATTTGAACTCTGCACCAGTTTCTTACTGATATCTATAGCCTGATTGAGATAACGGGCCGATAAAAGGTTGGCCTGTTCGTCCAGCAGATCCAGACGGAAAAGTATTTCGGTAAGGGTGGTAACGTCTATTATGCGGCATCCCAGGTCGATTACCTGCTTGACATTTTTGGGGATTAGCTGGGGCTCGCCGGGAGTGACGGCCACCTCCACCTCGGGGATGTTGTCCTGGCCCGGGTAGAAGGGTATGAACCAGAAGTCATTGAAGCCCATTCCGTAGAGGAGAGAGATGGCTTCTTCGGCGGTCTCCTTGCGGTCATTGACCAGCATGGCCTTGGTGCGCCGGGGCAGCCTCAGGAGCTTGTGAATGCCGCGCAGGTCAATGGTGCGGCGGGCCACCAGCACATTGGGCCGGCCCGCCAGGAGGTGCTTCAGGTCGCGCCGGATGGCCATGGAGGCCACCACGATTAAATCACCTTCCAGCAGGGAAGGAGAAAATTTTTCTTCGATGTTGAGGGACCGCACCTGCACCTTGCCGCGCAAGAGGTCGTTGAGCTGCCCGCTCAGTACCTGGCGGTTTTTTTCCCCCTTGGTTAAAAGAACCAGGCTTTGGTTTTTAGTCACTGCCCTTACCCCCCTCTGGTTTTTACGGCGGACATGCTTCCCGCCACCTCCCGCGGGCCGGCGGTTCAGCATTAGACGGCGCTTGATAAGCCGCCATGAGAACCTCAACTGGTTGAGTAGTTATTCGACAAAATCCCCTATTTATTATTTCATACTTTTGCCCGGAAGAAAAGCTGTTCCCGTTTAAAATGGGCTGTGATACTGGGGAGGGCTGCCCCAGTTTTTCCGGGGTTAGAGAAGGGCCGAATGTCAATGGAAGGATAAAAGCATGTTAAAAGCAGGCTAAAAAGGGGCTTGTTATGATTGGTACGACATTTGCTTGGGTACTTGTTCAGACCGATTCTTTACTTTTTAAGGAGGCGCAGCAATGAACACAGAGGATAAGAACCCCGAAAACCGCAAGTACCGGATTTTCGACATGACCTGGGTAGAAGTCAAGGAATGGCTGCAAAAGACAGACACAGTCATGGTTCCCATAGGCAGCACCGAGCAGCACGGACCCCACCTGCCCATGGGCATCGATTCTTATGCGGGATACTACGTCTGCATCGAGGCGGCCAAGCTGGCCGAAGTTCCCGTTGCCCCGCTGATTCCGGTGGGATTCAGCTGCTTCCACATGCGGCCCAATGAGCCCGGCACCATCACCCTGCGGGACGAAACCCTCTTCAACCTGATGTATGATATCGGCCGCAGCCTTATTTTCCACGGTTTTAAAAAGATTATCTACGCCACCGGCCATACCTCCAACGCCCCCACCATGGACAGGGTGGTGCGGGCGCTCAAGTACGACACCGGCGCCATCGCCATAAACTATGCCGCCGACACCGAAGTGTTCGCCGAGCTGTGCATGGACCTGATTGACGGCAAGGACCAGTTGCCGGGCTGGCATGCCGGCGAGATCGAGACCTCCGGGGCAATGCTCTTCTGTCCCGACCTGGTGCGCATGGAAAGGGCCAAGGTCTCACTTCCCCACAACCCCGGCTGGCTGCCCCATGGCAGCGTCAAGAAGTCCGGGTCCGGCTTCCAGTTCTACTTCCGGGGGTACCCGGTGCGGGCCGCCTTTGACCAGCATGAATACAGCGAAGTGGGCATCGCCGGCAACCCGCTGCTGGCCAGCCGCGAAAAGGGCCAAAAGATATACGACCGCATGATCAGGCTTTTTGCCGATTTCATCATAGAATTGAAAAAAGTCCCGGTGGAAATCAAGAAGCGCGAGTTCCCCGAAATGGTTTAAGCAAGGAGAGTTGGACGGTAAATGACTAACAATTCAATGTACTCGGATCTGGATCCCGGGACCCGCTTCCTGGCCGACAGGTTCCGGCACATACCGGTAACCGAAAGGAGCCAGATGATTACTCTGGCCAAGGGCTATCCCAACCTGATCAGCCTGGGCCGGGGGGACCCGGATTTTGAAACACCACGCAATATTATCGAGGCTGCCAAAAGGGCGCTGGATGGAGGAAAAACCCATTACACCGACTGGGCCGGGATGCCGGAGCTGCGGGAGGCTATAGCCGGCAAGCTGAGGCGGGAAAACGGGCTGGATGTCGACAAACCGGAAGTGCTGGTGACCGTCGGCGGGCAGGAGGCGGTCTTCATGCTGATGCTTTCAATCCTGAACCCCGGCGACGAGATAATCATTCCGGAGCCCAGGTATACCTCTTACGACACCGCCATTGAGGTGGCCGGGGGTAAAATGGTGCCCCTGCTCACCAGGCCTGAAAACGACTTCCAGATCATGGCCGAAGACGTGGAAAAACTGATTACCCCGCGGACCAAGGCCCTGCTGGTGATCACCCCCAACAATCCCACCGGGGTGGTGATGACCAGGGAAAACCTGGAGGCCCTGGCCGATGTGGCCAAACGCCACGACCTGGTGGTTATTTCCGACGAGATATACGAAAAACTCATCTTCGACGGGTGGAAGCACTGGAGTATAGGATCTTTTCCGGGTATGAAGGAGCGGACCCTGACGGTGAACGGAGTGTCCAAGTCCTATTCCATGACCGGCTGGCGCCTGGGATACGTGGCCGGGCCCCGCAACATTATATCCGCCATGGCCCAGCTGAAATACGCCATTACCATCTGCACCACCTCGGTTTCGCAGATGGCCGCCCTGGAGGCGCTGACCGGCCCCCAGGACAGCCTGGAAGAGACGGTAAGGATATACGACGGGCGGCGGCTGGCCACCATGAAGAGGCTTGACAAACTGGGCATACCTTACGTGGTGCCGCGGGGGGCCTTTTACATCTTCCCGGAAATACGCAAGTACGGCATGACCTCCTTTGATTTCTGCCGCTTCATGCTGGAAAAGGCCCAGGTGCTGCTGTTCCCGGGCACGGCCTTCGGCCATGGCGGGGAAGGGTTTGTGCGCATATCCCTGCTGGCCCCCACTGAGAAGATAATGGAAGCCTTTGACCGCATCGAAAAGGCCCTGGCACTGCTTTAAGACATTAACCAATTAACTATCCGGATTAGAGAGGAGAGATAATTGATGGACCTGGAACGGGGCCCCTGGAAAAAAGACAACTACTGGGTGAGCCATTACCAGTTCCTGCCCGAGGTTAGGGAAGGGATGAACCTTCCGGCCAGGGTTGAATTCCACGACTCCACCCTGCGGGACGGAGAGCAGGCCGCCGGCGTGTTCTTTTCCGCCCGCGACAAGATAGAAATCGCAAAAATGCTGGACGCAGCCGGCATCCAGTATATTGAGGCCGGCTTTCCGGTGGTTTCCAAAGCCGATCAGGATGCCATAGAACAAATTGTCGGCCTGGGCCTGAAGGCCAAAATAACCTGTCTGTCCCGGGCCACGGCCGGGGATATCGAACTGGCTGCGGCCATAGGGGTTTGGGGGGCCATACTGGAAATCCCGGTCAGCCAGGTGAGGCTCAAATACCAGTTCGGCTGGACCGAAGACGAGGCCATCAAAAAAATAATGTCGGCCTGTGTAATGGCCAAGGAAAAGGGACTGGCCACGTACCTCTTTATGATCGACTCCAGCAGGGCCGACCTGGCTTTCCTGGAGCGGCTCCTGACCACGGCGGTGAAGGAGGGGGCGGTGGACCGGGTTTCGGTGGTGGATACCGCCGGCTGCATAACCCCTGCCGGGATGCGCTATTTTGCCGGCCAGATCCGCCGGATGGTGGATGTGCTCCTGGAGGTGCACGCCCACAACGACTTCGGCCTGGGAGTGGCCAATTCGCTGGCCGCGGTGGAGGCCGGGGTCAACAGCGTGGCGGCCACGTTAAACGGGCTGGGCCAGCGGGCCGGCAACGCCTCCCTGGAAGAGGTGGCCTGGAGCCTCGAGGCCCTCTACGGCGTTACCACCGGGCTTGACTTTACCAAGCTCTACGAGGTGGCGGTACGGGTGCAGGAGCTTTCGGGCTGGTCTTTCCCGCCCAACAAGGCGGTGGTGGGCAGCAATATCTTCACCTGGGAAGCCGGACTGCCGGTGGCCGCCCTGCGCAAGAACCCCCATACCGTGGAGCCCTTCCAGCCGGAGACCTTCGGCCGCAAGCACCAGATCGAGCTGGGCAAGAAGTGCGGCAAGGCCAACATTGAGTGGAAGATGGATGACCTGGGCCTGGCGGCGCGGGACGAAGGCATGGTGGAAAGGCTCATGAAGCGGGTGAAGGAAGAGTCGGTGAAGCTTAAGCGCGGATTGACCGATGCCGAATTCATCGGACTTTATGATGAGGAAAAGAAAAACGGATAGCCTACATGCCGGAATCCGGAATTGGGAATTGGGGGTGAAGATGTGCTTTTAGCCAACAGGGTGGCGGCGGTCATTGTTTTTGTCCTGGGGCTGGTGGTGGGCGTTGCGGGCCTGAAGTTTTCGCTGACTTCAGAATTCGGGCCGGGACCGGGGTTCTGGCCGGCATGGCTTTCAGTGGCCTGGCTGGCGCTGGCGTTAGTCTGGTTCGTGGAAACGTACAGAAAGAAGGAGGATAAAGTTCCCTTTTACAGCTCTTCCGTGGAAATGAAGCGCCTCACCACCATATTGCTTATTTTTCTGGTGTACGTGATTTTGCTGGGCGTGATTGGGTTTTTGCCGGCAACGCTGTTGTTTCTCTTTACCGTCCTCTACCTTTTTGAAAAGCGCCCGCTGGTCGGCAGCATCATCAACAGCGTCATTATATCGGTGGGCCTTTTCCTGTTGTTTGACACGTTTTTAAAAGTCGACCTGCCCAAAGGGTTACTGAATTTTTAAACGATCTTAAAGCAAAGGAGGTGAACTGTTTTTGTCTATATTTCAAGACCTGGCGCTGGGGTTTGCGGTGGTGTTCACTCCCTTCAACCTGTTCATGGCGGCCGTAGGCTCCCTGCTGGGGCTCCTGGTGGGCGCCCTGCCCGGCCTGGGCCCGTCCGCCGCCATTGCCATTCTTCTCCCGGTGACCTTCGGCATGGACCCCGCTTCGGCGCTGATTATGCTTACCGCCATTTATTACGGGGCCATGTTTGGAGGTTCCATAACCTCGGTGCTGATCAACACTCCCGGGGAAAACTCGGCGGTCATGACCGCGGTGGAGGGCTACCCCCTGGCCATGCAGGGGAAGGCGTCGGTGGCCTTAAGGATGAGCCTGATTGCCTCATTCTTGGGCGGCACGCTTAGCGTGGTGGGCCTGACTCTGCTGGCCCCCCCGCTGACCAGACTGGCCATCCAGTTCGGGCCGCCCGAGTACTTCGCCCTGATGACCCTGGGCCTGATGGCCGTTGTCTTCGTGGGCGGAAGCTCGTCCATCACCAAGTGCTTTATAAGCGCGGTATTCGGCCTGGTGATAGGCAGCATCGGCACCGAGCCCATCAGCGGCTTTTACCGGCTAACCTTCGGGTCGCCGGAGCTTACCGACGGCATACCCTTCATTGTGGTGGCCATGGGCCTGTTCGCCATCGGCGAGGTCTTTGTAAACGTGGAGAGGAACCTCAAACTGGATCAGCTCAAGGAGAAGATCAAAAACCTCTGGCCGTCACGGGAAGACTTCAAAAGAAGCCGGTACGCTCTGGGGACAGGGTCAGTTCTGGGATTCGTAATCGGCGTGCTGCCCGGCGCCGGCCCCACCATAGCCTCCTTCCTCAGCTATGCCGTGGAAAGGGGCCGCTCCAAAGAGCCCCAGAGGTTCGGCAAGGGCGCCGTGGAGGGTATAGCCGCCGTGGAGAGCGCCAACAACGCCGCCACCGGCGGGTCGATGGTGCCTCTGCTGACCCTGGGGGTGCCCGGGTCCGGGGCCACCGCCGTGCTGCTGGGGGCTTTAATGATGTACGGGCTGCGTCCGGGCCCGCTGCTTTTCTCCCAGCACCCGGATATAGCCTGGGGCGTTATAGCCAGCATGTATATAGGCAACCTTCTGATCATCGCCCTGGCCCTGCCCCTGGTGCCCTTCTTCAACAGCTTGCTGAAAATCCCCTATGCGGTTCTTTACCCCTTGATTATTGTAATCTGCCTGATCGGCGCCTACAGCCTGACCAACACCCTGTTCCCGGTATGGCTGATGCTTATCTTCGGTGTGGTGGGCTACTTCATGAACAAGCTTGATATACCAGCGGCGCCAGCAGTTTTGGGCCTGATCCTGGGTCCCATGGTGGAGACTGCCTTAAGCCAGTCCCTGACCATGTCCCACGGGAGCATGCTTATATTCTTCAACAGGCCCATCGCCCTGATGTTGATGCTGTGCATATTTGCGGTGTTTATCGCGCCGCTGGCCAAAAGAATGTGGAGTGTTAAAAAGGCTGCTGCATAAATCCATGTGTTTGATTTATCAGAAACCATTGATAAAACCAGAATGTGGAGGGTATGAAATGCGCTCAGGCTTTAAAAACAAAATATTTACTGTCGTCATGGTCTTAGTCCTGGCGCTGGCGGCGGCCGGCTGCCAGTCCCAGAAGGCTTCTGCGCCGGGGGATGCGGGTAAAGGCAAGGATTCATTTCCCTCAAAGCCGCTGGAATTCGTAGCCCACACCAACCCCGGCGACGGCGCCGACATATTCATGCGCACGCTGGCCGACACATTGACCAAGGACGGGATTGTCAAGCAGCCCATCAACGTGGTGAACAAGGTGGGCGGCAGCGGCGCCGTAATGATGGGCTATTTGCAGGCCAAGGCCGGAGATCCCCACTATCTTATGCCGGCCCAGGTGAGCCTTTTAACAACGCCCCTGCGGAACAATCTGGGCGTAACATACAAGGATTTCACTCCCGTGGCCCTGCTGGTCACCGATGAAATGGTGGTGGCCGTGCGCAATGAATCGCCTTATAAAAGCATGAAGGACATTATCGAGGCCGCCAAAAAGCAGCCCAAGTCGGTGAACCAGGGCGGCGGCGTGTACGGGGGCTCGGACTCGATACTGGGCTACCTGATCGAAAAGGCTACCGGGGTTAAATTCAACTTCATCACCTTCAAGGGCGGCGGCGAGGCCGTGGTGGCCCTGCTGGGCGGCAACTGCGACTTTATCGCCATGAACCCCGCAGAGGTGGCCGGCCAGGTGGAGGCCAAAAAGATGCGCCTTGTGGCGGTGGCCAGCGACAAGCGGCTGGAAGCCTACCCCGATGTGCCCACCCTGAAGGAGCAGGGCATTGACGTGGTGTTCCAGTCCTTCCGCGGCGTGGCGGCGCCCAAGGATATTTCCAAGGAAGCCCTGGCCAGCCTGGAGCAGTATATGAAGAAGGCAATGGAAAGCGAGACCTGGAAAAAATATATAAAAGACAACTCCCTGACCCCAAACTTCAAGAACAGCGCGGATTTCGCGGCCTACCTGGACCGGCAGAACGAGCTGTACAAGAATGTTTACAAGGAAATGGGACTGCAGGGAAAATAGCAGCGTGGAAGGAGCTTGCTGATGGACCAGTTGTTTAAAAAGGTTACCGAAAAGATTGACCGGGAGTATGTTGTCAACCTGTTAAAGGAGTTAATTGAAATCCCCAGCGCCAACCCCCCGGGGGACGTCAGCCGGATTTCCCGCCGGGTGGAAAAGGAAATGCGGGACATAGGGATCACTGACATTGAAATAGTGGAGCCGGTGGAGGGCCGCAGGAACGTGATCGGCCGCATCGGAAACGGCAACGGGCCCACCATCACCCTCTACGCCCACCTGGACGTGGTTCCGGTCCGCGAGGAGGAAGAAAAGGAATGGCGCACCCCGCCGCTGAAGGGGACCATAGTGGACGGGAAGATGTACGGCCGCGGCGCCGCCGACACCAAGAGCGGCCTGGCGGCCATGCTGGCTGCGGCCAGGGCCCTGGTGGAAACCGGCGCCGAGATCCCGGGCCGGGTGGTATTCCTGGCGGCGGCCGACGGTGAGACCGGAGACATCTGGGGGATCAAGTACCTGGAGGAGAAGGGACTGATCGGCGGCGACATGGTCATCGCCTGCGAGCCCTCCGGCTTCCAGATAATCAGGCTGTTCAAGGGCAGGATCTGGTTTGAGGTCAGCGTCAAAGGCAAGGCCGTGCACGCCAGCGTGCCCGAGCAGGGAGTAAATGCCATCATCAAGATGGTAAAAGTGGTCGACGCCCTGAACAACGCCAAGCATACTTTTGTGCCCCATGACATCCTGGGCGACAGCACCATCGCCTTTTCCACCATCCAGGGCGGGTCGGTGCCCAACGCGGTGGCCGGGCACTGCAAGGCCACCTTCGACGTGCGGCTGGTGCCGGGGCAGACCGTAGAGGGCGTCAAGTCCGAACTGCAGGCCGTCCTGGACCGGCTTAAAAAAGAAGACCCGGAACTGGAGGTTACCCTGGATATCCTGCCGGGGGCGGGCCGGGAAGTGTGCGAGACACCGCTGGATGCCAAAATAGTCAGGCACGTCCAGGAGGCGTTCAAGTACGTAATGGGCACTGACGCCCCCTTCGGGGCCGGCATTGAATCCCCCGGGGCGGTATACCACTTCAACCGGCTGGGGGCCCAGGGTGTCTTCTTCGGCCCGGGCGCCATCTGGGAGGCCCACCTGCCCAACGAGTTCGTCATCCTGGACAGGCTGTACAACATGGCCAAGATGTACGCCGTCACCATATTGAAGGCAACAAAGGCTTAAGAACGGACCTTTGTGGCCCGCCGCCCGGGCGCTGTGCTTCAAAGCGCCGGGCGGCGGACAGCCGCAATAAATCTGCGAGAAAGGAAGGACAGTTAATGAAAGGAAAAATGCGCTTTATAGTTATATTCGGCATTTTGTCCATTCTGGCCGCAGCCTTAAGCGGCTGCGGGGGCAAGGACCAGGAAAAATCATCCGGAAAATCGTCCTATCCCTCCAAGCCCGTGGAATTTGTGGTACATACCAACCCCGGCGACGGGGTGGACCTGTTTATCCGTACCGCCGCCGATATTATCAACAAGGAAAAGCTCTCCTCCCAGCCGGTCAACGTGGTCAACAAGGTGGGCGGCAGCGGAGCGGTGGCCATGGGGTACGTGTCCGGCAAAGAGGGGGACAACCATATACTGATTACCTCCCAGCCCAGCACATTAACCACTCCCTTGCGCAACAACCTGGGCGTCGGCTACAAGGACTTCACCCCCGTATGCCGGGTGATCGCCGAAGAGAGTGTTGTTGCCGTAAGGGCCGACTCCCCGTATAAATCCATGTCCGACCTGATCGCGGCCGCCAAGAAGGCTCCCAAGAGCATAAGCCACGGCACCGGCGTTCTGGGTGCGGCCGACACCGTTCTTGACTTCCTCATCTCCAAGGCCACCGGAGCCCAGTTCAACATCGTTTCCTTCAAAGGCGGCGGGGAAAACATCGTGGCGCTGCTGGGCGGCAACGTGGACTTCGTTTCGGTCAACCCCAGCGAAGTCATCGGCCAGGTGGAGGCCGGCAAGGTCCGCCTGATCGGCATAGCTTCGGAAAAGCGCCTGCCCAAACTGCCGGATGTGCCCACTCTTAAGGAGCAGGGCATAGATGTCGTCTTCCAGTCCTTCAGGGCCGTGTCGGGGCCCAAGGGCATGTCTCCGGAAGCGGTCAAGTACTGGGAGGATGTATTTAAAAAAGTTACCCAGACCGAGGCCTGGAAAAAGTACCTCAACGACAACATGATCAGCGACGTTTACTGCGGCAGCCAGGAATTCGGCAAGTACCTGGACGAGCAGGACAAGATGTATAAAGAAGTGCTTACCGAAATGGGAGTACTCAAGAAAAAGTAACAAAGACGGGGCGAAGCGACCAGGTTTGAACCCCCGGAAATGATGATCAGCTTCAGTTATGATGGGGGCCCGACAGAATAAAGAAGCCTTTCAAGGAGGCAAGTTGATGGACAAGATCAGGATTCACTTCATTCGCACTTCCCGCCACACCAAATCCACCGAATACTCCTACTCTCTGATCAACTGGATGGAGGAGCTGGGGCTGCTGGACGACGTGGTGTGGGACTACGATCCCGGCCCGGAAGGCCCCATTGTTGAAAACAGGGAACATTTTGTGCAGGTGGCCTGGGGCATCCTGCAGAGGGTAAAGGAAGCCGGCCACAGCGGAAAATACGACGCCATTGTGATCCAGGGCTTTATGGACCCGGTGCTGCTTCCGGCCCGGGAAGTATCTCCAATTCCGGTTCTGGGGTGCGGCCAGTCGGCCATGCACATGGCCTCGCTGATCTGCAACAAGTTTTCCATCATAGACACCCTGGAGGCCATGGTTTTCCACATCCGTGAGAATGCCCGGGTCTACGGGCTGGAGCACAAGCTGGCCTCAATCCGCTCCATCGAGACGCCGGTGCCCAAGGTCCAGTTCAAGACCAACCCGGAAGAGCACTACGAAAAGATATACACCCAGTGCGTCCGGGCCATCGAGATAGACGGGGCGGACACCCTGGTATTCGGGTGCACCTCGCTTTCCTGGATGATCCCCGAAGTACGCAAGAGACTGAAGGAAAGAAAGAATTACGACGTGCCCATAATATTCCCCATGGGGGCGGCGGTAATGTTCGCCAAATTCATGGTGCGCACGGGCCTGCGCCACAGCCCGCTGATTTTCCCGTCCATAGAGCCAAGGGACATGGATTCGGTGCTGCCCAGGTAAATAACTTAATCTCATTCAGTAAATGGTCGGGGGCGGGCTTAAAGCCCCGCCCCCGCTCAAAAAAGGTGGTAGTTAAAATGCTGGCGTTGGTAAAGACTCAGGCTGGCCCCGGAAATATAGAATTGAAAGAAATGCCCGATCCTTCTCCCGGGCCGGGGGAGGTATTGATTGAAATAAAGGCCTGCGGCATCTGCGGCACCGACATGCACATTTACCACGGGACCATCGACTGCGCCATCCCCGTAATCATGGGGCATGAGCTGAGCGGAGTGGTGGTGGAACTGGGCGAGGGGGTAAAATCGGTCAAGACAGGCGCCAGGGTTACTTCGGAAACCCACGCCCACCTCTGCGGCCACTGCCGGTTCTGCATGAGCGGCTATCCGCGGTACTGCGTGGAGCGCAAAATGGTGGGCCGCCACGGCAACGGCGGCTTTGCCAAATACTATGTGACCAGGGAAGAAAGGCTGACCGTCCTCCCCGATAATGTCAGTTTCGCCGCCGGGGCGGTCACCGAGCCGCTGTTTACCGTGACTCACGCCCTGTACGAGAGGGCGTCGGTGGCCTCCGGAGACGTGGTGGTGATCATGGGTCCAGGCCCCATGGGGCTGCTTTCGGCCCAGGTGGCCAAGGCCCTGGGGGGCATCGTGGTGGTGTGCGGCCTGAACGCCGACCGGAAGCGCCTGGACCTGGCCAAGTCAATGGGCGTCGACGCGGCGGTGAACATTCAGCAGGAAGATGTGGCCGGGGTGGTCGGCGAACTGTCAATGGGATATGGCGCCGACGTGGTGGCCGAATGCTCCGGGGCGGCCCCGGCCATGGAACTGGGCCTGCAGCTGCTGCGCAAGTGCGGCAAAATGGTCCAGATCGGCCTGACCGGAAAGCCCGTCAATTACAACACCGACATTATTGTAAACAAGGGACTGGAAGTGATCGGCACGGTGGGCACCACCTTTACGGCCAAGCAGAGGGCCCTGAACTTTTTGAGCCGCGGCTTGGTCAATACCGAGGCCGTGATCTCGGACATCCTGCCCCTGAAGGAGTGGGAAATGGGCTTTGCCAAGATGGACCGGAAAGAGGGCCTGAAAATAGTGCTGAAACCGTAATTACTCCCGGGCTGATAACGTAAGTGGAATCCAGAATCCAGAATTCAGAATCCAGAATCCAGAATAAAAGGGACTCAAGGGCCGGGAACGGGATCTGGGGAAAAGGCAATTGAACTCTCTTAACATCAATTCCCCCAATCCCCAATCCCTAACCCCCAACCCCTAATCCCCAATTCCTCTCTTTAGTCATGGAGAATTAAAATGATCACTTTGCGGTACCTTAACTACTTTCTGGCCGTTTTTTTCGTGCAGATAGGGTTGGGGGTTGTGGGTCCGGTGCTGCCGGACATCAAGTCGTATTTCAGTATAAACATGACCGCTGCTGGCCTGGTGATGGCCGCCTTCGGGCTGGCCAGGCTTATTTTTGATTTACCCGGGGGTGTAATTGCGCAAAGGCTCCACTCGGTAACGGGCACGGCCATAGGGGTGACCCTGGTGTCCGCCGGGTCCCTGTGCTCGGCACTGGCCACAGGGTATCCGATGCTGGTCCTGGGGAGGTTTATAGCCGGAATGGGATCGGCCACCACAAATGTGGTGGTCCTGACGCATTTGAACAGGCACAGCGACTACAGCAACCGGGGAAAGGTACTGGGCATCTTTCAGGGTTTTTTCCTGGGGGGGATAGGAATCGGGCCGGCCGTGGGGGGCATGATCGGGGCCAGGTGGGGCTGGCGGGTAACTTTTATATTTTGTGCCGTTACCGCCCTGGTGGCCCTGGCCGCCGTTTTAGCGGCACTGCTTGATCCCGGCCGCCGGGCCGGGATCAAGGCGGCGGGGCCAGCCGAAAAGCAATCCGCCGGCAGCCGGGCCGGGGAAGAAGGCAAACTGAACATACCGGCCATAGTGACGGTCAACCTGGTCACCTTCATCATGCTTTTCGCCATGGAAGGCTTCAACAACACCATCATTCCCCTTTACGGCAGCATGGTCCTGGGACTGCAGCCCGACCTCCTGGGGCTGATCATCACCCTCGGGGTCTTCATGAGGTTCCTGGTCAGCCTGGCAGGGGGGATACTTTCCGACCGGTACGGCCGGATAACCGTCCTTGTCCCGTGTTTGGCCACGGCCGGGGTGGGCATTGTGGTGATGTACTTTGCCGTCAATTACTGGATATTCCTCATTGCCGTGCTGGTATTTGCCATCGGCAGGATGGGCAACAACCTGCCCCTTACCCTCCTGGGAGACCTCACACCGGCGGCCAGGATGGGCTGGATGACGGCCCTGAACAGGTTTATCGCCGACGGCGGGCTGGCCCTGGGTCCGCTGGTGCTGGGACTGGTAGCCGACCGCTGGGGGTTCACGGCGGCGGGATCCTTTACCATAACTTTGACCTGGCTGGTGACGCTGATTCTATGGCTGGTTTTCAGAACGGTGGCCCGCAGCGCGTCACAGGGGTAATAAGACGGTGAAACACTCTATTGAGTTCCGGGGAGGTATTAAAAATGCCCACCATCCATGTGCATATCATAGAGGGCCGCACCCGGGAACAAAAGCGCCAGCTGGTCAGGGGAATCACCGACGTGGTGGTGAAAACCTGCGGCGCCAATCCGGAAAGAGTGGTTGTTTACATAAACGAGGTAAAGAAGGAATATGCAGCCAGGGCCGGCGTGTTGCGGTCCGACGAGGAAAATTAACGCAGACGGGAGGGGAATGGCCTTGCTGCAGCACATCGACATTGGTTGCGATGTCGGGGAAGGCTTCGGTGTATATAAGTACGGCTACGACGAAGAGGTTATGGAGTATATAACTTCGGCCAATATCGCCTGTTGTTTCCATGCCGGCGACCCCGTCGTCATGCATAAAACACTGCAGATGGCTGCCGCCAAAAAAGTGGCCGTGGGTGCCCATCCCGGCCTTCCCGACCTGCTCGGCTTTGGCAGGAGGTTTATGAACGTGTCCGCCCCCGACCTGTGCGATTACATAACCTACCAGGTCGGGGCCCTGGAGGCCTTCTGCAAAATAAACGGGGTTCGGCTTGAACACGTAAAATTTCACGGCGCCCTGGCCCGCATGTCGGCAACCGATAAAGGCCTGGCCACTATGCTGGTGGAAAGGATCAAACGCTACAACAGCGGCTTGATCCTTGTTGCCTTTGCCGGGTCGGCCCTGGAGGAAGCGGCGCTGGAGCTGGGGCTGCCCGTGGCCGCCGAGGTGCTTATCGACCGGGGCTACGGCGGGGAAGGGAACCTGATACCGGTCAGCAAGCCGGGGGGGATCGTGAGGGAACCCGGCCGCATACTGGAGCAGGTTGAGGAGGTTGTCGTCAACAGCCGGATCAAAACAGTGCAAGGCAGCTACGTAAATTTGAACAGAGTGCATACTTTAGGATTTCACTTCGGTACCACCGGCATTGATTTAGTCAGGGAAATCCGCTCCAGGCTGGAAAACCTGGGCGTCAGGGTCCTGCCGGTCGGGGGTTTTATAGGAAAATAAGCCTTGGCACACCACGGCCCGAAATGATTTGGCCCGGCCGGATTTGCCACTATGGACTTTTTTCAAACCTTGAAGTATGGCCGTATTGGGGGAACATCTGACTTTATCTGGGTATCTATTCCCCAATTACATTTCCGGTTCTTACCCCGGGGACGCTTATTCCCGGTCTGGCGGGCTGGCATGAAAGTTGCGCAATTTATGTAACCATTAACGACAAATTATGCCCGGCCGGGGAACCGCCGGGCCATGCGTCTCTTCGCCGGGGAGCAAGGGGTTGAAGATAATTTACGACGGAGGAACAGGGCCTTATAGCTGATTAAACGGAGGTGTCGGACTTGCTAAATTTGGCGTACCGGTGGCTGGTGGACCTGACCCACCCGGTGCGGCCGGGGTTCGGTGATGTGCCCGGCCACCCGCAGACCGGGGTCACTCCCATCCACACTCACGTTGTGCACGGCCGGTCCAACGCCGCGCTGACCACCAGCATTCACGCGGGCACCCATGTGGATGCCCCCTATCACTTTTTCGACGGCGGCTTAACCATCGACCGGGTTGATATCGGCCGCCTGTGCGGCCGGGCCGTGCTGCTGGACATGACCGGGATAAGCCGGCCGGGCTACGGGTTTACGCCCGGGGATATAAAGGGCGCCCTTGCCGGCGCGGGGGTGGCCGACCCGGCGGGGTGGCGGGTGATGCTGCGGAGCGGCTGGGAAAGCCTTTACGGTACGCCGGATTATTACAAAAACAACCCGCACCTGGCAGAGGAGGCGGCCCGGTGGCTGGCCGAGGCCGGGGTGACACTGGTGGGGCTGGATTTCCCACCCGACGCCATCGGCGAAAAAATGGCCGTCCCGGCGCCGGCGCCGGTGCACCGGGCGTTGCTGGGGGCTGGGGTGTGCATCCTGGAAAACCTGGCCCGGCTTGGTGACCTGCCGGCGTCGATTTTCGAACTGGTCTGCCTGCCCCTCAGGCTGGAGGGCGAGGGGGGCGCGCCGGCCAGGGCGTTTGCCCTGGGGCCGGGAGAGGACGGGCCATGAGAAAGCTGACGGTAGCTGCCCTGCAGATGGGGCCGTCCGGTACCCGGGAAGAAAACCTCGAGCGCATGGGCCTTCTTTTGCGGGAGGCTGCCGCCCGGGGAGCGAAAATAGCCTGTTTTCCGGAACTGGCCCTGACCCCCTATTTTCCGAAGCACAGGGATTTACCAGAAGCCGACCGTTTTTTTGACGGCCCCGGCAGCAAGTGGCTGGAGGAATTAAGCAAACTGGCGGCCCAAGTGGGGGTTTGCCTGGTGCTGCCCTATGCCGAGCGGGACGGCGACCGGCGCTACAACAGCGCCCTGATATTTGACGGCCGGGGCCGCCGGGCGGGCAGTTACCGGAAGGTGCACATTCCGCGGGGGATACCGAACAGCAGGGGAGAAATCCAGAATTACGAGGACAGTTATTTTGACCCGGGGGACCTGGGCTTGCCGGTGTTCGACCTGGGCGTGGCCCGGGTGGGTTTGCAGATATGTTACGACCGGCATTTTCCGGAGGGGTTCCGGTCGCTGGCCCTGTCCGGCGCGGAAATAATCTTTTTGCCCACCAATTCCCCCACCTACGGCCGGGCGCAGCGCAGGCAGCTGTGGCGGTCGCTGCTGCAGGTAAGAGCGTACGAAAACGGGGTTTTTCTGGTGGCGGCCGGCAAGGCCGGGGTGGAGGAAGGGCTGGAGTTCATCGGCGGCAGCGCGGTGGTTTCGCCCAAGGGGGAGTTTGAGGCGGTGGCCGGAACCATTGGTGACGAAGTGATTTGCGCCACCATTGACCTGAATGAGGTAATTAAAGCCCGGCAGGATTTGCCTTTGACCCTTGTCAGGCGCCCCGAGCTGTACCGGCAACTGGTGGAATAGAGAAACCCCAGGGGGCCGGAATTACGGGCCAGCCTGTGTATGAGAGAATTACCCAATATCTAAAGACTGAAGACTGACGACCGACGACCGGCGGCCGGCGGCCGGAAGGGAGGGATAGTGTGGCCGGAATAGTGGCCGATATTATAGAAACCGACGTAGTGGTGGTGGGAGGAGGGCTGGCCGGCTTTTTTAAGGGGCATTACCGGATTATCCGGGAGCTTGACGCCGCAGGGTTCCCCTTTATCAAGGACGAAAAGGGGTCCTTTGTCCGGCGGTCGGGGCGGGGGCCCCTGGTAAAGACCGTCCTGGCGCCCATGCTGGATTTCCAGGAGAAGAACCGCAATCTCTGCCTTTCCCTGGGAGTTAAAATACTGGACCGCTTCTGCGCGGTGGAAGTGCTGATGCGGGAGAGCGAGTCCAGGCTGGTTAATGCCCTGGGCAGGGTCAGCAACTGGCGGTGGGAGCTGGAAAACTTGTGCGGGGCGGCCGATCCCCATGACCTGGTGATCTGGTACCAGGCCGGGAGCGCCCTTGAGGTGGCCGAAGCCACCCTGCTGGCGGCGCTGGAAAGGCGGGAAAGCCGGGGCGGACATTACCGGGAGGACTGCCAGTGCTGTTTTCTCTGCATGCTGGAATGCCCTGCGGGGGCCATCGAGGTTTCACCCTGGCGGGCCTTCCCGCTGGGCAATGTGTATGGTTGCTTTGAACCGGGAAAAGGCCGGGATTAACATTTTTTATGTGCTACTAAACCCTTCCGCCCGTCCTGGGGCGATCAACCAGGTCAAGGGGCAGGCCCAGTATAAAAACATGGTTGGCAGGAGGTGGTCATCAAGCAGGCAAATGTCGATAATTGTCGAATATATCAGTTATTGTAACCCTCACCGTTATCGGGTCCTATGCCCTGGGCAATAACATATATGATGTCTGGACCATGCTGGTCTTCGGCATACTGGGCTATTTCATGCGCAATAACAGTTATCACCCGGCCGCCCTGGTGCTGGGCCTGATCCTGGGACCCATGGCCGAAAAGGGCTTCCGCCAGTCCCTTGTTTTGTCCAACGGAAATATGGTGGAGTACTTTTTCAACCGTCCAATCAGCGTAATTTTAATAATTTTAATCGTACTCACCCTGGTGGGGCCGTTTCTTATGGAAAAAAGAAGGAAAAGGAAGCCGGCTTCAGCCGGGTAAAAATGTCCGGCTGTTCCCGCCTTCACCCGTCCCCGGCCAAAATATTTTTGACTTTTTCCCTATTTCATGTTATATTGCAAGTGGTCCATAGATTAGGTCGTGCTTATCCCTCTCCCAATTTTCCATTGGTTAGGGATTAACAAACCGTTCCTAAGCCCATGGATTAAAAAAATTGAGGAGGGTGTTCAAATGTTCCAAGACCGTTATCTGACCTGTCGTGACTGTGGGGAAGAATTTCTGTTTTCGGCGTCGGAGCAGGAGTTTTTTGCGGAAAAGGGTTTTACCAATGACCCCGGCCGCTGCCCCAGCTGCCGCTCAGCCCGCAGAAACCGGAACAGGGGCGGACAAGGCCGTCAGAACCGCCAGATGTATCCGGCTGTATGCGCCGCCTGCGGCAAGGAGACCGAGGTTCCTTTCCAGCCGCGGGGAGACAGGCCGGTATACTGCAGAGACTGCTACCGGCCGGCAATGAACTACTAGGAAAAAACTAACCCAAAGCATAAGCCGTCCACAGGGACGGCTTATTTGCTTACAACAGGCCGGCAGCACCGGCCGCCGGCCTGACCGCCCCCGCACAGCGGCAGGCATTACAATGTGAGGCAAATACAGGAATGAACGAGAAAAGACAAGTCACCGGGCGGCAGGGCCTGGGCGCGGCCCTGGTCCTGTTTGCCACCATCTGCTTCAGCGCCGAGGCCATAGCCGCCAAAATCGCCTACCAGGGCGGCGCCACCGTGATGACCACCCTCACTTTGCGCTACATTCTGGCCGCCGCGATATTCTGGCTGCTGACCGTGGCGGGAGGGCACGCCTTCAGGCTGCCCGGGAGGCAGCTCCTGGCCGTAACGGCCCTTTCCCTGGGCACCCAGACCCTCACCGTGCTGGCCCTTTTCGAGGCCTTCCGCTTCATACCGGCCGCCATGGCCATTCTGTTCCTGTATTTTTACCCCACGGTGGTTACCATCCTGGCCCTTTTCTTTTTAAAGGAGCCCTTCACCTGGCGGAAAGGGCTGGCCCTTTTGCTGACCTTTGCGGGCTGCGCCGTTATCCTGGGGCAGCCGGTAGACACCCTCAACCTCCGGGGTGTAATGCTCTCCCTGGCCGCCGCGGTCACCAACGCCGTTTTTCTGGTGGGTTCGGCCCGCCTGCTGGCCAATATTCAAACCCCGGTGTACAACGCCTACGTTACCACCGTGGTCACCCTGGCCGTGGGTTCGCTGGCCCTGGCCCGGGGACAGCTGAGCCTTGACTTCAGCATTCAGGCGCTGGCCGCCATTGCCGTGCTGGGCATTGTTTCCACAGTCCTGGCCATGGCCGCCCTTTTAAGGGGCGTCAAAGAGATCGGCGCCTCCCGGGCGGCCATCATCAGCACCTTCGAGCCGGCTGCCACCGCCCTGCTGGCCTTTCTGATCCTGGGAGAGGGCCTGACGGCCTGGCAGATGGCCGGGGGAATCGTTGTCCTGGCCGGGGTGTTAATGCTGAGGAGGCCCGCCTGAATTTCACATCGGGGACGGTTCTGGATGTGAATCCAAGCTCCACTAATTCACATTGAGAACCGTCCCGGATGTGAAAACAACGGATGTGACACAACGGCTGGCTGACAGCTTTTTTACCAACCCCTGTTATAGTCGTCGGAACAGGGGATGCACACGGGCCGGCCGTCCCTTACTCTGGCCCGGGCCTCCATTACATATTCACCGCATCTGGTGCACTTTACGGAGTTGAATATTCTGGCCCGGACCGGAAACTGAAAATCAATTTGCTCTACCTTGCAGAATTCCTCTTCCGGCATATTTAAAATCTGCTCCGTTCTCCGGGCCTGGTGTTCATGAAACTTCTTTTTCTCTTCCGGCGTGGCGGTGCCTTCAAATACTTTCTTCCTAAGCTCCGCCATGGCCTCATCCCGCCTGTGCAAAACTTCCCCGTTCACTGAAATTCTCAGCGCCCGGCTGCTGTTCCGGCTGCCGAAAGTGTACACCTGCTTGCCGTGGTCCCGGTAAAGCAGATTGCCCTTTCCCAGCGTGCAGCCGGTTAAAAGCATGATGGCGTCCACGCCGCAGGCGTCGTTTTCCACCACCGCCACCAGTTCTTCGTCGGGAGAGCGCTCCTCCTTCAGTTCCTTCAGCGCTGTCTGGGCCACGCGGTAGCCCACCGCCAGTCCGGGACACGAGTGCCCGTGAAATTCCACGGCCCTCTCCCACGGGGTTTTTTCCATGCACATAACCAAACCACTCCTGTCTGTTTATTGATTTTTCGTAACCCTAAAAAGTGACTACACTGCTGTGCGGCCGCCCCGGCCCGCCGGGGCCGGGGGAAAGCCCCATAAGACATCCGGTATAATAGTGTTTTGGCCGGTTGACCAGTTCGGCGGTGTTTCCCTCTTCGATAATCCGGCCCTTCAGCATCACCGCCATCCGGTCGCTTACCTTTCTGGCCAGGGCGATGTCATGGGTGATTAAAAGTATGGCCAGGCCCCGTTTTTCCTGCAGGTTCATCAGAAGTTTGAGTATTTTTGCCTGTACGCTGGCGTCCAGGGCCGAGGTGGGCTCGTCGGCGATCAATACTTTCGGGTCCAAAACCAGCGCCCGGGCGATGGCCACCCTTTGCACCTCCCCGCCGCTCAGGTGGTGGGGATACTTCTTTAAAAACTCATCATCCGGGGGCAGTTCCACCTCATCCAGAACCCGCCTGACCCGCTCAATTTTCTGGTCTTCCCCGCCCGTCCGCTGGATGTCAAGGGGCTCCTTCACCGCCTGCAGGACATTCATGCGGTGGCTGATGGATTCCCCGGGATTTTGAAAGATCATCTGCACCCGCCGGTAGAAATCCCCGGTTCTTTTATCCACCTTTTCTCCTTCCAGCCGGATCTCCCCCGCATCGGGCCTTAACAGGCCAATTATCGCTCTGGCCAGGGTGGTTTTGCCCGACCCGCTTTCTCCCACCAGGGCCAGGGTTTCCCCCTCAAACAGGGTAATATCCACTTCCCGCACTGCTTTCAGGCTGTCAAAGGACTTGCTCAATTTTTTTACCTCCAGCAGGGGTACAATCCCGCCGCGGTGGCAGGCAACCAGCCGGTGGCCGGTGTTTACCGGCCCGGGTACTTCATTACTGCAGATGTCTATTTTTTGCGTACACCGGGGATGGAACGGGCAGCCGGGCACACCGTGCGCCATCCGGCCGGGCATGCCCTGCAAATCCTTGGTGGCGGCCATGTTTGGGTATGACCGCAACAGGCCCCTGGTGTAGGGATGGCGCGGGGCTGCCAGCAGGTCCCCGGTACAGCCGTACTCCACTATCCTGCCCCCGTACAGAACAGCCATTTTTTCGGTGAGGCCGGCGGCGGTGGAGATATCGTGGGTAATCACCAGCAGCGCTTTATCTTTGACCAGCTCTTTAAGCAGCGAGATTATTTCCGCCCTGGTCAGGGCGTCCAGGGATGCGGTGGGCTCGTCCAAAATCAGTATTCCGGGGTTGTTGACCAGGGCCATGGCAATAAGCGCCTTCTGTTTCTGCCCCCCGCTGAGTTGGTGGGGATAAGCCCCGGCCTGGCGGTAATCCAGCCCGCAGGAACGCAGGACATCGCAGGCCCGTTTATGGGCCGTGGCTTTATCCCCCCGGCCGTGAGCCAGGACTGCTTCAGCCACCTGTTCCCTGACTGTGTACAGGGGGTGCAGGGCGTCCTCCACATTCTGGAATACCATGGCCATATCCTTGCCCCGCATGCGGCGGCGGTCCTCTTCGGCCAGGGCAAGGATGTTTTTGCCGGCATAAATAATCCGGCCGGCAATGCTGCCCTCCACCAGCCCCATTATGCTTAACCCCAGGGTGGTTTTGCCGGTCCCGGACTCGCCGATGACGGACAGGGCTTCTCCTTTTTTCAGTGTTAAATCAATATCGTGTAATACCCTCAAGCCGCCGTATGAAACGCTCAAACCCTTAATTTCCAGCATGATATGCCTCTTTTCGCAACCGGGGATTTAAAACGGCCTCCAGGGCAAAGCCGGTGAAGGCGAGGCCCGCTATGGTAAGTGAAAGGGCAAAGCCGGCGGGCAGCAGCCACCACTTCCAGACCTCCAGGTAAGAAAATTTTAGGGCGTACTGCATCATTTTCCCCCAGCTGATCACGGCCGGGTCGGAAATACCCAGGAAGGACAGGCCCGCTTCCATAAATACCGCCCGGCGGGCGTTCTGGATCAGGATGGCGGCCAGGACAGGCCCCAGGTCGGGGACTATATGGCGCACCAGCAGGTACAGCCGGCCCGCCCCGAAAGTGCCGGCGGCGGCCACGTGCATCCTTTCCTTAAGTGAAAGGGCCTGCGACCGGACCACTCTCGCTCCCCCGGGCCAGAGGAAAGCCGAGAGCAATACAACCAGGAGAAAGATGCCGGGCCTTAAGTAGGTCGCCGCCAGAATAACCACGATAACCGGGGGAATGACAATGAAAACGTCCACCAGCCGCATTAAAAGGCGGTCGAAAATCCCCCCCAGCAGCGCCGCCGCACCGCCTGCCAGCAAACTTAAAAACAGGGCCAGAAAGGCCACCCCCAGCCCCGCCGCCAGGGACGTACGGGCGCCGTAGAGCAGGCGGGCCCAGATATCCTGCCCCACATCATTGGTTCCCAGCCAGTGCTTCGCCGACGGTGATTGTAAAGCTGCGCCTGTGTAGTCGCCGGGCTGGTATTGGGCAAGCAGGGGCGCCATGACGGCCGCGGAGACAACCAGCAGGAGAATGGCTATGCCCGCCCGGCCCATGTTGTTTTGTTTTACTTCCCGCCAGTAATTAATGTGCATAAGACACCCTCGGATCGATTTTCCGGTACAGCAGGTCCACTGCCAGGTTGACACCCAGGACCATGACGGCCACCAGCAGCAGGATGCCCTGGATCAGGGGGTAGTCCCGGGCCAGCAGGGAGTTGTACAGCAGCAAGCCCATTCCCGGGTAGGAAAACACAATTTCAATGAACAGGGCGCCGGAGGCCAGGTGCGACAGCTGCAGGCCGGCTGCCGTCACCACCGGCAAAAGGGAATTCCGCCCGGCGTGGCGGTATCTGATCACCGGCTCGGCACAGCCCTTGGCCCGGGCCGTCATGATAAATGCTTCCCCCAGGGTGGTGATCATGGTATTGCGGGCCAGCAGATAGGCGCCGGTAATCCGTACCAGCACCAGCGCCGCCAGGGGCAGCGCCAGGTGGTGCAAAATATCAAGAACTGCCAACAGTCCGTTTTGACCGGCATAGGGTGTGACCGCCCCGGCCAGGGGAGCAAGCCCCAGCGACACTCCGAAAAACAGGAGCAGCAGTATCCCCATGAAAAAATCCGGGAGTCCGCCCAGTGCCATCAGCCCGGCCAGCAGGGCATGATCCAGGGGCCGGCCGCGCCTGTACCCCGACTCTATGCCCAAAACGAGCCCCAGCAGGGTGGAAAGCACCAGCGCCAGGCCGGCCAGCAGTGCCGTCCAGGGAAGGCTGCCCAGGATGACTTTCAGCACCGGGGCATTGTAATAGTATGAATAGCCCAGATCCCCCCGGGCCAGGGAGATGATATATGATTGAAACTGCCGGCCCATAGGGCGGTCCAGGGAAAAGCGGCTTGTCAACTCCGCCTTCAGTTCCGGGGTCATGGCGATCATGGCCTCGTCCCCGTAAATTGCCTGCAGGGGATCTCCCGGCATCATGCGGGGCATTATAAAGTTGAGGGCCAAAATAATAACCAGCGCCGCTGCGTAGTTGAAAAACGACGCTGTTTTGCTGTTCATCATCAATCTTTCTCCCCGTTCCGAAAAGACCTTTTTCCGGTGAATCATTCAGCGTTATTTTCATTTAACAAAGGACATCTTATTAAGCGGTATCGGCACGCCGCTCCCCACCCCCTGCACGGTGTAGTACAGTTCCACCCGGCCGTCGTGGACCCAGTACCAGGTGGGGTGGTAAAGGGGCTGGGCGGGTATCTCTTCGGCATATATTTCCTGGATTTTACCCACCAGCTCCCGGCGCCGTTCTTTATCCATGACCGAGGTCTGTTGTTTTAAAAAGTCGCTGAGCTCCCGGTTATCCTCATATCGTGCGCTGTTAAACCCCTGGCCGGAGATCACCCTGCCGAGCACCGCGGGGTCCCCTCCCATTCCTCCGTGCCCGATCAGGGCCAGGTCAAACTTCCAGTCACCCACCCGGCTGTCCAGGGTCTTTGGCTCCAGGCTACGCAGGTTAATCTTTATACCCGCCTTTTCCAGCTGCCCCTTGATCATTTCTCCCTCCCGCTCCCCCGGGGCGCCCGGAGCGCCGGCCCCTCCCCGTACTAAAAGCTCCAGCTCCAGGACCCGGCCGTTTTTCTCAAAATAACCGCCGTTTTTTACATATCCCAGCCCGGCTAATAATTTTGCAGCCATTTCCGGGTTGTAACGGTATTTGTCTTGAAGGCCTGAATTGTACCAGGGGCTGTCCGGGGGAACCAGGCCGGCACTGGCGGCTGTCCCGTGACCGCGCAGGCAGGTGTCGACCAGGGCCTGGCGGTCGATGGCACAGGCCAGGGCCTGCCGGAATTTTTTACTGCTGAGGGGCTCCTTGTGGTGGTTGAACATCAGTTTGGCCACCCAGTCGTGCTTTCCGGCCAGAACCTTAAAGCCCTCATTTTCCAGTTCCCTGACCAGTTCGGGAGGAACCTGCCCGGCATTGACCTGCTTTTGCCTCAGGGCCGCGGCCGTCATTCCGGCGTTCATTTTGACAAATCTTATCCGGTCAACCTTTGGCCGGCCCCGGTAATAACCACCGTAGGCCTTGTAAAGGTATGTTCCCTGCTCTTTGTTGTAGTCGGCCAGGATGAACGGGCCGGTACCGATGAGGGCTTCCTTTCCAACAAATTTCTCCGGATCGCTGACATCCTTCCAGACATGCTCGGGAAGAATGGGCAGGGTGGCGCCGAAGTGCTCCAGAAACGGTGCATAAGGCCTGTCCAGGTACAGCTTGACCTCGTAATCGCCAAGGGCCTCCGCCTTTTTGACATTGCCCGCTTCTACCCACTGGAAGGGGTGTTTTTTAATGTAGTTGATAGTGAAAATCACGTCTCTGGCGGTGAACTTCCTTCCGTCGTGCCAGGTTGCATTGTCCTGAAGCCTGAAAAAGTAGGCGTTCTCGTCTTTCAGGTATTCCCAGCTTTTAGCCAAGGCGGGAACGTACCCCTGATCGTCTTTCCAGACCAGGGTGTCGAATATTAAACTCATCCTTATGTAGCCCGGTCCTCTGGAATAGTGGGCGTAAGGGGAGGGAAACCCCCAGTCTCCCGTCGGGTCTGCC
Source organism: Bacillota bacterium (assembly GCA_049323615.1). Lineage (GTDB taxonomy): Bacteria > Bacillota > Desulfotomaculia > Desulfotomaculales > Desulfocucumaceae > JBMOPD01. Next base: position 12,865 of record JBMOPD010000062.1, on the reverse strand, counting down.
ACCGTATAGACCAATTCCTTGCCGGCAGCCGGTTCCGTGTCGCCGCCCCGGCTGCCGCAGCCGCCCAGGGCAAGGATTGTCAAGGCAGTTATTAATGCCGGAATGATTAATTTTCTGAATAAACCTGATGCAAACATAAATGTCCCACCTTTCCCCAGTATGCAGGCTAAAAAACAAAGGCCACGAATCCCATACCTCCCTTGCCGGAAGGTAAGTGAGCCTTCGTGGCCTCTTTGACTGCAGGTGCCGGAATAAATTAAACAAACAGCCGCCTTCATGGCCTGTGATGTTATAAACTATTATATTTAATCCGGCCCGTGTTTTCAATATACAGGCAAAAAATACATGAATAAAAGGAATCCCCCAACCCCCAATCCCCGGCCCCGAAAAATGCTGCCGGGTCTATTACATATTTTCCCTGGTAAAGTAAAAAATAAACTTAAATTTATCAGGGAGGCCATGCAGGATGAAGATATACCGGGTAGACATGTCGAATCTTAAAGTTTCAGGAGAAGAGGTTCCCCGGGAATGGAAGGGCCTGGGGGGCAGGGCCCTGACCTCCTCCATCGTAGCCAAGGAAGTGGAGCCCACCTGCCACCCGCTGGGCAAGAGAAATAAGCTGGTTTTTGCCTCCGGGCTGTTAAGCGGGACCAACGCCCCCAACTCCGGGCGGATGTCGGTGGGGGCCAAGAGCCCCCTGACCGGGGGCATCAAGGAAAGCAACGCCGGCGGCTCGGCCTCGCAAAAACTGGCCAGGCTGGGCATCAAGGCCCTGATTATTGAAGGTCAGCCCGGGGAGGACAAGTATTACAGCCTGCACATCGATAAAAACGGGGTACAGATCCGGAAAGAGACCGAGCTTGTGGGCAAGGGCAACTATGCGGTGATGGACCGGCTGTCCAGGAAATACGGCGACAAAATCGGGGTTGTCACCATTGGCCAGGCCGGTGAGTATAAAATGTCGGCGGCCAATATTTCCGTCCGGGACCTCCACGGCAATATCCGCAGCGCCGGCCGCGGCGGCCTGGGGGCGGTGATGGCGTCCAAAAAGATTAAGTATATCACCATTGACGACACCGACGGCCCGGGGGTGTCCATCACCGACCCGGAAAAATTCAAGGGAGCGGCCCAGGTGTTCGGCAAGGCGTTGAAGGAGCACCCGGTGACCGGGCAGGGCCTGCCCACCTACGGCACCAACATACTGATCAATATTTTAAACGAGGCGGGGGGCCTGCCCACCAGGAACTTCCGGCTGGGGCGGTTCGAGGGGGCCAACAAAATAAGCGGCGAGACCATGTACGAGACCATCGTCAACCGGAAGGGGAAGCCCACCCACACCTGCCACGCCGGCTGCGTGATCAGCTGCTCCCAGGTTTATGTTGACGAAAAGGGCCAGTTTGTCACCGCCGGCTTTGAGTACGAAACCATCTGGGGCTTCGGGGCGGTCTGCTATATCGACGACCTGGACATAATCGCCCAGGCCGACCGCACCTGCGACGACATAGGGATTGACACCATCGAGACCGCCGTAGCCGTGGCCACAGCCATGGAGGCCGGGGTGATACCCTTCGGGGACGGCCCCGGTATGCTCAACCTGCTGAGAGAAATTGAAAAGGGAAGCCCGTTGGGCCGCATTATCGGCAACGGCGCCGGTTTTACGGGCAAGGCCTTTGGGGTGACCAGGGTGGCCGTGGTCAAGAATCAGGCCATTCCGGCCTACGACCCCAGGGCGGTGAAAGGAATAGGCGTGACGTACGCCACTACCCCGATGGGAGCCGACCACACCGCGGGGTACGCCGTGGCCACAAACATCCTGAAGGTGGGCGGGTTTGTAAGTCCCCTGGAAAAGACAGGCAACGTGGACCTGTCCAGGAATTTGCAGATTGCCACCGCGGCCATAGACAGCATGGGCCTGTGCCTCTTTGTGGCCTTCAGCATGCTGGACAACCCCGGCGCCTTCCAGGCGGCGGTGGACATGCTCAACGCCCGGTACGGCCTGAAAATGACCGCGGACGACCTGACCGGGCTGGGCAAGTCGGTGCTTAAGACAGAGCGCGATTTCAACAGGCGGGCGGGGTTTACCGGCCAGGACGATCAGCTGCCGGAATTCTTCGCGGAACCGGTGCCGCCCCACAACGCCACCTGGGATTTCACCACCCAGGAACTGGAGCAGGTATACGCCTTCTAAAGGGCGGGGTTTCCCCGCCTTAAAACTTCAGGGGCGGTCCGGGGATTATTTCACCGGCGCCGCCAATGCTGACCGTGATGAAAACCTGCCTGGAGGGCGTTTTTCCGGGTTTGATCTGTTTCGGCTTCCTTTTGGGCCTGTCTTTCCCCCTCAGTGTGAACGCCCTCCGGGAAATGCTCTCCCTCAGTTCTTTCAGGTGGGGCACCGTGTCGTCCAACTCCCGGCCGGGAAAAAGCACGGTAACTCCTCGCCGCCGTATCGGAAGGGCCTGCCCCCGCCGGCAACGTCTCTGAGCATGGAAGCCACCAGCTTCAGCACCTGGTCCCCCACATCGTGAACCGGTAGCTTAAAATGAGGACAATGGCCAGGGCCGCATAGGGAGAGTATTGTATTACAGGCAGCCAGTACACGGGCGCCAGGCCTATTTTTAACAAAAACAGGCGGGCAAGAACAAGCAGCCCCGGCGGCACGGCCAGGGGCAGCATTTTTTTGGTGATCCCCCGGTTCATAGGAAGAAGGGATACTGCCCCGCAACTCCTGCCGTAATTCAACTTTACAGACGATGCTTAATTTTGTTTTTTTAAAACAGGGAAACCACCTTCGGCAGCACTCGTCAACTAGCGAAATAAGGCACATTAGCATTAACGTTTGCCCGGCGGCTTTGCCGCCGGGCAAACTCCCTGTGCCTGTGCCTTATCATTCAAATCTACTTATCCTAATCTCTCAAACTCCCATTAATGGCTGCCGTTATTAAACGCAACCGGTGGGCTTGGGCAGTCCTGCCAATTTGCAGGTACCTTTTGCAGGGCCGGAGGGAAACAGCTCATAAATGGACTTCAGGCTGTTACCGGTTTCTTTGCAAAGCTTGCGGACCATGGGAGCAATCTGGAACTGCTTGTAATAGTCCCTCACGTAATGGATAGCTTTCCAGTGTTCCTCAGTCAGTTCGTTAATACCTTCGCCAAGGGCCAAATTTATAGCTACATCCTCAGTCCACTGCTCAGGATCAACCATAAATCCATCTTCGTCCCAGTGCGATTTCTCTTCCGTCAACATTAATGGCCGACATAAAAAAACACCTCCTTTTATCGAAGACAAAGTCAATGGTTTGCCGGAACTTAAAATTTCCCGCCGGTCTTTACGGGTAAAAAAGCAACTCCGTCCGGGGCGAAAGGCTTGTGTTCCGGTAATTATCCTGCTATATTCCAATGAGGAACCGGTTTACTATCCGGGTACGGGCTGCAGCGCTACGTCAACGGAGGGTGTACCGTACGGGCCACGGAGGCTTCCAGTATCGACCTGCCCGGGACCGGCCATAACGTGCTGACGCCCGATCATGTGCCCGACATGGGGCTGGGCACGCCGTATTACGACTGCCTGTGCGAAGTAAGTGTCAAGCAAACTTAGTGCCGGGGTGATTTTCTGTGCTTGTGCTGCTGGCAAAGAGAAGCCCTTCCCGTCCCCGGGAGCCCTGGAGGGGGTCGCTGGTTCTGGCCGGGAGGGCCGTGGACTACACGGTGCGGGTGAGCGGCCGGGCGAAAAATCTGCGCCTTGAGGTGGACGCCGAATCCGGGCTGCAGGTGGTGGTCCCGGAGAGGTTCAACGCCGCTGGCCTGGAGGCCGTTCTACGCCGGAAGCAGGGCTGGATACTGGACAAGCTGGACCATTTTGCCCGGCTGACCGAAAGCCGGCGCCTGCTGCGGCGGCAGGGAGGAGGGCGGGTTCTCTACCGCGGGCGGGAACACCAGGTGGAAATTAAAACAGGTACCGGACCAGCCTCTGTACAGGCGGACGGGGAAAAGCTGGTGGTCACGGTGCCCGGGGGGGCCGAGGGGCAGGCCGGCGCGGTGCTGGAGCAGTGGCTCCGCCGCATGGCCCGCCTGGTCATAAAACAGCGCCTTGAGGCGCTGAGCCGGAGGCTGAACCTGGCCTTCCACCGGGTTTTCATCAGGGACCAGAAAACCCGCTGGGGTAGCTGCTCGCGGCGGAAGAATTTAAATTTCAACTGGCGGCTGGTAATGGCCCCGCCTCCGGTTCTGGACTATATTGTGGTGCACGAGCTGATGCACCTGGTGGAGCCCAACCACTCCACAAGGTTCTGGGCCCTGGTGGAGGAGGTGTGCCCGGATTACAAGGCCCACCGGGCATGGATCAGGAAAAACGGCCACAATTTAACCCTTTAGCGCAAGATCCCGGTTACTCCTCATCCCAATGTTAAAAGGTTTTAAGGCCGGCAGTGTAGAATTAACTCCAGAAAAGCTTATCAATAAAGGAGGGCCTTTCATGTCAGTTCAGGTGGCGGCTTTTAACGGGAGTCCCCGCACCCACGGGAATACTTACCACTCCCTCGGTATTGTGCTGGAGGTACTGGCCCGGGAAGGCATAAAGGGCGAGATAATTCAGCTGGGGGGCAAAAATCTGGCCGGGTGCAAGGCCTGCTTCAAGTGCATCAGGGCTAAGGACCGGCGCTGCGCCCAGGTGGACGACGAGATGAATTACTTTATCGAGCGGGCGCTGGCGGCGGACGGCATCCTGATCGGCTCCCCGGTATACTTCAGCAATGTTACCAGCGAGGTCAAGGCCTTTATCGACCGCTGCGGCATGGTGGCCAAGGCCAACGACGACATGTTGCGGGGCAAGGTGGGGGCGGCGGTGGTTTCCATGCGCCGGGCGGGTGGCACCTTTGCCTATTCGGCCATCAACTTCTTTTTCGGTATCTCCCAGATGGCCATCCCCGGTTCCAATTACTGGAACACAGGCGTCGGCCTGGCCCCCGGGGACGTGCTGCAGGACCAGGAAGGGGTAGCCACCTTTAAGACCCTGGGCTTCAACATGGCCCGTTTGCTTAAAAATAAATTTTAGCCACAGAGGCCACAGAGAAAAAAGAGAACACAGAGAGAATTATTCTGGAATAAAGATTATCAGGGTATTACAAATCCCGGATCCCTGACTTCCTTTCCACCTCCCTGTCCTGCTCCCGCCGGAGTATTTGCAGGAAGTGATCGACGGCGGATTGGGGCAGGGTGGTTATCTCCCCGCCGGCGGCCAGGGCGCAGTAGTAAACCCGGGCGCACTTTTCCAGCAGCTCTACATTCCGGAAGGCCTTTTCGATGCTGACGCCCAGGCACAGGGCGCCGTGGTTCTGGATTATATAGCAGTTGCACCTGTTGGCCAGCTTGCCGGCGACATTGGCGGCCAGTTCCGGGCTGCCGGACAGGGCGTAGGGAATGACCTCCACCACGTCTCCCATGTTGGCTACCGCCTCGTCAAACAGGGCCGGGACGGGCCGGTTCAGCAGCGCGAAAACACTGGCGAAAACCTGGTGGGTATGGATTACCGCGTTTACATCCGGCCTGTTCCTGTACACCGCGATATGCATGCCCGTTTCAATCGAGGGTTTGAGCTTTCCCTCAAGGGGCGCCCCGTCGAAATTGACCACGCAGATGTCCTCCGGGGCCAGTTCCATGTAGTCCCTGTCCGAAGGCGTCACCGCAACGGCATCTTCCCCTTCGATCAGCACCGACACGTTGCCCCCGGTGCCGGCGGTGTACCCCCCGGCCAGCATCAATTGGGCGTATTTAATGACCTTCTCCTTGTATTTACCGTATTTTCCCAGTTTCATTTCCCCGTTTCACTCTGTGATCTGAGACTGCGCCTGCCGGTAATAGTTTTTTCCGGGCTCAACTTTGGCGTCACCTCCCGTTAATTATCCTTTTCCATTATAGTATATCTCTTTCCCTTTATTAGGAAGCCATTTTATGGCAGTAAACAGGAAATTCCCCCGAAACGGCTTAAAACATTAAATTTGACGGGGGCCGGCATTGAAGGGATAGTCCGGCGCAAAAGATTCGCCATGGAGAGGGGGGTTTGTCCTTGCCGGTTGACTATGATTCATTCAGGCAGGCGGCCCCGGGAATTCCCTCCCTTCCCGCACAATATTCAGCGGAAATAGCACATATAGCCGGAAGCACATAAATGGGGTGTGCTTCTTATTTTTTTGGCCTGTCTCTTTACGGTTTCCGGGTCCTGGCCGGCCCGGACGCAGTCCAGAACCCGCCTGACCAGCCTGACACTGGCTATTTTTCTGGGCAGCGGCGCCTCCCTGCCGACGATTTTCACCGACGCCACACCCATGGCGTGCAGTTCCGGCAGGGCGCACAGCCCGCACATGCCCAGGGGGTGGCCGCCGGGACCGGGGCCCCCGCCGCAGTTTTTAACGCACCAGAGCCACTTTTGATAATCCCTGAGATGATGCCAGAAGGGCTCTTTCGCCGTGCTTGCCTGGCCGTCCTCTTCCCCCGCCAGCCGGTAAAACCATGGCCGGTGGCAGAAGGCCCCGCCGAAGGCATGGCTGGCAAGGCAGTAACCCTCCTCGAAAACACAGCCGTCGTTTAATATAAAGACCTCATACTCCATGTCCCGGCCGGCTTTGTCCATAATCACCCTGATGTCCTCCAGGTCCACATAACGGGGGAAGATAATTCTGGCGGCGCCCAAAACACGGAAAAAGGAAGCGGCGGAGCTGTTTAAAACCGGCGCCAGGCTGCTCACATGGATGGCCGCGTCCGGAAGAGACTCCCTGACGGCCAGGATCATGCCGGGATCCCCGATGATTAAGGCGTCGGCGCTGCGGCTGTCAATGACCCCACCGGCCAGTGAAATTATTTCCGGATAATGGTCGGGGTGGTAGAAGGGCAGGTTAAGGGTTAAAAACACCGGGACGCCCCGGCTGTGGGCGGTTTCCGCCAATTTTTTCAATTCTTCCATGCTTTCGATATTGGCCGCGCCGGGTCCCCGGCGGTTAAGCCAGACTTCCCCGCCGTGCCTGCTTTTCCAGGCCCCCGGGTGCAGCCCGCAGAAAAGTTCTTCCGCGCCGGCGGAAATCAGGGCCCCGGCTTCGTAGGCCGAACTTGCAGGGGCTAAGACTTTCATACTGACATCCCCTTATTTACAGTGGGTCGGGCTGGTAAACGATTCTGCTTATCTTGAGCTTACCGGCCTGTTCCAGTCCTTTGGCCAGAAGGTCCGCCGTCTGCTCGTAAAACACCGTGTTTCCCTTCTGAACTATCCGCCAGCCGCCGTTTTTCGGCACCTGGCCGCTCATGTCGCGCATCTCCAGCCGGTAATGCCTGCACTGGCGGCTGCAGGTCCTGCCGGTGGACCTGAACTTGCCGGGCTGTTTCAGCCCCCAGGAGCCGAAAAGGCAAATCCGCCCGGTGGTGATACAGCCGTAGGGTATGTAGAGGGATAATTTATAGCCCCAGTGGGAAAGGCCGTCATCCAGTCCCTGCAGCAGGTTATCCAGCTCGATTCTTTTCACATTCAGCCTTTTCAACAGCTTTTTCATGTACGGCCCGGCCAGGCTGCAGTTGCGCAGTATTTTGCAATCACCGGCGGGGTGGTTCTTCAGGTAATTGTCCAGCCGCGGGTCGCGCCAGATTTTATTGAGCAGCCTGCCCAAAACCGGATTGAGGGTGGGGAATTTTCTGTGCAGCAGGTACAGCACCCCCCAGTCGTTAACGACAACCTCACAGCCGGGCCGCTCCCGTTCCAGTTCCTTCAGCCGGCCCTCCAGTTTTGCCAGGCCTCTTTCAGTAACATAAGGGGTGACCAGGGTGAACTCCATCCCGAGCCGTTTGGATTCTTCCACGGACTCCAGCAGTTCACCGGCCGCCGGCAGGGCCTTTTCACAAAATTCCTGGCCAAAGTACAGACGGGTAAATTTTATCCCGCCGAACATATTTTCAATGACCCTTCGCGCATCGGGCCAGTTTCTTTCGCCCGTTTCCCGCCAGGGATCGGCAATGCGGTGTAAATAACAGCTTTGTGGGATACACAGCGCCCATTCCATGCTCGCACCTCAACAACTACCGGTTTTATTTATATATATAGTATTTTTCAGTCAGCAAGTTGACATCAATTGGCGACAATGCTTTACAAGTGTTAGGCTCCGGCAGGAATATGGCTCTTAATCAAGTTGAACAAAGCCGACAGCAGGGACGGTTCCTGCGTAAAATAAAATACGGCAGGGTATGGCTGCCGTTCTTCCGGTGATAACACCGGGCGTTTTTATTGGCGAAATTAAGGTTGTCTCCGTGTTCCGCCCGGGCCACAAAAATACGGCCCACTTTTCCCTGCCTGTACTTCATTGCAGACCTCCGAATCCAGTTTTCTGCTTCCCTTTAGCCTTTCTGCCTGTTTGCCAGCAATTCCGCCCCCACGCCGACATTTTCGGGATCGCTTTCCTTGATCAGGGTAAAGATAATTCGAACCTAATTAGCTGAAACTCCCGCCTGCCGGCTCTGCAGGCCTGTTCTGCCCCGGATGGACAGGCCGAGGAGACCGGCCAGAAGGGGCAGCAGGATTAACAGGTTGATGGCAAAATCAATCCCCCTGTACTCGGCCAGAAGGCCCACCAGCCCCACTCCCAGGCCGCCGGTGCCGATGCCGAAGCCCAGCATCAGGCCTGAGGCGACGGCGGCGTTTTTGCTGATCAGTTCCTGGGCCACCACCACGGTCACCGAGAAGGAGGCCAGGAGAAAGGCCCCGGCCAGGGCCAGCAGGATGTAGCTGTAAATCCCGCCGGTATGCAGGAACAGGTAGAACATGGGCGTGGCCAGCAGCAGCGAGCCCACGATTACCGGCTTGCGGCCGAAGATGTCGGAAAGGTAGCCGCCGGCCAGGCCTCCCATGGCGCCGGTGAACAGCATCAGGAATAAAAGGCGGCTGCCGGTGACCAGGGAGACGTTTTCATGCTGCAAATAAAGGGGTAGAAAGGCTACCAGCCCGAAGTAGGCCAGGGAGCGGCAGGCCACCACCAGTACCACTTTTGCCAGGTCGGCCCAGACGTGGCGTATTGTTGACCAGAAGGGCGGGGGAGCGGCCTTGGGGCCTCCCTGCATCCGCGGGGCGGTGAGCCACAGCAGCACTGCGGCGGCGAAGCCCAGCAGGAAGAAGGCCGGGGACATCCCGAGCCCGAAATGCAGGACAAAGGGCACCACCATCAGCGGTGTAAGTGCCCAGCCCACGTTCCCGGCGGCAATAAAGAGGGCCTGGAAGAAGCCTTTGCGCATGCCGCTGACCGCGCTGATCATGGCCGACGCCTGGGGGTGAAAGGCGGCCGTCCCCATTCCCGCCAGCGTTACCAATATCACCTGAAGGGGGTAGTTTTTGACCACGCCCACCACGGAGAGCAGGCCGGCCATCCACAGGGTACCCAGGTAGACCATCCAGCGCTGGTTTTTCTGGTCCACCAGGTAGCCGAAGACCGGCTGCAGGAGGGAAGAGGTGATGGTAAAGGCCGATATCAGAAAGGCTCCCTTGCTCACTCCCAGCCCGGCGGCCACCAGGAAGGGCAGCAGGGTCTGGGTGTAGTTCATGTACCAGTCGTTGATCAGGTGGGCCAGGGATATGGAAAATATTTTTCCCCCTTTGGGAGAAGCCGTTGTCAAGTCTATCGTCCCCTCTTCCTGAGAGTTTAGAATTCAGAATCCAGGATAACATTAACCGGTCAGAAAAACTGTCACGGCACTGACAGTGCATTATTATTCCTTTCCGATCCCCAATTCCCAATTCCTAATTCCCAATTCCCGTCTTTTTAAGGTCCGGGTTTACCGAGCAGACCATCTCGCCCGAGGCCAGCGAATTGATACAGGCCTTGCACGACCTGCAGCGGCGGATCTGTTCCCCCGCCGCGGCCTTTGCCGGCCAGTCCGGGTCGGCCACCAGGCCCCGCCCGACGGCCACCAGGTCGCACTTCCCTTCCGCCAGGGCCTGCCCGGCCACGGCGGGGTCGATGATCTTGCCTACGCCGATGACCGGCAGGGATACCTCCCTTTTTACCGCGGCGGTGTGTTCCAGGAAGCAGCCCTCGGGGGCGTCCTCGCCGGGGATGGAGGTGGCCGGAATGGTCATCACCGCCTCCAGGGCCGGGTCGGGCAGAAACCAGCTGGAGAGGTGCAGTATATCGGCCCCGGCGGCCGCGAATTCCCTGCCCAGGGCCGCCGACCCGGCCGGGTCCAGGGCCCCCTCGCCCATTTCCCGGGTGTGGTAGCGCACGATCACCGGGAAGCCGGACCCGCACACCTGCTTGATGCCGCCGATGATCTCGCAGATTATCCTTGCCCGGCCCGCTGCGTCGCCCCCGTAGCCGTCCCGCCGGCGGTTGGTGAGGGGAGACAGGAAGTTGCTCAGCAGGTAAAAGTGGGCCCCGTGTATCTCCACTCCGTCGAAGCCGGCCCGGGCCGCCCGGCGGGCCGCCAGCACGAACTCCTCCACAATCCTTGAGATTTCGCCGGCTTCCAGGGGTTTGGGAACCACGCCCTTGAATATGGGTACATCAGAGGACGAAACAGGCTGTGCGTTCGGGGGCAGCGCCCGGGCCCGGGGTCCCGCGTGGCAGAGCTGGATAAAGGCAAGGGCGTCGTGCCTTTTGATCCCTTCCACCAGCCGGGCCAGCGGGTCCACAAACCGGTCCTCGTAAATACCCATGGACCTGGGATTTAGTTTGCCGTAGGGGCTGGTTACTCCCGGCTCCAGGATTAACATGGCCGCCCCGCCCCGGGCCCGCTCCGCGTAGTAGTTCATCATTTTTTCGGTGACCTCGGCCTTATGCGTGGCAAAGCAGGTGGTAATGGGCGGGAATACAATCCTGTTTTTAAACCGCAGCCCCTTTATTTCCAGAGGTGAGAAAAGTACGCTCAAGGTTGATACCCCCCGTTCCGTTTCTTTTTAGCATTAAAACATTATTTTGTTGCCGGCGGCCAAATTCCTTTAATTCCTATTCAGTTTTATTATCTTTCTGCGGTGTGGACCAAGCTCCTTTAATCTTCCATATAACTGATCGCCGCTTACCGCCGGCAGCTTCCTGATCAGTGTCTCTGCGCTGCCATGACAGAGGGACAGTTCCTCCCCGTTTAATGGTAAAAATTTTTTGGCAGAACAGTTGCCATAACGCAGTAACTAAGCTATTATCTTAGTAATAAGGTATTATCTTACAAGCAAGGTAGGTTAGAAATAAGGGGAGGGAAAGGGTGTCCTGGTAATGATAGAAATCAGTCAATTTGAAGAAGTGACACAGATTAAGATGAGCCATGAGATGAACGGGCGGCCTCTCTACTGGGTGGCTGCGTATATCGTGGACGGACTGCTGATCGATACCGGCTGCGAATACACGTCGGAGGAATTTATTAACTGCCTGCAGGGAAAGAATATAAAACTTGCCGTCAATACCCATCACCACGAGGATCACGTGGGCGCCAACCACCTTGTAGGGCAAAAATTCGGCATAAAAATTTATGCCCACCCCGCAGCGGTTCCCCTGATCAGCCGGGTTCCAAGGCTTAACCCATACCAGGAATTGGTCTGGGGTTACCCGAGGCCTTCGGTAGTTGAACCTTTATCCGGCACCATCAATACAGACAATTACACCTTTGAAATAATCGATACTCCCGGCCATTGCAAGGATCACATTGTCTTATTGGAACCAGGCAAAGGCTGGTGTTTTTCCGGAGATCTCTTTGTCTCTGAAAATCAAAAGGTACTCCGTGCGGATGAAGATATCAACGAAATTGCCAGGTCCATAGAAAGGCTTTTGGATATTAAAACCGACCGGCTGATATTATTTACTTCCATCGGCAGAGTGGTGGAGGATGGCCGGGAAGCCCTAAGGAGGTATCTTGATTACCTCCGGGAATTGTCCCGTACGGCTAAGCGGCTGGATGAAGAGGGCATGCCGGTAAGCGCCATCTGCACTCAAATATGTGGGCGGGAAAGTTCTTTAGCTCAATTGACGGGAGGGCATTACAGCTCCGAAAATCTTATCCGGTCCATTCTGTGCAAATAGCGCAGAGACAAGGGACGCCTTCCGGCACAATGAGCGATAAGTAAAATAAATAAAATTTCAACCCGGCTACGGCCGGGGTGAAATCCCCAAGAGGGTCCCGGTGGAGGAAGAAATCTAAAAACAAAGGAGTCTTGCCCATGAATATTGATAACGCGCTGATCTCACCATGCGGATTGTACTGCGGCGTATGCGGGATTTTGATCGCCCACAGGGAAAATAACCTGAAATTCAAGGAAAGATTATGCACCGTATACGGAGTTGCGGCTGAGGAAATCCGCTGCAGAGGCTGCATGTCCGAAGATCCCTTTGTTTTCTGCCGCACATGCCCCATCAAGACATGCGCGAAGGAACGCGGGTACACGGGCTGTCATGAATGCAGCGATTTCCCCTGTGAACATATTAGTAATTTTCCTCTGGAGGTGGGGAAAAAGGTCATACTGCGCGCCGTACCCAGGTGGCGTGAAGTTGGTACCGAAAAGTGGGTGGAGGAAGAGGAACAAAGGTACATTTGCCCCGAATGCGGGTACAGGCTTTTCAGGGGGGCGAAGCGGTGCAGGAACTGCAAGCAGCCGGTTGATGCGGACTGAAGGTGAATCTACCGGGCATTCCTGTAATGAAGTACCCTCGATAATTTATTAATATTTAGTATAAAAATTTAGCCGTTTGACCGTTATGGGCCGGGCGGCTTTGATTTTTGGGAAGAAGATAGCGTGAAAACATTTCGATTACCCGGCTGAAGGAGCAAGCCTAAAAAAGGGCACACTTATCCCTTGGCGTGAAAATGAAACTTTTTTAGGCAGGTTGTAATGATATTGCTGAAATATCCGAGGCTT
>JBMOPD010000061.1:0-40583 GCA_049323615.1 Bacillota bacterium | reverse complement strand
GCTCCCGGCCGCGTCCTGCGGCCGGGCCGGCATTCCGTACGCTCCGTCGCCAAGAGCCGGATAACAACCTCCGGAACCCCCGCTTCCGGCTGGAAGGTCCTCCCCCCTCCGTACACTCCGGCTAAGAATTTGTTATTTTTATTCTGTCTCCTGTCTCCTGTCTCCCGTCTCCTGACCCCCAAGGTTTTCAGAATAGTTGCCCATGTTTTCCAGCCCCAACTCGGCCAGTTTCTTTTCCGTCGGCCTGCCGGTGTCCCAGTCCCAGCCGCGGACCTCGTAGTATTCCTTCATATACCTGTCAATGTCCGGTACAAAGCCGGCGTTTGATCCCTCCGCGTAGGGCTTTTTAATTATCCCCGGCAGCCGGTCGTCGGCCCTGGTTAACCCCAGCTTGCAGTTAAGCATTCTCTTCAGGGTGAAGCTGCGCTCCCCCACCTGCAGGAAATCCTCCATGGTCCGGGGAGTCCCGGTGGCCATGCCGAAAAGGCCGGCCGTGATGTCCATGGGCAGCGAGGCAAAGACGCACCTTAAGAAGGCGTTGTCCAGTTCCCTGACGTCCTGCAGCCTGGCCACGTCCCCGACGCGCCCGTCCAGGGAGAAGCGGTCCAGGCCTGCGTTGAGGCCCATGCACTGCTGTTTGACCAGTCCCAGGTCCAGCATGAAGAAGTCGGCCCGCTCGTGGCAGGCCCCCCTGGGCCCGGTGGCGTAAGACATGGCCATGCCTGCGAAGGCCCTGGGGTCATGCATGGGTATTTCCAGGCCCTTCACCTCGGCGGCCAGTTCGGGGTCCACACCCAGCCGGGCCGCCATGCGCTTCACTCCCTGGGCAAGCAGGGCGCCGGCGCCTTCCTTTTTGGCCATAAGTTCAATCAGGCGGAAGATGCCCTCTTTTTCTCCCCAGGTTATGTCAAGTCCCAGGTCGTCGGAAGATATCAGCCTGTTTTCCAGCAGGTACATGGCAAAGGCTATGGCCACCCCCGCCGAGATGGTGTCCAGCCCGTACATGTTGCACAGGTGGTTGGCATAGGTGATGGCCTCCAGGTCATAGTTGCCGCAGAGGGGGCCCAGGGATACCGCGCTCTCGTATTCGGGGCCGTCGACGGTGATGTTGTACTTGCCGGCCAGCCTGGTTTTCCTGCCGCAGGCGATGGCGCAGCCCATGCAGGACTCAAAGGTGACGGTGAAATCTTCCCGCAACTTCTTCCCGGTAACCTTTTCGGCCGGGAAGACATTTTCGGTGAAGTACCTGGCCGGAACGTCCCCGAAATACATGCCTATGTCCAGGTAGCCCAGCGTCCCGTACTGCTTGTTCAGGGCGGTGGCCTTCTTTACCTCCTCGAGGATAATCCTGTTCATCATGTTGAAGTTCTCGGCGTCGGCCAGGGCCACTTTGCCCTTGCCCTTCACCGCCACGGCCTTGAGGTTCTTGCTCCCCATCACCGCTCCCAGGCCGCACCTGCCGGCCGTCCTGCCGGCGTCATTCATAACGGCCGCCATCAGTACCCGGTTTTCCCCGGCCTGGCCGATGCAGGCCACGCTGCAGTCGCCGATATCCTTCTTGATCAGGTCCTGGGTCTCATAGGAGTCCTTTCCCCACAGGGGTTTGGCGTCCAGGATCTTTATTTCGCCGCCGGCCACCGATATATAAACGGGATTTTCCGCCCGGCCGGTAATAATCAGCCCGTCAAAGCCGGCCAATTTCATTTTGGGCCCGAAGGATCCTCCCGAAGTGGCCTCGCCCCAGATTCCGGTCAGGGGAGACCTGGCGCAGACCGCAAAGCGGGAACTGGACGGGGCCGTGGTGCCCACCAGCGGCCCGGCCATAAAGACCAGGGGGTTGTCCGGGCCCAGGGGATCGGTTTGCGGCCCGATCATGTCGTACACCAGCCGGCAGGCCAGCGCGCTGCCGCCGATATAGTCCCTGGCCAGTTTTTCGTCTATTTCCTTGATTTCCACGCTTCCGGCGGAAAGGTTGATGTAGCCCAGTTTTCCGGCATATCCAAACATATCCGCACCTCCTTTAAAAATCAACTCTTTGGCCCGTCAAGGCGCACAGATACAGTTTCCGGTAGATTTCCCTGGTCATCGGCCGGATGCTCAGCAGGGTGGTGGTGTCTGTCATAGTAAAGTCAAGCAGTTTTTCAAATTTTTCTTCCAGCTGTTCACGGGTTATTCCCAGTTCAGCAATTGTCGCCGGGCAGTCCAGGGACTTCATGAAAGATATATACAGGTTGACCAGTTTGTCAAGCTTTTCCCTGCCTGTGGCTCCTTCTATCCCCAGGTATCTGGCCAGGTCAAGGTACATTTCCGAGTATTTTGATACGGCCTGCATCATGTATGGGGTGAAGAGCCCT
Source organism: Bacillota bacterium (assembly GCA_049323615.1). Classification (GTDB taxonomy): domain Bacteria; phylum Bacillota; class Desulfotomaculia; order Desulfotomaculales; family Desulfocucumaceae; genus JBMOPD01. Next base: position 38,229 of record JBMOPD010000061.1, on the reverse strand, counting down.
ACAGCGCAGCCGTGATGTATGTTAAAAATTTTTCCCAGGGCATGTCCCATGGCGTGCTCTATGGAGGGGGCGGCGTTTCCGAAGGCCATTCCGGCCATGTTGGAGGCAACGGCCATCTTGTACCGGGCTTCGTAGTCCGACCCGTCGGCCACCGCCCTGGGCAGGTACTTGAAGACCAGGCTGATGGCCTGGTAGCCCAGGGGCAGGGTGTACTCGTTGGCCCAGTGCGAGAGAACGCTGCCGGTGGCGTGAGCCAGCACGTCCATCCCGGTGTAGGCGGTCAGTTTGGCGGGCATACCCACCGTGAAGGCCGGGTCCAGGATGGCCATGTCGGGTACGAGCTCGGGGTGATTCAATACCATTTTCTGGCCCCCGTCGGTAATTACGGCGGTGGCTGTGGTTTCAGACCCGGTCCCCGAGGTGGTGGGGATGGCCAAAAAGATGGCCTTGGACCTTAGTCCCAGGGCTGTTCCGGAAAGGGTTTCCGGGTCTACGGGCATGACCTTGCGCATGTCCAAATCAGGCCTGGCATAATTCAGCCATATGGCCTTGGTGGCATCCATCACCGATCCCCCGCCGACCGCTATCAGCAGGTCGGCCTCCAGTTTTCCGGCCACTTCGGCCCCGGCCATCACGTTTTCCACCGGGGGCTCGGGAATTACCTCGTCCCAGATTTCAGCCGTAAAACCGGCCGCCTGCATTACCTGCTGTACTTTTTCAGCCAGTTTTCTGACGGATTTGTCAGTTACAATCAGTGTCTTTTTGTTTTTCGACAGGGTGGGCGCTGCGCTTTCCAGGGCCTTAAGGCCGTCGGCGCCCAGCAGCAGCTTGGGGGCGAAAAAGTAGCTGGACAGACCCCTGATGCCCGTGGCCCCCGCCACGGAAAACAGCATGCGCACTCTGGGATCGTCGGTCCACCAGTCTTGCCTTCCAGTAGTCAATTTAACAACCTCCAGTTTTTTATTGCTTATTCCGCTTGATTAAACCGTCGGAAATCCATGGTCACCGGAAGCCAGACTCCGGATAAGAAACGAATTGTGAATATAATCTTTCTGGTTTAAAGCTCCAACTCCTTGTGTGCTTAAAAATTTTTGGCATTAAAATTTAAACCCCAAAATCCAGCCGGCTTTCCGTTCCGGATGCTGGATTTTTCCCCGGGTTAAGGGTCTCATAAACAAGCACCACATGCACTTCCAGGGGGCCGTGCATCCCCTTTACCAGGACTCCCTGTATATCGGCCGTCATGCTGGGGCCGCTGATCACCGAGATGTATCTGGCCAGGGGCTTGTTCAGGGTTTCCCGGGAGATGTTTCGGCACATTTTTACCGCGTCGGTCAAGGTGGGCACCACTGCGCCGGCGCCGGCCACCACAATGTGCACCGGCGGAAGGGCTGAAACCAGGTGGTCGTTTCCCCGGTCTTCGATTATGAATATCGACCCGGTATCCGCCGCTATTGCGCCGGCGCCGGTAATTCCGCAGGCCGCCCGCTCCAGGTTCCGGGCCAGGCTTTCCCCGGGGGAAGCGGCGGTGTCCCTGCCGGCGTAGTAGACTTCGATATCCCTGGCCCGCAGCGCCTCGTAAAGCCCCAGCCGGTTCACCAGCCCGTTGGGCGAAAGGGCCACCGGGCCGGAATTGATTATGCCGTTGATTATTTCCAGGGCCCCGGCCCCGTTGTCCGCCGGGTAAACCTGCATTTCCCTTTCTTTCAGCGTTCTGACAGCCTTTTCAATCAAATCGCCGGTCATGTTTCATTACCCCCTTTTCAACGGCTGCCGGCAAAGGCTTTGTCAAGTACCTGCACAGTGTGCATCACATTCAGCGCCCGGCCTTCCCGCTGCAGCACGTCACGCAGGTGGATGATGCACCCGGGGCACCCGGTGACCACGGTATCGGCCCCGGTCTGGGCAATGGACATGGCCTTTCTGGACCCTACCCGGCTGGAAATGCTGTAGAAATCCACACTGACGCTGCCCCCGAAGCCGCAGCAGCCGCCGGGGTCCATCATCTCGGCCAGGTTTAATCCCGCTATCCGCCCCAGCAGGGATCTGGGCTCCTCTCTCACTCCCTGGCCCCTGGCCAGGTGGCACGGATCATGGTAGGTGACCCTGGAGGCATACTCCCCCGGCAGTTCCTTTATTTTCGGGAGGCCGGCCAGGAAGGCCGCTATGTCCCTGACCTTTTCCGAGAAATTTACCGCCCGGCCGTGCCAGCCGCTGTATTCCTTCAGGAGATCGGGGTACTCCTTCAGGGTGCTGCCGCAGGTGGCGCAGGCGGTAACCACGGCGTCCACCTTCTCCCGCTCGAAAAGTTCTATGTTGGAGGTGATCATGGCCAGGGCGTTTTCCCAGTCCCCCTCGGCCAGGTTGGGCCTGGAACAGCAAAGCTGCCGCCTGGGCATTACCACCTCGACGCCCAGGCGGCGCAGGAGATTCAGTGTTGATGTGCCTATTTCATTGCAAAACAGGTTGATCAGGCAGCCTGCGAAAAAGGCCACCCGGGCCTTCCCGCCGGGCAGGGAAAAGCCGGTATGCCCGGCCAGAAAGGGTTTTCCCGCCACCGCCGGGATGAGCCTCCGGCAGTCGATGCCGGCCACGGGTCTTTTGAGCTTCCATCCCGGGCCGGTGTCGCTCTTTTTACCCAGACACCTTTCGCCGACTTTAAGGAAAATAGCCGCCCCTTCCCCCTGGGGCGCGGATTTCAGGCGGCCCAGAAGAATTTTGCGGACCAGGGGCCGCCGCCCGACACCGGCTTCCCTGCGCAGTTTCAGGATATACCGGGGGGTTTTTATTTTGGCCGGGCAGTTTTCGGTACAGGACATGCAGCTCATACAAAGGGCCAGGCCGCATTCAAGGGCCTTCTGGTGGCTTTCCCGGAAATGGGTCAGCAGCACCCCTATGCCGCCGACATACTTGCTGCCGTAATGTTCGCCGATTTCGACGTAAACCGGACAGTCCGCCAGGCAGCTGCCGCAGTTGAGGCAGTAGAGTGTTTCCTCGTATTTTTTCTGTCGGGCCTCCCACCGCCCCTGCTCCAGCAGCACCACGTAAATTTCCGCCGGGCCGGCGCTGCCCGGGATGCCCTCTGCCGGGTCGATTCCGGGAGGAGCCGTCATTATAGTTATGTAAGTTCCGGTATCCTGGCCCACACCGTAAACCGCCGCCGCCTGCACCACTTTGATGGCGTCTTCCAGGGTGGGCACAATTTTTTCTATGCCGGCCACCACAATGTGAACAGGCGCCAGGCTGGTTATCATCCTGATATTCCCCTCGTTTTCGGTCAGTACCAGCGACCCGGTATCGGCCGCAATGGCGTTGGCCCCGGAGATCCCGAAGTCCATCCTGAGGAAATCCTGCCTCAGTGACCTTCTGACCGCCTTCACTATCTCCGGCGGGCTCGCCGGCAGGCTCTCCCCCAGTTCCCGGGAAAATATTTCAGCCACCCTGTCCACCGGCACATGTATGGCGGGACCGATGGGATGGGCGGGGGTTATGTTCCCCAACTGGCAGATCCTGTCTCCCAGGTCTGTTTCCAGGACCCGGCACCCTTTGGCCTCCAGTTCCGGCACCAGCCCTATTTCCTTGACGGCGTTGCTCTTGGACTTGATGACCAGGCCGGGGGTGACCAAATCCTTTATAAAATCAAGAGCCTCCCGGTCTGTTTTGGCCCGGAACACCCTGAAGCCGTTTTCCTCCATCCGTTCTACGGCCTGCCTCAGGAGGTTTTCCAGGCCGGCGGTGGATTTTTCCTTTATCCCCCTCACCTGGTCTGATAAACCGGGCCACTTGCTGACGCAGGCCATTGACCTCATTTTCAGGCCGATTTTCATCAGCGCCCTGAACTGGCCGGCTGCCACGTCGCGGAAACCGTTTTCAATACGCCGGTTTAACTTTGCCCTGTAGGTTTTCATTATATCTTCCTTCCATAAAATGCTGTAAAAGAAAATTGCCACAAGTAAAAATTCTACAAATGTTTTGACTTTTCCTTGTAATATCAGGACACTTTTTGTCCGACCCGATCCGACAGAAAAGACAAAAAACACCGGGAGAGAACGCTGCGGCCGTTCTTCCCGGTGTGCCGGGCTTATATTCGGGGGATCATGATATGGTGGAAGCATCGCTGGGTTGAGCGCTCTTTTTCAATTTGAGTTTTTCCAGCACCCGGAAGTGCCCGATCAGTGTGATTGCGCCCACAATCAGGAAAATTACGCCGGTAGCCCTGTTGATAATGGCCGGGCCTATGTACCTGGCCAGCATGGCGCCCACCGATACCTCTATGGCCACGCAGAGGACCAGGGCGATGGCCCCGGCGGTAAATATCAGCCAGCGTTTGGGAGGGTTGTTGCTGGTTAAAAGCAATACCGCCACCTGGGTTTTATCTCCCAGCTCACACAGCACGATCAGAACATATGTGGTCAGCAGAGTAAGCAGTTTTACACTCATTCTTTTTCACCTTGTATAAAATTATTGTAGCTGTCAGCCATTTTCAGGATAAGCTGTTTATTTCCCCGCTGCCCATGACGCCGGTGACCAGCAAAAGGCCCATCACCAGAAAGGCCACCCCGGACAGCAGTTTTATGGTGGCGGGTTTTATAAAGCGGGCAATAATGTGGTACCCTATAATTACTTCAATAAAAGATGTGCAGATCAGCGCCGCGGCCGAACCCAGGGCCACCCACAGCACGTAGAGGGGTTTTGCCCCGGCCAGAAGCATGGTGGTGATCTGCGTTTTGTCGCCCATTTCAGACAGAAAGATCAGCCCCAGGCTGGAAAAAAACAGGCGCCAGTCCGGGGCACTCAAGAATCCCCTGCGCAGTTGCGTTCCCTCCCCGCTTGTTAGGCAATGCTAATAAAGTTAGTCAATGCTAACACTGAGGCCCAAAAATATGCCTTTCGCCACGGATAATTCATACTACGTCGCCGCCAATATTAATGTGACTTGGCCTGTTTGGTATATTTTCCCGGGCCCGGCTTCACCCGGGCCCGGCGGCAATAAAAAAGCCGCCCTGCGGGCGGCGAAAAGCCAGAATAAAGAATTCAAAGTCTGGAATGTTGACAGCATTTCTTTCTTACAGGCAACCCCTTCTGGGAAAGGATTTTTTGGGGTTTGCAAAGAGTAAAATATTTTTGCCCCAATCAACTGAAAGAATACAAAAATAAGTAAATACCACGGGCCGGCTTTCTTTTTCTTATAACCCCAGCCCTCTGGAAATAATGATGCGCTGTACCTCGGAGGTGCCTTCACCTATTTCAAGCAGCTTGGCGTCCCGGAGATACCTCTCCACCGGGAATTCCTTGATGTATCCGTATCCCCCGTGGATCTGAATGGCGTCGAGGGCCGCCCTGGTGGCCATCTCCGAGCAGAACAGTTTGGCAATGGACGCCTCCTGGGTATAGGGCCGGTTGTTGTCCTTGAGCCACCCTCCCTTGAGGTACATGAGCCGCCCCAGTTCTATATTTTTCTTGATATCGGCCAGCTTGAACTGGATGGCCTGGAACTTTGATATGGACTGTCCGAACTGGATCCTTTCCCCGGCGTACTTCACCGACGCGTCCAGGCAGGCCTGGGCGATTCCCACGCACATGGCCGCCACGGCCAGCCTCCCTCCGTCCAGCACCTTCATGATCTGCTTAAAACCACCGTTAAGCGGCCCTAAAAGGTTTTCCTGCGGAATCCTGACATTTTCAAAAAATAGTTCGGTGGTGTTTGAGGAGTGCAATCCCATCTTTTCATAGTTGCTCCTGATCTCGAAGCCCGGAGCGTCGGTGGGTACGACAAAGGTGCTGATGCCCCCGGTTCCCTTTCCTTTTTCGGTTACGGCGGTGATGGTGACGAATTTTGAGTAGCTGGCGTTGGTGATGAAGCATTTGGACCCGTTGATCAGCCAGCTGTCGCCGTCCAGGACGGCGGTGGTTTTGGTGGCCCCCGAGTCGGACCCGGCCTCCGGTTCGGTGAGTCCCAGGGCTCCCATGGCCTCGGCGCTGCACAGCACGGGGAGGTATTTGTTTTTCTGCTCCTCGCTGCCGAAGTAGTAGATGGGCGCTATCCCCAGGGCAATGTGGGCGTCATAGGTGAGCCCCAGGGATGCGTCGGCCCTGGTTATTTCTTCGGTGGCCAGCAGGTAGCTTACATAATCGGCCCCGGCCCCCCCGTATTTTTCATCCACTGGCAGTCCCATCAGCCCTAAATCGGCCATCTTTTTGATCAGGTCCAGGGGGAATTTGCCCGTTCTGTCTCTTTCCGGGGCTCCCGGGACGATTTCGTTCTGGGCGAAGTCATATACATTGTCCCTGATCAACTTCTGTTCTTCCGTCAGGTCAAAGTTCATTTTCCAGCCTCCTTTTCTTAAGAAGTGCGGCGGCAGCATGCGCCGTACGGCGGGACCATATTTTACCGCCTGCCGGTCAATTACCCCCTTTCCAATTGATAAATACCCTCTCCTTACCCCGCTGTATTTTTTAGAAACCGGTGGGCCCCTTCGGTATGCGGCCGGTCCTGATGCATTCGCTTCTCAGCCGGCGGCCGATGATCTTTTCCACCATCCTGCCGATTTCCAGCACCCGGTCCACGTCCACTCCGGTGTCAATGCCCATCTCGTCCATCATTACCACCATGTCCTCGGTGGTAACCAGCCCGACAATGTTAGGGTCCTGGTAGTAGTAGGCGCCGGTGCCGGCCACGGGGTACCCGTCGATGAAGTTGGTGGGCTGTCCGCCGATGCCTCCCATGGTGCTCTCGAAATGGGTAATCCCGGCCTGCAGGGCGGCCAGCACGTTGGCCAGCCCCCAGCCCCTGGTGACGTGGAAGTGGGCGATGTGGAGGTCCGGGTTGGGGATGGCGTCAAGGATCATGGAAAAATACTCGTAAACCTTATCGGGGGGCGCGGACCCGTCGTGGTCGGCGTGCTCGATGTCGTCGGCCCCCAGTTCCAGGTAGCGCTTGGTGAACTCCACCGCCTTTTTCAGCTCGGTGGGGCCTTCGATGGGGCAGCCCCAGATGGTGCTCACCGTGCCGTTGACCTTGATGCCGGCGTCGTGGGCCTTTTTTATGCTCTCCCCGGTCATTTTCCAGTACCCTTTGTGGTCAAGGCCGGAGTTTTTGACCATGTGGGACGGGGAGGTGGAGACCATCTGCAGGATGCGGTCAGGCCCGTGCCCCTGCTTTTTCAGTTCAATGGCCCGCTCCACCGCCTTTTCCCTGATGGTGATGGCGGTCAGTTCCACGTCGGCCAGCTTATCCTTGACCCTCTTGCTGGTGCGGATCAACCGGAAAAGCTCGTCGGCGTCGGCAAACTGGGGCATGCCTTTGGGATTGCCCAGATTGGTTACCTCCAGGCGCTTGAACCCGGCCAGGATCAGTTCTTCCAGCAGCCACAGCTTGGCCTGGGTGGGGATGGTCTTCTCCTCGTGCTGGAATCCGTCACGGACTGTGATTTCTCCCAGCACCACCTTCTTTGGGTATTTCAGATTAAACATTCATGCATCTCCTCCTGATTCAATGCTGTTTTTATTAAACACAGGCCCGGGATGACACAGTGAAAGGTGACCCGGGAGCCGGGGGCCAGTTTTAACGCTGGATGCCGGCACCGGGGATGCCCGGACCAGATCCCCGCCCCCTTTTTTTACCGCCCCTTGTAAACCGGCTTGCGCTTTTCGTTGAAGGCCTTCAGCCCCTCGTCCCGGTCCTCGGTGGCCAGGCAGACGTTGTAGCACTCGGCCTCCAGGGCCAGGGCGGTATGCAGCTCCAGCTCGACGCCCAGGTTGATGGCCCGCTTGGCCTGCTGGAGGGCGATGGGGCCGTTTTTGGTTATTTCCTGCATTATTTCCATGGTTTTTTCCATCAGCTTTTCGGCCGGCGCCACGTGATTGACCAGGCCTATGTCATACGCCTCCCGGGCCGATATGCGCCGCCCGGTAAATATCAGCTCCTTGGCCTTATTCCGCCCGATCACCCGGGGCAGGAGCTGGGTGCCGCCGCCTCCCGGAATGATGGCCAGCCCCACCTCGGGCAGCCCGAAGGCTGCCTTTTCCGAGGCGATGATGAAGTCGCAGCACAGTGCGAATTCACAGCCCCCGCCCAGGGCAAAGCCGTTCACCGCGGCCACCAGCGGCTTGGGGAATTCGGCCACGGCGGTGAAGGTTTTGACGAACAGGGCCCGCTGCTTTTTCATGTCCCCGCGGCTCATGGTCTTTCTTTCCTTAAGGTCGGCGCCCACGCAGAAGGCCCTGTCCCCCTCGGCGGTGAGCACAACGGCGAAGACCTCCCCGTCCTGCTCCAGTTCCTCCAGGGCCGCCAGCAGGTCCCGGGCGGTCTGGGTGCTGAGGGCGTTCATGGCCTCGGGGCGGTTGAAGGCCAGGATGGCTATATGTCCCTCCCGGCTAAGCTTTAGCGTTTCATAATCCATGATGCTCCTCCTCCAAGAGCGGGATTAGGAATACTGAAAATTATAGATTCTGAATTCTGACAGTCATTTCAAGACCACTAGACCGGATATACCGGGTGCCTGCGCCGGGTGAAGGGCTGGTCCTTGGACGAGTACAGGTCGAAGCGGCGGATTAATTCATCCCGCAGGTCCCTGCCGCTGATGATGTGGTCCACCACCAGTTCCGAGGCCAGGCGGTAAATGTCGATGTCCTTTTTGTACTCCTGCCGCTTTTCCTCCACGTAGGCCGGCCTTTCTTCCGGCGGCAGGGCCATGATCTTGTTTTCATAGACCGCGTTGACGGCGGCCTCCGGGCCCATCACGGCGATCTGGGCGGTGGGCAGGGCCATGCAGCAGTCGGGCTCGAAGGCCGGGCCGCACATGGCGTACAGTCCCGCGCCGTAGGCCTTTCTGACCACCACGGAAATTTTGGGCACAGTGGCCTCGGACATGGCTGAAATCATCTTGGCCCCGTGGCGGATAATCCCCTGGCGTTCCACGTCCTTGCCGATCATGAAGCCGGGCACGTCCATCAGGAAGAGCAGGGGGATGTTGAAGGCGTCGCACAGGTTCATGAAACGGGCCGCCTTGTCTGCGGAATCTACAAATAAAACCCCGCCCTTGTCCATGGGCTGGTTGGCCAGAATGCCCACCGCCCGGCCGCCTATGCGGGCCAGGCCGGTGATCAGTTCGGTGGCGAACAGCTTTTTGATTTCAAACCAGCTGCCCCCGTCGATCAGCCGGAAGATTACATCGTACATGTTAAAGGGCTGGTTTTCATTGAGGGGCACAATTTCTTCTATATCCTTGCCGGGGGCGGGGGGTACCGGATCGGCAACAGCAGGCTTCTCCCGGTAGTTCTGGGGGAAGTAGGTAAAATACTGGCGGCAGGCGGTAATGGCCTCCTCTTCGGTGGCGGCCAGCAGGTCCCCGCAGCCGCTGACGGTGCAGTGCATGCGGGCGCCGCCCATTTCCTCAAGGGTTACCTTTTCAAATATAACCATCTCGGCCATGCGCGGGGAGCCCAGGTACATGCTGGCGTTCCCCTCCACCATGAACACCACGTCGCAGAATGCCGGGATGTAGGCGCCGCCGGCGGCGGAAGGTCCGAACAGCAGGCAGATCTGCGGGATCATGCCGGACATCTTCACCTCGTTGTAAAAAATCCGGCCGGCCCCGCGGCGGCCCGGGAACATCTCGATCTGGTCGGTAATACGGGCTCCGGCCGAGTCAACCAGGTAAATCATCGGCACCATCATGTCAATGGCGGTTTCCTGGATGCGGACAATCTTTTCCACGGTCCGCCAGCCCCATGAGCCGGCCTTGATGGTGGAGTCGTTGGCCATCACGCAGACCGTCCGCCCGTGTATTTTCCCCAGTCCGGTAACAACACCGTCAGCCGGCAGGTCGCCGGCCAGGTTGTTGGCCCAGAAGCCATCCTCCACAAAGCTGTCGGGATCCAGCAGCAGCCTGATCCTTTCCCTGGAGAACATTTTGCCCTTTTTGGCGTTGCTCTCGTGGTACTTGGGGTGGCCGCCCTTTAAAATCTCAGCTTCTTTTTCTTTAAGTTTCGAGCCCAGGGTTTTGAAATCATTTCCTTCCATATGAAGTGCTCCCTCCTTAAACATCATGTTGCCGGGCCTTGCTAATTGGTTGCATGGCGCATAAAAAAGTAAATAATAGAGCCTTCAGTCCATTATTAACTTCTGAATGTTTCAACATTTCATACTTTATTGCAAAAACGTTACAATAAGCGTGCCAGAAGAAACGAATGGCCGCAAATCTGCGGGGTAAGCACCCGGGGATGTTTTGGCATAAACTTACAGGCATGCTTCTTATGTCTGTAAATCAGTACAAGTGTATTGAAATGTGTTCAAGTGTAAAGAAGCCTTGCCACCCTGCACCTGCTTTGAGTTTGCCGAGATTGACATCCATCGGTAATTACTGTTTTAATAAGGTTATAAAGGCTGCGCAGGTAATCACCGGTGAGGCGGACAGTTGCATATTCTGTAGAACCGCGGAGGCTGATCACATGAAAGTGGTTTTTCACGAAAGGTTCCGGGAGGTGTACGATTCCGACCCGGCGGCGGCCCCGGGAAGAATGGACTCTATAGTTGATGAACTGCATGACTATTATGAATTTATAGAGCCGCAGCCCGCCGAAGAAAGTGATTTATTGCTCGTGCATAAAAAAAGTCACCTGGACCGGGTAAAGAAAAAGGGACTGCTGTATGAAATCGCGGTTCTGTCCGCCGGCGGGGCAGTGCTGGCGGCCCAGCTGGCCGTGCGGGGTGAGCCTGCCTTTGCCCTTATCCGGCCGCCGGGACATCATGCCAGCAGTGACTCCTGCTGGGGGTTTTGCTGGTTTAACAACATTGCTGTGGCGGTTGAAAAGCTGCGCCGGGAGGGAACTGTCAACAGGGTGCTTATTGTGGACATAGACCTTCATTTCGGTGATGGAACAAAAAATATTTTTCTCGGTGTGCCCGGGGTTTTTTATTACCACCTGGACAGTATCAGGGACTTAAAGCGGTGCCTGGCCGGGAACAGGGACTGCGACCTGATAGCCGTTTCCGCCGGGTTTGATATGCATGTGGAAGACTGGGGAGGGGTGCTGACAACCGGGGACTATACCACCATCGGCAGGATGATTTCCGGCCACGCCCGCCAGGTATGCCAGGGCAGGCTTTTTGCCGTTCTGGAAGGAGGCTATAATCACCGGGTGCTGGGTAAAAACGTAAAGGCACTGCTGCAGGGATTTGACGATTTCGCAGGGGTCCCGGCCTGACCGGGACTTCCTTTTGTAGCTGCGGTATGGGGGCCGGGGGCTAAATTACCGGGAGGGATGTTATGAAAATTGCTTTTCATTTTGACGCCGACCATGAGAGGTTTGACCGGGATTTCGGTGTGCCGGTGTTAAAGGAGATATTCCGGCTGTTGCTTCAGCAGGACACCACCAACCTGCACCTCAAGGTTTTTACCGGTGACATTGCTGCCCTGGACTATCTCAGGGATAAAAAGAACCGGGAGGAGTTATGGCGCGGCTTTTTCATGCCCCCAAGGCCGGTCTGGCAGTCACTGCGCCCGGATTTCATGGATTTCCTGTACAATAAAAAAGTGTTTGTGGTGGCCTTTGAAGGTATGGGCGCCAGGCTCAGGGATATTATCCACGAGGGCATGCTCAATGACGATACATACCTGGGAGCGCAGCAGATCCACGAGGCAAATCCCGTGCACTGGGTTTTATACGGCGCGTCACTGGTACCTTCATACAGAATCACGGGCTCAAATCTGCACCTGATTTATTCCATCGGGTCGGAGGATGAAAGGGATGAGGGGCTGGCGGTAAACTTCAGGGATGAACTGCCTTTCAGCAACATCGTATTTGAAGAACTGTCAGTTTCCCACACCATTCTGGACAGCTACAGTTCCTACGAACATGCGGCCAGGGTGGCCAATCTGGCCAACAAGCTTTATGACCACCTTAACCTGGTGGCCGACCAGCTGATGCTGAGGCTGACCGACCTGGCGCCGGACCTGTACGACAACATGTATGCAACCCTGACCGAATTTGAAAACGTTGAAACCTCCGGGGATTTGGCCCGGGCAGCGCTGGCGTGCCGCAAAATGCTTGAGGCGCTGGCCGGGAAGTTGTCTCCTCCCGGAGACGGTCCCGGCGCAGCGCCGTCAGGTTATCCGGACAGGCTCCGGGCCCGTATCTCGGAGCATGCTGGCGGAATCGGAAAGGATGTACTTCTAGCGCAGCTGCTGGATATCAGTGCCAGGATAAAGGAACTTGGCAATGCCGATTTTGAAGCCTACAGCGGCGATCCCTCCATGGAGGCCGGGCGCCTGCTTATGGGCTTGCTGGTATTTATACACGATACTATTGCCCTGCCTGCCCTCAAAAGCGGTCAGGAGGCAGGAGACAGGAGGCAGGAGACAGTATAGAGCACATGGCGTTTCTGACTGGCATACTTTATCAGTTATCAGTGATTTCTGTGACCTCTGTGGCTTTTTAAAGCTAGAGCTGACGGCTGACAGCTATTTCGACAGCAGGGGAGTGCGCTACAATGGATAACATCGAAAACAACAGGGCGGACGGGCCGGATGAATTGAGCCAGGTGAAGCGGCGCCTGCGGGAACTGGAGGCGGTGTTTGAACACTGCCACGACGGGATCAGCATTGTGGACAAGAGCGGGAAGATAGTGTCCTCCAACCCGGCCATGCAGAAGCTCTACAACCTGTCCGCCGAGGATTACGTGGGCAAGAACGTCGATGACCTGGTAAAAGAAGGTATATTCAACACCAATGTCTCCACCAGGGTGCTGTCCACCAGGCGGCCGGTGACCGTGCTGCAGGAGGTTAAATCGGGGATCCGCTGCCTGACCACCGGCGTTCCCATCCTGGGTGAGGACGGGCAGGTGGAAATGGTGGTGGTCAACAGCCACGATGTGACGGAACTTTATGCCCTGAAGGAAAGGCTGAGGCAGTCCCAGAAGCTGGCCGGCGGCTACCAGGCCGAGCTGACGGACATGCGCATAGCCCAGATGCAAGAGGAAGACATCGTGGTCAGAAGCAAAAAAATGCTGGATATACTGGATCTGGCCCGCAGGCTGGCCTCCGTGGACACCACGGTGCTGATCCTGGGCGAGTCGGGGGTGGGCAAAGAGGTAGTGGCCACCCTGCTTCACCGGGCCAGCCCGCGGCGGTCGGAAAAATCGTTTATTAAAGTCAACTGCGGGGCAATTCCGCGGGATTTGCTGGAGTCCGAGCTTTTCGGGTATGATCCGGGGGCCTTTACCGGGGCTTCCCGGGAGGGCCGGTCGGGCCTCTTTGAGCTGGCCGACGGGGGTAGTATTTTTCTGGACGAGGTCAGTGAACTGTCCCCCGACCTGCAGGTTAAGCTCCTGCGGGTTCTCCAGGAGAGGGAATTCACCAGGATTGGCGGGTCCAGGGTGGTAAAGGTGGACGTCCGGGTGATGGCCGCCAGCAACAAGAACCTGCTGGAGCTTGTGAAGGCCGGCAGTTTCAGGCAGGACCTCTACTACAGGCTGAACGTGGTGCCCCTGGAAGTGCCCCCCCTGCGCCATCGCAAGGAGGACATAGTGGCCCTGGCCCAGCACTACGTCAGGCACTTCAACCGCAAGTACGGATTTGAAAAGGTGCTGTCCGCCGAACTTATCGATATTATGGAAGGCTACCCCTGGCCGGGAAACGTCCGGGAGCTGGTGAACGTGGTGGAGAGGATGGTGGTGACCAGCAAGGGGAATATATTGGAGGCCGGTGAATTCCCCCTGGAAAGCCCGGTATCCGGGGACCGGCCGGTTCTTGGAGAACATATTTATAACGGCCTGAACATCCAGCAAATACTCGAGGAGACCGAAAAACACGTTATCCTGAACGTGCTTAAAAAAAGCGCGAATACCGCCGGCGCCGCCAGGAACCTGGGCGTCAGCAGGGCCACTTTAGCCCGGAAGATGCGTAAATACGGGATCAGGAGGCGCCAGGCGGATCAGGATTGATACATTGTGTCAGGTTTGATCCTGTGTTGTCTCGAATATGACACCGGACGGCGGCAGGTAAGCTGTTTTTTGCCTTGGGTTAAAGCGGCTTAAGCCGCTTTTTTCTCTTGGCATGCTTATTGCGTTGCATCAATATTGTGACTATATTTTATGGTCAGATTTTTAAAAGCGCAGCCGGCGGTTTTTGTGCAGCCGGGAGATACCGGCCCTGCCACAGACATAGATAAGGAGGAATACTAATGGCTTTGCTTCCGGAAGTAAAAAAACATTACGGGAAACAAAAACTGTTCATCAATGGTGAATGGGTGGAGTCAAAATCCACCGCCGTGGAAGAAAATTGCAACCCGGCCACCGGCGAGGTGATTTCCGAATTCCCCGAGGCGACAAAGGAAGAGGCCCGGGCCGCGGTTGAAGCCGCGCACCGGGCGTTTAAAGAGTGGCGCGAGGTTCCGGTACGGGAAAGGGCCCGTCTCCTCTTTGATATGAGGGCCAAGTTTGAGGAGCGCTTTGATGAGCTGTGCCGGGTCCTGGTGCAGGACCACGGCAGGACCATAGGCGAGGCCAGGGGATCGGTGCGCCGGGTCATTGAGAATATCGAGTCGGCCTGCTCCGCCGTGTACGGCCTGCCCAAGGAGAACCAGTTCGTCGACCAGCTGGCCAAAGGCATCGACCAGTACCTGGTCTGGGAGCCGCTGGGCGCTTTTCTCATCGTAACCCCGGGCAATATACCGATGCACGCCTGGTCATCCTTTGTTCCCTATGCCCTGGCCGCCGGCTGCACCGTGGTGGTAAGCCCCAGCAGGCAGGACCCGCTGGCCGCGGAGTATATCTGCAGGGTGGCCCAAGAGACCGGCTTTCCGCCCGGCGTGATCAACTTAGTTCACGGCGGCAGAAAAATCAACAAGGAAATACTGATGCAGCCCGAAATACAGGGGGTTGGCTTTATCGGGTCGAACAGGGCGGGAAAGGACCTTTTCGAGCTGTGCGGCCAGCTGGGGAAAAGGTCGTCAATAAACGGAAACGGCAAAAACCACGTGGTGATAATGCCCGACGCGGACCTGAACGAAGCCAGCGAGTGGCTGCTGAGGTCATGTTTCGGCATGTCCGGACAGCGCTGCCTGGGTACCGACAACGTGGTGGTGGTCGGGGACATATACGACGATCTGAAAAGCAGGTTTAAAGAGGCGGCCGCGGCCATGAAAGTAGGCTACGGGCTTGACGAGTCAACCGAAATGGGGCCGATGGCCGCCCTCCCGGGAAAAGAAAAGGTGCTCAAGTGGATAGACCAGTCACTGGCCGAAGGCGCCAGGATGGTGCTGGACGGCCGCACGGTCAGGGTGGAGAATTATCCCGGCGGCTATTTTATCGGGCCCACAATCCTGGAGGATGTGAACGTGGACATGGCCATGGCCAAGGAAGAGGCATTCGGCCCGGTGTCCGCCCTGATCAGGTGCGACAGCCTTGACCGGGCCATAGAGTGGATTAATACCAGGACCAACCTTGGACACTCGGCCTGTATTATTACCAACAACGGAAAAGAGGCCCGGAAATTTACCCGCGAGGTCAACGTGGGCAACGTGGGCGTGAATGTTGCCGTTCCCCAGCCCTACGCGTTCTTCCCGCTGGGGTCAAGAAGGGAGTCATTCCTTGGATCGGCCAAGTCAAGAATGGGATCGATGAGGCTGTTCATGGATGAGAAGACAGTCTGCGCGCGGTGGGTATAAAAGCGGGGATTGGCAGTCAGCCGGGTTGAGAAAACATTGAATTGAGAGGAGTGTTGGAGGGTGGCCACATTAGCGATCACAAACATCGGGACAATTGTCAGCGGGGACATCGACAACCCCATTTTAAAGGGCAGCGCTATCCTGGTGTCTGACGGGAAGATTCAGGCGGTGGGAGATGAAAGCATCCTGAACGGGGTTAAAGCCGACCAGGTCGTTGACGCCAGGGGGACGACGGTAATACCGGGGCTGGTGGACTCCCACGTACACCCCGTGCTGGGCGATTTCACACCCAGGCAGAAAACCATTGACTACCTGGACAGCTCGCTGCACGGGGGTGTTACCACCATGATTTCCGCCGGCGAACCCCATACCCCCGGAAGGCCGAAGGACCCCGCGGGGACGAAGGCCCTGGCGGTGCTGGCCCACAAGTCGTATAAAAATTTCAGGCCCGGGGGGCTCAAGGTGCACGGCGGCGCCCTGATACTGGAAAAGGGCCTGGAAGAAAAGGATTTTGCCGAAATTGCCAAAGAGGGTGTCTGGCTGGTGGGGGAAATAGGGCTGGGCAGCGTGAAGGATCCCGGGGAGGCCGCGCCCATGGTGGAGTGGGCAAAGAAGTACGGCATGAAGGTGGCCATGCACACCGGGGGGACCTCCATTCCGGGCAGCTCCACGGTCACCGCCGACATGGTGCTGAAAATAAACCCCACGGTGGTATCCCACATTAACGGCGGCACCACCGCCATCCACCCGGAAGAGGTGGACAAGATCATTGACCAGTCCGGCCTGCCCCTGGAAATAGTGCAGTGCGGCAACCCCAAGGTAGCCGATTACGTGGCCAGAAGGCTCAATGAAAAAGGGCAGCTGCACCGGATAATTATGGGCAATGACTCTCCCTCAGGCACGGGGATCATCCCCCTGGGCATATTGAGGACCGTGACGCAGATTTCCTCCATGTCCGGGATTTCCGCCGCAAAGGCCATCGCCATGGCTACCGGCAACACCGCCAGGGTGTTCGGGCTGAACACTTCGATGATCGCCCCGGGCAGGGAAGCCGACCTGGTTATAATCGACGCCCCCCTGGGGTCGGTGGGTTCCGGCGCCCTGGAGGCCATTGAGGCCGGGGACCTGCCCGGGGTTTCCATGGTCATCATAGACGGGGTGATCAGGGTCAAGGTCAGCAGGAACACCCCCCCGGCCACCCGCCAGGCGGAAGTGAAATAAAAATGCCTCCCTATTCTACAAGCCAGGTTTTATGCTAATGAACAATGAGGTTCCCTGGAGGGCAAGTAATGATCGAGGTTGATCTGGAAAAATGCAGGGGCTGCAGGCTATGCGAGAAAAACTGCCCCACCGGCGCCATTTCGGTAATCGACCGGAGGGCCGTGGTGGACGAGAAGTGTGTGAACTGCGGTGTGTGCATCAGGGTCTGCAAGTTTGACAGCATAACCCGGCCGGCGGAGATGGAGGCGGGGGCCGTCAGGTGCCGGTCGTGCCCGGTTCAGTGCGAGGTTAGTCCCGGTTTTTACGGGGCCTGCAGGCGTTATATAAACGTGGACGGCGCCCTGGTGAGAAGCAGGCCGCTGGAGACCGGCTCCGTTGCCGGACCCGCCATGCTGCCCCAGCTGCAAAGGCCCCTGACCACCGGGGTGGGGGCCGGAACCACGTACCCCGATTCCAGGCCGGCGCCATACATAATTGCAGACACCGTTGACGGGGTTGACGTGGTCACGGTGGTGACCGAGGCCCCACTGAGCTACAGCGGGGTCAAAGTAAAAATAGACACCAATTTTTACATCGGGGAAGAAGGGGCCAGGGTCCGGCGGGAGGGCCAGGTGGTAGGCATGGTGGAAACCGAGGAGTACGGGGCGAAGATGATTTCCATCGGCGGCGCCAACCTGCTTACCGGGGAGTCGGGATTTGTCACGGCCAGGACCATCGTGGACATATGCAACGGCGAAAGGGTCACCCTGAAAGTGGAAAAGGGGGCCAAGCTGGAGCTCCAGGTGGGCAGGCCGCCGGTAATCAACGGGCAGCCGGACAGCAAGATGAGGGTCGGGTGCGGCAGCGCCACCGTGGGAATGTTTGCCCGGCAGTTGGCCGGCGCCGTGGACGAGGCCATAGTTCTTGACCACCACGTGGTTGGGCTGCTTTCGGAGCATGCGGCCGGGGAGGATGTGGGCCTCGGCTGGAGCGGGGTTGTGCCAAACGCCCGCAAAAGCACCCGGGGGCGTTATTTCGGCGAGCACGGCAGCGGCTGGGGGGGCACCAGTATTGAAAACCCCAGGGACGCCATACTGAAGGTGGACATGAGCGTTGCCTCCCCGGGCATTAAAATACTGGTTACCGAAACTACCGGCCGGAAAGCCGCCCTGTTTACCGTTACGGCCGAGGGAAGCGTGGTGGAAATACCAATGACCCAAAAGGCCGCCGAGGTTGTTGACCTGATCCGGTCCACCTGCGAGGAATCCAGGGTTTCGGCAGTTTACATGGGAGGGACCGGCGGCAGTGCCAGGGCCGGGGTCAGCAACTATCCCATCAAGCTGACCAGGGCTGTGCACGAAGGGGAAGCCAACCTGACCATAGGCGGGGCCCCCGCCTGGATTTTGCCCGGCGGAGGCATAAACTTCAGGGTGGACGTGGAAAAGGTAGTGCCCAAGGCCTTTACCTGGGTGCCCACCCCGGCCACCGTGGCCCCGGTGGAGTACACCATGACGCTGGAGAGATACCGGGAAATCGGTGGACATGTTGATAAAATAATAAGAAAAAAGACAAAAGACGAAAATAGGCAAAATAACGAATAATTCGCCAGCGGGCAGCTTTGCTGCTCCCGGCAAGGAGGTGCGGACCGGTGCTCCCTCCTTTTGAATACCACCAGCCGGCGTCGCTGGAAGAGGCACTGGATTTGTTGTCCTCCCTGCCCGGGCAAAAAAAAGTCCTGGCCGGGGGAACGGACCTTGTTCCGGCCCTGCGCCGGGGGGATCTGAACCCGGCCCACGTGGTCAGCCTTAAACAGCTGGCCGAAATGAAGAAAATCGAAATAGAAAATGATAGCGTCCGCATCGGTGCGCTGGTGACCTTCAGTGAACTGGCAGAGTCGGCGCTTGCAGAGGGGCCGTACAGTCTCGTGGCCGGGGCCGCCCGCCAGGTGGGCGGGCCGCAGATCCGCAACCAGGGCACCGTTGGCGGCAATATAGTCAATGCCTCGCCGGCAGGCGACCTGCTGCCCCCGCTGCTGGCCCTGGAAGCCCGGGTGAGGCTGTGCCGCCGGGGGGGTGAGCGGGTTTTGCCGCTGGAACAGTTACTGGCCGGGATGGGTAAAACGTGCCTGGATCCCGAAGAAATACTGGCCGAGGTGATCTTCCCCACTCTTCCGGAAAAGGCCGGGAGCAGCTTCGTCAAGCTGGGGCGGCGCAACAGCCTGGCCATCAGCCGCATCAGCATGGCGGTAGTTTTACTGCGCTATGCAGGGGGATGCATAGACGAGGCCCGCCTGGCGCTGGGAGCCGTGGCCTCCCGGCCCATCAGGGTGCCATTGGCCGAGGCGCTGTTGAAGGGGCGCCATCCCGGGCCGCTGCTCCTGGAGGAGGCCATCGCCGCCGTAGCGGAAACAGCGGCGGCAAGCCTGGGCAGCCGGGCCTCGGCCCCCTACAAGAGGATGGCGGTGCGCGGGGTGGCCCGGGAAGCGCTGATTAAGGCCGATCCGGCTTTCGTCGGGGCGGATTGAATCCATATTGGATTGGAGTCCGTTAAAAGCACAGATTTTTGTTAATAATCTGCCACCTTTTTACGCAAACTTGCCAGCCACTGAAAACGGGGGGATCTGGTGTGAAACCCTACAGGTTTAAAGCCACGGTTAATGGATTGCCGGTTGATATAACGGTAGGCCCGCACCGGAGGCTTTTGGACATTCTGCGGGAAGACCTGGGCCTTACAGGCACCAAGGAGGGCTGCGGCGAGGGGGAGTGCGGCGCCTGCACCGTACTGCTGAACGGCCGCCCGGTTAATGCCTGCCTGGTCCTGGCGCCGGAAGCAGGCGGCGCGGAAATCGTCACCATTGAGGGAGTGGCCGGGAAAGACAGCCTCCACCCCATTCAGGAGGCTTTCCTGGAGGCCGGGGCGGTGCAGTGCGGCTATTGCACTCCGGGCATGGTATTGACAGCCAAGGCCCTCTTGGATAAAAACGCCAATCCCAATGACCGGGATATTAAGGTTGCTATATCCGGTAACCTCTGCCGCTGCACTGGTTATATCAAGATCGTGGAGGCCGTCCGCCTGGCCGCAAAAAAACTGGCTGCGGGGGAGGGCGCGCTATGAGCGGAAAAACAAACATCGGAGCGGGGGACGCCGGGGCCGTCGGCGTGAGCTGCCCCCGGATAGACGGAACAGCCAAGGTCCGGGGAGAAGCACTGTTCGCCGCCGACTGGAAGCTGCCCGGAATGCTTTGCTGCCGGGTGCTGCGGAGCACCGTGCCCCATGCCCTGCTGCGCGGTATAGACGTGTCTGCCGCCCTGGCGGCGCCGGGGGTGGCGGCGGTTTATACGGCGGCCGATATCCCCGGTGAAAACCGGTTTGGCATAATAGTAAAGGACGAGCCCGTGCTGGTGGAGGACCGCATCCGGAAGGTGGGGGACGCCCTGGCCCTGGTGGTGGGAGAGAGCGAAGAGGCCGTCGCCGCGGCCCTGCCGCTGGTCAAGGTTGACTGCCAGGAGCTGCCCGGGGTTTTTTCGGCGATGGAGGCCATGGCCGACGGGGCGCCCGCTATTCACGGGCAGGGCAATATACAGTCAGTGACCAGGATAAAAAGGGGTGACGTGGATAACGCCTTTGCCCGGGCCAAAGTGGTCATCACCCGCCGGTACACCACCCAGATGGCCGAGCACGCCTACCTCGAGCCCGAAGCCGGGGTGGCGGCCGTGGAAGACGGGTGTGTGAGGCTCTGGGTTTCCACCCAGAACCCGCATTACGACCGCCGGGAGGTGGCCCGGGTGCTGGGGATCGGCCAGCACCGGGTGCGGGTGATCCAGGCAGCCACCGGAGGCGGTTTCGGCGGCAAGCTGGATATTTCGGTGCAGTGCCTGCTGGCCCTGGCGGCTTTAAAAACCGGCCGGCCGGTGCGCCTGGTCTACCAGCGGGAGGAATCCATGGTAGCCTCCCCCAAGCGTCATCCCTATATCATTGAATATACCAGCGCCTGTGACGGCGAGGGGCGGCTTTTGGGCGTCAAGGTAAAGATAATAGGGGATACCGGGGCCTACGCCTCATACGGCCCGGCCACCCTGAAGCGGTCGGCCGTGCACGCCGCCGGGCCTTACGCGGTGCCCAACGTATCCATCGAGGCCTACTGTGTTTATACCAACAACCCCACGGCGGGGGCCATGCGCGGCTTCGGGGTGCCCCAGGCGGCCTTCGCCCACGAAACCCAGATGGACCTCCTGGCGGAGGCCCTGGGGCTTGACCCCTTTACCATCAGGCTGCGCAACTGCCTGCAGCCGGGGAGCCTTACCGCCACCGGGCAGCGCCTTTCAAGAAGCGTAGGGATCGGGGAAGCCATTGAACGGGCCCGGTCCCGGGCGCAGGAACTGGGCATGCTGGACAAGCCGGCGAAAAACCGCGGTGTGGGAGTGGGCTGCATGTGGTACGGCATCGGAAACACCGGGGCGCCCAACCCCGCCGGGGCATTCCTGGACTTCCTGGAAGACGGCACCGTCCTGGTGCTCAGCGGCTGCGCCGACATAGGCCAGGGGTCCAGCACGGCGCTGGCCCAGATTGCGGCTGAGGAGCTGGGTGTAAAGATTGAGGATGTGCACGTGCTGGCGGGGGACACCGGCGTCAGCCCGGACGCCGGGGCCACCTCGGCCAGCCGCCAGACCTACATATCGGGCAACGCCGTCCGGCTGGCGGCCCGGCAGGCTAAAGAAGCGCTGCTCCGGGAGGCGGGCAGGGCGCTGGGAGCCGGTGCGGCGGATTTGCGCTTTGCCGGCGGCCATATCTGGCGCGCCGGGGAAAAAACTTCTGTAACGATAAGAGATATCCTGGCCCGCTGCCGGGCCAAAGGAATACTGACCCTGGGCAGCGGCTGGTTTAACCCTGAAACCACGGGACTGGATGAGAACGGCCAGGGCATACCCTACGCCACCTATAGCTACGCGGCGCAGGTGGCCGAGGTGGAGGTCTGCGCCGAAACCGGGAAGGTCAGCGTGCTTCGCCTTGTAGCCGCCCATGATGTGGGCAGGGCCATTAATCCCCGGGCCGTGGAAGGACAGATCGAGGGAGGATGCCTGATGGGGATGGGCTATGCCCTTTTGGAGGAGGTGAAGCTGTCCAAAGGAAAGATAGAAAATCCCCGTTTTGCGGAGTATCTTCTGCCCATGAGCCTTGACACCCCGGAAATCTATCCGGTTATAGTGGAGGCCGCTGAAGATACCGGGCCTTTTGGGGCAAAGGGGGTGGGCGAGCCGGCGCTGATTCCCACGGCGGCGGCCATAGCCAGTGCAGCGGGGAACGCCCTGGGCATTAAATTTTATGACCTGCCTATCACACCGGAAAAAATTGTGGCTGCATTAACAGCCCGGGAAGATAAAAAAGAGCACACCGGAGTGCCGAATTTAGCACAAAGGAGGTGAAATTTATGCAGGGCCAACTGATAGGCTGGGCGATCTGGTTTTTCATCATAGTATTTTCAGCTTTTACCGTTCCCTTTTATTTCCTGTCGGGTGTTGCCAAGGTGTACGGCGCGTTTCTTTACTGGGGAGTATTCGCCGTAGTGGCCATTATCAGTGTTGGAATTATTACAAGCAAATGGAGGGATTAGATTGAAGGCTTCTTACATCTATATAGCCTTGCTGTTGTACTTTACCGTTGGAACTGTGGTGGCTGTATACGCCAAGCGGGGCATGACCCATGGCGTGGCCGACTTCTTTATAGCCAACCGGACCATCGGCGGTTTTGTGGCCGCCCTTACGTACAGCGCCACCACCTACAGCGCCTTCATGATGGTTGGCCTGGCCGGGCTGACGTACATCGGCGGAGTGGGCGCCTGGGGCTTTGAACTGATCTATCTGTCCGGCCTGGTGCTGGTTGCCTTTTTTGGCCCCAGATTCTGGCTGGCCGGGAAAAAGTACGGCTATATAACCCCTCCCGAGCTTCTGGGGGACAGGTACCGGAGCAAGGGCCTGCAGGCATTGGCCGCAGTGGCTTCCATAATATTTTTAATCCCGTACAGCGCCGTCCAGCTGATTGGCATAGGCACGTTGATGGAAGGCATGTCCAAAGGGGCCATCCCCTTCATGGCGGGACTGGTAATTGCCACCTTCGTGACCATCATCTGGGCCTATATGGGCGGAATGAGGGCCGTGGCCTGGACCGACTCACTTCAGGCCCTGCTGATGATTGTAATTTCCACTCTTTCGGTGCTCTTTGTGGTATACGGCGGCTTCGGCGGCTTCGGGGGGCTGTTCGGCACCCTTGAAACTCAGCACCCCAGGTGGCTGACCGTTCCGGGGCCGGGATTCTTCAATATGAAGGCCTTTGTCGCCCTGGCCCTGCCCTGGTTTTTCTTCTGCCTCTCCAACCCCCAGGTCAGCCAGCGCCTGTTCATACCCAAATCGTTAAGCGCCATGAGAACAATGTTGATGGGCTTTCTGGTCTTCGGTTTCATCTACACCTTTATATCGATCATCTGGGGATTTTCGGCCCGGGCGTTGATTCCCGGCCTCAAGAGCGGTGATCTGGCCACCCCCAGCCTGCTGGCCCTCGACATCGTTCCCACAGGCATAGCCCTGCTGGTTATGGTGGGCATCACGGCTGCGGCCATCTCCACCACCAACTCCATCATCCTTACCCTGTCGTCCATGGTTTCACAGGACATACTGAAGGTTTCCAACCCCAATATTGAAGAAAGCAAACTGTTTGCCGTGGGCAGGGTGTTTGTGCCGCTGTTTGCCATAGCGGCATTCCTCTTCGCCACTCTGAGGCTGGGGCTGATCGCCGTTCTCTCGGTGGCCTCCTCGGCCGGCCTGCTGGTGATCGTGCCGGCCATAATCGGGGCCTTTTTCTGGAAGAGAGGTACGGCGGCAGGCGCCATTACCGGCATAGTGGTGGGTGGAATTGCGGCCTTCTGGTTCCAGTTCGGCGGCGTCAAGCCCCTGGGTTGGGGGCCCGGAGTCTGGAGCGGGATTATTTCGGCGGGCCTCTTTATCATTGTCAGCCTGTTGACCACTCCACCCGGGGAAAAGGCCGAGGAATTCATAGATTATGTGAACGGCGCCCTGAAGGAGAAAAACGCCATATGAGGAAAGGAGGGGGGAAACCCCTTCCTCTCCCGGAATTGGGGAATTGGGGGTTAGGGATAGGGATTCTTCATCTCTGACCCCTTATCCCTGAACTCCTGACATTATACTTTATAACACCGAGGGGGATAAAAATGAGCAGTAGACCAGAAATCCGGAAACTATACACCATAGTGGAAGAAACCCATGCCGAAGGCCAAAAGAAGCTGACCCGGCCCGCCCGTAAGGCGGCGGCGGTGGCTGTGTTCAAAAACCCCTTCGCCGGCAAATACCAGGAAGACCTTTCCCTCCTGGTCGAGTGGAGCGAGGAGTTGGGGGTAATGCTGACCAGGAGGGCAGTGGCGGCCCTGGGGATAGAGCCCGGGGCGGTGCACAGCTACGGCAAGGCGGCCATCGCCGGCGAGCAGGGGGAGTTGGAGCACTGCGCGGCCCTTATGCACCCCAAGCTGGGCACCCCCATGCGGGAAAATGTGGGCGGAGGCAAGGCCATCATCCCGTCGGCCAAGAAACTGGGATATCCCGGGGCGGCCATAGACGTGCCGCTTCATTTCAAGAATGCGGCCTTTGTACGGTCCCACTTTGACGCCATGGAAGTGCGCGTGCCCGACGCCCCCAGGTCCGACGAGCTGGTTTTAATCGTGGCGGTGACCGACTCCGGCCGCCCGCTGGCCAGGATCGGCGGGCTTAAGGTTGAAGAGGTAAAGGGTGAAGACGGGCTGCGGTAATTTTTCAGGGTGGTTTCCCACGCCGCTAAACACGGCGCCACAATCAATAAAATCTGTGGCCGGCTAAGAGTTGTTATTTTTATTCTGGATTCTGACTCCTGGATTCTGGATTCTGACCCGGAAGCTTTTCAGGATAAGTGATTTAAGGGTGGATAGACGCTTTGGGTAATTTGCGGGAGGTAATATATGTACCGCCAACTGGCCCCCGGAAAAGTGCTGGTGGACTATGGCCCGGTGTCCATGGTTATAGAGGCCGGCGGAAGCGGCGGCCCGATGACCGCGGCGGCCCTGAAAGGGGCCGAAACGGCCGTCCGGCAGCTGGAAGCCCTGTCCGGGGTGCTGGACAGGGCAAGGGTTCTGGCCCGTGACGCGTTGACCGACGGGGCCGACCCGGCTGTGTTAAACAGGATGATTGAAGTCACCAGGGCCACCGGCGAGCCCGACATCACTCCCATGGCCGCGGTGGCGGGGGCTTTTGCCGAACAGGCGCTGGAGGGGGCGGCAGGGGAGGGGGCCACCAGGATCATCGTCAATAACGGCGGTGATATCGCCATCCGGCTGGGCAAGGGCGAATCCATCCGGGTGGGGATTGTTACCGACCTGGCCTCCGGTAAAGTCACCCACTTCATCGACCTGAAGGGGGAATACGGCCTGGGCGGCATAGCCACCAGCGGCTTCGGGGGCAGGAGCTTCACCAAGGGGATAGCCTCCGCCGTGGTTGTGCTGGCCGGAACAGCGGCCCAGGCCGACGCCTGTGCCACCATGGTGGCCAACGCGGTCTACGCCGGTCACCCCGGCATTAAGCTGAGAAAAGCCGAGGAACTGGACCCCCTTACCGACATCAGGGGGCAGGTGGTGGTGGAAAAGGTGGGCAGGCTGGACGGCCCCACCGTGCGAAAAGCCATCGCTTCGGGACAGGAAAGGTTTTTTAGGTACCGGGAGAAGGGGCTTCTGTTCGGGGCCGTGATTGCCGTAAGGGACCAGGTGTGGATGTTTCCCGGCGGTATAGCAAAAGAGCTGTGATTAAAAAGTAATTATTCAGGCAGGTGATTTGGTGAGCGAACAGCCACAAGATGTAAAAACGGGTCGGGACAACGATTTGCATTACCTGTTGAAAGTTGCTCACTACCTTCGCCAGGTTTTGGGGGAAGAACCATCCTATTCCATTTCGGACACGGAAAAATACCTTTACCACTCCTCCAGTGAAAAGCTCAGGCTGGGACTGAACGCCGGTGACGCCATCAAGGCCGGAAGCATTGCCGAGGCCTGCATCAATTCGGGCCGGCGGGTGGTAAGAAACGTTGCCCGGGAAGTGATGGGAGTGCCTTTTACCGGCATCGGGATACCCATAAAGGATGGCGAGGGCAGGGTGATCGGGACTATTGCCGTTGGTATTCCCCTGGACAGGCAGGAAAGGGTAAGTAAAATGGCCGAGGACCTGAACAGCGCCCTGAACAACATTTACTGCGGCAGCAGCAACCTGATGAGCGCCTCCGAGCAGCTGTCGGCATCCGCCCAAGAACTGTCCCGGAACACCTCGGGCATCAGCACAGACATCAGGGAAATGGATACTGTCATTGACCTGATCAAGGAGGTTGCCGGCCAGACTCACCTGCTGGGGCTTAACGCGGCCATCGAGGCCGCCCGGGCCGGTGATCAGGGCAGGGGGTTCAACGTGGTGGCCGGCGAAATCCGCAATCTGGCCGCAAAGACCAATAACTCCGTGAAGGAAATAAGCGGCAAGCTGAAAAATATCCAGGAAACGGTACTGAACCTGACAGCCGGGATACAGCAGATATCGGCGGTGTCCCAGCACCAGGCGTCCTCCGCCGAGGAAATAACGGCCAGCATAAAGAAATTGCAGTCCATGTCCGATGAACTGGCCCAGATGGCCGAGGAGCTGGTAAAATAAAGGCTGCACTTCACTGTAAACGGGCGGTCCGGGGCTAAAGGCCCCGGGCCGCTTTAAACTCACAGTGGCCGGCAGCAGCCGGCTGAATTATCATCAGTATAATATGCTCCGGGCAACAGCCGTCCCGGGGCGGTGTTTCCTTTTTGGCGTTGTCTGGGACCGTGTTCAGGACTGAAACTTGTAGCTGCTTGTAGTAATCTACTCCCAGCTTCTCTTTCAGCTGTGGCGCGTACGGTGTTTTACAGGACAGGCGGACCCCAGCCGTCCTAGCCAATATTGAAACCCACCAGTTTTTTTTCAAGGTCGGATAAATTTTTCTTAGTAATTATTTGTTTAGATTTTGTTTAATTTTTGTTAATGGTGGCTGATTATTATATTGAAAGGAATATGATGAATATGCACTGAATGGAGCTAATATGAATATTTTTTGATCCATCGAAAGGAGGAGGCGCCTTTTCCCGGGTTCCTTTCCAGGCGCGAAAATATGCCGCAATACAGATTAGCAAGCTTTACCCGGCAATTTTTTAAAAGGCTTATCTCCATGCGTTTCAACCTCTTTCTCCTGCTCATTATAGCCGGGGTATCGGTATTCGGGACCATTATCCCGCAGGGTGAGGAGACGGCTTTTTACCGGCAGGCCTACGGGCCGCTGCGCGCCAATCTGATCGGCGTGTTTCAACTGGATGACGTTTTTCACTCCTGGTGGTTTTTGGCCCTGGCCTTCCTGTTGACGGCCTCCATACTGGCCTGCAGCCTGAGCCGCCTGGCGCCCCTCTGGCGGCAAGCCACCACTTTTCAGTATCGCTACCGGGAGGAAGAATACACCGGCGCTGCCATCAGCAGCCGGGCCGTCTCTCCCAAAGGCGCCGGAGAGACGGCCCACCTTTTATCGGCCGGCTTGCGTAAAAAGCGTTACCGCGTTTTCCTACAAGAGAAGGAGGGCCGTTTTTACCTCTATGCCGACCGGGGGCGCTTCGGATATCCGGGAACTTTGGTTACCCACCTCAGCCTGGTGGTGATCGTGGCCGGCGCCCTTTACGGCGGCCTGGCGGGGTTTAAGGACTATGCCAATATCTCCGAGGGTGAAGCCTATCACCTCCAGAAGGCCGGTTTTTCGGTTAATCTGGATGATTTCCGGGTTGACTACTACGATGATTACATGCCTAAACAGTATTACAGCGATTTGAGAATCATCGACGGCGGCCGGGAGGTAATTAAAAAGACCATTGCCGTGAATGATCCCCTGACCTACAAAGGGGTAACCTTCTACCAGACCAGTTACGGGTGGGTGGTGGAAGGAGTGGTCAATAACCCCGGTAAAGAAACCAAAGTAACTTTGCTGGACCGGCAGACCGCGCCCCTGGGGGAAGGCCTCAGTGTCAAGGCCATTTTTTACCCGGACTTTTTTATCAATGCTGCGGGTCACCCCGGGACCAAAAGCCCCCTGCCCAATAACCCCCGGGTGGTTTACGTGGTGTATTACGGGCCCGGGGTATTGACTTATGATGTAACCAAATTGAATGAGCCAGTGCAGATTGGCGACAGCCTGGTCCTTACCTTTACGGGTTACCGTCAGTATACCGGCCTGAAACTGGCCAGGGACCCGGGAATCCCGGTTGTTTATTCGGGTCTGACCTTGCTGTTGCTGGGGCTTTTTTTAAACTTTTATGTTATTCCCAGGCGCATCTGGGCCATGGTCAGCCCGGACCCGTCCGGCAGCCGGATCCTTTTGGCCGGTTCCTCGCCCCGTTTTCCGGCCCGCCTGAAGGAGGATACCGGTGGGATAGCGGAGTTAAGTGTAAAAGAAAGCTGTCAGCAATCAGCTGTCAGCAGTCAGCAGTAAAATCCGTAATCCGGAATGAAGGAGTAAACAAGGATTGAACCTGGTAGCATCGGGTAAGCCGGAAGGTTGAATCGGGGAGGTGTAAGAATTGGTCAGCCAGTGGGAAAGTAATCTTTTTAACCTGGCGGTGGTTCTCTACCTGGTGGCAATGATCCTTTATTTTGCCTCGGCCGCCCGGCGCCGGGAAAAGACCGGGAGACTGGCCTTTTTTGTAACACTGGTGGCATTCATCCTGCACACGGCGGCCGTGATGGTCAGAACCGCTGAAGCCGGGCGCCTGCCTTTCAGCAACATGTACGAATTTACTTCACTTTTTGCCTGGGGTACCGCCCTGATCTTTTTATTCGTTGAGAAGCGGCATTCCATTAGGATTCTGGGAGCCTTTGTGACCCCACTGATCTTCGGCCTCATTGGCTATGCCTCGGTTCTCCCGAAGGATATCAGGCCGCTGGTGCCGGCGCTGCAGAGCTACTGGCTGCAGATCCATGTCTTTACTGCCATTCTGGCCTATGGGGGGTTCGCGGTTTCTTTCGGAATGGCTATTGCGTACCTCCTGCGGGAGAGGAGGGAGGCCTCCGGCAGGGTTGCCGGCGGGCTTTACCAGCTTCTGCCGGGCCTGAAGGTTCTGGATGAGCTGAACTACGGGTCCATAGCCTTTGCCTTCCCCTTTATGACCCTTGTTTTGATAACCGGGGCCATTTGGGCCGAACGGGCCTGGGGGGCGTACTGGAGCTGGGACCCCAAGGAGACCTGGGCGCTGATCACCTGGATTGTCTACGCCGTTTATCTTCATGCCCGGGTTACCTACGGCTGGAGGGGGCACCGGGCGGCCTGGATGTCGGTCATTGGCTTTCTGGCCGTCCTCTTTACATATTTCGGGGTTAATTTGCTGCTGCCGGGGCTGCACAGTTACGTTTGACAAATCAAAAAAGTAAAAGATAAGGAGGAGAATAATATCAATTAGCCAATATACCTTAATATTCTGTTATTGGAGTGATACCTTCTGCAGAAATTTAGATTACTGATGGTTTTAGCGGCTGTCTTAATACTTGCCGGCTGTAATTATGCCGAACCGTCAGGAGAAGTCGGGGTAACGGCCGGTGTTGTGGACCCTGCTTCCGGGAAGGTAATCAAACCGGCATTGTTGAGACTGGAGGACGTCGGCCCGGGGGGGGCCTATGAAAGCGATGAAAACCTGCATAAACTCTATGCCATTGCCGATTACCTGCACCAGGAAGGAATTCCTTTCCATGTGTCGTTGATCCCCCGGCAGGTGGCGCCCCAGAAGGGCTATGATGTCAGCATCGCCGATGACACCGCCTATGTTAAAAAATTCCTGAAAACCATCAAACAGTTACAGGACATGGGAGGTATTATCGGCATTCACGGCTATACCCACCAGAGCGGCAGCGAACCCAGCGGCTGGGGTTTTGAGTTTTACGACCGCCACCACAACCCCAGGGTCCACGATACTTACGAATTTGCCAGGGACCGCATGGAAAAGGCCGTCAGCCTGTTTGAAAAGGCCGGTATTACCCCGGCCTACTGGGAAACTCCGCATTACACCGCCTCTATCAAGCAGCATCCCGCTTTCGAGGAGCAGATGGGATTGCTGTATGAAAACAAGCACCGCGGGGAGAACGTTAATAGTTGGAAAGTCATCGACTACCCCGGCCGGGGGTACAGGGGATTTGTGACCGTTCCGGCTCCCCTGGGGAACTTTGAGCGGGACGGCGATGTGGACAAAATGATCAAAAAACTGGATCGTTCCGGAAATGATCTGGCTTCGTTTTTCCACCACCCCTTCAAGGAATTTAAATACTTGTACAAGGATTACAACGCCAAGGGAGAAGTATATTACGTATACGATCAGAACTCCCCCCTGCACATACTGTTAAGGGCCTTTAAGGAAAGGGGATTCACCTTTGTTTCAGTTTATTCCCTGGTCGGTTTTGTCCCCGCCCAGCGGCTGGAGAGGCTGCCCTTCGGGGAAGGCGACCGGGTCCTGGCGGGCCGGTTTGAACCGGACGGCAGGAGGAAAATACTGGTCTGGAACAGGAGCGAAAACCAGTGGCACATGTATGAATACACCGCGGCCTGGTATTCCCCCCGCAAAGCAGGGGCTTATGCGTATTTGGGTGTCTGGCTCAGGGACTGGGCCCTGGAAGACAATGCGGTGCCCCTGGCCGCCGATTTTGACGGGGATAAAAGGGATGACTTGATGGTGTACAGCCCCGGCCAGGGGATTTTCCAGGCGGCATGGAACAAAGGCAGCCAGCTGGTCCCCGGGGGCAGGCCGTGCCTGACTGTGTCCGGATTGAACGCAGCTTACCCGCTGGCCGGTGATTTTAACGGGGACGGCCTGGCCGACCTGGCCGTGTATGACCCGGAGAACGGCAGGATCGGGCTGGCCTTTTCCAAAGGAAACCGTTTTAAACAAATCACCTGGCAGAACTTCGGCGCCCTGCAGGGGAGCGGCAAAAGGCTCTTAGCCGGTGATTTCAACGGGGATCAAAGGGACGATATTGTCGTAATGGACACCGGCAGCGGTGAATGGCGGCTGTTATTGTCAAGGCCGTCGGGAAATTTAACTATCGCCGGTGAGCCGTGGCTTAACAACTGGGCGCCCGGCGACGGCTGGCAGCCTTTCGCCTCTGATCTGAACGGCGATGGCAAATGCGACCTGGTCATCTACAACCGGAACGGACACTGGCAAGTGGTTGCTTCCGACGGTCAAAGGCTGGTCCGCCGGGGAGATTTCGGCCCGTGGGGCGGGAGCAGCGCCGGAGTGCCGCTGGCGGCCGACCTGAACGGAGACAACCGGTCGGATTTGATTATCATCGACCGTGACAAAGATGGAGTTTATAACCTGGACACCGCCATTTCAGTTTTGGACAGATAAATATGATTTAATCTAATCCTGAAAGCCTCTTGGGTCAGGAGACAGGAGTCAGGAGACAGAATGTGAACAGCCCTGCCCGGCAGATAAAATCCAAGTGAACTTAGCTGTGGCCTGTCTTTGCGGCAGTTTTTTTGTTGCCGGGATTCTGAATTCTGAGTGCTGTGTTCTGAGTTCTGCCGCCCGCTAAGGCGGCATTTTTACGTAATACCTATTTCCCCGGCGAATTACGAATTAATTATTAAGGGAATCTTTCCGGAGGAAAATGGAATTTTTTGCCGAAAGATGTTTCATCCGGGGGGTGATCAAAATATTTTTAACATTCGATGATGCAAAAGCGGCTGTCCTCAACCTGGTCATGGAAGCCCAGAACGGAAACACCGGGGCCCGGGAAAAACTTATCGCCGATCACCAGCTGTTTGTCAAAAAGATAGTATCAAAAAAATTGACCGGGTACGAAGATATTAATAGCAGGGACGAATACAGCGTGGGGCTGATAGCCTTTAACGAGGCAATCGACGGGTACAAACCAGGCCTCCGCTCATTCCAGTCCTTTGCCGCCTCGGTGATTAACAAGAGGCTGATCGATTATTACCGCTCCCAGAACAAGCACCGGGCCCGGACGCTTTATGCCGTTGATGACAGTGGTTTTTTGTCATCGGTGCAGGACCCCTGCAACACCATAGACCGGGTTTACGTAAAACTGGAGATGGAGTCGTTTGTCAGTAGTCTGTCCCAGTATAAAATCACCCTGTGGGACCTGATCAATGAAACTCCCAAACATGCCGACTCCAGGGCATTATGCCTGCGGATCGCCAAAATAATCACCAGCGACCCCGACCTCTGCCGCCACCTGCAGAAATACAGGAGCATACCGTTAAAAATGCTGCTGAAAAAAATAAAGCTCAATGAGAAAACGATAGAGCGGCACCGCAAGTACATAATCAGCATTTGCCTTGTACTCTTAAGCGGCCTGGATACAATGAAGGAATACGTGGAATCGTTGATCAAAGGCGGTGATCATGATGCCGAATAAAGGAACAGTTATTCAGGTATTCCGTGGCCGGGCGGTGATTATGACCGACCGGTGCGAGTACAGGGAAATAAAAATAAACAGGTTTTTGCAGCCCGGTGACCAGGTGGAGTATTCACCCGGTGATATAATCCGGGAAAGGCAATACCCGGTTAAAACCCTGTCCCTGGTGGCGTCACTTTTAATCTGCTGCCTGATCGCCTTTGGGGTTTTTCAGCACATGCTGGCGGCAAGGGTTTACGCGTACATCGGCCTGGACATCAACCCCAGCCTGGAAATCGCCATCGACAAAGATTACCGGGTGGTCAGCGTGGCCGGCTTTAATGACGACGGCAACAAGGTAATCCAAAACAGCAGCCTGTCAAATACCGGGCTGGATCAGGCCCTGCAGGTAATTATACAAAACTGCCGGGACGGAAATTATTTAAAAGTGAAACAGCCCAATTACATCGCCGTGTCCCTGTGCACCCCCGGCGAAGCTGTCAGCCGGGAGCTTTTGGCCCACCTGGACGGCGTATTGACGAAGGCCCTGGCTGATCGCAACGTGGACGCGAGGGTATATTATTTCAGACTGGACGAGGACACCAGGGACCGGGCCCTAAAAAATAAAGTATCACCTGCCCGCTACCTGCTCTGGACCGAGGCCGGAAAACGCGGCTTTTCACCTTTACTGGAGGAGGTATCCCTGAGGGATCCCCAAATAAACAGTGTGGCCGGCGAGATAGAAGAAAAATTCCCGGGTCTAAACAAAAGCGCTATACCCGGCCCTTTGACTGTTCCGGCTGAAAATCCCCCGCCGGCTGCGGAAAAAAGTTTACAGCAGGATAAAGGTGAAGGCGAGAAAATACCCGTCCGGCAGGGTCAGGGACAATTGCCGGGCGCCGGTACAGGCACGGGCACAGGTACAAACACCGGTGCGGGCGAAGGCGCCGGGGGAGAAAGGATCACCGGCGGCGGAAAAAATGATCAAAGTAAAAGCGGGGCGATAAAACAGCCAGTCGGCCCGACACAGCCTGCAGAGGGGCCGGACGGTAATAATACCGGCGCCGATAAGGCATCCCCCGCCCTTGTAATACCTGAGGGCGAAGTTTCTCAGGAAACGGGGGCCACAGGCAACCAGGGCAGTCCGGCGGTTAAAAAGCCGCCGGAGGGCGCCGGCAGCGCTGTTACTGACAGTTCCGGTCAGGTCACTGGTGGGACAGGCGGCGCTGCTTCGCCCGCCACAAGCACCGGTGGTGGGACGGGAAGCACTTCGGGTTCCGGAGGCAGTGGTTCCAGAGAAAAAAGTTATTAATTTGATAAAGTGTACCCCCCAAAAAATAGTAAGCACCGAAGAATATAGTAAATAACGTTTCCCGGGAAACTATTAAAACAGGGGGTAGACTTGATGTACAGGAAGATATTGGTAACCGCGCTGGCAATTTCCCTGCTGGTCATGGCGCCGGCCGCCGGCTGGGGCTTCGGTCCGGGGTCCGGCGGTACGGGTAGCGTATCATCTCAGGGTAGCGGATCACAACAGAATAGCGAGTCTTCACAGGACAGTCTAAAGGTTGAAGAAATCACCCAAAACGCGGGGGAGACCCAGCGGCTCGATGTCCAGAACATGGTGAACCAGACAGGCGACCAGGCCGAAGGCATAATGGACAGGGTTCAGCAGCGCCTGCAGACAATGCGGCAGGACAGGTTGATGCTTAAAGAAGACTGGCAGGAACTGAAGGAAAATCTGGCCCAGCTGAAGGAACAGTATAAACACCAGAATGCCGCCGAAGTTAAAAATCAGATTAAAAACATGTACAAAAACGCCTATCAGCTGGCCAAACAGCAGAATAACACCCAGGAATCCACGGAGCTGCTCAAGGATATGATCTCCATAGATCCTAAAGACCCGGAAAATTATAAGGAGCTGGGAGCCATATTCCTCAACATGGGAGACAATGAGCCCAAGGTATTCTGCGACGGTGGACAGTTGAAGCCGGATGTTCCCCCGGTGATCAGGGAAAACCGGACCCTGGTGCCGGTGCGGGCCATTACCGAGGCCCTGGGGGCGACGGTGCAGTGGAACGGGGCCGAGCAGACGGTGAATATCAATAGAGGGGACACCAGCATCCAGCTGCAGGTGAGAAACAGGATAGCCCTGGTCAACGGCAGGGAAATCACCCTGGAAGTGCCGGCGGAGTTGAACAGCAACCGGGTTTTCGTTCCCCTGCGGTTTATTTCCGAGGCGCTGAAAGCCGAAGTGGGCTACTATCCCGACGGCCAGATCATTACCGTTAACCAGTAGCCAGGACTGCAATTAATAAGAAAGCCTTGTTCTTATCCACAACCTCTTCATTATTCCCGCCCTTGCGGCGGGAATTTTACTTTGGGGCCAGAATAGGAAATAATAGCTGATGAAAATACCGGCGGGACGGGAGATGGAGTAATGGCCGTGACTGAACTGATTGCCACCGCCACCTTCGGCCTGGAGGCCGTGGTGGCCCGGGAGGTCCGGGAACTGGGATATGACCAGGTAACGGTGGAAAACGGCAGGGTAACCTTCAGGGCCGATGAGGGCGCCATTTGCCGGGCGAACCTGTGGCTGCGCAGCGCCGACCGGGTGCTGGTCAAAATGGGAGAATTCCCGGCCACTTCCTTTGATGAGCTTTTTGAAAAAACAAAGGCTTTACCATGGCCGGACTGGATCCCGGAAGATGCCAACTTCCCGGTGCAGGGCAAATCGGTCAGGTCAAAACTGTTCAGCGTTCCCGACTGCCAGGCCATCGTCAAAAAAGCGGTGGTGGAGAGCATGAAGCGCCGCTACCGCCGGCAGTGGTTTGAAGAAACCGGGCCCCGCTGCACCATCGAGGTGGCCCTGCTGAAGGATGTGGCCACCCTGACCATTGACACCAGCGGCCCGGGCCTGCACAAGCGCGGCTACCGGAAACTGAGCAGCGCCGCTCCCCTCAAGGAGACCCTGGCCGCGGCCATGGTCGGCCTGAGCCGCTGGCAGCCGGACCGGGTGCTGGTTGATCCCTTCTGCGGATCGGGCACCATCCCCATCGAGGCGGCCCTGATCGGCCTCAACCGGGCACCGGGCCTGGGGCGTGAATTCGCCGCCGAAAAATGGCCGGCCGTCCCCGCCCGGCTGTGGCGGGAAGCGCGGCAGGAGGCCGGGGACCTGGCCCGCCCCCGGGCCGACCTGCAGATCCGGGGCACAGACGCCGACGGGGAGGTTCTCAGCCTGGCCCGGTACCATGCCCGCCAGGCCGGGGTGGAGGGACACATCCACTGGCAGCAGATGCCGGTGGCCGACTTGCGCACCCAGAAAAAATACGGGTACATAATCTGCAACCCGCCTTACGGGCAGCGCCTGGAAGAGCTGCGGGCGGTGGAAGGCCTTTACCGGGAGATGGGCCGGGTTTTCAGGGGCCTGGACACATGGTCCTTCTACGTACTGACCACCCACCACAATTTTGAGAAATTGTTCGGGAGGCGGGCAGACAAAAAAAGAAAGCTATACAACGGCCGCATCGAGTGCCACTATTACCAGTTCTTCGGCCCCCGGCCCCCCCGGGCGCCGAGCTAATACTGTAATGCTTTGCAGTCAGAATCCAGAATCCAGAAGCCAGAATCCAGAATGGGAAAAGTTGGAATGAAGGTATTTTTATAATTCATGGTGCCGTATTTTTAAGGCATAAGGGTCTGGATTCTGAATGCAGTGATCAAAGTTTCATCGCCGGGGCAGGGCTATCACATTCTGCCCCCTGGCCGCTAAGATTTTCGGGATAGTTACTTCATATTCTCCTTCCGCATGCGGATGGAAGTGGGTGTCACTTCCACCAGTTCGTCGTCGGCTATAAACTCCAGGCACTGCTCCAGGCCCATCTGCCGGGGTGGGGTGAGCCTGGCCGTTATTTCGGAGGTTGAGCTGCGGATATTGGTCAGCTGTTTCTTTTTACAGACATTGACCACCAGGTCCCCGGGGCGGGAATGCTCTCCCACTACCATTCCCCGGTATACCGGCACCCCCGGCCCCACAAACAAATCGCCCCGCTCCTGGGCGTTTTCCAGGCCGTAGGTGGTGGTCTCGCCGGTCTCGAAGGCCGCCAGGGACCCCCTCTGCCGGGTCTGGATGTCTCCCCGGTAAGGGGCGTAATGGTGGAAGGAATGGTGCATGATGCCCAGGCCCTTTGTATCGGTCAGGAATTCGGAACGAAAGCCGAACAGACCCCGGGTGGGAACGTAAAATTTCATTGACACCCGGCCGTCGCCCCGGTGCGCCATGTTTACCAGTTCGCTCCTGCGGGGCCCCAGGCGCTCCATAACAATCCCCACGTACTCCTCCGGTATTTCCACCAGCAGTTCTTCCACCGGCTCGCATGTTTTTCCGTCTATTTCCCGCCTGATTACCTGGGGGCGGGAAACCTCGAACTCGTACCCTTCCCGGCGCATGGTCTCGATCAGGATGGAAAGGTGAAGCTCCCCGCGGCCAGAAACCAGGAAGGTGTCCGGCGAGCCGGTGTCCTCCACCCGCAGGCTGACGTTGGATTCCAGCTCCCGCATCAGCCTCTCGCCCAGTTTGCGCGAGGTGACGTACTGGCCTTCCCGGCCGGCAAAGGGGCTCTTGTTCACCCTGATGCCCA
Source organism: Bacillota bacterium (assembly GCA_049323615.1). Classification (GTDB taxonomy): domain Bacteria; phylum Bacillota; class Desulfotomaculia; order Desulfotomaculales; family Desulfocucumaceae; genus JBMOPD01. The sequence continues at coordinate 1,238 of JBMOPD010000061.1, read as the reverse complement.
CCGCCACCGTGGGCTGGTCTATACTGACAAAGCTCAGGGGAACCGGGTTTTCCGGGTCGGCAACGGTGTTGCCCACGTTAATGTCTTCCAGCCCGGCCACCACCACGATTTCCCCGGCCCCGGCCTCCTCCGCCGGGACTTTTTTCAGGCCGTCGAAAACATAGAGCCCGGAGGGCCTTTGCCGCCGTATATCTCCGCCGGCGCCGATCACCGCCACCTCCTGCCTGGCCTGGATGCGGCCGTTGTGGACGCGGCCCACGGCCTGGCGGCCCAGGTAAGGGTCGTAATCGATCATGGTCACTCCCAGCTGGAGGGCGGCCTCCGGATCCCCTCCGGGAGCGGGGATTCTTTCCACAATCATCTCAAAAAGAGGCTTTAGATTGATTCCCGGAACAGTTGGGTCCAGGGAAGCCGTTCCCCTGCGGGCGTCGGTGTATATCACCGGGAAGTCCAGCTGGCCGTCACTGGCCTCCAGGTCCATAAACAGTTCCAGCACTTCGTCCAGCACCTCTTCCGGCCGGGCGTTGGGCCGGTCGATCTTGTTGATCACCACAATGGGCGCCAGGTTGGCGGCCAGGGCCTTGCGCAGCACAAAGCGGGTCTGGGGCATGGGCCCTTCAAAGGCGTCCACCAGTAGCAGCACCCCGTCCACCATCTGGACAATGCGCTCCACCTCCCCGCCGAAATCGGCATGGCCGGGAGTATCGACAATATTTAACTTGTATCCGTTATAAAAGACGGCGGTGTTTTTGGCCATGATGGTGATTCCCCGCTCCCGCTCCAGTTCGTTGCGGTCCAGCACGCGCTCCTCCACCACCTGCTTTTCGTGAAAGACACCGCTCTGCTTGAGCATCCCGTCCACCAGGGTGGTCTTGCCGTGGTCGACGTGGGCGATAATAGCCAGATTGCGTATCCTGTCCTGTGTCATTTCCAATTTAAACCCTTTCATGAATAGATCATAACATCCTGTATGTTCCTAATTATAATCTCTAATTTTTAAAAAATCTCGATACCGGCATGAAAAGTTTTTCCTTATCCCGGATGGCCGCCGCGGCTTCCGGCCCGGCCATAAGTATGAGCAGGCGGTGTACACCCAAAACCGTTGAATTGGCAGAACTGACGCATAACATAAAATTCCTTTGATGAGCTTGAGGGTAAGAAGAAACCCGAAAAAACTTTTTCGCAATCCCCTGCTGGACAAACTAAAAGCGCTATGAGATAATAGTGTGGGAACCTGT
>JBMOPD010000060.1:0-3353 GCA_049323615.1 Bacillota bacterium | reverse complement strand
AAGGAAAAGGAAGCCGAGGCCAAAGCGGGGGGGCACCCCAAATATCACCAAAGCAACGCCAAAAAGGGAAAGCTCTTCGCCCGGGAGAGGATCAGGCTGCTGCTTGACCCCGACACCTTTGTGGAGGACGCCCTTTACGCCAACAACCTGGCCGGGGACCTTCCGGCGGACGGAGTTGTCACCGGTCTGGGCAAAATACACGGCCGCACCGTTTGCGTTATGGCCAACGACTCAACCATCAAGGCCGGCTCCTGGGGATGGCGCACCGTGGAAAAGATAGTCAGGATACAGGAAACCTGCATAGACATGATGGTTCCGATGATTTACCTGGTTGATTCGGCCGGGGCCCGCATTACAGACCAGATAGAGATGTTTCCCGGGCGGCGGGGGGCCGGTAGGATATTCTACAACGAAGTGAAGATGTCCGGCATGATCCCCCAGATATGCCTCCTGTTCGGCCCTTCGGCGGCCGGCGGAGCCTACATTCCGGCGTTTTGCGACGTGGTGTTCATGATTGACGGGAACGCCAGCATGTACCTTGGCTCGCCGCGCATGGCCGAAATGGTCATATTTGAAAAGGTCACCCTGGAGGAAATGGGCGGGGCCCGGATGCACTGCACCGTCAGCGGCTGCGGGGACCTGCTGGCCGCCACCGAGGAAGACGCCATAAGCGCCTGCCGCAAATATTTTACCTACTTCCCCCAGAACTACCGTGAAAAGCCCGCCGTTGTAGAGGCGGTTCCTCCCGCACCGGGCAGGGACATAGAAGAAATTGTCCCGCTAAATGAAAACCAGCCCTTTGACATGTATGAATTTGTCTTCCGGCTCATTGACGAGGGAAGCTGGTTTGAAATCAAGAAGCTGTTCGCCCCCGAGCTGATAACGGGGCTGGCCCGCATCGGCGGAAGGGCCGTGGGGATACTGGCCAACCAGTCAATGGAAAAGGGCGGGGTATTGTTTGTTAATTCAGCCGATAAGGCCGCCCGCTTCATGAACCTGTGCGACGCCTTCAACATACCCCTCCTGTTCCTTATGGATGTCCCGGGATTCATGATTGGAAAGGATGTTGAGCGTCAGGGAATTATCCGCCACGGGGCCAAGATGATTTCGGCAATGTCCGAGGCCACGGTGCCCAAGATTTCCGTGGTGGTCAGAAAGGCATACGGCGCCGGACTGTACGCCATGTGCGGCCCTGCCTTCGAGCCCGATGTCTGCATGGCGCTGCCCACCGCCATGATCGCGGTTATGGGACCCGAGGCCGCTGTCAACGCGGTTTACGAAAACAAGATAAATGCCCTGCCCCCGGAAGAGAGGCCGGCCTATGTGGAGCAATTAAGGCAGGAGTATAAAAAGGACATCGATATCTACCGGCTGGCCTCCGAAATGGTGGTGGACCACATTATCAGGGCAAAGGAACTCCGGGAGGAGCTGATCAAGCGCCTCGAGCTGTATTCCTCCAAGGACCAGCCCTTTACCCGCCGCAAACACCCGGTCTACCCGGTGTAACATGCCATTGAGGTTTAGGGAGGTGTGGATTAATGGGTTATGAAACCTTAAAGCTGACCAGGGATGGTCATATAGCCGTGGTGGCCTTCAACCGCCCCGACGCCATGAACGCCCTCTCCACCCAGACCGCCAAAGACCTTCTGGCGGCGCTGGAGGAACTGGACCAGGACCAGGATGTATTCGCCGCAGTGCTCACCGCCGAGGGAGACAGGGCTTTCTGCGTGGGGGCCGACCTGAAGGAAAGAAAAACAATGAGCCGGGAAGAAATGAAAAGGCAGCGGGCGCTCTTTGTCAAGACCTTTACGGCCGTGGCCCAGTTCCCCAAGCCGCTGGTGGCGGCGGTCAACGGCTTTGCCCTGGGCGGGGGCTGCGAGTTTGCACTTTGCTGCGATTTCATAATCGCCTCTGAAAAAGCCGCTTTCGGGCTTCCCGAGGTGGGGCTGGCCATTATACCGGGAGGCGGAGGCACACAGCTCATGCCCCGGGTGATCGGCAGGAACAAGGCCAAGGAGCTGATTTTCACCGGAAGGCGCATTTCGGCCCGGGATGCTTACGACATCGGGCTGGTAAACCACGTGGCGCCCCATGAAAAGCTCATGGAAAAAACAATGGAAATAATGCGTGAGATAACCAAGAACGGCCCGGTAGCCCTACAGCAGGCCAAGCGGTCAATAAACCTGGGGGTGGAGCTGGACCTGAACACGGCCCTGGCACTGGAAGCCGAGTGCTACAACGTCTGCCTGGCCACCGAGGACCGGGACGAGGGGCTGAAGGCATTTAATGAAAAACGCAAACCTGTGTATAAAGGAAGATAATATCAAAGGAGGAAGCAAATGTATGTTCACTATGAAGTATCCAAAAAAAGTGGTCCTGGGAGAAATCACAGTCCGTGACGGATTCCAGCACGAGGAAAAGACAATCCCCACCGAGGCCAAGCTGTGGCTGCTGGAAGAAATGATACTGGCCGGGTTCAAGCGCCTGGAAGTCACAAACCTGGGCAATCCCAGGGGAATGCCCCAGTTTGCCGACGCAGACAAGCTTTTCAAGCTGATCAGGTCCAGCAAGAGGGTCAGGGAAAAGCTTCCCGAGGTGGAACTGACCGCCATCACCATCAGGGAAAAGGCTGTGGAGAGGGCCATTGAGCTTAAAAAGGAGGGTTACGGCCCCGACCGGATACTGCAGATGGTTTCCACCTCGCCTTCACACATGTATAAAAATTCAGGTCTGGACCACAAGGGCTACTGGAAGATGACCGAGGAGTGCATCAGGAAGGCCCACGACGCAGGTATAAAGGTAAACGGCACGGTGAGCACCATCTGGGGCTGCCCCATTGAGGGCCCCACCGAGCTGAAGAAGGCGGTGGAATTTACCAAGCGCTACCTGGAACTGGGAGCGGACGACATTGAGCATGCCGACCACGACGGATCGGCCCCTCCCGACAAGGTGTACGAGTATTTCTCCATGATACTGGACGCCATTCCCAACCCTGACCTCCACATAGCCCACTTCCACGTCACCAGGGGCTGGGGGCAGGCCAACGTACTGGCGGCGCTTCAGGCAGGCATCACTCACTTCGAGAGCACCATGGGAGGCATCGGCGGACAGCCTGCCAACTTTGTGGACGGATGCCCGGTGGCCGGAACCGGCGCTTACTACTATCAGGACCCCAACATAGTGGGGCTGGTCACCACCGAGGACATGGTGGTAATGATGGACGAGATGGGCATTGATACCGGTGTGGACGTGGACAGGGTGCTTGAAATAGGGAGAATGGTGGAAAAAATTGTTGGCCGCCGGCTGAGGAGCGAGTGCATAAGGACCGGGCGCATTCCCAAGGAAGCCACCGG
>JBMOPD010000059.1:0-3380 GCA_049323615.1 Bacillota bacterium | reverse complement strand
GCTGATCAAATAATTAACGGGTTACAGCTGGGTTTTATGTACGCCTTGATTGCCCTGGGCTATACCATGGTGTACGGAGTGGTGAAACTGATCAACTTCGCCCACGGCGACGTATTCATGGTGGGAGCCTTCGTGGGCTATTTCGGATTTACCCAGTGGGGAATGTCGGTGCCCGTGGCGGTATTGACGTCCATGGTTATCTGCGCGCTTCTGGGCGTGACCATAGAGCGCATCGCCTACCGCCCCTTGAGGTATGCGCCCAAGATAGCGGCGCTAATCAGCGCCCTGGGCGTATCATTGTTCCTTGAGTATTTCGGAAGCCTTAAGTTTGTGTTCGGCCCCAACTTCAGGGTGGTGCAGCGGCCCTTTGAAGAAATACACTGGCAAATCGCCGGGGTAACCATAACCAACATACAGGTCACCGTGGCGGTAACGGTGCTGATAATGCTGGCGGCGCTGCAGTATCTCATTTACCGGACAAAAATAGGAATGGCCATGCGCACCGTGTCGGTGGACCACAACGCCGCCAGGCTGATGGGGGTAAACGTAGACACCACCATATCGATAACATTCGCCATCGGGTCGGCCTTTGCGGCGGCCGGGGGAGTGCTCTACGCCATAGCCTACCCCCAGATACACCCCTTCATGGGAATCATGCCGGGCCTCAAGGCCTTTACAGCGGCCGTGCTGGGCGGCATAGGCATAATACCTGGGGCGGTATTGGGCGCCATAATAATGGGGCAGGTGGAAACCCTTACCTCGGCATACCTGTCGTCACAGCTGCGGGATGCCATCGCCTTCACCATACTTATACTGGTTCTGCTGATCCGGCCTACGGGAATCCTCGGGCGCAACGAACCTGATAAGGTGTAAAGGGGTGTAAAAAATGCCGAAGACATCATCAAAGAACACAATAATAATGCTGGCTGCCACAGTGGCAATTTACGCCGTTATCAGCTTCATGGAGAACGCGGAAATAATAAACCCGTACTGGCAGAGGGTGCTGGACCAGGCGCTGATCACCACCATGGGAGCGCTGGGGCTTAGCCTTATATACGGATTCACCGGGCAGTTTTCACTGGGACACGCCGCCTTTTTCGGGCTGGGGGCCTATTCCGCCGGGCTGTTCGGCAAGACCGTGGGCCAGGGCAGCATACCCATGTTTATAGTGGCGCTATTCATAGGGGCGGCGGTGGCCGCGCTTTTGGCGCTGATCATCGGACTGCCCATATTAAGGCTCAGGTCCGACTACCTGGGAATCGCCACCCTGGGATTCGGAATAATCGTCAAGGTGGGAATGGACAACTCCAACAAGATACTGCCGGCGCTGGGAGGCGCCACCGGAATGTCCGGCACGCCACAGCTGGCCAATTTCGACTGGGTTTTCCTCTTCACCTTCCTGGTGATACTGCTGGTCAGGAATTTTATATACTCCTCGTACGGCAGGGCCTGCACCGCCGTAAGGGAAGACGAGATAGCCGCGGACGTACTGGGTATCAACACAACAAAGATAAAAGTCATGGCATTTGTACTGGGCTGTGCGCTGGCCGGGCTGGCCGGAGGAATGTATGCCCACCGCTACCCGTTCCTGCACCCCACCAGCTTTGACTTCCTGAAGTCCTTCGACTTCCTGCTGGTGGTGGTATTGGGGGGGCTGGGCAGCATGACCGGAACCGTGGTAACCGCCATAGCCTGGGTGTTTGTATTGGAGGGGCTAAGATTTGTCCTCGGTGAGGCATTTATAGATTTTCGCGGGGTAATTTACGCCCTGATACTTATAGTGGCCATAATATTAAGACCCCAGGGAATATTTAGCGGCAAGGAACTGGGTATCCTTATTCCACAGCCACTGGGCACGCTGTTGGGGAGAAAGGATGGTGTCAATGTCGGTTCTCGCAGCTGAGAATGTTGACAAGACCTTTGGCGGCTTAAAGGCGGTCAGCAACTTCAACATGACCATAGAAAAAGGAGAAATAGTGGGACTCATCGGCCCCAACGGAGCCGGAAAGACCACCGTGTTCAACATGATCTCGGGCATATACAAGCCCACCGCCGGAAAGATCACCTTTCTTGGAGAAGACATCACCGGCATGTCACCCTACCTGGTGGCCCAGAAGGGAATCGCCCGGACATTCCAGAACATCAGGCTGTTCAAAGGAAACACCGTGCTGGACAACGTAATGACCATATTCCACCCCAGGGTGGAGTACAACATGATAGACGCGGTATTCAGAACACCAAGGTTTAAAAAGCACGAGGCCGCCATCACCGACGAGGCCATGGAACTGTTAAAGGCCCTGGGACTTGAGGACCGGGCCCATGACAAGGCCATGAACCTCCCCTACGGGGCACAGAGAAGGCTCGAGATCGCCAGGGCCCTTGCCGGCAGGCCCAAGCTCCTTTTATTAGACGAGCCGGCCGCCGGAATGAACCCGGCAGAAGTGGTCAAAATGGTGGACCTTATAAAATACGTAAAAGAAAAATTCGACCTCACGGTGCTGTTGATAGAACACCAGATGGGAATGGTAATGAAGCTTTGTGAAAGACTGATAGTGCTGGATTTCGGCCAGATAATCGCAACCGGGCTGCCGGCGGAGATAAGGAACGACCCTGTGGTGCTGGAAGCCTATCTGGGGAAGGGGGCCACGATGGCGCAATGCTGACCATAAGCGACTTAAACGTATTCTACGGCTCCATCCACGCCCTGCAGGGGATATCCTTCAACGTAAACGAGGGCGAAGTGGTAACCCTTATCGGCGCCAACGGGGCCGGCAAATCCACCACCATGAGAGCCATATCGGGAATAGTCAGGGCCAAAAGCGGGGAAATAACCTTCCGCGGCCAGCGCATAAACACCGTCCCCGCCCACAAGATAGTGCAGATGGGGCTTTCCCACGTGCCGGAAGGCAGGCTGATATTCCCCAATCTCACAGTAATGGAAAACCTCTTAATGGGGGCATATACCCGCAAAGACAAGAATGAAATAAAAGACAATCTGGAGATGGTAATGGAAAGGTTTCCCCGGCTTAAGGAAAGGTCCAGACAGATGGCCGGCACCCTTTCCGGGGGGGAGCAGCAGATGGTGGCCATAGGCCGGGGCCTGATGAGCAAGCCCTCGCTTTTGATACTGGACGAGCCGTCAATGGGGCTGTCCCCAGTGCTGGTGGAAGAGATATTCGACATAATCAAGAAGATCAACCAGCAGGGGGTAACGGTGCTGCTGGTGGAGCAAAACGCCTTCATGGCGCTGCAGGTGGCCCACAGGGCCTACGTGCTGGAGACCGGAAGGATAATATTCGGAGGCACCGCACTGGAGGTGCAGGAGGACCCCAGGGTCCGCTGCGCCTACCTGGGCGAGAGCGAGGAAGAGGTTTCGTAAT
>JBMOPD010000058.1:0-40749 GCA_049323615.1 Bacillota bacterium | reverse complement strand
TATTATACCATAATCACGTGTATTCCGCTACATAAATATGGCAAATAATTATAAAAAAATTCCCAGGTATCCTTATGACACAAGGGATTTTGGGGTTTCTCTATTTAACTATGCTGTCAAACTAACGGGAGGCCCGGCCTGAACAGGGCCGGGCAAAGTGGAACAGCCGCGACAAAGATTAATTGGGATAAAATTTTATATTGATCGGCGGGTTGGAAAAAGATATAATCATAGAAGCAACAGGATCACGAAGGTCCTATACCGTTTTGAGACAAATCAGTGCGAAGGAATGGCCATGAAGGTCTGAAGCCGTTGTATGCGGTTATATGATCGGGACTTCATGGCCATAATTATTTTCATACGGGAATGTGAGGGTTTTACATATGATTATGCCTGCCTGCGCCGGAAAAGATACCCCCCTGTACAGGATGGACCCGAGGGTCAAAGTGGTGTCCATCTTTGGCTTTGTGGCCGTGGTTTCCTCCCTTACCTCGAAGCCCCTGCTGATTGCGGCAGCCGGGTTGATAACCGGCTTGGCCCTTTTATCCGGGATGGGCGCCGGCTATTTGCTGCGCAGGATCGCCCTGGTTTTGCCTTTTACGGGGATGGTGCTGGTGATCTTTCCCTTTGCGGTGCCGGGTGAAGCCGTTTTCAGCATGCACCTGGGGCCGCTTTCCCTTGCCGCCACCGGCCAGGGGGTCAGCCGGGCCGCCATTCTCTCCCTGAGGGTATTAACCGCGGTTCTGGCAGTGAGCACGCTGACGGCCACCACGCCTTTCCCCGATTTAATGAAGGCCCTCAGGGGGCTCAGGATTCCGGGTGTTTTTGTGCAGGTGCTGGAATTTACAGTGAGATACATCTTTGTACTGGTTGATGAGGTCCAGCGGATGAGGCTGGCCCGTAAGTCAAGATGTTTTAAGGCCGGCCGGACCCTTTTTGCCAGGTCCACCTTCAATACGCTGGGGCAGATGGTGGGGGTACTGTTCGTCCGTTCCTGGGACAGGGGGGAAAGAATATACTGCGCCATGCTGGCCAGGGGCTATTCGGCCGACGCCGGGATCAGTGCCCGGGCAGCCAGGCCCGGGTGGGGGGACCTGTGCTGGGGGGCAGCGATAATTGTGGCAGCGGTAAGCCTCAGGCTTTTCGAGAGCGGTGCCGTTTAGAACGAATTTTGTAATTCCAATTCCCAGGGGGTATAAATTTGGCTATTATAGAGGTTGACGATGTTTATTATGCTTATAGAGACGGCACCGAGGCCCTGCGGGGCCTCTCGCTTTACGTTGAAGAGGGGGAGAGGGTAGCCCTCATGGGGCCCAACGGGGCCGGCAAGTCCACCCTGCTTCTGCACCTGAACGGCATAAACCTTCCCCAACAGGGCAGGGTATCCATAATGGGCCGGGAAATAAACAAAAAAACCGAGATGTGGGCGCGCTCCATGGTGGGGCTGGTTTTCCAGGACCCCGACGACCAGGTGTTTTCCTCGACAGTGTGGGAAGATGTGGCTTTTGGGCCCCAAAACATGGGAATGAACCGGCAGGAGATAGATATGAGGGTAACTGACGCCCTGGAGGCGGTAGGAATGTTGGATTACCGTCAGCGGGTCCCCTACCACCTGAGTTACGGCCAGAAAAAGAGGGTGGCCATTGCCGGTGTCCTGGCCATGCTCCCCAGGATTATTGTGCTGGACGAGCCGATGGCCTTCCTTGACCCCAGGGGAAAGGACACCCTGACGGATATACTGAACCGCCTGCACGGCCAGGGTCAGACAATAGTTATTGCCACCCATGACGTGGACTTTGCCGCCGAATGGGCCGACCGGGTAATAGTAATTAAGGACGGCAGGACGCTGGCCCAGGGCGGCCGGGAACTGCTCCAGGACACCGCGCTTATGGAAGAAGCGCAGCTCAGGTTCCCGGTAGTCAGCAAAATATTTCACCGGGTGCCGGAATATAACATTAAACCTCTGCCCTTGACCATTTCCGAGGCGGTGGATATAATTAGAAAATTAATAGAAAAAGGGTGGCCGGAGTAAGGTATTTTGGGCCTGTCTTGACGCTGTTATAAAATGGATATAATACTTTAAGAATACAGGAGACAGGAGTCGGAATTCAGAATAAAAAGGCCAAAATCTAACTTGATTCTGGATTCTGGATTCTGAATTCGGACCATAGGGGAGTGCCGCATTGAACCAATTGAGGCTTTTTCTTACCCTTGCGGTGGCGAGGGTGTTAACTTTTTTTATCAGGCTCCTGGGTAAAGGCAGGGGATCGTCACTGCCGGGCAGGATAGCCCTGAAAATTTACCCGGACCTGATCAGGGAAGGTGTCTCCCGGATAAGGCTGGGCGCCATTATGGTTACCGGGACCAACGGCAAAACCACCACAAACAATATGATTGCCCGGATCCTGGAAGGAAGCGGGTACAGGGTACTGATCAACAGGGAAGGAGCAAACCTGCTGACCGGTGTTGCCTCGGCCTTTGCCAGGGAGATGGATTTGTTGGGCAGACTGTATTTCGATTACGCCTGCCTTGAGGTGGACGAGGCCGCCTTTCCCCTGGTGGCGGCCCAGGTAAATCCCCGGTATGTGGTGGTTACCAATTTTTTCCGGGATCAGCTGGACAGGTATGGGGAGCTTGACAAGACGGTGTCCCTGGTGCGGGATGCCCTTAAAGGAATGGAAGGCACAAAATTGATACTGAATGCCGACGACCCGCTGGTTGCCCAGTTGGGCAGAAGCACCGGCCTGCAGTCGGTTTTTTACGGTGTGGGTGAACACAAGGGTGTTTTACACCGGGGCTCCGCTGCCAGGGAGGCCAAATTCTGCCCTTTCTGCGGCCGTGAACTGGACTACCGGTACTACCAGTACAGCCAGCTCGGCAGCTACAGGTGCGCAGGCTGCGGTTTTTCCCGCCCGGAGCCCGATGTTGAGGGGACATCCCTGCGGGCCGAAGGGACGTATACCTTCTGCCAGGTGAGGTTCCGGCAGGGTTCGGCCATACCCCTCAATGTGCCTGTATTCGGGATATATAACTTGTATAATGCCCTGGCGGCGTACTCCACCGCTCTTCTTTTGGGTATCGATCCGCAAAAGACGGCCGCTCTTCTGCTGGGATACCGGCCGGCCACGGGCAGGATGGAAAGGTTCCGTTACCGGGACAAGCCGGTTTTTCTCAACCTGGTCAAAAACCCCACCGGCTTCAACGAGGGGCTCGGGGCGCTGGCCAGTTTGGCAGACGGACAGGTGGACGTTTTAATCGCCATCAACGATAACGATGCCGACGGGAAAGACATTTCCTGGCTTTGGGATGTTGATTTTGAGATGCTGGAAGAACGCCAGGATAAAATAAGTATGTTTGTCTGCTCGGGACAGAGGGCCGAGGAGATGGCGCTGAGGCTTAAATATGCCGGAATTTCAGAATCCAGGCTGGTGGTTGTCAATGATTTCAAAGGGGCGGTAAAAAGGGTTCTGGAGGGTAAAGCCCTTATATCATACATGCTGGCCACATACACCGCCCTGTGGCCGGTGGAAAGGATTTTGAGCGGGTATGCCGAAAGGGTTCAAGCCCAAACTGAATATCTGCCACATGTATCCTGACCTGCTGAACCTGTACGGGGACAGGGGAAACATCATTGCTTTCACCAGGCGCTGCCAGTGGAGAGAGATAGAGGTGGATGTTCACCAGGTGAGCATCGGCGTAAAGACAGATTTTTCCCAGATGGATTTTGTCTTTTTGGGGGGGGGCTCCGACAGGGAGCAGAACCTCATGGCCGCCGATTTGATGAAAAGAACCGGGGAATTAAAGGAGGCCATAGAGGACGGCCTGGTGGTGCTGGCCATTTGCGGCGGTTACCAGCTCCTGGGGAAATATTACCGGACCCTGGCCGGAGAAATAATACCCGGGCTGGGCATTCTGGACCTCTATACCGAGGGCGGACAGAAAAGGCTGATCGGAAATGTGGCGGTGGAGGTTGAGCTGGAAGGCGTAAGGCGAAGGATTACCGGTTTTGAAAACCACTCCGGGCGCACTTACCTGGGTGATTTGGAGCCGCTGGGTGATGTGCTGGCCGGGTACGGGAACAACGGAGAGGACCGCAAGGAAGGCGCCCGCTATAAAAACGTGCTCTGCTCCTACCTGCACGGGCCGCTTCTGCCCAAAAATCCTTTTCTTGCGGATCACCTTATTTCCTGCGCTTTGCGGCGCAGGTACGGGGATGGTTCCCTGCAGCCCCTGGATGACACCCTGGAAAATGCAGCCAATCGAGTCATGCTTAGACGTTTGCTCAATCTCTAATCCCCAATCCCTCCCTTTAAATTGCTGTAGACAATATCGCCGCCTACCATGGTCATCCTCACATTAAGGTCCTTGTCCAACAGCACCAGATCCGCGTCCATGCCCGGGGCCAGCGCCCCTTTCGCGTTTTCATGGCCCAGCACCCGGGCGGGATTCAGGCTGGCCATGCGGATGGCTTCATGCAGAGGCACACCTGTCAGGTTGACCATATTTTTAACAGCTTCGATCATGGTCAGAGAGCTCCCGGCCATCGAATTGTTGGGCAGGGTTATTTTTTTGTTCACCATGGTCACTTTCTGGTCGTTGAAAGTATATTCCCCGTCCGGCATACCGGCGGCGGAGATGGCGTCAGTGGCCAGGGTAAGCCCCCGCCTCCCCTTTATTGAATGCAGCAGCTTCAACATCGAAGGGTGCAGGTGATACCCGTCGGCGATAATCTCGGCGTTGATCTCCCGGCATGCCAGAACAGCCCCCACCAGGCCCGGCTCCCTGTGGTTGAGGGGGGCGGAGGCGTTAAAAAGATGGACAGCGTGCCTTATTCCGGCCTTAAAGGAGGACAGTGCCACTTCATAGGCGGCCTCGGAATGCCCGGCCGCCACAACTATGCCTTCCCGCACCAGCATTTTAATCAGATGGATACAGCCCGGGAGTTCCGGGGCCACGGTGACCATCCTTAAGGTTCCTTCACAGAGGGATATAAATTCGCCTGCTTCCTCGATGTCTATATCCTTAATATAGGCGGGGTTAATGGCTCCTGAACGCCCGGGGTTCAGGTAGGGGCCTTCGAGGTGTGCCCCCAGGAGCTGGGCCCCTTCAGTGTTTCTCAGGGTAAGGGCGTTTATAATGGCCAGTGTTCTTTCCATTTTATTTTTGGGTGCCGGGGCCACGGTGGCCAGGAAGGAGGTTGTCCCGCCGCGGGCGTGAAAAGCGGCCACTTCCCTTATCGACTTGGTGGAACCGTCAAGGATGTCATATCCGTTTCCACCGTGCACATGCATGTCTATAAATCCCGGGGCGATATAAAAGCCGTCGGCCTCTATTTTTACGCATTCCTGCTGGCAGGGCTCGCTGCAGCAGCATTTTTTTTGTTCATCTGCAGGCTTTGTTAAAGATGGGGGTGGGCTGCCGGGCCGCGGCCTGCCTATAGAACAGGAAAATCCGGCGTAGAGGTTTTCAGGCCTTAAAGCGCCGGGAACGGCCAGTTTTCCCCTGGTTACCAGGAGTCCGGTATTGGGTACTGTTCCGCTTGAGGTAACCAGCTCTCCTCCGCAAATCAAATAATCATTCATATCTAAGCCACCTGTAAATTTAAATAAATGACGGTTAAACCAGATAATTATTTTGTTATAAAAATAAAAAATTCCTTTTATACTGTTAAATTTTTAACAGCCATTTTTAACAAAGGCTGTTTTTGATATTTCTGTATGGAATGTTTATGAAATCAAAATTTGGGTAATAATGTAGACAATCGCGGATTAACATACTCTTCCCCGCCCGCCTGGTCAAGGCGGGATTTTTATTCTAATGGCAAAATTATATTTACAGGGATAAAAATTGTTTAAGAAGGACACAATATTAATGCTGCATCAGGCAGTAAACCAGCCTCCTAAATCTCTCTCAGCACCCCACCCGAAGGTGGGGCTTTTTTTGTATTTTTGTTCAGCCGGTCCCGTATACCCGGTAGAGCCTCGTCTGTTTTAATCCCGCCGCCTGGGTGACAGTTTTAAGCAGTATTTTATTGTCTTCATGGATCATGGAAATATCCGCGGAATCATAATCCTTTTCCGAAAAAATATTAAATGCATGGCTAATCATGTATGAATCCAGCCCCCTGTAACGGTACCGGGGCGCCACGCCCAGAATGGATAACCTTGCCGATCTGGGGGGGGTGGTTCCGGACAGGCTGGTGGGTAAAAAAATCAATATTCCTGCCGGCCTTTCTTCAACCCACACTGTTATCAGCAAATCCCGGTCGGCATACGTGCGGCAGAATTTTATAATTGATAAAGATTCCGCCGTGGTAAGGGGAATAAAACCCCAGTTGGCGGACATTGACTGGTTAAACATGTCTCTGACCAGAAGGGCTTCATACCGCATGTCCCTGAATTTTAACGTTTTTATGGATACAGCGGGATTTCTGCGTGCCCTTTCAGCCGCCCTGGACATTTGGGGGGGTATTCCCATATCCTTAAACCAGCTGAATGAAAACAGATCCGCATGTTTGACAAGCCCCGATTTTTCCATCAGCTCACAGTAATAGGGCGGATTATAGGGCAGCATTGGCCGGGGCCCGTACTCACTCCCTTCCATCAGGAACCCTACCTGCTGATTGGTATTGAATGTGGCAGGGCCGATCATTCTGGGGCAGCCATTGTTTAATAACCAGCGCTGAACTGCACCGAGCAGGGCTGATGCGGCCTCCGCATCGTTTTCACATTCAAAGCAGCCAAAAAATCCGGTGCCGGCATCCGGATTTAAAAAATCCTTAATGGCTGCAATCCGGCCTACCGGCATATTATCCCTGCAAACCATGAAGCAAGCTGTTTTAAGGTGCTGGTGCACGGGGTTGAAAGCGGGGTTATAATTGGCCGGCCGGTCCGGCTCAACCTCAGCTCCCATTTCCCTGTAAGCCGTAATAGTTTCAGGGATCCCGACAAATTGAACCATGTCGTGAATATTCCCGACCTCTTTAATTGTTAGAGACAAGAAAATCATCCTCTTGTTTTTTTCACAACATATTCATGTAAAATGGTATTTGTTAAAACAAGAGGAGCGGGAGGATACAAACAGGCCCCCGGTGGGGGGCCTTTGGAACCGGCTTTAAAATTTAAAGAAACTGCCAATTGCGAGCCCGGCAGCTATGGATACCACCGCACCTATCAGGACCCAGACAAGGTCTTTTTTCACCCTGCCTGCAGTTACTTCAAGGGTGTTTGCCGGAATTTCCTGTACAACCTGCTTCTGTCTGGCCAAAACCCTACCTCCTTTTCTTGAGGTGAGATGTACTTCTCATAATAATATATCACAAACTATGGCCATTGTATCGGTATCTTTACCGTATCCAGCGGGGAACCGTCCTTGGGGCTGGCCCAGTATACTTCCAGCATACCGCTTCCCTTTCCGGGAGGGGGGTAAGTAAGCTTCATTTCAAAATCCCCCCTGCCGGGAGCGCCGCGGGAAGCGGTGGCGCAGCCCTCAGCTATTTTTTTGCCCTCCGCATCAAGCAGGCGGGCGCATACCGCACCCTCAAAAACCCTGGCACTGCCCTTCACCAGCAGGGGAACTCCGGCTATCTGCCCGGCTACCGGGTGGGTCACCCAGATGGCAGGTTCGTAGACCTTCTCCAGATTTCGCTTAAAAGGTTGTCCGTAAAGGCCCACATGCCCCCACCAGTCCCTGGCCCGGCCGTCGGCCTTGCCTTCCACCAGGAAAGAGACCTCCCTGATTTGAGGGAACTCGGTCAGTGTATTGACTATGCTCTGAATGCCCAGCACTTCTCCCGCGGCTCCCACATTGGCGCCCAGGACATCACTGGAAAAATTGACTGTGGCCAAACCATCGCGGATATTAATGCCCAACAGCCGGGTAGTGGACGGTAGAGTCTTTACTGCTCCCCCGGTTGTGGGATTGCCGCCGATCATCTCATTAAGCGCCGCTCCGGGCCCGTCCTCGGTATAGGGCACCTGGTGCATCTCCCTGACCAGATATACGTCGTTTTCCTTGAACTTTACA
Source organism: Bacillota bacterium (assembly GCA_049323615.1). Taxonomy (GTDB): domain Bacteria; phylum Bacillota; class Desulfotomaculia; order Desulfotomaculales; family Desulfocucumaceae; genus JBMOPD01. Next base: position 32,724 of record JBMOPD010000058.1, on the reverse strand, counting down.
TAATATATGGCCAGATTCATTGCTTCCTTTTTCTGTTTATTACCGGTATTCTTGACTTCGGCGTTTTTATGCGGCGCGCCGGCCTTCCCGGAAAAGCACCCGTATACCGCCACAGTGGCAACAAGCATCACCGTCAACAGAAGGAATTTCTTTCTAATACTTGCTACCCCCCTTCCAGTAATTTCTAACCATTCCTGAAATAAAAAGGGGCAGTGAAAGCTTAAATTTTTAGTTCGGAATGTATAAGAAACAATGTAGCAGGCAACTATCAATATTGCCTGCTACAAGCGATCAGTGGGCTATACGCCCGCTGGCCTTTTCTTCTGTCTCATCCATTATTTTATCAACGGATTTTTTGTAGATTGCGGAAAATGCTCCAATAACCAGGCAAATGATCAATGCCCAGTAAAAATAAGTAAAATTAAAGGTTGCCTGCAGTTCGTTCATCATACAGCCTCCTCTAATACCACCTTTATATACATATTATTGCATATTTTCGTTAGTTAGGGAAGGGGGCAAAAAGAGGCTACATCTGTTCCCCGAAAGTCTGCTGAAACTGTTCAAGAGTCATCTTTATACTGCGCGGCTTGCTGCCTTCAAAACCGCCTACTATGCCGCGCCGCTCCATTATATCCACCAGCCTGGCGGCCCTGGCATAACCGATGTGCAGCCTGCGCTGCAGCAGGGAAATGGAGGCCGAACCGCTCTCGATAAATATTTTTACGGCCTGGGGCAGCAGTTCATCATAGTCTTCGTCGGGATTTCCGCTGCTGTCTTCCACCGCCGGAGTGGTAAGAACCTTTTCGTCATAGACGGGCTGGGCCTGTTCTTTTAAGTACGTAACCAGGCCTTCAACTTCCCGGTCTGAAAGGTATGCCCCCTGGACCCGCACCGGCTTTGCCGCCCCTACCGGGAAAAACAGCATGTCCCCTCTTCCCAGCAGCTTTTCCGCCCCTCCCATGTCGAGGATTGTACGGGAATCCACCAGGGAAGAGACTGCGAAGGAGATCCGGGACGGTATGTTGGCTTTGATCAGGCCGGTAATAACATCCACCGAGGGCCGCTGGGTGGCGATCACCAGGTGAATTCCCGCAGCCCTGGCCATCTGGGCCAGGCGGCAGATGGAATCCTCCACGTCTGCGGGGGCCACCATCATCAGGTCCGCCAGTTCATCGATAATAATGACAATGTAGGGAAGGGGCTGGCCCTGTTCCTCAAGGCCGGTTCCGCAGGCCTTGTTGTATCTCCCGATATCCCTTACCGCCGCCGAGGCAAACAACTCATAACGGCGTTCCATTTCCTTCACTGCCCAGCGCAGGGTTCCGGCTGCCTTCTTGGCATCGGTCACTACGGGAGAAATTAAGTGGGGTATGCCGTTATACGTGATCAGTTCCACCATTTTGGGGTCGACCATGAGGAGTTTTACCTCGTCGGGGGTCGCCTTGAAAAGAATACTGGCTATCAGTGTGTTAATACACACGCTTTTACCCGCCCCGGTGGCCCCGGCCACCAGGAGGTGAGGCATCCTGCCGAGGTCGGCCACCACGGGAGCGCCGGCTATATCTTTGCCCAGGGCCACGGAAAGCTTTGACGAAGAACTTGTAAATTCCCTGCATTCAATAAGCTCCCTGAGCGCCACCGGGGAGATCTCCTTATTGGGGACCTCGATGCCGACGGCCGCCTTTCCCGGGATAGGCGCTTCAATACGCACTCCCGGGGCTGCCAGATTAAGCGCGATGTCGTCCGCCAGGCCGACGATGCGGCTTACCTTGATCCCCGGTGGGGGCTGGATCTCGTACCTGGTGATGGCCGGCCCCACTGACACTCCGGACACTTTTGACATGATGCCGAAACTTTCCAGGGTGGCTTCCAGTGTACGGGTGCGCTCGGCCACTTCCCTATCGGAAACCTCGTTCTTTGTTTTTTCCGGAATTTTGAGCAGGGTGGCCGGGGGCAGGTGGTAGATGCGCCCGTCGGCCAGGGGCAGGGCAGGTATGTCCGGTACTTCCACCTGGTCCCTGCCGCTTTTCTTTTTAAATCTGTGGCCGTCTTCCGGAGCAAGGGCCTTCCCTTTGAATGCGGGAGTTTCCGCCTGCAAATCCGGGGGTCTCCCGTCAATCCTCAGTGTCGGCCTGTCCTCTTGATAATCCCTGGCCTCCACCTCTTCAAAGAGGAAATTAAACACCCAGTTCCAAATTTTGCTGCCGGCCTTTTTTGCCCTCAGGGCGGCCAGCAGCCCCAGCTGCGCCAGTGTGTAACCGGTTATCAAAAGAACTGAAACCAGCAGGAGGGAGGTTAGGACAATATAGGTCCCCACGGTGCCGAAACACCCTCTAACCACATAAGCGACGGCGGCGCCGGTGATTCCCCCTCCCCGGCCTTCAAACCCGTAAATGAACAGGCGATCCCGGGGCACATCCAGGTGGGCAAAGGTCAGAAGAACGACAACCAGTATGGCGAACCCTATGGCCCGTGGCGTGATTCTGAACCTGGTCTTTTCCAAAATCAGCTTGAAACCAATCAGGGCAATGGATATAATGGCAAGATACTTGTTTTCGCCCGCGATTATTTCCATGCCCCTGACCAGGAGGGAGCCCACCGGGCCCAGGGCCGTGGTAAACAGGCTGGCTACTCCCAGTGTGGCCAGGGTGATGATGGCTATCCCCAGGATTTCGTACTTAATATTGCTGTTTACACTTGTTTTGGGTGGTCTGACGCTTTTTTTCCGGACTTTCATATTTTTCTCCCGGCAAGTGGAGTTAACTGATAGATTTAACTGTTAAACAGGGAATCTACCAGACACCTGCAAAAATCCGACAAATTAATATCATTACTGAGCTTACCATAAAAAGGTGATCAGGGCAAGTACTGGGCGGTTTTCCACTGCTTACATGGACAAAAAAAATGCGCCTCAGCGCAATCCCCAATCCCTAATCCCCAATCCCCAATCCCGCTTTTTTTCTTCTCAGGTAAAAGATCAGTACTCCGGCCAATATCAGCAAAAGGCTGACCAGTTGGGCCACCCTGAAGGGGCCCAGCATCAGGCTGTCGGTCCGCAGTCCTTCTATAACAAAGCGGCCGGCCGAGTACAGGATAAGGTATAAAAGCGACACCTCTCCCGGAATTTTTCGCCTGGACCAGTAGTAGACCAGGAACAGGAACACGCCGAAATCCCAAACCGACTCGTAAAGAAATGTGGGATGGTAGTACTGCCCGTTTATATACATCTGCTTCTGGATGAAGGCCGGGAAGGCGTCCATAAATTTTTCCGAGACAGGCCCGCCGTGGGCTTCCTGGTTGACAAAGTTGCCCCACCTGCCGATGGCCTGGCCCAGAATAAGGCTGGGAGCCAGGATGTCTGCGATATTCCAGGCCGGAAGACGGTGCTTCCTTACATACCACAGACCGGCCAGCACACCGCCGATAATCCCGCCGTGAATAGCCAGACCCCCATGCCAAATGGCCAGCGCTTCCAGGGGAGCGTCCCTGTATGCCGGCCACTGGAAGGCGACATAGTACAGCCTTGCCCCTATTATGGCCGCCGGTATAATGACGGTGATAATATTTATAATATGTCCGGGATCGACCTTCTCCCTGGCCGCCCGGTGGTATGCCAAAAAAGTTCCGGCGGCGAAGGCGGTTGCCATTATAACTCCGTACCATCTAATCTCTAATGGCCCCACCGTGAAGGCAATTGGATCAATCACCACGAACACCTCCCGGCATCTCTCCAAAGTTGTCACTACGTCATCTATTATTTCCAATCCGGGGGGAGTATGTCAAGCTTAACATACTGTCAAAAAAATAAAAAAATTTAAGTGACAAAAAAGAGGTTTTTTTGTTAAGGTGAATAAAATATTACTGGACATAGTCTCAGTTTGTTTTACCCGCTTTGACGCGGGAATTTTCTTTTTAAAGAAAACCGGGCCTGTCGGGGCCCGGTTTGTTAAGTGAATTTAGTTTACGATACCTTTTGAACTACGCTTTCATGCTTTATTTTCTTATTGGCGATTTCCTCGGAGTAGTCAGTGGAAATAAGGTACAGGTTCACCCACAGTTCATGTTCGTTTGGTTTTCCCTCAAGCTCCCTGGCTACATCCCTGAATCTTTTTTCAACCCTGTCCTTGAATGCAGAAAATTCCACCAGCAATTCCACTATGTCCCTCTGGTTGTACGATAAGCCTTCTTTAATGGATTTGGCCATGCTTTACCCCCCTGAGAGTTCAGGATTTGATTGAGCCGCAGTATAATTATAGTAATTAAGGGATATTTTGTTAAGGGGTAAATAATGTCATATTTTTTGATGGGAAAATAGATTTTCATCCATAGATTGTGTTTTGCAGGGGCATGGGGGTTTAGGAAATAAAAAGAGGCCGGTCTCCGGCCTCTTTTTATTATCTGAATCCGAACTGGTTCGCCTGGTAAGGAGAGTAGCTGGCTATCCCGGTTCCTGTCCCCAGGTTGCCCTGGCCGAAGGAGGCACCCGGATTAGACCCCTGTATTCCGGTCAGCCCCAGATTACCCTGGCCAAAGGAGGCAGTCTGGTTATATCCCTGTGACCCGGCTGACCCGGCCATCCCCAGGCCGGTGTTTTGCATAACCGGGGCGATCACGTCCAGCAGTTGTGTGGCGGGAATCCCCCGGTTGCCGGTAAATCCCGCCAATCCCTGGCTGCTGCCGAAGGGCTGGGCGCCGCCGAATGTTGCCATCTGCCCCTGGGTACCGCCGGTTCCCGGCTGCAACTGGCCGCCGCCCATCCCGGATACTCCCTGAGCACCGGCGCCAAACTGGTTTGCTCCGGCCCCGGAGAAGGCCTGGCTGGAGTAGCCGAACTGGTTGCCGGTGCCGAATTGACCGGGGATGTACCCCTGGCTGTACGGGTGCAGCTGGGAAGTAAAGGTGCTCAGGTTGATGCCGGGTACCGGACCAATATTACCGAGGTTTTGTCCCTGGTTAAATCCATACTGGGAGGTTCCCTGCCCGAAGGTCCCGTACTGTCCGCCAAAGGTCCCATACTGTCCACCGCCTAACGCGCCGGTGCCTATTGTGCTCCAGTTTGTGCCGTATCCGGCCTGGGGCTGCCATCCCGTAGTCTGGCCGGTGAGCCCTGTATAGGTGCTGTAAGTCCCGAGACCAGTGCCCACACCCTGGAAAGGCCTCTGGAAGGGAGCCACCTGGCTTGCAATCTGCTGGGTGATGTTTGAAATCTGATTGATTTCCTGGCTGAGCTGGCTTGCCGCCTGCTGAATTCTCCTCAGACCCTGGGCCGCCATAAATTCTTTTTGGGTCATCTGCTGAAGTTGCAGGGCGTTGGCCTGTTCCGACTGCTGCAGCTGATTGCATACCTGGTTAATACTGTTTACTTCCTGCTGCAGCCTTTGAATCTGTTGTTGTAGCTGAACCATTTGGTCCATTTTTTTTTCCTCCTTGGAAAAATTTTATGCCTTCCGGCTTCAAAATTTAGTATTTGCAGCATTATAATGCTTATACTGGTAATTTGGAGGGAAAATGTACCGCGGCAGGAAACATATGCCAGTTATTTTTTTATTTTTGTAATGGCAAACAGGTCAATCAGCCCGAAGCCTGACAAATGGATATCGCTGATGCCGGGGTGGTATGCTATTCTGACTATACCGTGGTTGATTGCCGTTACCGGAGCTTCGTCCAATACTATATTCTCGGCCTGTTCGTAAAGTAAATCCCGTGATTTAAGGTCAGCTACACTGCGGGCGGTAATCAGGAATACGTCAAGCCTGCTGTTTCTGTATCCGGAAGCGTTAAGGCCCCGCCCGGCCTGGGTTGAAGCCAGCAGTGTGTATAGGAAATTGTCCGCATCGCCGTTATCCCCGGTCCACCCGTAAAGGAAAAAGTGGCCTGTTTTATCGCGGATGGCCTGCTTATGCTCTTCCCAGGGCCTGGACTGGATGCTTACCCTTATGCCGGCGGGCTCCAGCTGCCTTTTAATCTCTTCCGCCAGCTCCCTTCCCCCCGGCGGGCAGTATCTTCTGGTGTCCTGGTATGTTATCAGGGTTACGTCAAATCCGGCGGGATAACCCTCCCTGGCCAGGATTCTGCGCACCTGATCCTGGCTGTATTTTGGCATTTTTACTGTTTTTCCGGAGAGAACCGGCGGGGGAACAATTCCTGTTGCCGGCACCCCGTCTCCCCCCAGTGCTTTGGCTACTATCTTTTCCCTGTCCAGGGAATACGCCACCGCCTTGCGCAAAAACTTATTGTTGAAGGGGGGCTTGTCTGTGTAGAAGCCAAGGTAACTGACGTCAACCCCGGGCCTGGTCATGATTTTCATGCCGCGGTCCTGTATAATGTTCAGTTTTTCCCGGCCCGGGTAAAATACTATGTCGGCTTTCCCGTTCAATAGATACATGGTCCGGTCGGATGAATCCGGCACCCCCCTGAACACTATTGCGCCGGGAGAGACGGATCCTTCCCGGTAGAGCGGGTTTGCCTGCAGCACGATCTCGTTTACCCCGAATTTTCTCAGCATGTACGGTCCGGTTCCGGACGGGTGCTTCCAAAATTGATCCCCGTATTTGCTGAGTGCCCGGGGGCTTACCACCGGGGCCGCGAAGGGGAGGGCAAGGTTCTTTAAAAAAGGAGCGAAAGGGTATTTTAATGCAAATGAGATGGTGTGCCTTCCTTCAGACTCTATTGATGCAACGGGGTTAAAAACAAGGGCGGAGTACGGCTGGCTTTCTTTCAGAACCATTGATCTGGACATGCTCGATTTAATTGCCTCGGCGTCGCAGGCCGTCCCGTCACTGAACTTTATGCCTGCCTTCAGGTGAAAGGTCCAGCGCTTTCCGTCCGCTGAGACATCCCAGCTTTCAGCCAGGCAGGGTTCGGGCGCCAAGGTTTCGGGATTAAGTTTAACCAGCCCTTCATATATTCCGGAAAGAGGCAGGGCGTTATCAAAGGATGAGTTCCTCGCGGGATCAAGATTGTCCGGCAGGCTGCCCTGCAAAATAACCAGCTCATCCCTACCGGCCAGGCCACTCAACACCGGTACTTTAAAGCCCTCCCTGATGGCAATTAATAAGATAAAAAGGGAAATAAGCATAAAAAGAAATTTCCGCAAAACCAGACCCCCCATGAAGCAAACATAATATGTTAATACAGTAAAAAAATGTTATTTCCTTCTTGCTGTTAAAAAAGTCTCTTAAAATGGGCTAAACTTATTTACAAGGCGGTGGTAAAGGATTATATTTTAGAAGAATTCGAAATACGGAAGTGAATTTAATTAATTTGGGAAGGGAAGTTGATTGTTTGAGTGCTAGATTTGGACCGGCCGGAAACCCGGATTCCTTTTACCGGGAAGGGTACAAAAGCTCTCTGGACATGCCCCGGTGGCTGAGGGAGAAAGGGCTTAGCGCCTATGAGTACCAGTGCAGCCGGGGAGTCAACATCGGGGAGGAGACAGCCCGTAAACTGGGGGAACTGGCCGCCCAGAACGGTATTTATTTGAGTATACATGCGCCGTACTACATAAATCTGGCCGCAGCCGACCCGGAATCACGTGAAAAAACCAGGAAGCACCTGATTAATTCACTGGTGGCCGCCCGCTGGATGGGCGCCGGGGTAGTGGTTTTTCATCCGGGTTCGGGGAAGGATGACCGCCGGGGCGCCATGGACAGGGCCAGAAGGATGCTGGCGGAAGTGGCAAAGCAGGCCGGGGAAGAGGGGATGGGTGATATATTTCTGGCTCCGGAAACCATGGGTAAAAGGAGCCTTTTGGGAACACTGGAAGAGATACTGGATCTGTGCAGCGTGGGTGACAACATTATCCCGGCCGTTGATTTCGGTCACCTGCATGCGGCCAGCATGGGGGAATTTCAGGCAAAGGAAATGTTTGCCGGGGTGCTGGACAGGATTGAGGCGGCGCTGGGCTGGGGTAAGTTGAAAAGGCTGCATATTCATTTCAGCCCGGTGGAATTTTCCGCAGCCGGGGAGAAAAGGCACCGCACCACCAGGGATGAAGGCTTCGGGCCCGATTTTACATACCTGGCAGAACTGCTGGTGGAGCGTGCGGCGGAATTTACCCTGATCTGCGAGTCCGACGGCCTGCAGGCCGAAGACGCCCTGGTTTACAAGTCAATATACGAGAAAGCCTTTTTGAAGTTCGAGGATAGAGGTTAGAGGTTCGAATAAAAGGAGTTGGCCGGGGCCAACTCCTTAAATCTTTATTTTTAAAACCGGGTCAGTGTATTTCCACGTCTCTTCCGCCATACTGGTTTAGAATGCGGGATGCCTCCTCGGCCCTGGTATCATCACAGCGTACCGCCACAAGAATATTGCCCTGCTTTACTTTATCCTCGAAAAACCGGCCCCTTTCCTTGGGGATGCCGAAATCGGCAAGACCGCCCGCAATTCCACCGGTGGCCGCTCCGGAAAGGAGTCCGGCGATGGGGCCGGCCGCCACCAGCGGGCCGATTCCCGGGATGGCCAGGGCGCCTACACCGGCCGCCAGGCCCACCAGCCCGCCTATAGCACCGCCTGCACTGACTCCGTCTGTCACGGGATCTCCCCCGGTAAACCGGGTATTGTATTTGTTGATATCATCCCGCCCGCCTTTATCGTCCTTGGCCAGAACTGAGATATCCCTTTCAAAACCCCTGTTTCTCAGGTCATTTACGGCCCTGTCCGCGCTATCGCGGTTATTGAATGTTCCGATTACTGTTTTGGACATGGTGCTCCCCCTTTTAAGGAAATTGGATACTTTCATATATTTCCTCCCGGGGGAAAAAACTATTCAGGATGAAGCCAATTTGTAATCCGGGCAGGTAAAAAAATGTTGTGTTTCCTATAATTCTGTATATAATTATATCTGTATGTTTTTTAGTAATGGAGTGATTAACATGCTGCCTACGCCAAAAAAATTTTTCCTCACCGCTGCTTCAGCCGAGGGCCAAACTCCTTTAACGGCCTTTGACAACGCGCTGCTGGCGGGGCGGATAGGAAATATAAACCTTATCCGGGTCAGTAGTATCCTGCCTCCTGGGGCTGAACTGTGCAACGATCTGGTTATACCGCCCGGATCCCTTGTTCCCACGGCATACGGGTATATCATCAGCGAGGAGCCGGGCCAGTTAATTGCTGCCGCAGTGGGTGTCGGTTTTTCAGAAAACGACTTCGGGGTTATTATGGAGCATTCCTGCGTGGGTTCAAGGGAAGAGGCCCAAGACGAGATAGAAAAAATGTTGAAAGAGGCTTTCAAAAGCCGCGGCATGGAACTGAAGAAAATGAAGATAGCCGCTACCGGGCACAGGGTGCAGAAAGTCGGCTGTGCCCTGGCTGCAGTGCCGATGTGGTATTAGGCCCAGAAGATATACCCTGACGTCGGAATCCAGAAACAAGGAGCCAGAATCCAGAATGTATTGAGATTCATGAATTCTGACCCAAGATTGTATCACGGGAGGAAGGAAATTGAACCTTTGGTTTACCGAATACCAGACTCCAAACCTTACCATTGGCTGCCGCGTGTCCAAAACCCTCTATTATGAAAAGACCCCCTTCCAGGAGATTATGGTTGTGGACACGGTTCAGTTTGGAAGGATGCTTCTCCTGGACGATGTCATTCAGACCACGGTGGCGGACGAATTTGTCTACCACGAAATGATTGCCCACGTCGGGCTCAATACCCTGCCCGAACCCCGCCGGGTGCTTGTAATCGGAGGGGGAGACGGCGGGTCGGTGCGGGAGGTGCTTAAACACAAATCCGTCGAAAGGGTAACCCTGGTTGAGATAGACGGCAAGGTTATCGAGGCGGCCAAAAAGTTCCTGCCCGAAATAAGCTGCGGCCTGGACGATCCCAGGGCCGAGGTAATAGTTGACGATGGGATAAAACACGTTAAAGAAAACAAGAACAAGTACGATATGATTATTGTGGACTCCACCGATCCCGTAGGCCCCGCCGAAGGGCTGTTCGGCGCCGCCTTTTACAAGGATGTGCACGATGCCCTGACGGAAAACGGGCTGTTCGTGGCCCAGACGGAGTCACCCTTTTTCAACCGGGACCTGATACCCAGGATTATCGGTGATGTCCGGTCCATATTCCCCGTCACCAGGCTTTTTCTGGCCAATGTGCCCACCTATCCCGGGGGTTTGTGGACCTTCACCATGGGCTCAAAGAGGCACGACCCGCTGGCTGTAAATACCGGCAGCATATCCGAGATGGAAACAAAGTACTACAGCCCGGAAATTCACCGGACATGCTTTATTCTGCCGCCTTTCGTGAAGGAACTGCTTCTCCCTCAATTCAGTCGGGAATGATTGTTATGTTTACCGAAACTTTCAGTGGTTTTTTGGGCAGCGGTGAAGACTATCAACGCTCCAGCGCGGTTATCCTGGGCGCTCCCCTGGACCAGACGGTCAGTTTCAGGCCCGGCGCCAGACATGGGCCCAGGCAGATACGCAGTGTCAGTGAAGTCCTGGAGGAATACAGCCCCCGGCTGGACAGGGGCCTGGGGGATTTTATGTATACCGACCTGGGAGATGTGGCCGTTATTCCCGGCAAGGTGGAGGAGAGCCTGGAAAGGATTGCCCAATGTGCCGGCAAGGTGTTTCGGGACGGAAAGCTTCTGGTCATGCTGGGGGGCGAGCACCTGGTAACCCTTCCGGCGGTGCGGTGTGCTGCCCAGCTGTACCCGGAACTTGCCGTGGTTCATTTTGACGCCCACGCCGACCTGCGGGAAAGATACCTGGGTATGGACCTTTCCCACGCCACGGTGATGAGGCGCATCTTTGAAATAATAGGCGGGACCAGGCTGTTCCAATTCGGCATACGGTCCGGAACCAGGGAAGAGTTTGCTTTCGCCAGGTCCTCCGTTAACTTTCACCCCGGGGTCAATACCGATGATGCTTTGAGGGCTGCCCAAAGGCTGCGGGGAAAACCGGTCTACATAACCCTGGACATTGATGTGCTTGACCCGGCCTTTGCTCCCGGCACCGGCACGCCGGAGCCCGGCGGCTGCACCCCGGACCAGTTGTTTTCCGCCCTGGAGGCTTTTGCGGACCTCAATGTAATCGGTTTTGACCTGGTAGAGGTGTGCCCGCCCTATGACCAGAGCGAGCGTACGGCCATACTGGCGGCAAAACTGATCAGGGAGGCCATCCTTCTTTTCGCCGGACACAGCCGGCAGCCCTAAAAGGTAAACATTAAAAAAAGGATGCTCCGTACTTGTGCCGGAGCATTTTTTCCTTGCTCTCACTATTTTCCTATTCTGGATTCCGGCTCCTGGATTCTGACAGGAGAGAATTGATCTTTATGGATATATTAATGATGCTGGTCACCCATATTTTCAAACTTGGTGGTGGCCAGGGTCATTTCCCGGGTGGTGCCGCTTACCAGCATGGCAACTATTGCCCCTGCCAAAGCCACCCCAAGAGCGATTAAAATTTGAACTCCCACTTAAGACAAACCTCCTACCCTTTTTATTAAAAGAATAAACCAAGCCATAAAAAAAGGCAAGCCTATATATCCTTTATACCCGAAGCAAGTCCTGCCAGCAAACTTTCAACCATAATAATTTTACCTGTACATCAGCAAAATAATGCTATGATATACAGGCTTTTAATTTACGGGCTGCTGGGGTGGGGGCTGGAGATATTCTGGACCGGGCTGGGGTCCGCGTTAAAAGGAGACCTGCGGCTGACGGCCGGCACGTATCTCTGGATGTTTCCCATTTACGGTTCGGCAGTTCTTCTAGAGCCGCTTCACGACCGGATCAGAACCTGGCCCTGGCTGCTCCGGGGTGTTTTCTGGGTGCTGCTGATCTGGGCCATTGAATACATCACCGGGGGTTTAATCAGGCTGATTACCGGGGTAAGTCCCTGGGATTACACCGGGAGTACGCCGTGGCAGATCCACGGCCTTATCCGCCTGGACATGGCCCCGCTGTGGTTCGTAACAGGATTCCTGTTTGAGCGGGTGCACGATTTTTTGGTCAGGAACCTTAGGATTTGAGAAAATGAAAAACCGGCCAGATGTTAAGGATGATCAAGGAACAGGCTAAAGCAGAGCAGATATACTCGGCCTCCCAGGAAGGCATGGCCCTCATCTGGATTGAGTTCAAGCTGGACGCCGACCCGGACCTGGCCGTCAACGAAGTGCAGAGAAAATACAACGGCGCCATAAGAGAGCTGCCGGTGGAAGCCGGGCAGGCCACCATCCAGCAGTTCAACCAATTAAACTGGGCCAGATCGCCAGGTTCAGCCAGGGCGCCAGCCTGAAAAAAATTGAACGGGTGGAACGCCAGCGGATGATTGCGGTGAACGTCAACATCACGGAGCGGAGCCTGGGTGATGTGGTGAACGACTTTAAGGAAAGGATGAAGGATCAGAAACTGCCCCCGGCATGTCGGCGGCGCTCATCGGCGGGCTGATTTCCTCCACCATGCTGACCCTGGTTGTGGTGCCGGTTATATACAGCCTGCTGGAATCCCTCAAGGAGAAGGTTTACCGGCGCCGGCGCGAAAAAGCCGTGTCGGCGGAAAATTCCGCCCGGGGGTAAAGGAATAATCGTTTAAGCATTGAAATATTAACGTAGGGATTACAATACCCCGGGCTCCACGGCCTGGGGATAACTTGTTGATAAATGTTGACATGGGTCTTAAGACCCACGAAAATACGTACGTTTATGTTAAAAGGGCCTGTGGATAATTTTCACATACCAGCGGCTTCGTCGTTCCGTTGCCAATTTTAGCCTTTATGATCTCTGTGATAATATAAGGCCGGAATAAAAAGAAACGGGGGGATTGGGGTAAATGGATTTAAGGACTTTAATCTATGAAAAAAAGGGACACGTGGCGGTTGTTACTCTGAACAGGCCCCAGGCTTTCAACTGCCTGAACGAAGAGATGTGGTCCGAAATGTCCCTTGTACAGGACCAGATTGAAAATGACGATGATGTCCGGGCAGTTGTAATCAGGGCGGCCGGCGATAAGTTCAGCGCCGGCATTGACATATCACTGCTGGGCAAGATAGATTCCCAGTATATCCTCAAAAATCTGCTAAAAATGCAGAACCTGTATACCCGCTGGGAAAACATGGCTGCCCCGGTCATCTGCGCGGTGAACGGGCTCTGCTTCGGCGCCGGCACCGAGCTTGCCCTGGCGTGCGATATAAGAATCGCTTCCAAAGATGCGGTTTTCGCCATGCAGGAGGTTAATTTCGGACTTTCACCGGATATGGGCGGCAGCCAGAGGTTGACCAGGCTGGTGGGCCCCAGCCAGGCCAAGAGGATAATACTGGCCTGTGAAAAGGTCAATGCCGGGGAGGCCCTGCGCATAGGCCTGGTCGACAAGCTGTGTGAAAACGGGGAACTGGTGAAAGACTCGCTGGCACTGGCCCAAAGGATTGCGGAAAAGCCGCCGGTGGCCGTAAAATTTGCCAAAAAGGCCATCAATGTGGCCATGGAAAGTTCCCTGCAGGCCGGGCTGCTTTATGAGCAGGCCCAGTCGGCCTTTTGCTTCAGCACTGAGGATATAAAGGAGGCAGTAGCCGCATTTTTTGAAAAAAGGAAACCAAATTTTAAAGGAAAGTAATTTCAGTATAGGGATGAAATAGCCGCCGAACCGGGCCTCCCAAACTACAATCAAATCGATAAAGGTGAGCTGCCCTGGAAACATCTCAGTAGAATTAAAAAATGTTCAGTCGGTACGCTGTTTTTAAGGCGTACCTTTTTTATCGAATATAGGTTTAGTAATCCTGAAAGAATGCAGGAAAAAGTTTTTCCCGGTCGAAATGTTAGCATATTGTTACATAAGGGGGAAAATTTAATGAAACCGGCCACTTTTTTAGAGATAATGTCCATGCAAAGACATGATTTCTTGAATCATTTACAGGTCATTTCCGGCCTTGTCCAGTTAAACAAGAACGACCGGGTAAAGGAATATATCAAGCAGATAAGCCAGGAAGCGGAAATGTTGAGTAAGGTGGGGCACCTGGCGGTGCCGGAGGTGGCCACAGTTCTCCTGGTCGGTTATTTTTCCGCCAAAAAGCATCAGGTTGAGGTTTTATATGATATAAATACAGAGCTTGGTCACTGCTCCATGCCTGGAAATATTATGGCCGAAGTGCTGGAAGAGGTGTTCAACCATTCCCTGGAGTGTCTTTTTCCTCCCGCTATGTTCGACCGGCAGTTAAAGGTTTCTATCACTGAAATGGAAAAAAAATATTTGTTTAAAGTATCATCTCCCGGGCCTTCTCCCGGGACGGCTGAAACTGTACGGGCCGGGCTGACCGGGGTTGAGAAGAAAATGGTTTCTCACGGCGGGGAAATAGGTGTTGCCGTATCCGGTGGAGGGGCGGAAATATATGTAGTTTTTTCATAAGGGTTGCCTGAAAAGGTCTCTTTTAGTACATAATATAAGCGGCTAATACTGTAAACTTTGTTACAGAAAGGGAACAGAATGTTTTACGATAAGGCCAAAATTTACGTGAAGGGCGGGGACGGGGGCAACGGGTGCGTTGCTTTCCGGCGGGAAAAATATGTTCCCCACGGCGGTCCCTGGGGCGGTGACGGCGGCAGGGGCGGCAATGTGGTTCTGGTGGGCGATGAGGGCCTGCGCACACTGGTGGACTTCCGGTACCAGAGGCATTACAAGGCCGGGCGGGGCCAGCACGGGATGGGGAAAAACATGCACGGACGGTCCGGTGAGGACCTTGTATTGAGGGTTCCGGTGGGTACCGTGGTAAGGGAGGACCAAACCGGCCGGTTAATCGGGGATGTTACCCTTAACGGGCAGAACCTGGTAGTGGCCAGGGGCGGGCGCGGGGGCAGGGGAAACGCCAGGTTTGCCACAATGTTCAATAAGGCTCCAAAAATGGCCGAAAAGGGAGAGCCCGGCGAGGAATTCCGGCTTTCCCTGGAATTAAAATTACTGGCCGATGTCGGCCTGGTGGGGCTGCCCAACGCCGGCAAATCAAGCCTGATATCAAAAATATCGGCGGCCAGGCCAAAGGTGGCAGACTACCCGTTCACCACCACCGTACCCAATCTTGGTGTGGTCAGGGCCGGTGAAGGGCAGAGTTTTGTGGTGGCCGATATTCCCGGCTTAATAGAAGGGGCCCATGCCGGGGCCGGCCTGGGCCATGAATTTTTGCGCCATGTGGAGAGAACCCGCGTACTGGTCCACCTGGTGGATATCTCCGGATACGAAGGGCGGGACCCGGTTAAGGATTTTCACATGGTAAACCGGGAGTTGGCCTTGTACAACCCCCGGCTGGCGGAAAAACCAATGCTGGCGGCGGCAAACAAGATGGACCTGCCCGGCGCCGGGGAGAATTTTGAGCTTTTATGCAAAGAGCTGGGGGACCACTACGAAACCTTCCCCATTTCCGCCCTTACCGGGAAAGGGGTGGAAAGGCTGGTGGCCAGGCTTGCCGACCTGCTGGCCTCCATTCCTCCTGAAGAACCGGATGTGATCGACGAAAAGGAAATTGCCGGGGTGCTGCACAGTGTCGAACCCCGCTTTGCCATTCAGAAGGACGGCGGTGTATTCACCGTCAGCGGAAAGGAAATAGAGCGCCATGTGGCCATGACCGACCTGGATAATGAGGAAGCCGTAAGGCGTCTGCAGAGGATAATGTATTTGATGGGCATCGACCGGGCCCTTCGTGAGGCCGGGGCCAGAAACGGGGACACCGTGAAAATTAAAGATTTTGAATTTGAATATTTGGAATAACTGTTAAAGGAATGAATAATTCTGTCGAAATTTATAATAAGAAACCGGCAGGAAGGTGATAGAAATGGTTAAAAAGCGCTGTGAATTTTGCTCGGGAGAAAGCTACAGCTCAAATGAAAGAGGATTGTGGATTTGTCCTTACTGCGGGTATGACCTGACCGGAAAACCTTCCGAGGCCAGGCTTTAACGGAGGATTCGGAAGGATGTGAAAAACATCCTTTTTTTTTTGCCATAAAATAAACCGGTTTGCTTTTCATACATGGTATAATAAATGTTATCCAATTAAGCTTTTGGTGTGAGGTTGCCATGAGGGACAGAAGTCGGTTGAGGGATTCCGGGAGGCTGGTGGTGAAGGTTGGGTCCAGCTCCATAACTTACCAGAACGGCAAGCCCAATCTTTCCCGGATGGAACTGCTGGCCCGGGAACTTTCCGACCTGCACAACAGGGGACTGGAAATAATACTGGTGACATCGGGCGCCATAGGGGTAGGCTTAAACCGGCTGGGCTTTGCCAAGCGCCCCAAAAATATCCCCGACAAACAGGCGGCCGCTGCCGTGGGGCAGGGGCTGCTGATGCATATTTACGAAAAACTGTTTGCCGAGTATGGGGTGACAGTGGGGCAGGTCCTTCTCACCAGGGAGGATTTTTCCGACCGCCACAGGTTTTTAAACGCCAGAAACACCCTTTATGCCATGATGAATCTTGGGGTAATACCGATTATCAATGAGAACGACACCGTGGCCGTCGACGAGATAAAACTGGGCGACAACGACAACCTGGCCGTCCTGGTGGGGGGGCTTGTGGACGCCGATGTACTTATCCTGCTTTCTGATGTTGACGGGTTGTATTCCGCCGATCCCCGCTCGGTCAGCGACGCCGGACTGATATCCGAGGTAACCGAGATAACCGAGGAAATGGAAAAAAATTGCGGCGGGGCGGGCAGCAGCCTGGGCACCGGGGGGATGCTGACCAAACTGCAGGCGGCCAGGATAGCCATGCATTCCGGGCTGGTTATGGTGCTGGCCAGCGCCGCCGAGAGGGACGTGGTGCGGAAGATCATGGCCGGTGAACGGATAGGCACTGTTTTCTGGCCCCTGGCCAAACTAGAGCACAAGAAAAGGTGGATCGCCTACAGTTCCTCGGTGCAGGGGAAGATATTCGTCGACGACGGCGCCGCAAGGGCGCTTCTGAACAATGGGAAAAGCCTTCTTCCCTCCGGTGTTACCGGGGTGGAGGGTAATTTTGAAATGGGCAACACCGTCTGTGTGATGGACCTCCAGGGGCGGGAAATAGCCAGGGGTATAGTCAACTATGCCGCCCGCGACATAGAAAAGATAAAGGGCAGGCATTCCCATGACATTAAGAAGATACTGGGACAGCAGGATTACGAGGAGGTTATACACCGGAACAACCTTGTCCTCAATGTATAAACCGGGGGGTTTTAGAAGATGTTTGAACAGGAAGTAAAAGACAAGGCCCTTAAGGCCGGGCAGGCGGCCAGAAAACTGGCCGGCCTTTCCGCCAGCGAGAAAAATAATGCCCTCATCCATATGGCCGATGCACTGGTGAGAGAAACCGGCGCCATTCTGGAAGCCAATGCCGTGGATGTCAGGGCGGGCCGTGATAAGGGGCTCTCCAAGACCCTTATCGACAGGCTGCTGTTGACCCCGGAACGGGTGCAGGACATGGCCCTGGGCCTGAGAGAGGTGGCCCAGCTTCCCGACCCGGTGGGGGAAGTGGATTCCATGTGGTTGAGGCCCAACGGCCTCCAGGTGGGAAGGGTCAGGGTCCCTCTGGGCGTAATCGGCATAATTTACGAGGCCAGGCCCAATGTCACGGTTGACGCCGCCGGACTTTGCCTTAAAGCAGGCAATGCCGTTTTGCTGCGCGGGGGTTCCGAGGCCATAAATTCAAACAAGACCATAACTGAAATCATAGCCGCCGCCTCGGTTCAGGGGGGTATGCCCGGGGGGGCCATCCAACTGCTTGAAAATACCGACCGTGCTGCGGTCAACGTGATGATCAGGATGAATGGGCTCATTGACGTGATCATCCCCAGGGGGGGAGCCGGGCTGATCCAGACGGTGGTGCAGAACGCCACGGTACCTGTTATAGAAACCGGGGTGGGCAACTGCCATGTTTATGTGGATGAGCAGGCCGACCTGGAAATGGCCGGCAACATTGTGGTTAACGCCAAGTGCCAGCGTCCCGGGGTCTGCAACGCCATGGAGACCCTCCTGGTGCACAGGGCTGTGGCGGCGGAATTATTGCCCCGGATTCTTAACAGGCTCCGTGAGATGGGTGTTGAAATAAGGGGTGACGAACGTACCAGGGCTTTGGTGGAGTGGGTTGTACCGGCCACTGAGGAGGACTGGGCCACTGAATACCTGGATTTGATCCTGGCCGTCAGGGTGGTGGACAGCCTGGATGAGGCCGTGGACCATATACACCGGTACGGGACCAGGCATTCCGAAGCCATCATTACCGGGGACTATAACAGGGCCAGGCGCTTTTTAAACGAGGTGGACGCCTCGGCGGTGTACGTCAACGCCTCAACCAGGTTTACCGACGGCTATCAGTTTGGTTTCGGGGCCGAAATAGGTATTTCCACCCAGAAGCTGCATGCCCGGGGGCCGATGGGCCTCAGGGAGCTGACCACGTATAAGTATATCGTTTACGGTAACGGGCAGGTAAGGACTTGAAGGTAGGAATTTGGGGCCGGATCTGTAAATATCTGCTTTACAAAAGACAAGCACGCCCCTGAATATAATATTTACCGGGGGCCTGCCAATGGATTTATGCTTCAACTGCGGGTGCAGCCTGGAGGGTGAAATTGCCGGTAAGCACGGGGATAATGAGGGGTGGCTGTGTATCAGCTGCCTGATCAGCTTACTGGGTCTGCCGACTGGCGAATACTGAGAGAGATGCCAAGTTGTATAAATTTTTAAAGAGCGAGACCCTGTGAAACAGTGGGGCTGCCGGTATATGGCTGTGTCGTATGTGTCTTATGCTGTTTGCCCGTCATTTTACAAGGCAGGGATATGGTAAAGGCAGTTCCCTTGCCGGGCTCACTTTCAGCACCGATCCTTCCGCCATGTTCATTAACTATTTGATAACAAATGCTCAAGCACAGTCCGGTTCCTTTATCCTTGGTGGTAAAGAAAGGTGTTCCCACTTTTAACTTGTGTTCCAGCGGCATACCCTTACCGTTGTCGGAAATGGTTATAAACATTTCATCCTTTGTGTCAGTTAATCCGGTAGTGATGGCCAAGCGGGGATTTTGGCATCCATCTACCGCTTCAATGGCGTTTTCAATCATGTTCAGTATTACCTGTTTGATTTGGGATTCATCGGCCATTACCGTTTTTTCCTCTGTCGAAGGAATAAAGTTAAAATCAACTCCCTTTATGAAAAGGTGGCTTTCCAGCATCAACCTCATTGACTGGATCAAATCATTTAACGAAATTGGCTTCAGGACAGGAGGGCGGGGCTTGGCAAAGGCTAAAAAATCACTGACCACCTTGTTGACGTCATTGGCCGTGCTTTCAATTATACAGGCATAATCCCTGATAATTTTATCCCCGGCCTTGGAGGCGATAAGACGGCCGAAGCCTTTAATGGTTGTCAGGGGGTTCTTTATTTCATGCACCACTCCCGCCGCCATTTCGCCCAACAAGGCCAGTTTCTCCCGCTGCTGCAGTTTTTGCTGCTCCTTCTTTAAAGCAGTTATGTCGGAAGCTACCACAATGCCCCCGATTACTTCCCCGTCCACGTTGGAAATGGGGGCCGATTGGAGGACCAGTTCCTTCCGGTTGCCTTTGGCGGTAATAAATGATACCTCAAAGGCTTTATTTATTTCTTCTCCCGGTATGCCTTTGGGAGACTCTTCTTTCTTTTTAAATTGCAGCAGTCTGTACAGTTCTTCGAGGTTCCTCCCCGGAATGTGCCCGGCGTCCATTTCCACTGCATCTGAAAAGGCCCGGTTGCACATTATAATATTATTTTTTTGGTTTACCAGCACCACCAGGTTGCTTATGGAATTAAGTATAGTCTGGGTTTGCAACTGCAGGTTCTCCAGTTGCTGTTCCTTTTTGGCCTCTGTAATCAGTAGCAGAAAACCGTCGGTTTCCAGTTGACGGGCTTCGATTTGCAGTTTCAGGCCGGGGTTGTTCTCATTTGCAATGGTTATTATCCTGTTTTTTACTGCCTCCGGGGTACGGGATACCTGCCTGACAAGGGGCTCTTCAATGTTCTCCGTGCCGTATATCTTTGCGCAAACCTCCTCAACAGGCAGGCCGAGCATTTCTTCTTCCTTCAATCCAAATAAATTTTGCGCCTTTTTGTTTATGAAGGATAATCTGAAGTTATTGTCGTACGTTGCCAGTCCGATGGGCAGGCCGTTAAGTATATTGGCCGTGTATTTGCCCGCCTCCTCCAATTTTTTATAGGGATAATTGACTGCGCTTACGAAAATGCCCCTGAACAGGTAATAATAGTAAGTTATTTTTAATATGTGTCCCAGAGTGTTGGAAAATGAGGTTATATTTTCATACATCGTAAAGCAAAGTTCGGCGGGTATGGCGATCAGCAGGGCCAGGAAAATGTACCTGTAGGTCAGCATGTCCCTGCTGTTTACCTTATCTTTCAACTGGAACAGGCCCGTTAAAAACAGTGCTATGATGACATACTCCAGGACAATTTTCACCGGCGTCAGGCCATCTCCGGTAAACATTACCGGCATCAAGCCCCGGAAATTTAAAACAGTATACCCGGCGCCCGCCGCCAGGGCCGTTGAAAAAAGGAGGCCGGCCCATTTATTAATTCTGAGATGAAGGGGCCTTGCGGTGCATATCAACAGCGTCACTGCTTCGGCAAACCTGCCCAGTATCCAGTATCTTACAGACAGGTCATAATAGCCGGGGGGGTAAAGATTATATCCCGGAAAGTAATAAGTAAAGTAATAAGTGTGGAATAAGTCGAAAAGGGCCACCACCAGGAAGCCAAAACCGATTACGTGGTTAACCGGGGGATTGCGGTCATAGGTGTGCCAGACGGTGAGAAAGGATGAAACGGCTATAAATATGCATATCAGCTCCAGGGATGTATGGCACAGGGTTGTATATCGCGCCCACAGGGTGGGTGATGTAAGTTTTGCCAGTATATAGCCTGCCAATAATATTATTATGTACTGTGTAAATAGAATTTTCAGCGGCTTTTCCCGATCGCGGATTACTAAGCTGCTCCAAGGCATGGTTGTGCCCGACCGACCCTTCATAGATTTTGACAGCCGCGATTATAATAGCACAAAAAAAAGGAACAGTCCCAAAATATATGTCAAAATGTGTGGGAGTAGATGAAAAATTTCAGGCATTTAATATAATAAGATATTATATTCTGAACAAATAAGCAATTTATGAAAAAATATAGCCTAAAGTAGATATTTGTTGTGCTAAAATAAAAAAGTAAAGAAGTAGTTTCCGGAGGTTTTTTATGCCTGATGTGTGGACTCACATCTTTTGCGGGCAGGAGGTCCTGGCCGGGGTGGAAGAAAATTTCAGAGAGCTGGCCCGGGCGCAAAAAAGACTGTTTTTTCTCGGCTGCCAGGGTCCGGACATCTTTTTTTATTTCAACTTTCTGCCCTGGGACGGAGATAAACGGGTGTTTTTGCTGGGAAACCGAATTCACCAGGAAAAGTGCGGCCTTTTTTTGAGGGAGTCGCTGAAATACGTGAAAAGGAACCCTGATGCCGGAACCACCGTATATTTAATGGCCCTTATTTGTCACTGGTGCCTTGACCGCGTCACCCACCCCTACATAAATTACATCTCGGGTGTATACCGGGGGCGTCAAAATGAAACAACAAAGTTGATTAACAATCACAAGCGGGTGGAGGCCGCCCTGGATGTGCTGATGGGGCGAAAACTGCTCAATATTAACGTGCGCAAGGTTCGGGTCCACCGGGAAATAGATGTGGGGGACAGCCTGCCGGAGGAGATTGTGGCCTTTTACGAGTATATACTCCCTCTGATTTTTAAGGATAGCTGTGAAAGCCTGGCAGGCACCGATTTTATTAACAAATCCTACCGCGACATGATATCGGCCCTGAAAGTGCTCTATGATCCCTGGGGTATTAAGAGAGCTCTGGTTTCCGTCTACGACCTGTTAAGCCGGGATAAGGACAACATCAGGTATTATTTTTACCGGGGGCCGGAAAAAAACGGGGAGGCTTATTTAAATGAGGCAAAAAGGACCTGGGGCCACCCCATGGATGAGGGCGAACTTTATACCGACAGTTTTCCCGAGCTTTTCCGCAAGGGGGTAGCCGAATCGGTTGAGGTGATCAATCTTTCCCTGAGGTTCATTGGGGGAGATGTGGACGAGGAGGCAATCACCGAAAAAATAAAAGACATCTCCTATTCTACCGGCAAACCCGAATCTGATTTAAGGCCCATGAGGCACTTTAAACCAGTTTTGGAGCCATAAATAAGAGAAATCAGGAATTTATAATAATCCCTGCTCTTGAGCTATTTTCCGGCCTTTATCCACATCCACCGCGGCCAGGATCAGTCCGCCGGCCAGGAAGAATATGAGCAGTGAAATGATGCCGATCCGGCTGGACCCGGACATCTGGCTGGCCACCCCGAAAATGAATGGACCGAATATGGCCGCGAACTTGCTTGAAATTCCCATGAAGCCAAAGAATTCGGATGTTTTGGCAGACGGAACCATGGAGGCGTATAACGAGCGGCTGATAGCCTGGGTGCCTCCCTGCACTGTTCCCACCATGGCCGCCAGTATCCAGAAATGAAGGGCCGATTTCATAAAGAAGGCCAGGATGATGATCAGTATGTAGATGCTTAAGCCGGTAAATACGGCCCTTTTGGCGCCAAAGGCGGCGGCCGCCCGGCCGAAGATGAGGGAGAAGGGAAAGGCGACGAACTGGGTCAGCAGCAGGGCGCCAATCAGGTGGGACATGCCGATACCCACATCCCTGCCATAAACGGTGGCCATTAAAATTATGGTGCTTATCCCGTCGTTGTACAGCCAGAAAGCCAGCAGGAATTTGGATAATTCCCGGTATTTGCGGATTTCCCTGAAAGTTGACTGAAGCCTTCCGAAACCCAATCTGACAGTGTGGAAATTGATTTTGACCGGTTCCCTCTCCTCCCTTACATGCCTGAAAAAGGGAAGGGAAAAGACAAACCACCAGAGGGCAACGGTGAGAAAGGTTATTTTGGTGGCCCACAGGGTATCGGGCAGGAAAAATGCCCCGGGAAACATTATGCTGGCCATGTTTATGGCCAGCAGCAGCCCTCCGCCCAGATAACCCATGGCATATCCCTTTGCTGAGAGGCAGTCCATTTCTTCCGCGGGCACAACCCGGGAGAGGAGGGAGTCGTAGAATACATTAGCGCTGTAAAAACCGATAGCCCCCATGATATAAAACAGCGAGCACAACACGTAGTCACCCTTATCCACCAGGAACAAAAGGGCTGTGCCGGTTATGCCCAGGTAGGCAAAAAAGCGCATAAACTTAACTCTGGCGAAGGACTGGTCGGCGATGGCTCCCAGCACCGGGGCCATGAGGGCCACTGCCAGCATGGAAAGGGATTGGGTGTAAGCCCAGAAGGAAGATGCCTGTGGGTGCCCCGCCGCCGCCACGTCCTTGAAAAAAATCGGCAGCACCGCCGCCATTATGGTGCAGGCGAAGGCAGAGTCCGCCCAGTCGTACATCACCCAGGCCAGGGCCGGTTTACTTATCCGGACAGCCATTGGGAGGCCACCATACCTTTCTTGAACCAGCTATCAGCTTTTAGCTGTTAGCAATCAGCTATTTACCAGCGCCGGAGTTTCCAGTGAAAACTATAATTAAAAGGCCGATAAAGGCGTTGATCAAGGTTTTGGCTGAATTCAATGCAGATACACCTCAGTGTCTATTATATCACTGTAAAATTTAGTGGCTAGTAGTGAAAGTTTTTACCCGCCGGAAACCGAATACCAGATTCCAGCCTGCCAGCATTTTGAGGAGGCCATCCGGATTGCCCTGGCCGGTGAGCGGGAAGCCGCCGAATTTTACGCCAGGATCGGTGGTGGGACCCAACGGGGCCGGTAAAACCACTCTTCTGCTGGTTTTGGACCTGCTCATCCCCACCTCTTCCGGTGAGATCAGTTTTATGGGGGAACCGGTCACCGGCAGAAACGCCCTTTCCTTCAGGCGGCGGATGGCAGTGGTTTTTCAGGAGCCACTGCTTCTCAATACCACAGTTTTTAACAATGCGGAATAGTCAGGGAAAACGGGATAACTACTTTTTTTGTTACCCATGATTACTCCGAGATCAATTATTTTTCCGGCAGGGTTGTGGTTGTAAACGGGGGCAGGATAGTATACCGGGGGCAAACCGGCAGCCTTTTCGACGAGGGGTTGGCGGATTTGGCCGTTTCTCTCCGTCTGGTGCCCCCGGGTCGCCATATCAGCGGGCCGGGGAGGAAAAACCACCCCCTTTGTGGAAATTAAACTCCATAACTATATACTGCCAAATAATTTTTCAACCAGAGGGGGGTTCATATGACCGACATGAAGCCATTTTATGAGGAAAGGGCCAAAAAGGTTGTGGCGGCCCTGAATAAAAATCTTTTTGAGGCCCTGTACGTACCCGGCAGGGAGCAGGCGGTTGAAGAGATACTGAAAAGAATTCCCGCCGGAGCCACTGTGGGCGCGGGCGGATCTGTTACGTTAAGGGAGATAAACATACTGGAAATCCTGAAAAAGAAGGGCCACACGGTGTACGACCACTGGCAGCAGGGGCTTGACCCGGCGGAGGTGGATGAAATCCGCCGCAAGCAGCTGACATCGGATGTGTTTCTTTCCAGTTCCAATGCCGTGACCTCGGAGGGGCACCTGGTAAATATAGACGGCTCGGGAAACAGGGCGGCCTCCATGATCTTCGGCCCTAAAAAGGTAATCGTGGTGGCGGGGATAAACAAGGTTGTCAGGGACCAGGAAGCGGCCATCGGCAGGATTAAAAATGAGGCTGCGCCGATGAACTTCTACCGGCTGAACCTGCCCACCCCATGCGTCAAAACAACCTTTTGCGCGGACTGTTCCCCCCCGGCCCGTTTCTGCAGGGTAACCATCGTTACCGAGGTTAAACCGGCCGGTATTCCGGAATTTGTGGTCATTATCGTCGGTGAAAACCTGGGATTTTAAGACTCTTTAAAAGCAAGAGGCCCCAACATCTGATTGGAGGCCTCTTGTTTCACTTTTGGTTCCCCAGAATAACTAGGGGCCGCCAATTCAGCATTGGCGGCCCCTATGTCATGAGCCCGGGATGACCTGCGCTACAACCATTACGAGTATCTGCGCAGATCCCGACAACCTTTCGGCTGCCGAGAACCGTTACGACACCCGTAATAATCTTTGCTTGACTACCATGGATATCTTGGAAGCCTGTAATGATCTCTCGACCACTACAGACCTCTATAACCCTTTATGGTGTTTCGACACCCATGGTAATCTTAGCTCGACCGGTGAACATCCCTTACGACCGCATTGCAGTCGTTCGGACTGCAATACAGCCTGCCGGAACATTCACCAGTCTTCCCGCCGACTAATACCGAGCCTCTATGACCCGGTATTAATCTTTGGCCGACTGATACAGAGCCTTTTTGACCCTGTACCAGTCTGGGCTCGGCCATCACGAACCCGTGCTATTATTTTGCGCATTTTCCGTAACATTATTTATGGAATTAAAATTTTTTTAATGGTGGTTTCCAAGGTAGTCCGGGGATTCAATCCGATCAGCCCAATAACCTGGCGCCTGGTTAAAATCCAGAAAATTGCTGTTCCCTCATGCCTTATACCGCTAGGGGTATAAAAAATACAGTTCAATCCTCTAATTTATATTTTTAGCAGATGAGGCATTGACAGCAGGGCAAACGCCATGCTATGCTTTTGCTATAATACCCCAAGGGGTATAAGGGACATTGAGGAGCTATATATCAATATCGCCAGGCTAATCAATCAACCTAAAAATTATACCCGCTTACTGGTTTGCATACAACCCCATGGGGTACCACCATGTTGCAAGGGGGGATAAAATGCCCGGTCTGACGAGAAGGCAGTTTGTTAAGCGAACATTGGCCTCGGGGATGGCCGCCGGCCTGGTTTTGGGCGGGGGTACGAAACTGGCCTATGCCGCTTCTTCTTCCCAGGCAGGAACATTTTACGATTTAACAAAATGTGACGGGTGCAAGGGGCAAAAGGTGCCCCTGTGCGTAACCGCCTGCAGGGAGGAGAACAGGTCCAGGTTTCCCAATCCGCTACCTTCGGATCAAATCCCGTATTACTGGCCCAATAAGAAAAAGGAGGACTGGCAGGGCAAAAAAGAACTGACCAACCGCCTGACTCCTTATAATTGGACCTTTGTGCAGAAGGTGTCGGTGGAACATAACGGAAAAACAGAAGAAATTTTTATACCAAGAAGGTGTATGCACTGCACCAACCCTCCCTGCGCCAATCTCTGTCCCTTCGGGGCGCAGTACAAGAGTCCGGAGGGGCCGGTGCTGATCAACAAGGACCTCTGCCTTGGTGGGGCCAAGTGCCGGGATGTCTGCCCGTGGGGAATCCCGGCCAGGCAGGCGGGGGTGGGGCTGTATATGAAACTTGCTCCCCAGTACCTGGGAGCGGGGGTAATGTACAAATGCGACCTCTGCTACGACAGGATTAAAAAAGGCAGGGAACCGGCCTGTGTGGAGGCCTGCCCCAGAAAGGCCATAGTTTTCGGCGAGGTTGACGCCGTGAGGGAGATGGCCCAAAAGAGGGCCGCGGAAATAGGGGGCTATGTTTACGGGGATAAAGAAAACGGTGGAACGTCAACCTTCTACGTTTCTCCGGCGCCCTTTGACAAAATAAATAAGGCTTTGCAGGATCAAAAATCGAGGCAGCCGGACCCAAGCGCCCCGGGATTTCCCCTGATGCCGGCAGGGGTGGGTAATTTCCTTGATACGGCCAACGGAATTGCGGCCGGGATACTGGTGGCTCCCGTGGCCGGGGCCATGGCTGCCGGGTATGCTGCCTATAAGACCATGAAGGAGGGCTAACAGTGGGTGAAAAGATTTTACGCCGGGTGAATAAGGTTCAGAGGCACGGCTTTTCAGTACTGTTCGTACACTGGTCCATAGCTATTTCAACACTTGTCCTGATCTTCAGCGGTTTCGGGCAGATGCCCATGTATAAGCGCTACCGGGTGGTGGATTTTCCCGGCCTTGGTTGGTCGGCGGACTATTCGGTTACCGTTGTCATTCATTATATCGCGGCTATCCTGTTTTTGACGGCGGTGATCTACCATATAGTCTTCCACCTGATCAGGAAGGATTTTGACATACTGCCGCGGCGGGGGGATGTCGGTGAGTCCCTAAAGATCATCAAATCCATGATATTTGGCGGCAAGGAGCCTCCCTGCGACAAGTATGTGGCCGAACAGAGACTGGCCTACACCTTTATCGGTTCTCTCATCATTTTGATATCCCTCACCGGAATTATCAAGGTGATCAAAAACCTGCCCCCGGTCAGTTTTTCCGGCCCGTTTCTGATCTGGGTAAACAACATTCACACCTTTGCCTCCATGCTGCTGATTTTCGGCATCCTGGCGCACCTGGCGGCATTTCTTTTCAAAGCAAACCGGCCGCTGATCCGGGGTATGTTCACCGGCAAGGTGGATCTGGACTATTGTAAACACCGGCACTGCTTGTGGTATGAAAGGCTGCTGGCCAAAGAACTCTGCAAAGACCAGCCTTTAACTGAAGAAAAAAATGACCTCCGGATGGCGTAGGGAGTTGGCACAATACCTTTTGGGGAAGGGTGAGTAAACAGTGGCTGAGGAAATAATGCCCCTGCAGGGCCATCTGAAGGATTTGAGAAAAGTGTTCATTGTCTCGGGGCTGTCGTTGCTGGCCGGTTCCTTTGTCATCTTCCTTGCCTGGGGCGACTGGCTGTTCCAGTTTCTTACCGGACCGGTCAGGAATCTGGATGTTCCCGTTATCTCCATCAGGGTCACCGAAATATTTATGACCAAGATAAAAATAAGCCTGCTGGCCGGTTTCGTTGTTTCCTTTCCGGTGATAGTATTTCAAATCTGGGGTTTTGTATGGCCGGCGCTGACTAAAGCGGAAAGAAGAATGACCGCGGTGCTGGTGCCTTTGTCGATTTTACTCTTTGCCGCCGGACTTTCCTTTGCCTATTTCACGGTGTTTCCGGCGGCGGTCCGGTTTCTGCTGCTGATGGCCGGTGAAGGCCTGAAGCCCATGATCACGGTGGGGGAATACCTGTCCTTTACAGTGGCGTTTTTTATCCCCTTTGGCCTGGCCTTTGAGATGCCCCTGGTGGTGTACGTCCTGGGAAAACTGGGGATTATCCGCCCGGCAGCCCTTTCCCGGAACAGGAAATACGCACTGCTGCTGGTAATGGTGGCGGCTGCCGTACTGACTCCCGGTCCGGATGTGGTTTCCCAGTTGATGATGGCGGTGCCTGTTTACCTGCTGTATGAACTGAGCATATGGGTTTCTTACCTGGTATGGCGGAAAGAAAGAAGAGAGATGGAGAAGGAAATGGCCGTGGGTATCCAGGCTTGAGTTACTTTTTAAAAATCGGACCTCTTAGCAGTTGTTACACTGGCGGCCATTATCAGCGGTATAGATTATAAACTAAGGAGGTTTATTATTATGTTCGGCATGGGTCCCTGGGAGCTTATTCTGATACTGATTATCGCCCTGGTGATCTTTGGTCCCGGAAAACTTCCCGAGGTGGGAAAGTCTTTGGGTAAAGGGTTGAGAGAATTCAGAAAGGCGTCTGAAAATATAAAAGAGGAAGTACAGAAGGAAGCGGCGAATTAAATAAGTTAAAGGTGGTTTAAAGGTGGTGAAACAGTGGCGAGGATCAGTTATAAATGCGATGAGTGCAAAAATTATTTCAATGTACAATATTTGTTTGTCAAACCGGGAAAAATTAAGTGCCCTGTTTGCGGCAGCGACAAGGTGAAGGAGGAATCTGTCCGGAACAACTGCGGCTGCAGCAGCACCGGGGATAGACCTTTCAGGTTTACCTGAGGCTGATTTAAAGAGAAACATTTTGTTTCTCAGCATTGGATATTATAACACCTGTATTTTGTATTACCCGGCGAACCCGGGCTTTTTTTTTGCTATAAACTTTATTATAAAACTAATTTATAAAATTGAGTTGTAGAATGATATATTAATTTGTTTTTAAGATCACAAGCCTTTTAAAATACCGAAGTTATTTTTTGGTAGACTTTTATAACAATTTTTGTGATAATATATAAAAATACCATTATATTTTTACTTTCATAAGAAGGTAACGACAATGCCCGATTATATCAAGATTGATGTTTCCAGGGACAAGTTGACGGCCACCATAAGGATCCTCAGCGTGGAACAAACCACCAGGGACGAGATTGTCCAGGCTCTTAAGAACAGCGGGGTGGTCTACGGTATATTTGAGGATGTGGTGGATCTGTGCGCCTCGGCCAGGCCCAGCGAGGTAATGATTATCGCCAAGGGGGACCCGCCTGTTCCGGGGAAAAACGGCTGGGTGGAAATTTTATGGGAAAAGAAAGAGGAAAGTGCTGTTGATATAGATAGTGTGACCGTTGATTACAGGGAAACCAGCAAGCTGATTTCGGTGAATGAGGGAACACTGCTGGCCCAAAGGTTCCCTCCGCAAAACGGTGAAGCAGGAAAAGCGGTGACCGGAGAAGTGGTTTTGCCTCCCCAACCCAAGGAGGCCAGGATAGTGGCCGGCAAGGGTGTAAAGCTGGACACCACCGAAGACAGGGCCTATTCTACTATCCAGGGCCGGCCGGTAGCCAAAGTGGCCGGCAATACGGTTCTTATCAGCGTTGAGCCCTCCTACACCGTGGCCGGTGATGTGTGCATGAAAACAGGGAATATCAGATTTAAGGGGGATGTCATTGTCACCGGAAATGTAACCGAAACCATGACCCTGGAGGCTTCCGGCAATGTAAAGGTAGGCGGGATAGTGACCGGCGCCCGTGTTCTCTGTGGCGAAAGCCTGTTGGTACAGAAAAACGTAATCAGCAGTGACATAACAGCGGGGATAGGGATTGTGGAATGCGGTAAAATCAAGTACCTTATCCAGGATATATACGCCGACCTGACCAATTTGGTTCAGATGATGGAACAATTGCGGGGGAAAATGTCCAATGTGGAAAAGCTTTCTTTTTCAGTGGTGGTTAACAGTTTAATTGAAAACCGCTTTAAAAACCTGAGGGCAAATGCCAAGCAACTGGTGACCACGAAAACGTTCAACCTTCCCTTCGAGGTTGCCGACGCCGTTGAATCAGTCAAGATTCTTACCGGGTTGCAGTTTAATCAGGAGGATTTCAAGGAAATGATGCATAACCTGTCTAAAGCGGTGGACATCATGAATTCCCAGGAGTCCCAGAAGACCAGGGTAACCGTAAACTCCGCCCACGGCTCAACCATCAAGTGTTCCGGAGAAGTGGTCGTTACCGGCAAGGGGTGTGTAAATACCACCATCTATGCCGGTGGGGACGTGAAAATAACCGGGCCTTTCAAAGGCGGGGAAATATTCAGCGAGGGCAATGTTGAAATTGACGAACTGGGAAGCAACCTGGGCGCCCCTCCCCTGGTGAGGGTCAAGTCAAAAAATACCGTCAAGGTTAACAAGACCCTGCCGGGATCCATAATACAGATTGGTTCCTCCCGCATTAACATAACCAGGGAGTTGAGCGCAGCCAGGTACAGGTTGAGCGGAGACGGCGGGACCGTAGAAATTGTATAATCTTCCCGGAGTGAACTGGCTGTCGGAATTCAGAATTCAGGAGCCAGAATCCGGAATAAAAGATACAAAAAGAATCGGCCCTCCGGCTTCGGAGGGTTTAATTTTTTGCCCGGTCCCCGGGGGGTGGGTTGTGACAGTAGAAGGATGAACCGGATTTGTGTAGAAAACTAATATTAAATTTTAAAAGTATTTCGGGAGGAAGTATGGACAAAGACATTCTGGAGTTTTTATATTCCATGAAAGACATTCCCTACCACCAATTTCTTGGTTTTGAGGTAAAGAGCTGCGCTGAGGGACGGTGTATCATTGAAATGCCCGTTACTCCGAATATCATGGGTCCCTACAGGGTGGTGCACGGGGGAATTTACCATACCATGTGTGAAATTGCCACCTTTGTTGCCGCCACCAGCGCACTGCCCAAGGACAAGGTGGCAGTCACCACCGATATCAATATATCTGTGCTAAAATCCGTATCGGAAGGCAAGCTTTTAATTGAGGCATGGGTCTTGAAACTGGGCAAACGGTCCTGCTTTATGGAGTGCCGTATCACCGATGACAGCGGGCAGCCGGTGGCCGCGGCCAGGGCCAGCAAGATGATTATTTCCAAGCCGGGAACGGTGTAAAACCGGCCTCCAAAATTTTTATTCTCCCCCCTCTAATCCCTAACCCCCAATCCCTGACTTCTTATAACCTATTGAGCCGTAAAAACGTATAATAGGGTAGTTGCCCATGCCGCTAAAGCGGCGCCATCAGAGAATGAAAACAGCTTCCAACTGCTGATGGCTGACAGTGACAGCTACCTCATCGAAAGGGTTTTTGTGATGAGAGGAAATAACGGGAGAAAACCCCTGCTTATCGCCCACCGCGGGGGTTCCGGGCTTTGCCCGGAAAATACCCTGGAGGCCTTCAGGACGGCTTTTTACCAGTACCGGTCAGACATGCTGGAAATGGATGTCTGGGAAAGTAAAGACGGACATCTGGTGGTAATCCACGACGAGACTGTTGACCGCACAACCAACGGAACAGGAAAGGTAAGGGAACTTACTCTTGAACAGCTGAAAAGGCTTGACGCCGGATACCGGTTTACCCCTGATGAAGGGAAAACATATCCCTGGCGCGGCAGGGGCATTACCGTTCCAACTCTGGAAGAGGTATTTGAACAGCTTCCCGGGGCATTTTTCAATATTGAAATTCAACAATGCCGCCCGTCCCTGGAAAAGAAGCTTTATGGGCTGATAACAAAATACGGTCTGGCAAAAAGGGTTTTGGTAGCTTCAGTTTACCACCGGGTGGTCCGCCGCTTCAGGTCGGTTGACAGGGCCGGGGTTGCCCTTTCTGCCTCGGTCTGCCAGGTTGCGCTGTTTTGTTTTTTGGGTCGTCTGCCTTTTGGCCCTTTGTACAGGCCCCGGGTATTTTCCTTTGAAATTCCTGAGCGTTACGGGCCCTTTCACGTGGCCACACCCAGGCTGGTAAATTCCGCCAAAAAGGCGGGATACCTCGTTTTAATCTGGATAGTAAATGAAATAGAGGACATGAAACGGTTTCTGGACCTGGGGGTGGACGGGATAATCACCGACTACCCGGACAGGTTCAGGGAGCTGGTAGGGAATACATTCCACCTTGAAAACCTTACGGGTCAGGAGACAGAATAAAAATAACCAATTTCTAGCCGGAGTGTACGGAGGGGGGAGGACCTTTCAGGCCGGAGCGTAAATACCGGAGGTTGTTATCCGGCTCTTGGCGACAGAGCGTACGGAATGCCGGTCCGGCTGCAGGACGCAGCCGGAAGCACGAACCGAAGCAGGACGCTGAGTTGAGGGCGGTCGGCATGACCGTAAGCGACGAGCATAGAGCCGGTTCAACCGCAGGATCGAAAGCCCGGACTGAAAACCGCACCCCCGGCCACAGATTTTCATTGTCCGTGGTACCGTATTTTACGGCATGAGGGTCTGAATTCTGAATTCTGGGTTCTGGGTTCTGCCGCCCGGAGGGCGGCTTTTTTACCGTTAAAGAAAGTATATGTCGATTTAAAGTACTAAAGTAACCTTTGGTTTGAATACAAACCCCATAATAGCTTTATGGCGCATTGGAGAAGACATCGCACTCGCGAACCCGACCTGCGACTGAACAGTCTCTAAAGCTCTTTGCCGACGGAAGCCGACCGCCCTCGAACGCCGCGTCCA
>JBMOPD010000057.1:0-42768 GCA_049323615.1 Bacillota bacterium | reverse complement strand
CGTTTGATATTGCAAAATATCACTTATTATTGCCATGTGAAGATTGTCAAAGATTTTGGGGGTGAAACAAAAAATCCCCAAGCCACAAGCAGCATGGAGACTCGTTTGCGAGTTTTCGAATAAGTACCTAAATTTATTGGGGGTGTAGCTCAGCGGGAGAGCGCTTGACTCACATTCAAGAGGCCACTGGTTCGAAACCAGTCATCCCCACCAGTAAAATCAAGGCTCCGAGGGATCGGGGCCTTTAGTTTTGAGTATATTTTACCCTTTTCGAAACCCATATCGGTAAAAGGCCAACTTTTATATAACCCCTGTCGCAATTATATTGCTTTAAATGTTAAAAACTGGAATCGCTTCCCCAAAAGAAGGGAGGAATAAAGCAATGCAGCGCAGATTTAAGGTCATTCCGGAGTGGAACGGGGACGGGAGAGGATATACCGTCACTGTACCGGCTTTGCCCGGTTGTTTTACTTCTTCTATTTTTACTATCGCCTGATCGCCGCCCGTCAATAAGAAATGCTTTTCCGCCAATCCTGCTCCATAAAAATGTTTTATGTAACACATAAAGGAATTGTTGGTTTGTTAATTAATATATTTATAAAGCGGGGAGAAAGGGGATGGTCCCCCCACAGGCTGCAAACCTGTCGGCCGGCCCGCGACCCGGGCTGGAGTCCGGTTCGATTCCGACTTCTCCCCTCCACAATTTTATATGGGAGGTTGTCCCATGAAAAACAAAAAAATACTGGTGGCAGTAACGGGAGGGGTACTGGGTTTAATTGCCGTTTTGCTGGTGAAGTACGGCAATCCCCCCAATATGGGTTATTGTATAGCCTGTTTTCTCAGGGATATCAGCGGTGGACTGGGCTTTCACCGGACCGAGGCGGTCCAGTACATGCGTCCGGAGATTTTCGGGCTGATCGCGGGCGCTTTCCTGGCTGCTCTTTTTACCGGAGAATTTAAAGCCGTCGGGGGATCCAGTCCCTTTGCCCGGTTTTTTCTGGCCTTTACGGCCATGATCGGGATGCTCGTATTTTTGGGCTGCCCTGTCCGCGCGGTACTGCGGCTGGCCGGCGGGGACTTGAACGCCGGCGTGGGCATATTGGGGCTGATTGCGGGTGTTTTTACCGGCATCCAGTTTTTAAACAGGGGGTTCAGCCTGGGGAGGACAAGCGGCCTGCACAGTGTCAACGGCTACATATTCCCCTCTGTCGCCATCATCATTATCATACTGTTATTATCAGGAACGTCATTCTTTTTTGCCGGCAAAAGCGGCCCCGGGTCAATGCACGCCCCGGTAACAGTCTCGGCCGCCGCCGGGCTTGTTGTGGGAATTCTGGCCCAGCGGTCACGGTTTTGTATGATTGGGGGCATCAGGGATTTTATACTGTTCAAAGACACGCACCTGCTGGTGGGGTTCTTTTCCCTCCTGTTGTTTGCGCTGGCGGCAAACATTGCCGCAGGAACCTTTAAAATTGGCTTCGCGGGGCAGCCCATAGCCCATACCGACGGGGTATGGAACTTTTTGGGCATGGCCCTGGCGGGAACGGCTTCCACCCTGCTCGGCGGCTGCCCGTTGAGGCAGTTAATCGCCGCCGGCGAGGGAAATACCGACTGTGCCATTACAATTGCCGGTTTTATCGCCGGGGCGGCCTTCGCCCACAATTTTGGCCTGGCCGCGGGCCCCAAAGGCGTTCCCATGGCCGGCCAGATCGCCACGGTAATAGGCCTTGCCGCTGTGCTGCTGGTGGGCGCCATGGGAAGCTACAGATCAAGTTCGGTTGCCGGAGGTGTTAATTTTGGAAGTAAAGGTTGACGCCCGCGGGCTTTTGTGCCCGGAGCCTGTGCTGCTGACCAAAAAAGCCCTGGAAAGGGCCGGGGGAGGACATGTGGAGGTGCTGGTGGACAGCAGCGCCGCCAAAGAAAACGTGTCCCGGCTGGCCGCCACACTGGGGTGGAGTATCAGTGTTGAATTCCACGGCGGCGAGTATTTACTTAAGCTTATAAAGTGATAGGGATTAGGGGTTATCCCTATTTTCCAAACACCGATATCGCTGTGTCCAGATTATATTTTCCCTTAAAACCGTCGATGATTAGCAAATCCGCCCGGGCGTCGCCGTTTAAATCGGCCACCAGGGGCACCCCTTTCTCGCTGCCACCCCAGGGCCCGAATTCCCCCCTGGGGACAAACCCTTTGCCGTCGGAAACGGCCATTTGCCAGTTCCCCGTCCGGTTATAGATAACCAGGTCGCATTTGCCATCCCCGTTAATATCGGCGGCAAAGGGCAGCCATTCGCCCCCGGACCCCCACCTGGCCAGCCAAGGCTCACTAACGGTAAAGTCTCCCGCCGGTCCGGTTAATAATACCCTCCACTCACCGTTTTCGGTGTCCAGTACGGCGATATCGCAATTATCATCCCCGTTAAAGTCCCCGGGCAGCAGCTTCTGGCCGTCCCTTTTCAGCAGGTCGATATACTGCCAGGCCACCGGCTTAAAACCCTCCCCGGTGGAGAAGGCCAGCCCGATGCTCTGGTTCTCCCTGTCATATAACGCCACATCGGCCAGGCCGTCCCCGTTGAAATCCCCGGCCAGGGGGCGCAGTGATTTTGAACCGGACGGGGTGAGGGTCGTATCTCCCTCCGGAACCAGTTTTTGGCCTCTGTTTACGGCCAGCGTAAAGGTCTCCCGGCCGGGGCTGAATACTATCAGATCGTCCCTTTTGTCCCCGTTAAAGTCCGCCACCAGGGTTACCGCATTGTTTTCCGGCGCCCGGCCCCGGAGCCAGATCCCCCGGTCGGCAAAGGCCGCAGCTTTTCTCGGGGAATGTCCCGCGGCGGTGTATTTATACAGGCGCCACAGGCTGCTGCCCTTGTTAAAGACCAAAATCTCCTCCCTGTCACCCGGTTCAAACTGGCCGGCAAAAACTTCATCACCCTCCCTGAAGGGAAGACCCTCCATCCGCTGGGCGGGGATAAAATGCACCAGGGAATAGACGGAAACGAAGGTGTATCCCCTGTCTTTAAAAGCTTTTATAAGAATATGCAGCGGGGAGTTCTGATCGTAGGTGTAAACAACTTCTCCCCCGTCTTTCCGGGTTTTATGTATATAGTTAAACTCCCTGACGGGGTGATAAAAAAATGAAGCCAGGTCCTTATCCTTTATATAGGCAAGTCTCTTTACCATGTTTTCGGCATCGCCATCCGCACCGACATACCCCAGGGGCGTGGGAACGGTAATAAACCCCCGGTATCCGTCGCCCACACGGTCAAAGACTTTATGGTTAAAGGCCAGCTTGCGGTGTACATTCTCATAAAGCAGGCCGAATTGCTCCTCAAAGGCCGGGTATTGCTTGATCGAGGCGGTGTAATGCGGTGTTTCCCAAAAAGCAGGGGTGATTCCGGCCTTCTCAAAAAGCATCACAGCACTTTCGATGCGGTCCCCGGCATACTCGTAAGTATCGGGCACCGATGGATTCTTGGACTGATCGAAAAACTCAAAGCCTGCTCCGCTGGGGGTATTGCCGTTCTGATGGGTATACCCGTGGGCACCCGGAATTCCCCCCCGGCTCTCCATATATTTCACGGTGGCCACAAAATCTTTCACGTAGGGGCTGTCATCGGTAATTTTCACATCGTAGCCTTTAGCAGGGATTACCATGCGGGGAATCAGCGCCAGGTGGAAGGGGACCCCTTCCTGGTACAGGTAGTCTGCAATGACCCGGAGCTTTTTTAAACTTTCTTCGCCCTGGTATGCTCCCCCCGGGCCAATATCCTCCAGCCGCAGTAAAGCCGGCCTGATCGCCTTCCGGGTGGCGGCGGCCGCCGTTTCAGCCGCCTTTTTAGGGCCGTCTCCCGAAGCGCTGGCGTGGCCACAGCCGCCAAGAATTGCTGCTATCATCAAAACAGCCAGTAACTTGAGCTTATACAAATGATTATCACTCCCACCCACTGCTATCAAATTTATTGGCTAAAACGGGCCAAATTCCTGCCTCAATTGGTACTGCGGCCCGAGTAATTACCAAAATAATGGGTCAATGCAGTTAAGAACAGCTTTGACTTACATACTTTTACAGAGCAATTACTTAATAAAAAATGCAAATATAAAGCAAGTAATTATACAAAACTTATGTTAGAATAAATACGGTTATTCTTTCCAAAGTAACGGGGAGTGACAAAAATTGAACACCGATGTGGTTATGAACTTCTTCAAAGCTATCCCCCTGTTTCAAAACCTCGGGCCGGTCCTCCTGGCAAGGCTGGCTGAAAACGCGGGATCCCTGAAATTCAACAAGGGCAAGCCTGTCCTGGATGAGGGCAAGCACTGCAACAGCCTCTTCATTGTGGCCTCGGGCAAACTGGAATTGTACAAAAAAATTGATGATGACACTGAAATTGTCCTGCAGACCCTGACCAGGGGAGAGATATTCGGAGAGGCTTACGTGCTGGAGGGGTCCCCTATCGTGGCGGGCCTGCGGGCGGCCGAAAATTCGGTGGTGATCTGCATAGACAGGCTGACCTTGCATTCAGCCATCAGGGATAACCCGGAATTCTCCAAGAACTACATAAAATTTATGGGCAGCCGGGCCCGGGAAGCCCTGATCCGGGAGGACAGCCTGCTGAGAATATTGTTGTCATCCGGGCTGGAGATTCCCGAAACGTACTCCGTAAAAAATCCCAATATCAAACAGGAGGACATTACCCCGTCAATCAGCGAGGAAAACCAGGAAATTACCCCGGAAGACCAGGAAGAAGGGCCGGACACCAATGGTGTCTTTTTCAAGAAAGAATACACCTGCCCCCTGTGCTCCACCCGCTTTCAGACGCTAAAGCCCCGCCAGAAACACATAATGGTGGAAAAAACCGATGAAGATTTTTGCATGTACTATAGAACTGTAAACCCCCTATATTACGAAATCAATGTCTGCCCCAGGTGCGGGTACTCGTTCAACAATTCAACCTACAGCCCGGTAAAAGTTGACCTGAAGAAAGGCATGGCCAGGGCGCTATCCGGGCTGTGGCAGGGTACAAACTACTGCGCTTCAAGAACCCTGGAAGACGCCGTGGAAACCTTTAAGCTGGCCATAGAATGCCAGCGCCTTAGGGGCGCCGACGATTCCACCATGGGCAAGCTGTTCCTGAAGCTGGGCTGGCTGTACCGCTATCAGAACATGCAGCAGCCGGAGCGCCAGAGCCTGGATAAAGCCCTGTACCACCTGTCCCGGTCCTTTGAGAAAGACCCCGTGGAAAACCCCAAGGAGGAGATGAACCTGATGTTCCTTTTGGGGCAGCTTCATCTTATCCTGGGGGATGAAAGGGGCGCCGTCAACTGGTTCGTCAGGATAACGCAGCACCCGGAAAAAAAGAGCTACCCTTACATGGTCAACCGGGCCAGGGACGCCTGGCAGGAGATCAGGAAACGATAGACCTCTTTATTACCCTTGAGCAATGCCCGGTTTTTTGTCCTGCCACGGCCCGGCTTTTTCAAACAACGCCGAAGCCCTCAAAACCACCGGTTCACCAAAGCGCGGGCCGATGATCTGCAGTCCGATG
Organism: Bacillota bacterium; assembly: GCA_049323615.1. Classification (GTDB taxonomy): domain Bacteria; phylum Bacillota; class Desulfotomaculia; order Desulfotomaculales; family Desulfocucumaceae; genus JBMOPD01. Next base: position 37,222 of record JBMOPD010000057.1, on the reverse strand, counting down.
GGCAGGCCATCCTCGCTGAGCCCGCATGGTATCGAGGCAGCCGGATGGCCGGTCAGGTTGAAGGGGTAGGTAAGGTACCACCCGCTGTACGGGTCTACGGGCCGGCCCTCTATTTCGTTGGGGCCGGGCGGGCCAATCTCAAAGGCCGGAACCGCCAACGTGGGGGTAACGATAAGATCGTACCGGGCCAGCAGTCCCTCGATTTTGTCCCAGGCTTCCTGCCTCATCAGATCAAACTGTTTGTACTGCACCGCGGATATCCCTGCGCCCACCCTGATCATGGCCTTGACTCCCGGAGACATGTACTGTCCCCACTGCTCCAGGAATCCCTTGTAAAAAGCCGCGTAATGGACGCACCACAGCATGTTGAAGACCCCCAGCACGGTCTCGGCGGGATTGCTGAATCCGGGGTCCGCCTCTTCTACGATGCAGCCGGCATCGGTAAAAACACCCACTGCCTTCCGGACGACCTCCCTCACCTCGCTGTGCACGGTAAAATACCCCAGGTCCGGGCTGAAGGCTATGCGCAGCCCCCCGGACTCCCCCCGGGCGCTGGAAACAAAATCCTCCCCGGTATCCGGCAAGGAAAAGGGGTCACGGCTGTCCGGCCCCGAAACCACGGAAAGAAACAGGGCGGCATCGGTAACATTCCTGGTGATTACTCCGAAATGCAGAAAAGGAGAAACCGAGGAAAAACGGGTAGAAATGGCATCCATGGGTATCCTGCCGTAGCCCGGCTTAAAACCGTAGACCCCGCAGGCGGCGGCAGGGATGCGCACCGAACCGCCTCCGTCGCTGCCCTCGGCCAGGGGGGTCAGGCCGGCCGCCACCGCGGCCGCCGAACCGCCGCTGGATCCACCGGCCACCCGATCCGGGTTCCAGGGATTCCTGGTGTGTCCGAACAGCACATTGTCGGTGACGGCCTTGTGGCCGAACTCCGGGGTGTTCGTCTTGCCCAGTATTATCCCCCCCGCCCTTTTCACCCTTTCAACGAACACCGAGTCCCTGGAGGGGACATGATTTTCAAATATTTTGGACCCGTAAGTGGTCCTGATTCCCGCCGTGGAGGTCAGGTCTTTAATGGCCACGGGGACCCCGTGCAGGGGCCCGCAGGCCGTCCCCGACATCACCGCCTGTTCGGCTTCCCTGGCGGCGGCCAGGGCCGTATCGTGCGCCACAGTGCAGTATGCGTTGATCACCGGGTTTATCCTGTCAATCCTGTCCAGAAAAGCCGACACCACCTCCACCGGGGAAACCTTTTTTTCCCGGATCATGCCGGCCAGTTCGGCCGCCGGAAGATAGCAAAGCCCATCCGCTTTTTTCATCATTACTCCCCCAGTTCACATTTTCTGAATAATGTTTCTACCCGGACAGTGCTTTGCCCTCCTTAAAATCCGGAATTGGCAATGATAACGGAGGCCACATCGGCTGTTCGGCGGCCAGTATTTCCAGCTTGCCAAAGTCCCGGATTCAAAGACACTATTAAATATTGTTATTTGGCCGTATTCGACATAATAACCCATGGCTAAGCGTGTATAATGTCTACATAAGCTGAGCCATTTCCCTTTTTGAAGTTTTTTAAGGGGGAGCTCCGTGTTGAAAGATGAGGAAAAATCAAGAGAGCAGCTCATCAGCGAATTGGCGGAGGTGCGCCGGAGGCTTGCCGAAGCAGAGAAACTGGACCGGGAAAGCCAGGAACGCTACCGCCTCCTTACCGAGCATTCACGGGACGCCGTCTTTGTGGTTACCCCGGAGGGGCGGTTCATCGAGGCCAATCCCGCGGCCTGCCGCATGCTTGGTTATGAACTGGAGGAGATCCTGCAGATGGAACTGCGGAACATACAGCGTCCCGACAGCCGTGACGCCCTCCTGCCGGTTTTCGCCAGGCTGCTGCAGGATGGATTCGTTTTCAGTGAAATAACGCTGTGGGCAAAGGGCGGCAAGCTTATCCCGGCCGAAATCAACGCCACCGTTCTGCCCGGCGGGAATTACCTGAGCACGGTGCGCGACATCTCCGAACGCCGGCAAGTCCATAAGGAACTGGCCCGCCTGGAATGGCTGAACCTGGTGGGGCAGATGGCCGCCGGTATCGGCCACGAAATAAGGAACCCGATGACCACCATACGCGGCCTTTTGCAAGTGTTGGGGGATAAAGCAGAGTGCCGGAAATACCATGAATATTTCGACCTGATGATCGGCGAACTGGACCGGGCAAATGCCATCATTACCGAATTTCTTGCGCTGGCCAGGAACAGGCCGGAAGATTTAAAACTACAGAACCTCAACTCCATAATCAAGGCGCTGGACCCGTTAATCACGGCCGACGCGATGAACTCCAACAAAGATATCACCGTAAAGTTGGGATGTGTTCCGGATTTACTCCTGAACGAGAAAGAAATCAACCAGCTGGTTCTCAACCTGGTGCGGAACGGCCTGGAAGCAATGGGCCCCGGCGGAAATCTGACCATAAAAACTTTTGCGGTGGGCAAAGAGGTGTTTTTATCGGTGAGGGACCAGGGGAAAGGCATTAACAAGGACATACTGGAGAAGGTCGGCACGCCCTTTTTTACCACCAAAGAACACGGGACGGGGTTGGGCCTGGCCTCGTGTTACAGCATCGCCGCCCGGCACAACGCCACTATCGAGATGGAAACCGGCCCCGGAGGGACAACCTTTCTGGTCAGATTCAAGAACCATCTGTAAATTTAAGCGCGTTGGACATTAAGTTGTTCAATACGCGGGAAAGTTTATCCCTGTCGGCAACAACCCGCTCGTCCCCGTTATGTTTGGACATAGGCAACCAGGCCCTCTTCCCCGATATCGGTTCCTGCCGTAAATTATATATTAGTGGCGGAGGTGATGTCTAATAAACTTTTATTTCCGGCCATTGCAGATAAATACCATTAACTGCCGCCGCCGCATAATTGTCTGTGGTATGATTTAATAATTGCTGGTAAAATATATACACGTCGCTTTAGGGGTTTGGAGGTGTTTAAATGCAGGTTAACAGCGAGAATTCCCGGACCGACCCGGCCCGCGAAACAGCGGCCCTTTTCCTGGAAGCGGTAAAAAAGGGGGATTCCAGGACCTTCTGGGAAACCTTGGACAAGAAGGGACAGGGTTATTTTCTGGGCATATGGTTTTACGCCATGGAGACAATGAACGTTGAGACCATTATGAGTTTAACCGGGGAGCCCGGGTTCCTGGACGGCGTCCTGGGCCCCATCATCAGCGGCCTCAGGGAAAGTATGGGCGAACTGCTGGAAAATCCCCGGTTCGGGGAGGTACGGTACCATACGCCGCACCGCGTCAGCATCAGGGTCTTTTCCGGGCAAAGGGAAGACCAGGACTTCATACCCCTTGTGCTTGAGCTCTGCGACGGCAACGACGGCAGCCTGGAAATGAATTTTACCTGCTGGAAAATTGACACCCTGCACTGCTTTCAGCTAAATAGGGGTACCCATTAAATGGAATTTACTTAAAGCTCATAGCCGCCCGGACAGCCGTTTTCCAGCCCGCCAACAGCCGTTCCCTGGCTTCCGGGTCTATCTGCGGCTCAAACCGGCGGTCCAGGGACCACCTGGCGGCTATTTCGTCCCTGCTCCGCCAGAAGCCAACCGCCAGCCCGGCCAGGTACGCCGCTCCCAGGGCCGTGGTCTCGCTGACCACCGGGCGCTCCACCGGAACCCCCAGTATGCCGGCCTGGAATGCCATAAGGAAGTTGTTTTCCGCCGCTCCGCCGTCCACCCTCAGGGCCTGCAGGCCGATGCCCGAGTCGGCCTCCATGGCCGCCAGCACGTCGGCGGTCTGGTAGGCCATGGACTCCAGGGTGGCGCGGATTATATGGTTCCGGGTGGTACCTCTGGTCAGCCCGAAGACCGCGCCTTTCACCCGGCTGTCCCAGTAGGGCGCCCCCAGCCCGACGAAGGCCGGAACAACATACACCCCGCCGGCGGATTCCACCTGCCGGGCCAGCAGTTCACTGTCCCCGGACCGCTCTATGATCTTCAGGCCGTCCCTCAGCCACTGGATAGCGGCGCCAGCCACGAAAACGCTGCCCTCAAGGGCGTATTCCACCTCCGCCCCCACCCCCCAGGCCACCGTTGTCAGCAGCCCGTGGGTGGACCGGACAGGCTTCTGGCCGGTATTCATCAGCATAAAACACCCGGTGCCGTATGTGTTTTTGGCCATGCCGGCCCGGAAGCAGGCCTGGCCGAACAGCGCCGCCTGCTGATCCCCGGCCATGCCGGCCAGGGGTATCTCCCGGCCCAGTATATCCTTCCGGGTGTGCCCGTACACCTGGCTGGACGGCCTCACCTCGGGCAGCATGGCCGCCGGCACGCCCAGCATTTCCAGCAGGTCGTCATCCCACCTCAGCCGGTATATGTCGAACATCATCGTCCTTGAGGCGTTGGAGTAATCGGTGATGTGGGCCCGTCCCCCGGTGAGCTTCCAGGCCAGCCAGGTGTCTATGGTACCGAACACCAGCCGGCCGCCCCCGGCCCTTTCCCTTTTTTTATCCACCCGGTCGAGTATCCAGCTGACCTTGGTGCCGGAAAAATAGGGGTCGATTAAAAGTCCCGTTTTGCCCCTGACCATATCCTCATGCCCGGCCGCCCTCAAGCGGTCACAGATGCCGGCGGTCTGGCGGCTCTGCCAGACAACGGCGTTGTACACCGGCTCTCCGGTGTTCCTGTCCCACACCACTGTGGTTTCCCGCTGGTTGGTAATCCCCACGGCGGCCACCTGCGCCGGGGACACGCCGGTGTCTTTAAAAACTCCGTCAATTACCGCCAGTACACTGTCCCAGATCTCGCCGGGATGGTGTTCAACCCAGCCGGGCCTGGGGTAAACCTGGGTGAACTCACGTTGGGCCATCCCCCGGATGCTTCCGCGGTGATCGAACAAAATGGCCCTGGAGCTGGTGGTGCCCTGGTCAAGAGCAAGGATAAAACTTTCCATCAAACCTCTCCTTTGCCTGGGGTTGCAGTAAGTGTTGTTCACCGTTACAGAATATGGTAAGATACCGTTAACATAAACCGCTATGACAGGGGTGCCTTCTTTTGTCCCGCTCAACATATATAGAAGGAGAACATATAAAAAAGATCCATGATTTCTGTGCCTCCAGGGCCGAAATTATTTTAGCCTGCCTTTTCGGGTCCCAGGCCACCGGCAAGGCCGGCCCCCTAAGCGACACTGACCTGGCGTTTCTAATAGACGCCTCAATGATTGATAACAGAGACCACCCTTATGGCTACCAGGCCCACCTGACCACGGAATTGATAAGAATTTTGTCCACCAATGACGTGGACGTGATTATTTTAAACCAGGCCCCCATATTGCTTAAATTCAGTGTGGTTCACCAAGGCCGGCTCATATACTGCCGCTCACGCAAACAGTGGCTGGACTTTTACCTTAAAATATTTAACGAATATCAGGATTTCAGGCCAATGATTGCGGTACAAAACAAATATTTGATTGAACGCATGAAAAAAACTCAAAAATCTGCCGGGGGGGTAAACAGTTGGTAGCCCCGCTTGAAATCGTCCAGCAAAAATTAGCCGATTTGGAAAGGTATACAGAAAAATTGAAGGAATTTAAATACTCCCGGGAAGAAATTCACAGCGATCTGACCAAACAGTGGTCTGTTTCCCACGGCCTGCAGCTGGCCATCCAGATTGTCCTTGACGTTGGGAACCACCTGCTGTCGGACCTCGGAGTAAGGGCGGTGGACTATGCGGACGTCATTGACCAATTGGGCAACCAGGGTATATTGCCGCGGGAATTTGCCGTAAAAATAAGGGGCATGGCCGGTTTCAGGAATGTCCTGGTGCACGGGTACTCAAACCTTGACATAAACAAAATTTACTCCCTGCTGACAAACAATCTTGACGACTTTGCAGCCTTTGCGGGCCATGTATGGCGATACCTGGCAATTGCCGGCCGGCAGCCGCCGGCTGACCGTACACCGCCGGACCGGTAAGGGCCGAAAAGCCCGTCGCTACCGGTTGTCCCTGCCCGGCTTCCTGGCGGGGGCGGACACAAAAGGGGCGGGCCCCGGGGCGTCTCCTTCCCCTTCCTCCCGGGCCAGCCTGCTTCTCCGGTAACCGTAAGCGAAGTAGATGACCAGGCCGATTAATATCCAGGCCACAAACCTGATCCAGGTCAGCGCCGGCAGGTTAAGGGCCAGGTAGGAGGCCGATATTATGGTCAGCACGGGAATAACCGGCATCCATGGTATCCTGAAGGGGCGGTCCAGGTCCGGGGCTTTTTTGCGCAGGACCATAACAGCCACCGAGGCAGTGATGAAGGCGCTGATGGTGCCGATGTTGGCCATTTCGGCCACCAGCCCGATGGGTAAAAGAGCCCCGATGGCGGCCACCACCAGGCCGATGATCAGACTGTCCCACACCGGCGTTCTCAGCCGGGGGTGGAGCCAGTCAAAGATGGAGGGTAGCAGGTCATCCCGGGCCATGGCGAAGAAAATCCTGCTCTGCCCGTACATTGATACCAGCATTACACTGGTCAGTCCCGCCAAGGCCCCCACCGAAACCAGAGCCGAGGCCCAGGGAATTCCCACCCGGAGCAGGGCGGCGGCAACCGGCGAGGCGGTGTTCAGCTGGGTGTACTTGACTATTCCGGTCAGTGTGGCGGCCACACCGATGTAAAGAACCGTTGAAATCAGAAGGGAGTATATAATCCCCCGGGGCAGGTCCCGCTGGGGATTTTTTACTTCTTCGGAGGCCGTGGCCACCGCGTCAAAGCCTATATAAGCGAAAAAGACTATGGCCGCCCCCTGAAAGACGCCGGCCACCCCGAAGGGCAGCAGGGGAGTGTAGTTGGCGGTATCTATATGGCGTATCCCCACTGCCAGGAAAAGGGCGATGGCGGCCAGCTTGGCCAGGACCACTATCTTGTTGGCCACCGCGCTGTGCTGCGTCCCTGTTATGATCAGCGCCGTAATGGCCAGCACTATAAAAACGGCCGGAGCATTGAAAATACCGCCGTCAAAGGGTGAACTGGTGAAGGCCGGGGAAAGAACTATACCCACCGACCGCAGGAGATCACCGGCATAGGAACTCCAGCCGATGGCCACGGCCCCCGCCGCCACCAGGTATTCCAGGATCAGGTTCCAGCCCACCAGCCAGGCCACTATCTCACCCAGGGCAGCGTAGGAAAAGGTGTAGACGCTGCCGGCCACGGGCAGGGCGGCCGCCAGTTCGGTATAGACTATGGCCGCCAGGCCGCTGACCAGCCCGGCCAGCACAAAGGAAAAAACAACTGCGGGGCCGGCGTAATTGGCGGCCGCCACTCCGGTGAGCACAAATATGCCGGTGCCGATAATGGCTCCCACCCCGAGGGCCGTAAGATCCCAGGCGTCCAGGGTGGGCGCCAGCCCGCGCCTGCTCTCCCCGCGGTCGGCAAGCACGGACGCCACTGATTTCTTGCGCAGGACTCCCAGCGACAACACCTCCCCTTTATATTTTTTCAAAAACGGCATAGTAAATGTCCGGGCAATAATGGTATTTTCAGGGAATTTACCCGTGCCGCAATAAATTTAATTTAGCCACAGAGGGCACAGAGAACAAAGAGAATTATTAGAATATTACTTCTCTGTAATTAAAGTGCGGCACCACCAGACAATGAAAATAGTTGCTTTTCACATCGGGGATTTCACATCGGGGACGGTTCTCAGTGTGAATTATTGGCGCTTAAATTCACATCCAGAACCGTCCCCGATGTGAAAAGGAAGGAAAATTAAAGGCCTCCCAAACCCTGTTAAACAGGGCCGGGCGGCCTTCACAGGCAGTCAATTTCTAATTCCCAATTCCCGCTTTCACGCTCTGCATTCCCTTGTTGAAGGCCCTCATGTTCAGTTCCCGCACTTCGCCGGCAAACAGTGTATCTATGGTTTCGGTAAAATACCGGCTGTCAAAGGGCAGGCAGCCGCTGCCGGAAAGGGCGCCGGTCAGCACCATGTTGGTGGCCATCGGGTTCCCGGCCTCCTTGGCCAGCTCGGTGGCCGAGAGCACGTGGTTTTTGGCCGCCAGCCTGTTCACGGCCTCCACGATAAGCGCCGGGTCGGGGTACTTTTCTTCGCCCAGCAGGCACCCGATGGGATAGTTGGGCCTGTCGTTCATTACCACCGTGGTGTCCGGATTGCCGTATTCCATCAGGATGCGCAGTGTCTCCAGCGGCTCGAAGCCCACTATCAGGTGGGCGTGCCCCCTGGGAATGAGCGGGCCGCAAGTTTTATCCCGGCTGACCCGGACATGGCTCATCACCGACCCGCCCCGCTGGGAGGCCCCGAAGGTTTCCCCGATGGACACCCTGTACCCGGCCTCCACGGCCGCTGCGGCAATGACCTGGGAGGCCAGCACGTTTCCCTGTCCGCCCACACCGGTAACGATTATATTGAGGGGTTCCCGGAATTTATCCATCCCTTACACCGTCCTTTCCACCACAATGGCTTTCTGCGGGCACAGGGAGGCGCATACCCCGCAGCCGTTGCAGACCGCCTCGTCTATCCGGGCCCTGCCCTTCCCGCCGTCCCAGATGTTGGCCGGGCAGGCGAACACCCTGCTGCAGAACCTGGCGCACCCGCAGTCGTCCCCGATGCACTTCTCCTGGTCCACATAGACCCTGTCCTTCTTTTTGCCCTTGACGGCCACCAGGGCGCAGGCCCTCCTCAACACCAGCGCCCGCGGGCCGGTCTCCTGCAGCAGCCTGTAAATCACTGCGGTGGTCCCTTCCAGGTCATAGGGGTCGTGGACAGTGACGGGTATGCCGATGCCGGACAGCACCGACTCTATCTCCACCCGGCCCGCCGGGGCGCCGGCGGCGCTCACTCCCCGGCCGGGGTGGGGCTGGTGGCCGGTCATGGCGGTGGTTTCGTTGTCCAGTATCACGCAGAGCATGCTGGACTGGTTGTAACGGGCGTTAATCAGGGCCTGGGGGACGGCGTGGAAGAAGGTGGAGTCTCCCACCACCGCTATCACCGGCTGTTTAAAGTTAAAGCGGTCCAGCTTGCCCAGCCCGCTGGCTATCCCCACTCCGGCGCCCATGCAGTGCACCGACTGGAGCATGTTGTACCCGGTGCGCATCAGCCCCAGGGTATAGCAGCCGATGTCGCCCAGCACGATGGCCTCGCGGCCGTCCAGTTCCACCGCCGTCTTCAGCGCCCAGAAGGAGGCCCGGTGGGGACAACCGGCGCAGAGGGCCAGTTCCCGCCCGGGCACGTTGTTGTTGATCAACTCCCGGGCTTCACGGACATTGGGCATGGCCGGCGGGGTATAGGACACGTTGAAAATCCCGGCCAGGCAGTTGGCCACGATATCCGGGTCCAGTTCCCCCACGAAGGGCCCCCTGGGGCCCGCCACGTAGCCGGAATTCTTACCGTAAAACTTGACCTGGCCCACTTCCTCCCAGTGCTTGGCGGCCAGGGTCATCACCCCGTCCTCCAGGAAGGAGTCCACCTCTTCGGCAAAGACAACTTCTTTGGCCGGGATAAGGTATTGTAAGACAAATTTTTCCGGCAGGGGCCAGGTGGTGGATATCTTGACCACCCCCACAGTGTTTGTAAGGCCAAGCATTTCAACGGCCTCCAGGGCATAGGTATAGCCGGGTCCGCAGGCGATGACCACCTTTTCGGCGTTTTCCGGCCCGGTGTAAAGGTTGAAGGGTGAGCTTTCGGCCATTGCCGCCGCAGTCTTAATCTTGTTCTTCATGAACTGGGCGAACAGGACGTTGGTGACAAACCTCTGGGACCTGTTGAGGCTGGCCTTTTTCTCCACGGCCGGCAGTTCGCCGAGGGTAACGTTCCCGCTGGCATGGCATATCCTGGTGGTGCAGCGCACCACCACCGGCAGCATTATTTTTTCGGACAGCTCAAAGGCAGCCCTGGTTATCTCCTTGGCCTCGTGGACGGTGGACGGCTCCAGCACGGGCAGGTTGGCCGTCCTGGCCAGAAAGCGGGAGTCCTCCTCCTTGACGCTGGAGTGGGCGTTGGGGTCGTCCCCCACCATGATCACCATGCCGGCAACGCTGCCGGAAAGGCAGATGGCGGTGGCAAAATCCAGCGCCACGTTGAAACCGTCAACCTTGCAGATGGTCAGCGCCCTTATACCCGCAAAGGATGCCGCCGCCGCCCCCTCGATGGCGACCTTCTCGTTGGTGCTGTACTCGGTGTAGATGTTGAATTTATCTCCCAGTTGGGCCAGGGTGGGCAGCACTTCGGCGGTGGGCGAACCTGGGTAGCATGCCGCAAAGCCCACACCGGCCTCAATGGCGCCCCTGGCCACCGCCTCGTTGCCGGTCAGCACCACGCTGCGGCCGGGCTGGTCCAGGGCGACTCCGATGATACTCATTACTGCAGCACCTCCCACTGTTTCTTCATTTCAGCAATGTACCGGCCGGGTACTTTCAGGTAGTCCGGACCGGCCTGGCCGGGAGCGCTCAATATCCTCACTTTTTTGTTCAGAGCCGCCTTCCTGAGGATGGGCAGCCTCTCCACCGGGTACGGCTTGACTTCGATGGCGCCCTTTTCCAGCGCCCTGTTCACCAGCGCCTCACCGGACGTAGTCCTTACCAGCAGGGTGTTCCACTGCGGGTCATACTCCGTGGACCCCACTGAAAGGTCGGCCCATTCCGAGGTGCAGTCAATACAGTAATTGCAGGTGTTTTTTATGTACTGCCTGATTTCATCCACCGGCCGGATGGCGGCGCCCTTCGGGGTGGTTACCGTCAGTCCCTCCAGGGGGATGTCCACCTTTATGATTTCTTCCCCCCCGGCCTTTTCGGCCAGGTAGTCGTAGAAACCGGGTGTGAGCGACCAGAAGCAGAAAAGGCCCAGGGTCAGTCCAACCGCCTTCTCCCTGTTGATATGGGAGTCCATGTGATTTCCGTACTGCATTTTTCTTACCGCCTCGACCTGACAGGGCCGGCCCACCAGGCCCAACCTTCCCGCTCCGCACCTTACCGCCTCATTGAAGGCGGCCAGGGTGGGCACCGCGGTGTATTTGGACCCGGCGCAGGACATTATCTCCCGGCCGGTTTTGGCCAGTACCGGTTTGGGGTCCAGGGCGGTTCCCCCGGCCATCACCGAGCCGTCTATCAGCCCCTCTTCTATGGCAAAGGCCATCAGCGCCGAGGCTACACCTCCGTACTGCGCTCCGGCGGCCTTATTGCCGGCGGACCTGGCAAAATAAACGGACCTGTATATCCCCAGCGCCTGGTCCTGCCTCGATGCGCCGAAAACCAGCCCGTCCAGCTGGCCCACATCCAGCATGGCCTTGGGGCATGCTTTAAAGCATTTGCCGTCATTCAGCCCGCAGGGGTGGATCACCCTTACCCTGTCCCGCATTGTTTTGATGTACGGGCACATGCCGACGCACATGCCGCACCCGGAGCACAGGTCTTTTTCAATAACACTGCTTTTTAACTGTTCCTGACCCGGCATTTTCTCTTAACAACCCCCTTTTTCTCAGCATTTAAACACCGAAATAACACCTTAACTAACCGGTTTTTTGTTTATTTAATGAATATTGCGTTAAGTTATGAAACACAGTATTGATATTACTTAGCCTGGTATTTAGTCCGGTAAACCAAATATAAACGATAATAGAAATGCATGTCAACAGCTTTGAAAACGGGAACTGGGAATCAGGGATTAGGTCCCCAATTCCTAATTCCCGAATTTGATCAGGTTTTAACAGTATCACGGTCCCTAAGCACAAACCTGGCCAGATACTTGTGCAGAAACCACTCGGAAACTCCCACCACCACCGCGAAGAACAGTATTTCCCAAACGGAAAGTCCGATGCCGCCAAACGCACTGACTCCGGCCCAGTACACCAGCGCCGCAATGATGATGTCGGCGGCGGTGGCCACAGTATTGTTGCTCATGGGCAAAATCATCAGGTCGCCGATAGCGTAGGCCAGGGCTGAAAGAACAACGCCAATGACAATCCCGTGGCCAATGGACAAGTCGGTAAACATCGGGGTCAAAATCCCTGAGAAGATGACAATAGCAAGGGTTTTTATGCCCAGGGCCCTGATGTGGTCGGAAAAAATGATAAACACCTCCCCCCAAAATGACTGTCTTGTTTACCTCGACTCTATTATTTCTTGCCGAACACATATTATACCCCCCGTTCAGCCGCAATAGGTTTAATTTAGCCACAGGACACAGAGAAAAGCAACATGTAAAGGATTTTATTAAAAGAAGAGGGAATCTAAAGCAATAAATTCTTACCCGAAAAACAGGGAGGCAAGTAAAATGAATTATGAGGACGTTTTGAAACACCTGGCCCCGTGCGGACTGGACTGCAACCGGTGCGCCGACTACGAAAACGGGGAGATTAAACAACTGAGCTTAAAGCTTCTCCAACTGCTGGGCAACTACCGGAGAGTGGCCAAAATGAAATCCGAGCAAAAACCTGAATTCAACAATTACCAACAGTTTGAAGAGATGCTTGCCTCCTTTTCCCGGGCCTCATGCAGCGGCTGCCGGGGCGATAATGTGCTGTGCTTCATAGTATGCCAGGCCAAGACCTGCCACCGGGAAAAAGGAGTGGACTTCTGCTTTCAGTGTGACGAATATCCCTGTGAAAAGCAGTTTACCGGCGCCCTGAGGGAACGCTGGATACAGAGAAACAATCGTATGAAGGAGATCGGGGCTGTTCAGTTTTACTACGAGCAGCTCGAGCTGCCGAGGTACTGAAAAACAGGGATCCGTGGTTAGGGGCTAGGGATTAGTTACCCAGGCCGCTAAAGCGGCGCCATCAGAGAATGAAAATAAATTTTACGCCGGGGTTTTGTATTAAAACAAGCACAGTTGTGTTAAAATCGGATCAGATGCTGCGGGAGGTGAAACAATGGGCGCCAAGGCAAAGTCAATATCTTACCACAAGGACGTGCTGTTAAAGCCTGATGATACCCTCCGGGAAGTGGTGGCCACCTTTTCACGAACTCGCCTGGACGCTGTTCCGGTAGTCAACGGGGATAAAAAGGTTATCGGTGTAGTTACCAAACACAACCTTTACAAAGCCCTGCTGAGGGGAAACAACCTCGATTCCCCCATCGCCGACATATACGCCCGCCCCGCCATATGTGTGGACGCGGACATGAACTTCGGCGAAGTGTACAGTTTTATGCAGAAAAAGGAACTGGGCCAGGTGGTGGTCACCGACAGCCAGAACAACCCCTGGGGCATGGTTACCAAGATGAGCGTGATAGAAAACCTGCGCTCCCGCAGTGAGAGACAGGCCAGGGAACTGGCTTCCCTGCTGGACGCTTTGGAAAACGGGGTCCTGGCCGTAAACAGCAGGAGCATCATCACTGTGATCAACCCCGCTGCCGAGGGTATGCTGGGCGTCAGGGCACGGGACGTGCTGGGCAGAAAGGTGGCCGATGTGCTGCCCCATGTCAGGCTTGACAAGGTGATGTACGACGGCAGCGTCAAAAACTGGCACAAAATCGAGGGCCTGCCGGGAATACTGGCCAAGTACCTGCCGGTATACAGGAACGGTGAGCCGGGAGGGGCCATCGCCGTCCTGCACGACCTCACCGAGTACGAAAAGCTGGCCCAGGAATTTGAAAGCGTTAAAGAAATGCAGCAGACCCTGGCCACGGTTCTGGACCTGGCCTATGACGGCCTGCTGGCCATAAACGCCCAGGGCGCTGTTACCACCATCAACCGGTCAATGCTGGATTTTCTGGGCGCCCGGTCGGAAAACCTGATGCACCGCAAGGTAGCAGAGATACTGCCGGAACTGGGCCTCGAAGAGGTCATTGAAACCGGCATGCCAGATCTGGGGGACGTAAAAACACTACGGGGCAAGCGGTGTATTGTCACCAGGCTGCCCATCATGCAGGGAGACCAGATCCTGGGGGCGGTGGCCAAGATAACCTTCAAGGGATTAAACCGGCTCCCCGACCTGGTCAAGAGGCTGGAAACCCTTGAAAGCCAGATATCCTATTACCGGGACGAACTTTCCAGGGCCACTCACAAGGGTGTCCGGTTCGATGATATAGTGGGCAGCAGCCCCCTCATGGTCAATGCCAAAAACCTGGCCGGGCAGACTTCCCGCAGCCTGTCCAGCATCCTGCTCCTGGGAGAGAGCGGTACCGGGAAGGAGCTTTTTGCCTCGGCCATACACAATAATTCCGGACGCACCGGCCCCTTTATCAAGGTCAACTGCGCCGCCATGCCGGACAACCTGCTGGAATCGGAGTTTTTCGGATACGAGGGGGGCGCCTTCACCGGGGCCAGGAGGTCCGGAAAGCCCGGCAAATTCGAACTGGCCCACGAAGGAACCCTCTTCCTGGACGAAATAGGCGACATGTCCCTGCCGCTGCAGGCCAAGCTGCTGCGGGTACTGCAGGAAAAGGAATTTGAAAGGGTCGGGGGAATAAAGACGGTACGGGTGGATGTGAGGATAATCGCGGCCACCAACAGGGATATAGAAAAACTGCTGGCCGAGGGAAAATTCCGCGAGGACCTGTACTACCGCCTGAATGTCATCCCCATCCGCATACCTCCCCTGAGGGAAAGAAAAGACGACATATATCCGCTGATTACTTATTTTATAAGGAAATACAACCGCATACTGGGGGCCAGGGTCAGGAACGTCAGCCCCCAGGCCATGGAAATATTAATGGCCCACCCGTGGCCGGGCAACGTCCGCGAGCTGGAAAACGTGGTGGAAAGGGCGCTGAACATCGTCACCGAGGGGGATATACTGCCCGTTCACCTGCCCGAGTACCTGCAGGGTCACTCCAACCTGGCCAAATCCTCCGGCAAAACCGGCAGGCCGGCGCTGAACATGAACGACAGCATCGCCGGAGCCGAAAGGGAACTGATCCTGCGCGCCCTAGCCGAGGCCGGGGGCAACCGCCTGAAGGCCGCCCGGATAATGGGCATAAGCAGGACCAAGCTGTACGACCGGATCAGGAAACACGGGATAGGGAATAAAAAGTGACCCCGGAAGTGTCAATTTCAGGTCAGAATACAGGAGTCAGGAGATTCTGGCTTCTGGATTCTGGATTCCTCCCTAGAAAAATTCTATAAATTTTTCCGCCATGCTCTTGATGGCGGCCAGGGATTCGAGCCTCACTCCCTGCTCCCGCAGTTTTTTACCTCCGCCCTGGAACACCTTCTCGATCACTATGCCCACCCCGGCCAGGCGGGCTCCCGCCTGCGTCACCAGGTCCACCATGCCGCGCAGGGCCTCCCCGTGGGCCAGGAAGTCATCGACGATCAGCACCGTGTCCTCCGGCCCCAGGAATCTGCTGGAAACGAAGATGCCCACCTTCTCCTGCCTGGTAAAGGAAAAAATCTCGGCGGCGTAGACACCGGCGTTCTGGGTGCTGGCCCTGCCCTTCTTGGCAAACACCACCGGCACGCCCAGGGCCAAACCGGTGGCCGTGGCCACCGCAATACCCGAGGCCTCCACGGTGAGGACCCTGGTGATCCCCTCCCCGGCAAACCTTGAAGCCAGCTCGGCACCCATTTCCATGGTGAACCGGGGGTCGATCTGGTGGTTCAGGAAAGAGTCCACCTTCAGTATGGCGGTGCCGATGACCCGCCCCTCAGTCAATATTTTTTCTTTCAGCTTTTGCACAAAAAACACCCCGTTTCGAGGTTCGAGATTCGTTATCTTTCTTCCCGGTCGAACGACAACCCCAGTGCCTTTGGCGTCCCGGCCCGGGCGGCCCTGTTCCTTCCGATCACGATAATGAGCACCAGAACGGTGAAAATGTAGGGCAGCATCTTGAGGAAGAACGACGGCACCATCACCCCCAGCACCTGCAGCCTGAAACCCAGGGCGTCTATGCCCCCGAAGATATAGGCGCCCACCAGTGCCCTGACCGGGTTCCAGATGGCGAATATGACCAGGGCCACCGCTATCCACCCCCGGCCGGCCGTCATATTTTCCAGCCACGAAGGGGCGTAGGCCAGGGAAAGGTAGGCCCCTCCCACCCCGGCCAGCATTCCGCCGGCAATGACATACACGTACCTGGACAGAAACACGTTTACTCCGAGGGAGTCGGCGGCCGACGGGTTTTCACCGACGGCCCGCAGATGCAGGCCGGGCTTGGTTTTGTATATAAACATCCAGATGGCCGGAACCATCAGGTAGGTGATATAAACAAGGGGGTCGTGGTTAAAGAAAATGGGGCCGATCACCGGGATATCCCCCAGCACCGCCAGGGGCCTGGCGGCAAAAGGCGCCGGCAGGGGCGTGCCCACATACCCCTTGCCCAAAAAACCGCTCAGTCCGGCGCCGAATATGGTCAGGGCCAATCCGCTGACCACCTGGTCCGACCTCATCGTGACGGTGAGAAAGGCATGTATGGCCGCCACCAGCCCCCCGGCCAGCATGGCCGCCACCACTCCGGCCCAGGGGCTTTGGAAGGACAAGGCCGCTATAAAGCCGCACACCGCCCCAATCAGCATCATTCCCTCCACACCGAGGTTGATCACCCCGGCGCGCTCGGCCAGCAGTTCACCCAGGGCGGCGTAGAGTATGGGGGTGCCGGCGGTGACCGCCGTGGCCAGAATGAGTACCAGAACGCTTGTCTGCCCGTTGTCCGCCATCATGTCACCTCCCCGCTGCCGATCCTGATCCGGTACCGGTTAAAAATTTCCCCGCCCAGCACAAAAAACAGAATGGCCCCCTGCAGCATGGTAGCCACCGACGCCGGCACGCCGCTGGTCTGCACCAGGTAGCCGCCCACCTGCAGCCCGCCGAAGATCACCGAAACCAGCAGTATGGCAAAGGGATTCAATTTGCTCAGCCAGGCCACAATTATCGCCGTGTACCCGTACCCCGGGCTGAGGCCGTGCTGGAGCCTGCCGGTGATCCCGCTTACCTCGGTCATGCCGGCCAGCCCGCAGATGGCCCCGCTGACCAGCATGACCAGCATTATATTGCGCCCGATGTCCATGCCGGCGTACCGGGCGGCCGCCTCACTTTCCCCGATCACCCTGATTTCAAATCCCCACTTGGTCCGGTTGATCACAATATAGATTATAACCGCGATCACCAGGGCCAAGAAAATCCCGGTGTGCACCCTGGAGTTGCCGATGGTGCTCAGCCTGGCGGCCTCGGAAAAAGGCGCGCTAAGGGGGAAATTAAATCCCTTGGGGTCCCTCCACGGCCCGAAAACCAGGTAGTCCACCCACAGTATAGCCACGTAATTGAGCATCAGGGTGGAAAGAATCTCGTTAACACCCAGATAAGCCCTGGGAATGGCAGGCAGCAGGGCCCACAGCCCCCCGGCGGCCATGCCCAGCAGGATCATGGCCGGGATCATTTCATAGGCGGGCAAATTGGGGAAGGTCAGGGGCACCCAGCTGGCCGCAAAGGCCCCCATGTAAATCTGCCCCTCGGCCCCGATATTCCACAGCTGCATCCTGAAGGCCAGGGAAATGCCCAGCCCCGACAGCATCAAGGGGATGGCCTTGACCAGGGTCTCAGACAAACCGTAGGTGGACCCGAAGGCCCCGGAAAACATCAGTACATATATCTCCCAGGCGTCGTGGCCGGTCAGATACAGGAAAATCCCGCCCAGAACCAGCGACAGCAGAAGAGACAGGACGGTAATCACAAAGACCGAGGCCCCGGACACATTGAGCCTTTTTTCAAGCCGAACGACGTTTTTCAAGCCTTTCACGCCCCCATCCGCGGATTGACCGATCCCATCATCATAAGCCCTATTTCCTCGGGATTGACGCCCCCGCCACCGGGCAAAATACCCACCATTGAACCTTCGAACATGACCCCGATCCGGTCGCTAAGCTTCATTATCTCATCCAAATCCTCAGAAATAAGCAAAATGGCCGTACCCTTCCGGCGCATCTCCAGCAGCATCCTGTGCACCGTCTCTGCCGCCCCCACGTCCAGGCCCCTGATGGGGTAAACCACCACCATCAGCGAGGGGTTGCCCAGTATTTCCCTGGCCAGCAGCAGGCGCTGCATGTTGCCGCCGGAAAGCAGGCTGACCGGGGACCTGAGGTCGGCCACCTTGATGTCAAATTCCTTTACCAGCCAGTCAGCCCGCTGTCCGGCGCTCCGGTAATTGATCAGGTGCCTGCCGGAAAAGGGAGGCTTGCGGTAATTTTTTAAAATAATGTTGTCCACAACACCCAGGCGGGGCACCAGGCCTATGCCCAGCCGGTCCTCGGGAACGTAGCTTACCCCGAGGTCGGCTATGGTCCGGGGCGACATGTTGGCGACGTTGACCCCGTTTATCTTTATCCTTCCGGAGTGCACCCACCTCAGTCCGGTGACGGCTTCGGCCAGCTCCTTCTGTCCGTTTCCGGCCACCCCGGCGACACCGAATATCTCGCCCCGGTTGACCGTAAAGGTGATATTTTTCAGCCCCTGCCTGCCCACATCCTTCACTGCCGATACACCATGCAGCTCCAGCACCACTTCGCCGGTCTCGACAGCCTCCTTTTTCTCGGCCGCCACAATATCCCTGCCCACCATCAGGCGGGCCAGTTTTCTTTCGGTAACTTCCTCCCTCTCCAGCACCGCCACCAATTTCCCCGCCCGCAGGACCGTAACCCGGTCCGCCACGGACAATACCTCGTTCAGCTTGTGGGTAATCAGCACCACCGAGCGGCCCGATTCGGCGAATTTCTTCAGGTTGGCGAAAAGCTCGCCGGCCTCCTGGGGAGTGAGAACGGCGGTGGGCTCGTCCATAACCAGCAGGTCCGACCCGCGGTAGAGCATTTTCAATATCTCCACCCGCTGCTTCTCACCCACCGACAACTGGCTTATCCTGGCCCCGGGGTCCACGTTGAGGCCGAAACGGCCGCATAAGGCCCCGATCTGTTCCGACAGCCTGTTCAGGCTGTGGAAAAAGGGTGTCTGGCTGTAGCCGAGAACGATGTTTTCCACCACGGTAAAATTGTCCACCAGTTTAAAGTGCTGATGCACCATCCCGATGCCCGCCCTGATGGCGTCCCGGGGGGAGCGCAAAGTCACTTCACTGCCCCGCACCAGTATTTTCCCCCGGTCCGGCCTGTACACCCCGGCCAGGATGGACATCAGGGTGCTCTTGCCGGACCCGTTTTCACCCAGCAGGGCGTGAATCTCACCCGGCGCCACCGAGAAATCTATGTTGTCGTTGGCCAGCACTCCCGGAAACCGCTTGGTGATGCCTTTCATCTCCACAAACTTCACCGGCATACAATCCCCCATAAACCGGGGGCGCTGACGGGATATCCCGTCAGCGTCCCCTGCAGGTATATTTATTTTAATGTGCTTTTACTGTTTTTTGGGAGGTATGGTGCCCTCCACACCTTCCACGAACCAGTCAAAGCTCAGCAGCTCCTGGTCGCTCATCTTCTGCCCGGCGGCCACTTTCACCACTCCGGACTGATCTTTGATGGGCCCGGTGAAGACGTCCCACTGGCCGTCCACGATCTTCTTCTTGGCGTCCTCCACCAGCTTCTTCACGTCATCCGGCACCATCGGCCCGAAGGGCGCTATGTCAACAATCTTGTCGCTCATGGACCCCCAGTACTGTTCGGACTTCCATGTCTTTTCCCTGACCGCCTTGACGGTCTTGACGTAGTACGGGCCCCAGTTCCAAACGGCCGATGTCAGCACGGCCCTGGGCGCCATCTTGCTCATGTCGGTGTTGTAGCCGACGCCGTATTTGCCCCTTTCCTCAGCGGCCTGCTGGGGGCCGGGGGTGTCCTGGTGCTGGGCTACGACGTCGCAGCCGGCGTCCAGCAGGGTCTTGCCCGCCTCTTTTTCAGCCGCCGGGTCATACCAGGTGTTGGTCCAGACTACCTTTACCCTGGCGTTGGGGTTCGCCGAGCGCACTCCCTGGGTAAAGGCGTTGATTCCCCTGACCACCTCGGGAATGGGGTGGGCCGCCACGTAGCCTATCTTGTTGGACTTGGTCATCTTGCCGGCCGCGATACCGGTCAGGTAGCGGGCCTGGTAGATGCGGCCGAAGTATGTACCCACGTTGGGGGTGGTCTTAAATCCCGAGCAGTGCATAAAAACCACGTCGGGGTACTTCTTGGCCACGTTGATGGTCGGATCCATATAGCCGAAGCTGGTGGCAAAGATCACCTTGTTGCCCTGCTCGGCCAGCTGCATCAGCACCCTCTCGGAGTCGGCGCCCTCGGGGACTGACTCCACAATGCTCGTCTTCACGTAAGGCAGTTCCTTCTCCAGGTACTTTCTGCCCTGGTCATGGGCGTAAGACCAGCCGGCGTCACCCACCGGCCCCACGTACATAAAGGCTACCTTCAGCTGGTCGGCGTCCCCGCCGGCAGTTCCCTTATCGTCCTTTTTTTCCTCTTTTTTAGTCCCGCATCCGGCGGCTACCAGCGCCACCGCCAGCAACAGCACGGCGGCCAAAGACCAAAGACTCCTTGCCTTTTTCACTTTGTCCCCTCCCGTAATATTAATAGCTCTTCACCGGGGTAGTATTTACCGGTTAAGACAGGAAAAACCTACCAAAACAAAAAAATCCCGATTATCTAGATTCAATATTCCCTCTGGAAATCCTCCCGACAGAACAAATTTCATCATAAAAATACTTTTTAGCCGACATGATCTAACCCGGACTTTCCGGGAATATCAAAATATTGAATAATCATTCATAAAGTTGTTGAATTAAACTTTTGTCAATGTTAATATTTATTAAAATAATCCAAAAATGGGAGGGATGCCGGTGAGTGAAAACAGACCCTTCTGGATTGACTTTTACCCCGCGGGGGTGAGGCCAAACCTGGACTACCCGGAAATACCCCTGTACAGCTTCCTGGAGCAGACAACCCAAAATTATCCGGAAAAAACGGCCACCATATTCATGGGCGGGAAGCTGACCTATACCCGCCTCAAGGACCAGGTGGACAGGCTGGCCCGGGCGCTGAGCGACCGGGGGGTAAAAAAGGGAGACCGGGTGGGACTGATGCTGCCCAACATACCCCAGATGATAATCAGCTACTATGCCGTTTTGCGGCTGGGGGCCATAGGGGTAGGCGTCAATCCAATGTACACCGAGAGGGAACTGCATCACCAGCTCAAGGACTCCGGGGCGGAAACCTTAATCTTTCTTGATATACTGGCCCCGAGGGTGCTCAAGGTGGCGCCGGAAATACCGGTTAAAAGGCTTATCGCCACCGGAATACAGGACTACCTCCCTTTCCCGAAAAATCTGCTCTACCCCATCAAGGCCAAAAAATCCGGGCAGTGGGCCGAAATCCCCGCCGGCAGCGGAGTGCTGAATTTTAAAGACCTGATCGGCAACTCAACCCCGAATCCGCCGGAGGTTGACGTGAAACCCGACGACCTGGCGGCGCTGCAGTATACCGGGGGGACCACCGGCCTGTCCAAGGGCGCCATGCTCACGCACAGGAACCTGGTGGCCAACGTGCTGCAGCTTACCGAATGGGACCCGGACTACCTGGAGGGAAAGGAAACCATACTGTGCGTGCTGCCCTTTTTCCACTCCTTCGGCATGACGGTGTGCATGAACTCCGGCATTTATAAGGCCGCTACGCTGGTGCTCATCCCCCGGTTCGACCTCAAAATGGTGCTGGAACACATACATAAACACAGGGTTACCCTTTTCCCGGGCACGCCCACCATGTACGTGGCCATAATATCGTACCCTCAGCTGAAACAGTACGACATTTCCTCCATCAGGGCCTGCCTGAGCGGCGCCGCCCCCCTGCCCCTGGAAGTACAGTTGAAATTCCAGGAGATAACCGGAGGGCGGCTGGTGGAGGGATACGGGCTCAGTGAAACCTCCCCGGTGACCCACGCCAACCCGATGGATTCCAGGGCCCAGGGTTCCATCGGCCTGCCCATACCGGACACCCTGTGCAAAATAATGGACACCGAAACCGGAGAAACCGAAATGCCCCCGGGGGAGGTGGGAGAACTCTGCATCAAGGGTCCCCAGGTGATGAAGGGGTACTGGCACAGGCCCGAGGAAAACGAAAAGGCGCTGCGGGACGGATGGCTTTATACCGGCGACATTGCCCGCATGAACGAAAAGGGCTTTACATTTATCGTTGACCGCAAGAAGGACCTGGTTATCGCCGGGGGGTACAACATCTACCCCAGAGAGGTGGAGGAGGTGCTTTTCGAGCACCCCAAGATCCGGGAGGCCTGCGTCGCCGGCGTTCCCCATTCCTACCGGGGAGAAACGGTAAAAGCCTTTATCGTCCTCAAGGCAGGCCAGACGGCCACCGAGGAGGAGATAACCTCCTTCTGCAAGGAAAGGCTGGCCCCTTACAAGGTCCCCAAATTGGTGGAATTCAGGTCCGAACTGCCCAAAACCATGGTCGGCAAAGTGCTCAGGAGAGTGCTGGTGGAAGAGGAAATCAAGAAACAGAACGGCTGACTGAAATACCGGGAGGAATCCAGAATCCAGAATTTTTACAGGCCCGCCCGGCGGGTTGTTTTTTTTGCCTTAAATTAAACTGGAGGTGATGAAAAACGGGGCAGCCGCTTAAATTTATTGTTGCCAACCGGAATGCAGAGTGCTAATATTAAACCGGGTAAACTTTTAAGGTGTTAATAGTTTACCATATATTCCAGCTGACTAACGAACGCGGGGGATTGGCATGAAGAAAAAATTAATCGGTTTGGCGTTGCTGATTGCAGCGGCGGCCGGATCATACTGGGGCTACACCCGCTATGCCGGTGGCCGGCCCGAAGGCATCCAGGCTTCCGGGACCATCGAGGCCACCGAGGTGAACCTGTGTGCAAAGCTGCCCGGAACCCTGGAATTTTTATCGGTAAAAGCCGGGGATATGGTAAAGAAAGGACAGCTGGTGGCCGGGCTGACCCGCAATGACCTGGTGGCCCAGAAGGAAAGGGACGCCCTGGGGGTGTTGAAGGCTGAAGCCCAGCTGGCCGACCTGGCCTCCGGGGCGCGGGAGCAGGAAATTAAGGACGCCAGGGCCATGGTGGAAATTGCCCGGGCCAACTACGACAGGGCAAATTCCGATTACAACAGGATCCGGGAACTGCACCGGAGCGGCGCGGTTTCGGACGCCGAACTGGAGAAGGCCGAAACCAGCCTCAAAGTTCTGAAAAGCCAGTTGGACTCGGCCGGCGCCAGGCTGAGCCTGCTGGAGTCCGGAAGCAGGCCGGACCAGATCAGGGCGGCCGAAGCCGAGCTGGAAAGGAGCAGGGCCGTCCTGAAGGCCTCGGAGGCGCTGCTGGAGGATACTAAAATAATCTCTCCCACTGACGGTACGGTAATCACCAGGAATTACGAGCCGGGCGAATACATTCCCGCCGGCGCCCCGGTGGTCACTGTGGCCGACTTAAACGACCTCTGGATAAAGATATTCGTTTCCACCGACGACCTGCCCAAAATAAAACTGGGCCAGCAGGTCAGTTTTACAATCAGCGGCGCTGCCGAAGAATTCAGCGGGACCATCGTGGAAATAGCCTCCAGGGGCGAGTATACCCCAAAGACAATCCAGACCAAGCAGGAGCGGACCAATACCGTCTACGCGGTAAAGGTGAGGATAGACAATAAGGACGGCATCTTCAAACCCGGCATGCCGGCGGATGTGGTGATCAGCCAGTGAAGACCAAATTCCGGGTCAGGAGACAGGAGACAGGAGACAGGAGACAGGAGATTTTAGGCATTCTTTTAGCATTTGTCAACTGTGACTTCAAAACCAAAAGCTTTTGGCTGAAAGCTGACAGCTGACATCCCCATTCAAAGCAGGTGGGTATCCATGATTAAAACCGAGGGTTTGACAAAAAAGTTCGGCGCCGTCACCGCCGTCAGCGATGTTTCCATGACGGTGGAAAAGGGCGATATATACGGCCTGGTGGGTCCGGACGGGGCCGGCAAGACCACCCTGATCCGCATGGTCTGCGGCATCGTAACGCCCACCGGGGGGACAGTTTCCCTGCTGGGCAGGCCCTACAAGGAGTTTGAAAAGGTGAAGGCAAACCTGGGCTACATGCCCCAGCGGTTCAGCCTCTACGGCGACCTGACGGTAATGGAAAACATTAATTTCTTCGGGCGGATGTACAGCCTGGACGGGCGCGCCATCAGGCAGAGGGCCGGCGAAATACTGGAAATAACAAACCTGACGGCCTTCAAATCCCGCTTTGCCGACAACCTGTCGGGCGGCATGAAACAGAAACTGGCCCTTACCTGCGCCCTGCTGTCCAGGCCGTCATTGATTATACTGGATGAACCCACCTTCGGAGTGGATCCCGAGTCCCGCAAGGAGTTCTGGAAAATTCTTTACAGCCTGAACAGGGACGGCATCACCATCCTGGTCTCCACCGCCTACATGGATGAGGCCGAGCTCTGCCGGAAGGTGGCCTTCATGTACGGCGGCAGGCTGGCGGCGGTGGACTCCCCGGCCGGTTTGAAAAGAAACTTTCCTTATAAAATACTGGAGGTTAAGGCCGAAACAAAAGACCTGGACTTTCTGGGCAGCCTGCCCGGGGTGCTGGACGCAGACATTTTCGGGGACAAATACCACATCAGGGTGACCGACCCCGCCGCCGGCATGAAAACAATAGAGGAATCCCTGCTGGGCCGGGGTGTCGGCATCATTTCCCTGCGGGAAATACCCCCCTCGGTGGAGGATATTTTTGTGGCCCTGGCTGAAAGGGAGGCGGTTTGATTGGAATATGCCGTGACCACCCGCGAACTGACCAAAAAATTCGGCGCCTTCACCGCTGTCAACAAACTGACCATCAACATAAAACGGGGAGAGATATATGGCTTCCTCGGGCCCAACGGATCCGGCAAGTCAACCACTATCAGGATGCTGTGCGGAATACTGGAACCCACCTCGGGGTCGGGATCGGTGCTGGGGTACGACCTGGCCCGGGAGCCGGAAAAGATAAAGAGCAAAATAGGCTACATGTCTCAGAAATTCAGCCTGTACGACGACCTGACGGTATATGAGAACCTGAACTTCTACGCCGGCATGTACAGCATACCCCGCCGGGAAAGACAGCAGAGAATAAGGGATATGATTGACATGGCCCTGCTGACCGGCAGGGAAAAGGAGCTGGCGGCCAACCTGGGCGGGGGGCTGAAACAGAGGCTGGCCCTGGGCTGCGCCATCATCTCCAGGCCGTTCATCCTCTTTCTTGACGAGCCCACCAGCGGAGTGAGCCCCACCAGCAGGCGCATGTTTTTTAAAATAATACAGAAACTGGCCGCCGGGGGGACAACCGTGATGGTCACCACCCATTTTATGGACGAGGCCGAGCGGTGTCACAACATCGCCTTTATTTCGGAAGGCGCCCTGATCGCCAACGACACTCCGGACAACCTGAAAAGAACTGTAATCAGGGGCTGCATGGTGGAGGTGGAAATCCCGGACGCCCTGAACAAAATCGCCGAACTGGAAGGCCTCCCCTACGTCCGGGAATGCTCCATCCACGGCGCCGTTGTTCACGTCCTGCTGGAAAGCGGGGATTATGTCCGGGACCTGGAGATGTATACCGGTATCGGGGCAACGGTAATCACCCCCTCCCTGGAGGATGTGTTCATATCCCTCTCCAGACAGAGAAAGAAGGTGGCGCAATGAGTAGATTACTGGCCATGCTGCACAAGGAATTCCTGCAGATGTTCAGGGACAGGCTGACCATCGGGATGGTTTTCGCGCTGCCGCTGGTGCAGCTGCTCCTTTTCGGCTACGCCATACAGACCGAGGTCAAGCACATTCCCACCGTGGTGTTCGACCAGTCCCTTTCCAGCGACAGCCGGGACATGCTGGACGCCTTCAAGGCCTCGGGCTACTTTGACGTAACCGGTGTGGCCGGCAGCTACCGGGAAGTAACCGAAATGATCGACAGCGGCCGGGCGAAGGTGGGGATTGTTTTCCCTCCCGATTTTGCCGTCAGCCTCAGGAGGGGTGAGCCGGCGGCGGTACAGGTGCTGGTGGACGCCAGTGACAGCATGGTGTCGACCTCGGCCATCGCCACGGCCAACGCCATTGGCCTCTTAAAATCACAGAAAGTAATCGCCCAGAGGGCCAATATAGATATAACCAATCCGCCTTACGACATCAGGGTCCGCCCCTGGTACAACCCCGACAGCATCACCGCCTTCTTCATGGTGCCCGCAATACTGGGAATAATTGTCACCATGACCATGGTCATGATGACCGCCATAGCCATCGTCAGGGAAAGGGAGAGGGGCACCCTGGAGCAGCTCATCGTCACGCCCATCAGGCCCTTTGAACTGATGATCGGCAAAATAGTGCCCAACATAGTCCTGGGCTACTCCCAGATCACGGTGGCCCTCCTGGTGGGAAGCCTCGTTTTCCACGTGCCCGTCCGGGGCAGCCTGCTGGAGCTGTACCTGCTGACCCTGTTTTTCATCACCGCCTCGCTGGGGATCGGCATCCTGATTTCCAACATCGCCAAGACCCAGATGCAGGCCTTTCAGATGTCCTTCTTTATCCTGTTGCCCAGCATACTGCTTTCCGGCTTCCTCTTCCCCAGGGAGGCCATGCCGGTGATCATCCAGTACATCGGCAACCTGCTGCCGCTGACATATTACCTGGTAATAATAAGGGGCATAGTGTTAAAGGGGATAGGCTTCGGCTACCTGGTTTCCCAGGTAGCGACCCTGCTGGTGTTCTCGGTGCTGCTTCTGGCCGTAAGCATCGCCAGGTTTAAGAAGAAAATAGCATGACAAAGCAGGGATTGGGGATTAGGGAGATTTTTACCTCCGGGGGTGGATGCACATGGACATGAAAGAAAGGATTCTGGCGGGATTTAAGGAGCTTGCCTTTACCGCGGGCTTTCACGCGGCCACGGTGGATGAGCTGTCCGCGCGGACCGGCATCAGCAAGCGCACCATCTACCGCTACTTCAAAAGCAAGGATGAGATGGTCAACGCCGTTATGGACGAGTTGATGGCCGCCACCGAAAAAAACATAACCAGTGCCCTGGCCTCGGCCGATACCCCGGTGGAAAAAGTATTAAGCCTGATCAGGGTGGCTTCCCAGAACCTCAGGATTGTCAACCCGCTTATAATGCGGGACATGCAGAAATATTACCCGCACGTGTGGAAACGGATTGAAGATTTCCGCGCCCGGAGGGTCCGGACGGTCATTGAAATGCAGGTCACCGGAAACATGCAGGGTTATTTCCGGGAAACCATCCCCGAGGTGTTTACCACCGCCCTCCTGGCCAGTATCAGGGACGTGCTCAACCCGGGCTTCCTGCTGGAAAACAACCTGACCCTGGAGAAGGCAATGGTAGCCCTGTTTGACATATTCCTGTACGGCATCGTCTCCGACGGAGCAAGGAAACCAGACGGCAAAAATGGCCCACTGCCAAAGGGATAACTATTTTTTCCCATAATAGCATAAAATTTTAGAGGTAAGATTCTTCTGTCAGTAGGGGGGAGATTATGACTGAATCTCTGGGCTGGATCGGCTTCGGGTTGCTGATATCCACCCTGATACCGTTTATCCGGCGCCGGCTGCGGCCCGGGCGGGCGGGAGCGGCTTTTTTCAGCCGCCATCACCACTCCCTGGCCCTGGCCTGCCTGGCTGTGCTGACCCTGCACGGCCTGTGGGCCCTGACAGGGAGAAAGGGATGGGGGTGGGGGTGGGGAGCCTTGACGCACCTCAAGGGAGATGCGCTTTCCGGGGTGTTTGCCTGGCTGGCAATATTGACCGTCGTCATACTGGCTACCGCCTTTTCCCGGAAAAAGCCCTTCCCCAGAACCCATTGCCCGGTGGTGGCAATACTGGTTTTGCTGGTGCTGATTCACGTATCCTGACCGTCTTACTATCAATAAATTAAAACGGAGTGATAAAATCTGAGTAAGCTGGTGACCATCGCAAAGTATTCCAACGCCGGTGAAGCGCACATTACAAGGGGTTTGCTGGAAAGCGAGGGTATTGAGGCATACGTATTCGACGAGCTGTCGGCGGCCTACACGCCGCTGGCGGTGGGAGGAGTAAGGCTGGTGGTGAGGCAGTCAGACCTGGAAAGGGCAGTGAAGATTTTAGAGGTTGAGGAAAAAAAGCAGGAAGGAAGCAACAAAAAAGCCGGCCACCAGAGTGTAGACCAGTAATGATGTGATGTCCAGGCCCAGTCTTTGGCGGGGTTCTTTTTGCCTGAGGTAAATCACCATGGTCAGCAGGGACACGGCGGTGAATACAACCGCAATTTTGATCAGGGCTTCCATCTATTGTTTCTTCCACGGACATGGAGCCGTTAATTCCCGCCTTTTCCGCGGATTTCCAGAACGGCGTCCAGTATCTTGTGGGCCACCTCTGATTTATCCATCACCGGCAGGGACTCGCTTCTTCCCCCGGCAAAGAACAGCTTGACTATGTTGGTGTCCGCCCCGAAGCCGGCCCCCGGCATGGTCACGTCGTTGGCCACCAGCAGGTCCAGGTTTTTCCTGGCCAGCTTCTGCCGGGCGTTTTCATCCAGGTCCCGGGTCTCGGCGGCAAAGCCCACCAGGGTTACCCCCGGCCTCTTGTTCCTGCCCAGCTCGGCCAGTATGTCCGGGGTCCTGACCAGGGTAAGGGTAAGGCCTTCCCCGTCCTTTTTGATTTTTTGGCCGGCCACCTGGTCAGGCCTGTAATCGGCCACCGCCGCCGCCTTGATCACCACATCGGCCTCCGGGTAATACTTCATGACGGCGCCGTACATATCCCGGGCCGATTCCACCGGCACCACCTCTGCCCCCGGCGGGTCGGGCAGGGAGGTGGGGGCGGAGACCAGTATCACCCTGGCCCCCCTGGAAAGGGCTTCCCTGGCCAAGGCATGCCCCATCTTGCCTGAACTGCGGTTGGAAATGAACCGCACCGGGTCGATGGCCTCCCTGGTGCCCCCGGCGGTGACCATAACCGTCAGCCCCTGCATGTCCCCCGGCACCCTCAGCAATCCGGCCAGGGCGCCGATTATGGTTTCGGTTTCGGCCAGCCGGCCCTTTCCAAAATGGCCGCAGGCCACCCGGCCCTCCTCGGGCTCCACGAAGTGGTAGCCGTATTCTTTCAGCTTTATAATGTTGTTCTGTACAACCTTATTGGCGTACATGTTCACATTCATGGCCGGGCAAAGCAGCACCGGGCAGGTGGCCGCCAGCAGCGTGGTGGTCAGCAGGTCGTCGGCAACGCCGTGGGCCAGCTTGCCAAGTATATTGGCGGTAGCCGGGGCCACCACTATTGCGTCCGCACGGTTGGCCAGGTCTATATGGGGCATCCTGAACACGTGGGATGAAACAAAAAGGTCGGTATATACGGGGTTTCCTGTCAGCGCTTCGAAAACAAGCGGCCTGACGAACTCCCCGGCCGACCTGGTCATGATCACATGTACAACCGCACCCCGGCTGCTCAATTTACTGGCCAGATCCGCAGCCTTGTATGCTGCTATGCCCCCGGTGACGCCGAGGGTTATGAACCTGCCTGATATCATGTTAACCCTCCAGTTGGGAAGTGAGACCTCTCACTTAATCCCCTGTTTAGTCCGGCGGTACCTGATTCTGCCCTGGGAAATTTCTTTCAGGGCCTCGGTAACCGGCTTGCGCACTGTATAACCATTATTGTTGTTATCCTTTTTTTCAGTTAATTTCCTGGCCCGCTTGGCCGCAACTACAACCAGGGTGTACCGACTGTCCACCTTTTGCATCAACTCGTCAAGGTTGGTGATCAGACTCATGGCTACCCTCCACATTTAATCTTAAACCACAGAGGCCACAGAGATCACGGAGATCACACAAGACCCATGTGTTCTCCGTGGTTTGAAATTACCAGTCATCCGGCAGCCTGAAACGCCTGGAGCGGCTGCGTTCCGCCTCCAGGATGCACTTCACCCTGGCCACCGTATCCTCAATCCGGTCATTTATTATAACATAATCGTACCTGGACATGTAGCCCAGTTCGGTATCAACCCAAAGCAGCCTTTTTTCGATTTCGGCCTGGTTGTCCGTACCCCTCCCCTTAAGCCTGGATTCCAGCACGGCCCTGGAAGGGGTGATCAGGAAAATCAGTACGGCGTCCGGAAAGCGCTCCTTTACCTGCAGGCCTCCCTGGACGTCTATCTCCAGGATGACATTCTCTCCCCGGGCCAGCGCCTCCTTTACCGGGCCTGCGGGTGTTCCGTAAAGATACCCGTAGATGGGGGCCCATTCAAGAAAGCCTCCCTCCCGGGCAAGCTTTTCAAATTCTTCCCTGGACATGAAAAAGTAATCTCTGCCGTGCACCTCACCCGGCCTGGACGCCCGGGTGGTGGCCGAAACAGACAGTTTGAACTTCTTGTCCGGACAGGTCCTGATCAGGTGGCTGCAGACCGTTCCCTTCCCGCAGCCGGAGGGACCGGATATCAATATCAGCATGCCCTGTTCCGGGTTTTTCTTCTCCTGCTCAATCACCGGGATCTTCGGCCGCAGCCGGGGAAACCTCCTTGCCTACCAGGCGGTGCGCCACAGTTTCCGGCTGAACCGCCGACAGTATGACGTGGTCGCTGTCCGTGATGATGACCGCCCTGGTCCTTCGGCCGTACGTGGCGTCCACCAGCATCCCCCTGTCCCTGGCCTCGGTTATAATCCTCTTGATGGGCGCGGACTCCGGGCTTACAATGGCGATAATCCGGTTGGCCGAAACTATATTGCCGAAACCGATATTTATCAACTTGATATCCATCACTGATCCCCCCTTAAAATGTTACTCCGGCGAAAATGTTATTCCAAGTTCTGCACCTGTTCCCTTATCTTTTCCAGCTCGCTTTTGAACTCCACCACTGCCTCGCTTATCTGAATATCCCCCGACTTTGAGGCAATGGTATTAATCTCCCGGTTCATTTCCTGGATGATAAAATCCAGCTTGCGGCCTACCGGCCCGTCCACGCCGAGGCTTTCCCGGGCCTGGCTGATATGGCTGTACAGCCTGACGACTTCCTCCGTAATACTGGACTTCTCGGCGAAAATGACCACCTCGGCCATAACCCTGTGTATGTCCAGGGTGGAGTCGGCCAGCCACTCGGAAAGCCGCTGGGTCAGCCTCACCCGGTAATCCTCCACCACCAGGGGTGCCCTGACCTCGATATCCGAGGTCATTTTTTTGATCTTGTCCAACCTGGCCAGAAGGTCGTATTTAAGGCGGTTTCCCTCGGCCTCCCGCATTTCGTAAAGGCCGTTCACCGCCATGCGGATGGCCTGTTCCAGGACCGGCCACAGCTCGCCGGCGTCCTCGGCCGCTTCTTCCACTTTAAACACACCGGGCAGGGCCACAATATGGTCCGACCTCACCGGATCCGCTATGTTCAGCTCGGCCAGCAGTTCTCTCATTGCCTTATAATACGATGAGGCCAGTGCTTTGTCAACTTTAACCGCGGGAATTTTTTCATCAAACTGCTCAACCGAAACAAAGCCGTCCACCCTGCCCCGGGACACCTTTTCCAGGATTACCCGCCTCGCCTTTTCTTCCAGCAAAAAATACTGTTTCGGCATCCTCAGAACGACCTCGGCGAACCGGTGGTTCACTGATTTAAGTTCCACGGAAAATTTTTTACCTTGCCCTACGGCCTCGCCCCGCCCAAAACCGGTCATACTCCTGGGCAATGTACCACCACCTTATCATGCTTGAGGGCCAGCCTTCCATGTCCGAAGTAAGAGAACATTTCTGACCACCCGGCCCTTCGGGCCGTCAGAAACGAGCATAGCGCGAAAGCACCGGCGGGACGGAGCGGAGCGTATATGTAATACGTGAGCATCCGGACCGGCGGGGCTGACAAAGCTAGGCGAAGTTTATCACGGCCCGTATTACTTGATCTGGGAAAGGAATTTTTCTATCCTGTCCATCCCCTCGCTGATCCTTTCCATGGAGGTGGCATAGGACAGCCTGAAACACCGGTCGTCCCCGAAGGCCACTCCCGGCACCACCGCCACCCGGGCATCCTCCAGCAGCGGGCCGGCCAGGTCCTTGGCCCCTTCTATCTTTTCCCCCTTGTATGTCCGCCCGATATAACCGCTCATATCCGGGAAAAGGTAAAAGGCGCCTCCCGGCCTGCCGCAGGAAAGCCCCGGGATGGCGTTCACCCTCTCCAGCATGTAGTCCCTGCGCCTGTTGAATTCCCTGACCATTTCCTGAAGAGGTTCCTGGGGCCCCTCCAGGGCCGCCACACTGGCAGCCTGGGCAATGGAAGTGGGGTTGGAAGTGGAGTGGCTCTGCAGGTCGGCCATGGCCTTGGCCACCGCCTGGGGGGCCGCCGCGTACCCGATCCTCCAGCCGGTCATGGCGTAGGACTTTGACACGCCGTTGATGACCACTGTCTGTTCCTTCAGGCCGGGGCTCAAAGAGGCGATGCTGACATGTTCCATCCCGTCGTAAATGAGCTTTTCGTAAATCTCGTCGGAAATTATGAATACGCCGTTACGCAGCAGTATTTCACCGAGGGCTTCCAGCTCGTCCCGGGTGTATACCGCCCCGGTGGGGTTGCTGGGGCTGTTCAAAATAATCAGCCCGGTCCTCCTGGTGATCACCGACTCCAGTTCTTCCGGCACCAGTTTGAACCCGTTGGAGGCCCGGGTCTGGACAATTATGGGGATACCCCCGGCCAGCTTGATCTGCTCCAGATAGCTTACCCAGTAGGGAGCGGGGAGTATAACCTCGTCCCCTTCCCGGCACAGCACCTGAAAGGCATTGTAAAGAGAATGCTTGGCCCCGGCGGAAACCACTATCTGTGAGGGTTGGTATTCCAGGCCGTTGTCCTCTTTAAATTTTTTGGCTACGGCGGCCCTGAGCGGGTCCGTTCCGGGCACCGGGGTGTACTTGGTCATCCCCTTGTTAATGGCCTCTATGGCCGCCTGCTTGATATGTTCCGGGGTGTCAAAATCCGGTTCACCGACACCGAAGTTAACCACGTCAACTCCCTCTACCACCATTCGCTTGGCCTTGGCGTCTATGGACAGGGTAGGTGACGGGCTGATATTGAGCGCCCTGTCTGCCAGCTTGATCAACATAATCTCCTCCATATCTTTATAGTGGGAATTGGGGGCTAGGGACCAAATATTGTCTCCCGCCTTCTGTCTCCTGTATTCTTACCTCAAGGGATATTCCCCCTTGAACACGAACTCCGCCGGGCCGGTCAGATAAACCCTGTTGTTCTCTTTTTTCCATTCAATCAGGAGATGGCCGGCCTGCAGGTTGACCTTTACCTTCCTGCCGGTGCGATTGTTCAGCACACAGGCCACCGCCGCCGCGCAGGCCCCGGTGCCGCAGGCCAGGGTGGGACCGGCGCCCCTTTCCCACACCCGCATGTTTACCTCCTCGTCGTTGAGAACCTGGATAAACTCCACATTGGTTTTCCTGGGAAAGGCGGGATGGGTTTCCAGGCCGGGGCCCCATACGGCCAGGGGAACCTTTTTTATATCCCGGACGAATATTACGCAATGCGGGTTTCCCATGGAAACAGCGGTGACCATGAAGGTCTTTTTCTCCCACTGCAGGGGCTCATTGACCACCCGGCCGGGCTCCCCCCGCATGGGTATAAGCGACCTTTCCAGGACCGGCTCCCCCATGTCCACCTTCACCGACTTTACGCGGCCGTTCCGGGCAATTATTTCCGGGACCATTATACCCGCCAGGGTTTTAATACGCAAGCTGTTCCCCCTGACCTGGCCCTTTTCAAAGACATACCTGGCCACACAGCGGATAACGTTGCCGCACATCTCGGCCTCGCTGCCGTCCGAATTAAGTATTTGCATGTATACGTCGGCGTCATCCGCGTCTCTTATCAGGACAAGGCCGTCGGCGCCAATGCCGAAATACCGGTCGCACACCCTGACCGCCAGTTTGCTCAGTTCTTCCGGGTCAGCGGGCAGGTCCTTTTCCTCCCTGGCGTCCACCAGTACAAAATCGTTTCCCAGCCCGTGAACCTTTAAAAAGTTCATAATATCCCCCCCAAAAGGCACTGGGTGTGCCTGCTAAATTACAAACACACCCTCCTTATTTTCCATCTCATTGTTCTTTTTCCTGCTTTTTTATCCTTAATTATACCCTGATATAAGTAAATTTGTGCCTGGCCTTGAGATGAATGTGCCTGAAAATAGTTCCCGCCGCGGCGGGCAGGGCGGCCACCGCCAGGATCACGCCCCACTGGACGGCGTTTAAGGGCACGGTATGGAACGTGGGCTGCAAAAAGGGCAGGTATATCACCGCCAGTTGAAGGGCCGCCGAGCAGAGCACGGCGGCCACCAGGTGCGGGTTGGTGAAGAAGCCCAACTCCAGTACGCTGTGGTGTTCCGACCGGCAGGTAAACACAAAGAAAAGCTGGGTAAAGACAAGGGTGGTGAAAGCCACGGTGCGGGCCAGGTCAAGGTTCCCCGAGCCCAGCCAGGCCGTCCAGAATATGGCCAGTGTGCCCATGGCCATGAAGAAACCGCTGCCCAGTATCCGCCACCCGAGCCCGTGGGCAAAAATGCCTTCGCCGGGAGGCCTCGGCTTTCTATTCATAATGTCCCTGTCGGCGGGGTCAACCCCCAGGGCCAGGGCCGGCAGCCCGTCGGTGACCAGGTTGATCCACAGTATCTGCAAGGGCAGGAGGGGAAGGGGGAACCCTCCCAGCACCGCCAGGAACATTACCAGCACTTCCCCTGCGTTGCAGGACAGCAGGTAGCGGATAAACTTCCTGATATTGTCGTATATGCCCCGGCCCTCTTCCACCGCCGCCACTATGGTGGAGAAATTGTCGTCGGCCAGGACCATTGAGGACGCTTCCCTGGTCACATCCGTTCCGGCAATGCCCATGGCTATGCCTATGTCGGCCTCTTTGACGGCGGGGGCGTCATTTACCCCGTCCCCGGTCATGGCCACCACGTGGCCGGCCTGTTTGAGCGCCCTGACTATGCGCAGCTTGTGTCTGGGCGAAACCCTGGCGTAAACCGCCACTTCACCGGACTGCCGGGCCATTTCCCCGTCCGACATGCGGTCCAGGTCCCTGCCGGTGATCACCCTTCCCCCCCGGGCCAACAGCCCCATTTCCCCGGCCACCGCCCGGGCCGTGAGCTGGTGGTCGCCGGTAATCATGGCCACGTGAATGCCCGCCCGCCTGCACGTGTGCACGGCGTTCACGGCGCTGGGCCGGGGCGGGTCGATCATGCCGCACATGCCGATAAAAGTCAGGTTGCTTTCCTCATCACTGTAGTCTTCCCTCTCCCCGTCCACCCTCTTTAAGGCAAAGGCCAGCACCCTCAGCGACTGGGCGGCCATGTCCGAACAGGCGGGCATGATTTTCTCCCTGGCCTGCCCGGTCAGCGGCAGGATTTTACCGTTATCGTAATAGTGCGTGCACAGTTCCAGCAAAATGTCCGGGGCTCCCTTGGTATAAGCAGTAAGCTCACCAGCCGGGTTCCTGCAAATCACCGTCATGCGCTTGCGGTCCGAATCAAAGGGCAGCTCGGCCACGCGCTTTTCCTGCTGTTCCAGCCTTTCCCGCCAGGCCCCGCCCCTGGCCGCCATCACCAGCAGCGCCCCCTCGGTGGGGTCGCCCTGGACATCCCACTCCCTGACGCCCTTGCCCGGGGATATGCCCCTGAAAAGGCCGCCTATCTTTATATCACCCCGGGTCAGGGAGGCATTGTTGCACAGCGCCGCGGCCTTCAACAGCAGTTCAAACTGGGGGCCGCCCTTACCCCTGGTAAACCGGATTTCCCCCTTGGGATCGTAGCCTTCCCCGTCTATTTCGGCCGTAACACCCGGGGCCACAACCTTTCTGACCATCATTTTATTCTGGGTCAGGGTGCCGGTCTTGTCGGAACATATAACCGTGGCGCAGCCCAGTGTCTCCACTGCCGGGAGCTTGCGCACTATGGCGTTGCGCCTG
The DNA here is from genome assembly GCA_049323615.1 of Bacillota bacterium. Lineage (GTDB taxonomy): Bacteria > Bacillota > Desulfotomaculia > Desulfotomaculales > Desulfocucumaceae > JBMOPD01. The sequence goes on along the minus strand of JBMOPD010000057.1, from coordinate 1,391 downwards.
ATCATCCGCTGCACCCCTATGCCCAGGGCCACCGTAACTATTGCCGGCAGCCCCTCGGGTATGGCCGCCACCGCAAGACTGATGCCCACTAAAATCATATGATACAGCGGCTCTCCCCGGTACATTCCCATCACCGCCACCACGGCGCATATCAGCAGGCAAACCGCCACCAGCCACTTGCCCAGCTGAGCAAGCCTCCGCTGCAAAGGAGTGGGGTCCTGCCCGGCTTCACTGATCATTACCGCAATATGACCCATTTCGGTGGCCATGCCGGTGGCCACCACCACGCCCAGCCCCCGCCCCCTGGTTACCGACGTGCCCAGGTAGGCGGTGTTGCGTATGTCCCCGGGGTTCATTAACTGAGACCCCACAGGGTCGGTCATTTTCTTAACCGGCGCCGATTCCCCGGTTAAGGCCGCCTCCTCTATTTCCAGGTTGGCCGCCTCGATCAGCCTGAGGTCGGCCGGCACCCTGTCCCCCTCCTCCAGGGAGACAATATCGCCGGGAACAAGATTGGCCGCGCTGATCTTCTGGCTGCGGCCATTCCTGATCACCCGGGCCTCGGGCGCAACCAGCCGTTTCAAGGCTTCCAGGGACCTTTCGGCCCGGTATTCCTGAACACAGCCCAGTACCGCATTGATCACCACGATAACCATTATTGTCACCGCGTCCGCGTATTCCCCCAAAAAGCCGGAAAGCGCCGTGGCGGCCAGCAGCACCAGCACCAGAAAGTCCTTGAACTGGCCGACAAACAGCCGCCACAGGGGTACCGGGGGAGTCTTGGCCATCTCGTTGGGGCCGAACCTGGCCAACCTTTCTCCGGCCTCCCTGTCATCCAGTCCCTTGGCCGCATCGGTGCGGAGGGCCTGCAGCGCTTCCCTGACGCTCATCATATGCCACTGTCCGCCCATTTTCCAATTCCCCCTTGCAATGCCACCTTTTTCCTGCTCATTTATTTCTATGAAGGGGGCATAAAAAAAATACCCGCCTTATCTTTCCCGGGCAGCGGCGCTTTGATATACTATTTTTCCTCCCTGACACTGACGTGGGACCAGGGCAGGGTTATTTTCTGACCCGGTTTGTAAAATGTCTCGCCGGGTTCTACCCGGGTGATTTCAAAGGTTACCATGTAGCGGCCCACCTCCCTGACCACGGCATATTTGGCGTAAGTGTCCCCGGGCCAAAGCCGGACGTGAACACCGGGCTTAAGCCAGCTGTACTTCATCCTGTCTTCCGGACCGGCCAAAGCCCCCCACCTCCCTGCTTTTATTATCCGCTTTAGCGAGTTCGAAACGGAGTTTCGAACATAAAACCACCCGTTACACGGGTGGAGACAAAAACTTATAGAAAAAAATTCTCCTTCCGCTATAATGATGATTGTTCAAGCCATC
>JBMOPD010000056.1:0-44784 GCA_049323615.1 Bacillota bacterium | reverse complement strand
TTAACGGATAGGGGTGAACCAGTAGCATGAATTTGCGTCCTGAAGAAATCAGCTCCATCATCAGGCAGCAGATTGATAAGTATAAAGCGCAAATAGAAATGGCCGACGTGGGCACCGTTATCCAGGTCGGTGACGGTATTGCCCGCGTATATGGCCTGGAAAAGTGCATGTCCATGGAACTGCTGGAGTTCCCGGCCCCCGGGCCCGGCGAGGAACCCACCCTGGGCATGGCCCTGAACCTGGAAGAGGACAACATCGGCTGCGTTTTGCTGGGCGCCTACACCCACATCAAGGAAGGCGACACCGTCAAGCGCACCGGCCGGATCGTATCGGTGCCCGTGGGCGACGCCCTGCTGGGCCGGGTGGTGAACCCCATGGGCCGCCCCCTGGACGGCAAGGGGCCTATCGTTACGGACAAGTTCCGCCCGGTGGAGCGCATCGCCCCCGGCGTGATGAAGCGCAAGCCGGTGCACCAGCCCCTGCAGACCGGCCTCAAGGCCATCGACTCCATGATTCCCATCGGCCGCGGCCAGCGGGAACTGATCCTGGGCGACCGCCAGACCGGTAAAACCGCCATCGGCGTGGACGCCATCATCAACCAGAAAGGGAAAGACTGCATCTGCATATACGTGGCCGTGGGCCAGAAACAGTCCACCGTGGCCAACGTGGTGCAGAAGCTGACTGACACCGGGTCCATGGAATACACCATCGTGGTCTCGGCCACCGCCTCGGACCCGGCTCCGCTCCTGTTCATCGCCCCCTTCGCCGGGGCCGCCATGGGCGAGGAGTTCATGCACCAGGGCAAGCACGTGCTGATTGTTTACGACGACCTGTCCAAGCAGGCCGCCGCCTACCGCGAGCTCTCCCTGCTGCTCCGCCGGCCTCCCGGACGCGAGGCCTATCCCGGCGACGTTTTCAACCTGCACTCCCGGCTGCTGGAGCGCGCCTGCAAGCTCTCCGACGAAGAGGGTGCCGGCTCCATGACCGCCCTGCCGGTCATCGAGACCCAGGCCGGCGACGTGTCGGCCTACATTCCCACCAACGTGATTTCCATCACCGACGGCCAGATTTACCTGGAGCCCGACCTGTTTTACGCCGGGCAGCGCCCCGCCGTGAACGTGGGCCTGTCGGTGTCCCGGGTGGGCGGCGCGGCCCAGATCAGGGCCATGCGGGCGGTGGCCGGCAGCCTGCGCCTTGACCTGGCCCAGTACCGTGAGCTGGCCGCCTTCGCCCAGTTCGGGTCCGACCTGGACAAGGCCACCCAGGCCAGGCTGACCCGGGGCCAGCGCATGATGGAGCTGCTCAAGCAGAACCAGTATGTGCCCATGGCCGTAGAGGACCAGGTCATGTCCCTTTACACCGCGGTGCGCGGCTTCCTGGACGACCTGCCGGTGGAACAGGTGCTGCTCTTCGAGGCCGGGTTCCTCAAGTACATGAAGGCCAACCGGCCCGAGGTGGGCAAGGCCATCGCCGAAACCGGCCTGCTGGAAAAGGACACCGAAGAAAAGCTGCAGGCCGCCATCAAGGAATTCAAGGCCATATTTACGAAGTAATCCTGCCCGTTATCAGTTAACGGCAAGGTGGTGAGAAAATAGATGCCAAGCTTACGTGATTTGCGGAGGCGCATTAAGAGTATCAAGAGCACCCAGCAGATAACCAAGGCCATGAAGGCGGTGTCCGCCGCCAAGATGCGCCGGGCACAGGAAAATGTCACCGCGGCCAGGCCTTACGCCAAAAGGCTGATCGGTGTGCTGGGCCGGGTGGCCCCGGTGACCACCGGTGTCAGGCACCCGCTGCTGGAGGTGCGGGAGCCCAAAAAGGTGGTCTACGTGGTAGTCACCGCCGACCGGGGGCTTTGCGGGGGCTTTAACGCCAACGTCATCCGCCGGGCGGCCGCGGAAATCCGCAACACTCCCGATGCCGGACTCATCTGCGTGGGCCGCAAGGGCCGGGACTTCTTCCGAAAGCGTGGGTACAACATCATCCAGCAGTACGTCGGCCTCGGGGAAAACGTAAACGCCGCCCAGGCCAGGGAGATAGCCCGGTTCATCATCGACAAGTACTCGGCCGGCGAATTTGACGCCGTGTATATCGTGTACAGCGAGTTTGTAAACGTGCTGGTGCAGCGTCCGGTGACAGTCAAGCTGCTTCCCGCCGAGCCCCCCAAGAGCGAGGAAGGGGAAAAGGCCGGGGCCGGAAAGGTGGACTACATCTTCGAGCCCTCGCCCGAGGAGGTCCTGGCCTCCCTGCTGCCCAAGTACGTTACCAACACAGTGTTCCAGTCCATGCTGGAGTCCAAGGCCGGCGAGCACAGCGCCCGCATGACGGCCATGGACAACGCCACCAAGAACGCCTCGGAGATGATCACCAGGCTTACGCTGTCCATGAACAAGGCCCGCCAGGCCGCCATCACCAAGGAGATTTCCGAGATCGTGGGCGGCGCCGCGGCATTGGAATAAGTATTGAAGGTAAGGGAGGTAGCACAAACTAATGAGCGTTGGTCATATTGTTCAGGTCATCGGCGTGGTGGTGGACGTTCGCTTCCCCCCCGGCCAGGTGCCTGAAATATATAACGCGCTGAAGGTGGCCAGGGGCGAAAACGACATCATCACCATGGAAGTGGCCCAGCACCTCGGCAACAACTGCGTGCGCGCCGTGGCCATGACCTCCACCGACGGTCTGGTGCGGGGCATGGAGGTTACCGACACCGGCAAGCCGATCACCGTGCCGGTGGGCAAATCCGTCCTGGGACGCCTGGTGGACGTGCTGGGCGAGCCCATTGACGGCCTAGGAGAGATCAAGAGCGATTACTACTATCCCATTCACCGTCCCGCCCCCCCGCTGGTGGAACAGTCCACCAGGGCGGAGCAGCTGGAAACCGGCATCAAGGTTATCGACCTGCTGGTGCCCTTCCTCAAGGGAGGAAAAATCGGCATGTTCGGCGGCGCCGGCGTGGGCAAGACCGTTATAGTCATGGAGCTGATCAACAACATCGCCAAGCAGCACGGCGGCATCTCGGTCTTCGCCGGTGTGGGCGAGCGCACCCGGGAGGGCAACGACCTGTACCGTGAAATGTCCGAGGCCGGTGTTCTGGACAAGACCACCATGGTCTTCGGGCAGATGAACGAACCCCCGGGAGCCCGCCTGCGGGTCGCCCTGACCGGCCTGTGCATGGCCGAGTTCTTCAGGGACGAGCTGGGCGCCGACACGCTGCTCTTCATCGACAACATCTTCCGTTTCTCCCAGGCCGGTTCCGAGGTGTCGGCGCTGCTGGGCCGGATGCCCAGCGCCGTGGGTTACCAGCCCACCCTGGCCACCGAGATGGGCCAGATGCAGGAGCGGATCACCTCCACCACCAAGGGTTCGGTCACATCGGTGCAGGCCGTGTACGTGCCCGCCGACGACCTGACCGACCCGGCTCCGGCCACCACCTTCGCCCACCTGGACGCCACGGTGGTGCTGTCCCGGGCCATTTCCGAGCTGGGCATCTACCCGGCGGTGGACCCCCTGGACTCCACCTCCCGGATCCTTGACCCCAACGTGGTGGGCCAGGAGCACTACTCTGTGGCCCGGGGCGTGCAGAAGGTGCTGCAGCGCTACAAGGAACTGCAGGACATCATCGCCATCCTCGGCATGGAGGAACTCTCCGACGAAGACAAGCTGGTGGTGGCCCGGGCCAGGAAACTGCAGCGCTTCCTGTCCCAGCCCTTCAACGTGGCCGAAACCTTCACCGGCCAGCCCGGAAAATACGTACCCCTGAAGGAAACCATCCGGGGATTCCAGGAAATCCTGGACGGCAAGCACGACGAGCTTCCCGAAGGAGCCTTCCACATGGTGGGCGGCATCGAGGAAGCGGTGGAGAAAGGAAAACGGATGTTAGAGGGAAGTGTGTAAGTCATGGCGGAAAGCACACAGCGCCTGGATATCGTCACTCCCGAAAAAAAGGTGTTCACCGGGGACGTCAACTTCGTGGTGGTGCCCGGAGAGCTCGGGGAGCTGGGCTTCCTGCCCAACCACGCCCCCCTGATGAGCGGCCTCAAGATCGGCCTGGTCAGAGTCCACCAGGAGGGTAAACAGTTCAAGGTGGCGGTCAGCGGCGGCTTCGTGGAGGTGCGCGGCAACAGGGTGACCATCCTGGCCGATACCGCCGAGCGCGAAGACGAGATAGACAGGGACAGGGCGGAAGCCGCCAGGGAGCGGGCCGAAAGGCGCCTCTCCGAAAAGGCGGCCGACCTGGACGTGAAAAGGGCCGAACTGGCCCTGCAGCGCGCCCTGAACAGGCTGAAGGCCCTGCAGTAGCAAAAAGTCAAATATATTTGTGATCAAAGAAACCGGGATCAAACAGGTCCCGGTTTTTGTATGTGGATTTAGCTTACAGCTTAATTGTATGCCAATTAGTTTATATGGGAAAGCTTTGTAATAGCGATCAGCTGCAAGCTGTTGGCTATTGCAAAAAAAACGGTGTGGGAGCCGGCGCCAATCGTTGTGGAAAGGGAATCTTTAAAGCGGTGAGCAGCTACATAATCAGAGGAAAAAAAGAGCTGTCCGGAACTGTCAAGATAAGCCCCGCCAAAAATGCGGTACTGCCGATAATAACCGCTTCCCTTTTGGCAAAAACACCCTGCCGGCTGGAAGAGGTACCCGACCTGGCGGACGTGCGGACAATATGTGCGGTGATTGAATCTCTGGGCGCAAAAGTGGAGAAAGTGAACGGCGGGCTGAAAATATGGGTTCCCGGGGTGGAAAGCAATGAGGCCCCCTATGAATTTGTAAGGAAGATGAGGGCCTCCTTCCTGGTCATGGGCCCACTTCTGGCCAGGACCGGGCACGCCCGCATTTCCACCCCGGGAGGCTGCGCCATAGGCTTAAGGCCCATAGACCTGCATCTGAAGGGTTTTTGCCTGCTGGGAGCCGACATCACACAGGGCCGGGGCTTCATAGACGCCAGGGCCGAAAGGCTGGCGGGATCAAGGATTTATCTTGATTATCCCAGTGTCGGCGCCACGGAAAATTTGATCATGGCCGCTTCCCTGGCCAAAGGCGCCTCGGTAATAGAAAACGCCGCCGAAGAGCCCGAGGTGGTGGACCTGGCCAACTTCCTGAACGCCATGGGGGCGAGGATCAAGGGGGCCGGCACCAAGGTGATCCGGGTTGAGGGAGTGGATGAGCTCTACGGCTGTTCTTACAGTGTCATCCCGGACAGGATTGAGGCCGGGACCTTTATGGTGGCTGCAGCCATGGCCGGGGGAAGCGTGGTGGTGGATAACGTGATCATTGACCACGTCAACCCGGTGCTGGCAAAACTCCACGAGGCCGGCATCCGGGTCGAGGAAGGGGAGGGCCGTGTGCGGGTTACCGGCGGCGGGGCAATCAGGCCGGCGGATATAAAAACCATGCCCTACCCCGGTTTTCCCACCGACATGCAGCCCCAGTTCATGGCCATGATGACCCTGGCCGGGGGGACCAGTATCATAACCGAGACAGTTTTTGAAAACCGGTTCATGCATGTAAACGAGCTCAAAAGAATGGGCGCCCGCATCAAAGTGTCGGGCAGGACTGTTATTGTCCAGGGGACGGAAAGGCTGTCCGGGGCAAAGGTTAAGGCCACCGACCTGAGGGCGGGGGCCGCCCTGGTGCTGGCCGGGCTGGCGGCCGGGGGGGTGACCGAGGTGGGCGACATCTACCACATTGACCGGGGTTACGAGAATTTCGCCGAAAAGCTGCGGGGCCTGGGGGCGGAAATTACCAGGAGGGAATGACTGAATTTCAGATGGGAATCCAGAATTCAGAATCCAGAATAAAAAATATCGAACCAGCCGGGTTCACTAGTAGAAATCTTGATAAGTGTGTAATCACACCGGCTTTGGGGGAATAAAAATAAAAAGGAAGTTATTGCCAAATTATTCGGATTCTTGCTCCTGGATTCTGGATTCTGACCGGTAAGGTGGTGCATTAAGACGATGAAAAGATTATTTTTTACCTTTCTGGTGCTGACCGTGGCGGTGGTTGTCGGGATACCGGCGGCCGTCAACTGGCTGAGTCCGGCCAGGATAGAAAAGGCCGGCACAGTGGTGCACATGTATTCCCACGCCAGTGGCAAGGTAATCAATCTACCGGTTGAAGATTATGTAATAGGCGTGGTGGCGGCGGAAATGCCGGCGGAATTTCCCGCCGAGGCCCTGAAAGCCCAGGCGGTGGCCGCAAGGACGTATATAATGAAGAGGCTGACCGGCGGCGGGGTGGCCAACCCGGTGCACCCCGGGGCCGACGCATGTGACGATCACAGGCACTACCAGGCATGGATTTCCAGGGAGGAAATGAAAAAGCGCTGGGGAACGCTGAAACACTACCAGTATTACTTCAAGATAGCCAGGGCTGTTTATGCCACCCGCAATGAGGTAATCACATATGAAGGAGAGCTTATCGACCCGGTTTACCACTCCTCCTGCGGGGGGTTGGGCACCGTCAATTCCGGGGAGGTCTGGAAGTTTGACGCGCCCTACCTTAAAGGAGTGCCCTGCCCCTATGATGCCGACCCCGAGCCTTTAAGGGAGGTTTTCTTTTCACCGGCGGAATTTAAACGGGCCACCGGGGTGGATATCAATTCCCTGCCGGCCGGTACCGGACAAAAGAGTATTATTGACGTTATTGAAAAGACATCCGGCGGCTGGCCCAAAACAGTGCGCCTCGGAACCAAAATCCTTTCGGCGGTGGCCGCCAGGGAAATGCTGGGCCTGCGTTCGGCCCGCTTTAATATAACCTTGGAAGGCGGCCGGGTAAAGGTCTCCACGGCGGGGTACGGGCACGGAGTGGGAATGTGCCAGTACGGGGCCAAGGGAATGGCCCTGAAGGGCAAAAACTACCGGGATATTCTAAAACACTACTATACCGGAATTGAAATAAACTCGCTGGGGAAATAGGCTCCGGGAGCCACTGCTCCCATAAGCCATTTCCTGAGCCAGCGGCGGTATTTTTCAACCGGGTCCTGCCGGCCCGGCCTTTCACCAAAGGGCCACAAATTTCATCACCTCATTTTATTTTGATAGAATAACCGGCAATTTATGCGGCCACTTCATACTACTGTTTATTCTGAATTCTGAATTCTGGATTCTGGATTCCGACCCCCAAAGCCATCCCATTAGCATAATGGTAATGCCTGTATTTATTTGAACGCCCGGCAATTTATTTTACCCCCCGGCATATATTTTATAAAAGCCTGCCGAGGCCATAGCAGTCGCCGGTCGTCAGCAAGCAGCCAATTCCTTTTATAACCGGAGCCGGCGCCTTACGGCCAACGACTGAACCGGCCTCTGTCAGTTTAAGGCGGGGGGGCAAATTCATGCAGGAATATATTCAGAAGCGGGTACTGGAAATATGCGCCTATATACTTGAAACCAGGGCAACGGTTCGCCGGGCTGCACAGGTTTTTGAAGTCAGCAAAAGCACCGTGCACAAGGATATGACCGAGCGGCTTCCTTCACTCAATAAAGAAATAGCCGTAGAGGTCAAAAAGGTGCTTGATTTTAACAAGTCCGAACGCCACCTGCGCGGAGGTGAAGCAACCAAGCGGAAATACAAGGATTTGGCATGAATGACTTTAAATTTCCGCAGCAAAAGTAAAAGATGGAGGAATTTCCCCTTTCTTGTAGAATATTACCACATGCCGTGGGGTCGGGCTAGCCGGGCCGGGTCCGGCAGCCCGCACCCTTGTAAAAAGTGGACGGACCTGCGGCTTTTTGACAGGAAAGGGGAAAGCCTTATGTTTGGATTAACCGTGGATATAGGGGTGGACCTGGGCACTGCCAATGTTCTGGTCTATATAAAGGGAAGGGGGATTGTTCTCCAGGAGCCGTCGGTGGTGGCCATCAACAAGGACAACGGAAAGGTGATCGCGGTGGGCGCCGAGGCCCGCCGCATGCTGGGGAGGACGCCGGGCAACATTGTGGCCATCAGGCCGTTGAGGGACGGAGTGATTGCCGACTACGAAGTGACCGAAAAAATGCTCCGCTATTTCATAAACAAGTCCGGCGGCAGGAGGCTGTTCCACCGGCCGAGGGTGATGGTCTGCATTCCCTCGGGAGTCACCGGTGTGGAGGAGAGGGCGGTTCGCCAGGCTTCCCTGCAGGCCGGGGCGCACTCCGCCTATGTCATAGAGGAGCCGCTGGCGGCGGCCCTGGGGGCCGGCCTGGATATTTCCGAGCCCAGCGGCACCATGGTGGTGGACATCGGGGGCGGGACCACCGACGTGGCCGTGCTTTCCCTGGGCGGCATAGTCTGCAGCCGTTCCCTCAGGGTTGCCGGCGACAAGATTGACGAGTCCATCGTCCGCTACGTCAGGCGGGAGTTCAACCTGGCCATCGGAGAGCGCACCGGGGAGGAGATCAAGATTGAGGTGGGGACCGCCTACCCCGACGGCACGGCTGTGAAAGAATACGAAATAAAGGGCAGGGACCTGGTATCCGGGCTGCCGAGGGCGATCAAAGTCAACAGCCGGCAGGTCCATGACGCCATTAAGGAACCCCTGGAGGCCATAATCAGCGCGGTAAAGGAAGTGCTGGAGCGGACCCCTCCGGAGCTGGCCGCCGACATAGTGAACAAGGGCATTGTCATGACGGGCGGGGGCGCCCTCCTGCAGGGGCTGGACAGGCTCCTCAGCCAGGAGACCGGGCTCCCGGTGCACCTGGCCGACGACCCCCTGAGCTGCGTGGCCCTTGGTACCGGAAGGGCGCTGGGAATGTTGAACGTCCTTTCCAAAGACTATAAATTCAAGGGACAGCTCCCCGGGTAGTCCTGGATATATGACACAGGCTGCCGGCCTTTGCCGGCAGCTTTAACTTTGTGCGCCACAGAAGACACTAAATCAAAAGACAGATAAAAATTTTGTCTTACCACTTTTAATTTTGTTGGAAAAAGTTTATAATATATCAAAAATTTCAGATTACCCTGCCCGCCTGTATACGGGAAAATGCCAAGTTAAAGATAGGTGATGTACTGTTGTGGGAGTACGACGAAGAAACTGGAACTATGACAGCTATTCCAAAACCCAGGAGTTTTACCGGTGCCCTTGCCGGTCTCGGCGCGTATCTGTGGAAAGACGGAGTCGAGGAATTAAAGAAAGAACGTGAATCGGAATGGGATCTATAACTGAAGCATTAAAAAGGGTAACCGATGAACAACTGAAAAAAATAACAGAACTGAAAGTAATATTTATAAATGATTATGTTCAGCGTCCCTGATGCTGAATATTCTCACCGGGCTGTTGGCAAAAGCCGACAGCCTTTTGTTTTCGTTAAAGAAAGTATATGTCGATTTAAAGTACTAAAGTAAACCTTTGGTTTGAATACAAACCCCATAATAGCTTTATGGCGCATTGGAGAAGACATCGCACTCGCGAACCCGGACCTGCGACTGAACAGTCTCCGGCAATATCGCTCGATTGATGCCTTCTCCCTTTCGATAGCAACCTCTAAAGTATTGTACGTCCCAAAAGAAGGAGCCGGGCTTTAGGAAAGGCTGTAAGCATTCTGGATTCTGGATTCTGAATTCTGAATTCTGAATTCCCGCCGCTGGAACAGCGGCGCCGCCCGCGAGGGCGGCTTTTTATCCCATGGAAAAACTTAACGTCATAAATACTTTAAATATTTAACAATTGTTGAAGGATTAGGTCAAATGCCGTCGAATTAGTTAAATTGTCAGGTGCAGGAATCCATGGAAAAGGCTAGTCTTTCTCTTTAGAATAGGGCTTTCACATTCTGTCTCCTGTCTCCTGTCTCCTGGCCCGTAAGGCTTTCAGTATAATTTTTCTATAATGCCTGTAACATTTTTATCATCTGCGTCGTCATTAAAAATGGAAAAGAATGTACAGCCCGGATTCTTTTTTTGTGCAGGGGGACTTGTTTTTGAGGTTAAAGAGACTTTTGTGTTTTATTCTTTTGGTTATTGTGATCACGGCAGCCGGCGGAGCGGCCGGGGATACCTCCGCGGAATCCGGCCGGGCGCAGCTTCTCAACGACAGGAGCGGGCAGATTATCGGGGCCGACCTGCTGAGCGCCCCGGGCTTTATCACCCCCGCCGGGCTTACCGGCGCCGGCCAGACGGTGGCCGTGGCCGACAGCGGCATTGACAGGGGGTCCATGGAGGATGTCCACCCGGACCTGGCCAGCGAGCCCGGGAAGAAGCCGAAGATTTTAATGCTCAAATCCTGGGCCGGCCGGAAGGTGGCCGACGACCCGGTGGGCCACGGGACCCACATGGTGGGCACCATAGCCGGCAGCGGCAGCGCCTCCGGGGGCAAGTTCAGGGGTGTGGCCCCGGGGGCCGGCATCTACTTCCAGGGCATCCTGGATGAAAACGGTAAAATTTCCCCCCCTGCGGACATAGATAATCTTTTCATGCCGGCCTACCAGGCCGGGGCCAGGATCCACGTGGACGCCTGGGGAAGCGGCGACAACAGGTACTCGGGCACCGCCATGAAGGCGGACGCCTTTATGCGGAAATATCCCGACTTTCTGGCCATATTCGGGGCCGGGAACGCGGGCCCCGGGGCAAAGTCCCTGACCTCCGAGGCCAACAGCAAGAACGCCCTGGTGGTGGGGTCATCGGTGAGCCCCCGGCCCGCCCTGGACTTTTCGCCGGGGGACACCCTGGAAGCGGCAAACTTTTCCAGCCGCGGCCCGGCCGGGGACGGCAGGATAAAGCCGGACCTGCTGGCCCCGGGGACATCGATTATCTCCACCCGGTCCGGCCTGGTAAAGGGAAACCTGCCGGGATTCCCCATGTACAGCCGGATGCAGGGTTCCAGCATGGCCTCGGCGGTGGCCGCGGGGGCGGTTGCCCTGCTGCGGGAGTACATGCAGCGTGACATGGCCGTCCCGGACCCCCGGGCGGCGTCGATCAAGGCGGCCCTGGTCAACGGGGCCAGGACGCCGGACTCCGGCCCCTCTCAGGAAGGCTTCGGGGTGCTGGACCTGGCCGGGACAGTGCTGGCTTTGCAGGAGAAGACCATGGTTTTGGCCGAGGAAAACGCCGGGCTGCCGGAGGGCGGGGCCAAAACGTACAGAGTCAGGGTGGAGGACTCCGGCTCGCCCCTGAAAGTGACGCTGGCCTGGACCGACCCGGCCGGGGAACTGCTTGCCCAAAAGGCCCTGGTGAACAACCTGGACCTCGCGGTAACCGGCCCCAATGGAAAGACATATTACGGGAACGGCTTTCTGGGCGGCGCCCCGGATACTTTAAACAACGTGGAGCAGGTGTACATAAAAAACCCCGAACCGGGTGACTACGTGATTGAGGTCAGGGCCGCCTCGGTGAAGGGCTTTGCGGCGAGGGGCGCGCCGGTTCCCGGCCAGGACTATAGCCTGGTTTACGGGCAGCCCCTGGCCACCGGCATCATAAAGTGGTCCGCCCGGGGAGGCGTCATATACCTGTACGGAGGGCAGCAAGTCAACCAGTCTGATAAAAACATCCGCTACCTGCTGAACGGCGGCAGGGTTTCCAGCATGAAGCCCGAGCCCGGGTTCAGGGTTTACTATAACAGCAGGTCCCTCTATATCGCGGGCCGCCTGTGGGAACAGGAAAGCGTGCGGACCAGGGAAGGAACGGACGGGCGCATCTGGTTCGAGATGGACCAGGAGGCCCGGGAAGGCGGCTACTACCAGAGCCCCGAAACAGAAAAGGGCCTGATCGTGAACGGCACGTACATCGGGGATATTGCCGGCCTGCCCCCCGGTATAAGCCTGAGGGCCAGCCTTGACGGCGTTACCCAGACCCTGTGGCACCTGACCAGCGACTACCTCACCGAAAAGGGCAGTGTGGCCCGCACCGGGCCGGGGGAAAACGGCAGTATCACCTCCATTGAACTGTTCGGGGGAAAAGCCAGGTACCCCGTGTCTTCCCGGGCCGGCTACACGTACAACGACAGCTTTGAGCGGACCGACCCCCTGGAAATGGTGTTCGGGTCCGGCAACCTCAACGGCATGCGCAAGGTAATGCCCGGGCAGCAGGTTACGCTGGTGATGCCGCCGGCTGCAAGGGTGGTCAGTTCGATACTGGTGGACAGGAGCATAGCATCGGGCTACGTGACCGCGGTAGACCCGGCCGGAGAAAAGATCACCATCGGCCCGGATTCCGGCTTTCATGTCTTTTCCGGGGCCGGCGTCCAGAAGGACCGGTCGGAGGCTTCCCTGAAGGATATCGCGCCGGGAGACTACGTAATGGCCGTGATAATTCCCGGCAGCAGGGAGATACTGGGCCTGGCGGCGTACAGCAACGTGGTTTACGGGCGGGTGCTGTTCACCAGCGCCAGGGACAACAGCGTATACATGAGCGATCTGTACAACCGCTTTCAAATGTTCAGGCTTTCGCCCGAAACCGAGGTCAGGCGGTGGGGGCTGACGGCCGACGCTTCCACCCTGTCCTCGGGGACCTGGGTCAGGGTCACCCTGTCGCCGGACCGGTCGGAGGTATGGCGCATGGACGTGGCCGAACTGCTGGAGGACGAGCAGAAGCGGCTGGCGTCAATAGAGATCCCGTATATGACCACGTCGGACGGGGAGAGGTACCGGGCAAGCAGCTATACCACCGTAACCAAGGAGGGGCTGCCGGTTACCGCCGAAGACCTGCTGCCGGGCGAAAAAATCACGGTGGTTTCCCTGCTGGCGCCCGCCCCCTTCAACAAGGTGCCGGTGGCCGTCAGGGCCGGGGCCCGGGAGGGAGCCAAAAGCCCGCTTTTGGCGGCCACAGTCCGGGAGGAAAACGGCGGGTTCGCGCTTTCCGGCTACACCACCGGTGACCGCCTGTATATATGGCATGAAAACGGGATGCGCGAGGACATACCGGTTGGGAAGGAACGGCGGGCCTTCACCTGGCCGCTGAAATTCCTGGAAAATGAGGACGCGGTGAAGGTTGTGGCCGTAAACAGGAGCAGCGGCGGCGTGACCGGCAGGACGGTCACGCGGTCCGAGGTTGCCGCCCGGAAATTCACGGACATAGCCGGCCACTGGGCGGAGGGGGCCATTACCTCCATCGCCGCCGGGGGCATCATGGCCGGATACGGGGACGGCACCTTCAGGCCCGACCAGCCGGTCACCAGGGCCGAGCTGGACATGCTCCGGGCCGCCGTCAGGGGATTCAGCCCGACGGCGCAAGTAATCCCGTCTTTCGGCGGCCGGGGCGATCCCGGTGAAATAATCACCCGGGCCTCTTTCATGGTCAACCTGAAAAACAGCTACCGGAATCCCGGCCAGTTGCCACGGGACTACACGCTTCCCTTCCGGGACTGCGGCGGAGTTACCGAAAAAGAAAGGGAGGCCGTTGCCTGGGGACATTACAGGGGCTTGATAAAGGGAAGGTCCCGGGATACATTCGCGCCGGAGGCGCCGCTGACCCGGGCCGAGGTGGCCGCAGTCATCCAGCGGCTGCTGGAAAAACCATAAATTCTACTTAAAGGATATTTTTCGGGGTCAGAATCCAGAATCCAGAATTCAGAATCCAGAATAGAAAACATATAAAAAACATGGCCTCCACCGGGATTGGTGGAGGCTTTTCTCATAAGTCTATCCGCTGGAGTTTGGAATCTGAAATTCTTAGTTCTGAATTCTGCCGGAGTCAGTGCTCCAGCCACAATATAACAACATACTCTTTTGATTCTTTGCCCCACTGCTCAATGTTCCTCTTCAGGACCGACGCCTCGGCTTCCAGCCGTTTTTCCTCATCGGGGGCCACACCCGAGGCAACCCTGGCCCGGATCTCGTTGAGCCTGCTCACGGCCTGGTTGTAGTCATCGGTAATACTCTTCCTTTCATCAACCCTGCTGATTACCCCGCCAAGGCCGGACAACTGGGAAACCAGGCCTTTTCCGCGGTCCCGGGGGACTGTCAGCCGCATGATGACCAGGTCGCCTGCACCCTTTTTCTGGGTGTCAAGCACCTGCCCGCCGCCGCCCGTGTTGGCCGCCAGGGCCAGGGCGTAGTTTTGGGCGTCCCCGGTGTTGGTGACCGAAAGCTTCAGTATGGTACTCGGTATATCCCCGTGGGAGTTTTCCAGCAGCCTGAATTGTTCCACCGGCTGGACGGCTTCCGTTGATACGGGCTGCCCGGCCCCGTCATTATTATTCTTTGGCTGGTCCGCCTTCGGCCGGTCCGCCGGTACGCCGGCAGTGTCGCTCCTGCCCGCACCATCCGGCTGAACTGCTTTTTCCGGCTTTGTGCCGCTATCCTGCCCGCCGGGTGTATTTTCCCCGGCCTGCTCCTCATGTATGACCACTGCCGCCGGCGGCTTGTCTGGCTTGAGGGCGACTGTGACGCCCCAGGAGCCGGCGAACAGCATCGCCGCGGCCGCCGCGGCCGCCGCGGGCACGCGCCAAGTGTGGAGCAGCCCTCGCCCGGGCCCGGCCTCCCGGTTAAGCCGGCTCATCACCCCGGCGCAGAAGCCAGGTGAGGGCTCCTCACTTACTGTTTCATTCCTGAGGGCTTCGGATATTCTCTTCCACAATTCAAATTCCTGCCTGCAGGGATCACAAACCAGGATGTGTTCGGTCAGGCGGGCGCCGTCCTCACCGGCCGGTTCACCGTCCAGCAAGGAAGAAAACATTTCCCTTGTTTCACTGCAAATTGCCGGCATTTTTTCCGGTTCGGACATCACCCTCACCTCCCGACCCCAGAATCCAGAATTCAGAATCCAGAATCCAGAATAGTATTCGCATAAGCTTCAAGTAATTTACTGACTTCCTCAAGGAGAATGTTTAGTTGTGAAGTATCACCGTAACCCAGGTCTTTAGCTAGTATTAAATAATATCTTGCCTCTTCCAGAGAGCCCTGGGCTATATTCAAAAAGCGAACCTTGTCTGCTTTGCCTTTCTTTTTAAAACCTTCCGCGATGTTTGCAGGGACTGATACTGCCGCCCGCCTCAATTGAGATGTCAAACCGTATAGTTCAGAGTCAGGAAACTTGGCAGTGAACCGATATGCCTCTAAAACAAACTGGTGGGCTTTTTGCCATACAACCAGGTCTTCAAAACTCTTGGCCGGCTCCCGCATTCTGACCCAACTCCCAGCTAGTACATTCTGGTTTCCGGGTTTTTAAATTCTGGTTTCCCGACCTCCGGAGGCGCTCCCTCAAGCCATTATTTATTCTGGATTCTGGATTCTGGATTCTGGATTCCCGACCCGAATTCACTGCTCATAAGCTCCTTGCCCATAAGCTCTCTAAGCGCCTGCCTGGCCCGGTTGATTCTCGACTTCACCGTTCCCAGGGAGCACTGGGTAATCCTGGCAATCTCCTCGTAGGAGTATCCCTCCATGTCCCTCAGCACCAGCACCGCCCGGTGCTCCTCGGTCAGCCGGCCCAGAGCCTGCCTGACGATTCCCCGGAACTCCACTTCCTCCAGCGAGGCCAGGGGGTCTCCGGATACACCGGTGTCCGCTACTTCCCGGCTGATCTCTCCGGTTTCGGTGGATATGGGGTCGTCCAGGGATATGTATGGTGCCCGCGCGTTCTTCTTCTTTATGTTCAGGTACATGTTCACCGCGATGCGGTGCAGCCAGGTCCCGAAGTCGGCCTCCAGCCGGAATCCCTTCAGGGAGTGAAAGGCCTTGATGAAAACCTCCTGGGCCAGGTCCTCGGCGTCGTCCCGGTTGCCGGTGAGCTTCAGGCACAGCCCGAAAACCCTGCCCTGGTACATGGTCACCAGCTTCTCGAAGGTCCCGGTGTCGCCCCGCTGGGACCTCTTTATGAGCTCTGATATTATATTGTTATTCGACGTCTGCCGCAGATGATCCAAAGGATACACTCCTCCGGAGCCGGCCCAACCCCGCCGACACCTTTTAGACAAAAATAATACCGTGAAAGTTCCGGCCGCCCGGGGGGAATTTCACGGATTTTTATTTTCTTGGGATAAAAATTCGATTTAATGAGGAAACTTTCCTTCCGGAATCTTACTGTTAAAAAAAGTAAATTCAGCCGAAGAAGTAGGATTACGGAACTGGGACGTCAGTCCGTAAACCTCTGTACATAGAACAAACTATTGCCTTCTTCGCTATGTCGGCAGGATCACGCACAGGGTCGAAAAGCAGTCAACGCGCAGGTCTTCACTTGTTTTCAATTTAAAAATTCCGGGAGGGAACATCAAGACCTTAATTTGGGGCGCAGAAATCATAACGACAGTCTTTTTACTCCGTCAATAAGACGCTTTACAGAGAAATTTATTAGGAGAGCCCTTTTTAATCCCGTGGCCTTTGTCCCTTTATAATCTTTCCTTTATAAATGATATCTACTTCTTTTTGCTGTTCATATGAAATGTTGCGTAAAGATAACTCTGCGCATAAAGCCTCTTCGTATATTGATTCCAGCAATCCGGGACCCAGTATACGGTGAACCTCTATTGCCGCCCCGATAACCCTCTCCGTTAAGTCATCCACAACAAAACTCTCCCCAATAAAACAGGTTTGTTTAGCCCCAGGGAACACAGAGATTATAAAAAAATGTATTAGAAAATAATTGTTGCCTAATTTTAACAATATTGTTGATCTTATTCAATCAAAAAATGTCTGTGTTCCCTGGGGCTAAGCGATTTCTTAACTCTGTGCCCTCTCCTCTGTGTTCTCTGTGGCCTCTGTGGCTAATAAAAAAATTTTTTAAGGGTGGAACTTTCCCCCCCAACCGGTTGTCTAACGAAACAGGGAATCGGGAGAAACATTCCCATTCCGGCAGGAATATGGCTTCCGGTGTAGAATATACCATTTTGGCCATATCCCGCCAGTTGACCGGTTGGCCGGGTGCAAACGCACCCCAGACGCAGCAGGCATCGTGGCCCCAAACACAGCACCCGATGAAAGACTCAGTATTAATGAGGGGGGATGGTTAAAACCGCCGACGGCATACCGGAAAATAGAAAAGGTACCCGCGGCAAAAAGAACATATTCGAGAGTAAACTTTAAGGAGGAAAAAAGGCTTGAAAAGAAACAGGAAATTAGTTTCCATCCTGCTGACCCTGTCTCTGCTGTGCGCCATGCTGCTGCCCATGGCCGCTCCGGCCGCCGCAGCTGGCACCTACAGCGCCTTAAGCGCTCCCACTGTCAGTGACGAGGCTTACGCGCAGCTTGGCAAACTCAAGGTGGAATTTGATTCCGGTGACATTGGCGGGAACGCCGATCTCTTCTTCCAACTGCCTACGGACTTTAAATACTACCCAAAGGATGAAGGAGTAACCTACAACCAGGTTGTAGTTGGCGTCGATGCTAATGACGTGTACCTCGGCCTTGCTGCCGGTGCCGATAAGTATGTTGTGCTCACCGCTGCCGGTGGTGACCCCTCAAAATTTGGTATCGACGACTTTACCATCTCAAAAGTCAGTGAGAACGAATTTAAGGTGAGCTACAATTGGGCTAGTGACCACGGCGATGATTGTATCTTCTACCTTGACTTTAGGAAGATATACGTTCCGGCATACGATGGCGATATCACCGTTAAAATTGACGCTCCCAATGGTTCTCCCTTCAGCAGCGGCTCCGTGGTTATCGGTAAGACCACCGGCGGAGAGGTAACTGTATCCGCTGTGGACACCACAACCGGTAACGCAACATTCGATGTAAAATTACGCATTAAAGAGAATGTTACCGGAGCGCTGAAAAATGAGGCCGACAGCCTGAAGTTCATCCTGCCTGATGGCTACGAGTGGGTAACGACAGACAATGCTTTTGTCAGCACCCAGCCTATTTGGGGTCAAGACCTGGGTATTACAAAAGATGACTTCTCTGTTGACAAGGAGGAGCTTAGCTTTAACCCGGGCGCTAAGTCCACAACCGCTGCCACCTGCTTCGAGGTTACTTTGAGATTCGAAGTTACCGACGAAACCGATGTAACGGCCGGTGACATTGAAATGAAGATCAAGGGCGAAAGCACCGTATCTCCCAGCACTCTTGTTGTAGGGACCTACGGTGATTACAGCGCCAAGGCTTATGCGGTTGACGCTGACGATCTCCCAACCGTTTACGCCGGTAAAATAGAGCAGGAAGTAAGCAACATCCAGATTGATGAAGCAATAAAGGGTAGCCTTATCGCGAACCGCTATATCAAACTTGAACTGCCCTCCAATGCAAGGTGGACCAAGGCTCCCAGCAGTGTTACCGACGGTGGCGTTACCTTGAACTTTACCAGTGTGGCCGGGTCCGAAGGCAACGTGCTGAAGTATACTGTTAGCGGAGGACCAAGCACCAGCGCCGCAGAACTCGAGCTTGAAGATTTTGAAGTAGCACTTGACGTTATGGCCCCCGGCGACCTCAAGGTAAAAGTTACTGGCACCGCCGGCGTGGAAGGGGAATTTGCAATTGCCAAGGTTGCAATGCCCATTACTGCGACTGCCGATTCTAAGACCGAGGTTAAAATTGGTGTTGGATCCCAGAAAGTCGGCGATATTACCATCACCGAGCAAAAAGCCGGCGCCATTAAGGACGGAAAGAGCCTTGTGCTGAAGGTGCCTGCGGGCTGCGAGTTTTCCAAACTGCCCAAAGTGGAAGTTACATCCGGCGACCTCAAGTTTGATAACGCTCAAATCAGAAGGGCCAAAACTATAGGCACTACACAACCGACCGACTACTACCAATACTTGGTAATCCCCGTTGACAACGACAGCAACGAGGCCAGCTCCATCAAGGTCAGCGACATTTACGTAAGCGTGGACCGCACCGTTGCAGAGGGCGATCTCAAGGTAGCCGTGCTTGGCGACGCCGTGCTGGAGAGCAACACTGCGTACAAGAGCACTGACATGACCATTGGCGGTGTGGCAAAAGCTTATAGTGTCGGCCCTGCCGGTCTGTTCCCGGCCACCGGTGCTGTTGCAGCCGTACCGGTAGGGACGATTATCACTCCGGCCCCCGGCGACACCAAGGCCAGCGCTGCGTTCGTAATCGGCAGCACCACCTTCAAGCTCAACGGCGTTGAGCAGACCATGGAAGTCGCCCCGTACATCAAGGGAGACCGCACCTACCTGCCGCTCAGGTACGTCGGCTATGCCCTGGGTATAGCGGATGCCAACATGCTGTGGGATCAGGCGACCCAAAAGGTTACCCTGATTAAGGGCAACACCATTGTCCAGTTGACCATCGGCAGCAACATCCTGATGGTGAACGGAATGCCCATCACAATGGACGTTGCTCCTGAAATCAGCAACGACCGCACCTGCCTCCCGATCCGCTTCGTGGCCCAGGTATTCGGCGCCAGCGTAGGCTGGGATGATGCAACCCAAACCGCAACCATTAACTAACCGGTTGGTCGTACAAAAAGGAACCTCCTACGGGAGGTTCCTTTTTTTAGGCAGAAGAAAGGAAAAGCTGGTAAACTGTAGTATTTTTATACTATAACAAAACCCAAATTTTATAATGTTCGGTATCTATTTGTGTGAACCGGGCGAAGGAGGGCCTCTGATGAGAAAAAGAAACTTCTTAATGATGGTGGTGCTGGTGGTTGTAGCCCTCTCCTGCGGACCTGCCGCCTCCGGAGAGCCTTCCGGCACATATGCGGATATCGGGAGCCACTGGGCCGCAGGCGATATTGAAAAATGCAGGGTTTATCGGCTTATGAGCGGTTATCCGGGTAACCTGTTTTTACCCGACCGGTATATGAGCAGGGCTGAGGCGTTGGCCGTGATTGGAAGAAGTATGGGATGGGACAGGCATCTCGGAAATACATCTACAGAAGGAATTGTATTTCCCGAAGACCTCTGGGATGGTTTTAGGATCTATGTTGTTTATGCTGCAAATAAAGGGTTGATTGCCAAAGCCGATATTTCCGGCATAAAGTTCAATGAACCGTCCACCCGTATGGAAATTTTCTTGTGGCTGGCCCAAGCCCTGAATCTAACAGGGAGCGGTGCTAATCTGAATTTCGCTGATACAGAAAGTATTTCTACCTCCCAGAGGGATATGCTGGCTGGAGTTGTGGAAGCGGGAATAATAAAAGGTTTTCCCGGGAATCATTTAAATCCTTCAGGAAATTTAACTAGGGCCGAAATGGCGGCCATCCTGGCAAGGCTCATTGATAGCGGGAAAATTCCCTCTTTGTCCGGCCGGCAGTATACGGGAGATCACAGGGAGCTTACAGGCGCCAAGGGGTACGTGGTAAATAAATACCCGGACTATTTTACTGTTCATCTTGATTTTGGTTCCGTGGTAAAAATCCAGCCGGACAAAGTGTCTCTGTTGATAAACGGAAGCAGATCCACTTACGGATCATTGCAGAAGGGATTGCCGGTCGAACTGTTTAAAGTAGGGTCAACGGTAACAGAGGTACATATTCTGGATGGTGTTCCCAAGGTTTTCGGCAAGGTGAAGGAGGTTAAGTCAACGTCCATCGTCATAAAGGACGAAGACGGTAAAACCGCTATATATGATATTATTAATAAGGCCAGGATACTCGATGTACACGGTGCTGAAACGGATATAGAGGAAATAGAAGTGGGCCTGAATGCAGAAATTGTCCTTAGCAACAACTACAATGTCAGGGAAATCAAGCTGTATAAAAGCTCGGGGAGGGACCTGCAGGGTAAGGTAGAAAGCATAGAATTTTCCGGAAATAAAAAAATAACCGTCGTGGAGAACGGTAAAAGGCAAACCTTTTATCTGGCGGATAATATGGCGGTTGAAAGCGTCAACCAGACGCTCCGGTTGGAGGATATTAAAAAAGGTACGGACGTCAGGCTGCTACTTGATACCGGCAACCGCGTCACCGGGATTGAAATAATCGACCTGTCCAGTGTGTATGGAAAGGTGGACAAAGTCCAAACCGAGGGGACGGACCGGATTACCATCAAGGACAGGACCGGTCAGAGCAAAACTTACTACATAGCGGAGGGCGTAACGGTTAAAGCGGAAAATAGAACGGTTGAATTAAAAGATCTCAGAGCAGGCGCGGATGTCATGCTATCTCTGGGGGATGATGACCGGGTCATTGGTATTGAAAAGGTTGATTTATCGACGGTAATAGGAAGGGTTACAGGCATCCGGAAGACCGGCACCAGGTGGATTATAATAAAGACCGACAGCAACCGGGAAGAAATCTGCTATGTGGATAGCAATCCGGACGTTAGGGAAGGAATTAAGAAGCACAGTTTTGGCTTCATAGAAGAAGGTATGCGGGTGAAGCTGTCCCTAAATTACCTCGGTAAGGTGACAGGTGTTGAAATCATTGAGATACATAGCATTACAGGCACAATCTCAGCTATTCAGACATCGGGAGTAAAGAAAATTAAGTTAAGGGATAAAGAGAGGCAGGAGCGGGACTATTACCTGGCTAATGGCGTTGTGGTGAGGGAAGCGGGCAGATCATTTAATCTGGAACACCTGAAAAACGGTATGAATGTAATGGTTAACTTCGATAATAATGGTCGCGTGGCAAATATTGAAGTTCTGACCCAGCTGGCTGTGGAGGGTGAAGTAACCTATATTAGGGACTTTGGTATCAAAAAGATCGAAATAGAAGGGAGCGGCGGATTAAAAGAAGCACATTATCTGGGTGACATGGTCCCAGTCGTATATGGGGGTACTTCGCGTAACCTGGGAGACATCGCCAAAGGCATGCGGGTCAGGCTTACTCTTGATGACCGCGGTGATGTGAGCGGAATTGATATTATTGATATAAGGAGAGAGGAAGGAAAGGTTAAGTTAATACCAAGGTGGGGATCGGGAAAAATAGGTATCGTAAAGAGTGACGGGCAGGAAGAAACTTATGATATTGATCGCAGCGTTGTGGTTAGGGAAAATGACAGCGGGCGTGAACTTGACTATATCTTTGAAGGCATGCGCGTCGGTCTGGTGCTGGACAGCAAGGACCGGGTAACCAGGATTGACATACTGGGGCTTTACACCGTTCGGGGAAAGGTTACCCTGATACAAACCGCGGGAACTAAGTCCATCATGATTAAAGAAATTGATGGCAGGGAAAGGTCTTATAAGCTTGCTAACAATGTAACAGTGAAAAAGGGCAATGCGGTCCTCGGCCTGGGTGGGTTAAATAAAAGCATGGATGTTGAACTCACCCTTGACAATGAACTTAAAGTGATTCACATTGTTGTCATGTTTTAAACTCCCAATTTAAGCCTTGATGTATATAGAAATGTCACCCGTGATTGGCTTGACAAGGCTATACTGGAGATTTATACTATATATATTAAATAGTTAACCATGTTAACTGATAGGAGAGGGAAATCTTGCGTAAAATTTTATTTGCTTTTAGTATACTTTTAATTGTTAGCCTTTGGGGTACGGCCTGCTGGGCAAAGGAACCCGCCACTCCTCAGCTTAAGTTGAATGAGGCCATTGATATGGCTGTAAAAAATGACAAGGGCATAAAAAAGAGCGCCCTTGACATCGAAAAGTACGAAACTAAAAGGGACGACGCCTCGGATGCGGCCACTTACGCGGCTTTCCCGGGAGGGGCTCCTAACCCTACGGCTGAGGCAGCTTGGTACAGCCTTTTGTCCGCTGACCTGAACTGGCAGATGAGTAAAAAATCGTATAGCGCCGAAGAAGACCGCCTGGTGCTGGACGTCTGCCAGAAATACTGGAACGTGCAAAAGTCGCTGGAAGACGTTCGGGCTAAGGAATTGTCCGCCTCGGTGGCGGAACTGTCATTCCGCCGGGTGCAGGCCATGGTCCGCCTGGGTATGACATCCCCGGAGTCCCCTGCCGGAGCCTCTCCGCAGACTGTACTGGCTACTGCCGAGAGTGACCTGGCCAGAGCTAAATCCGACCTGACAAAGGCTAAAAACAAATTGAACTCTGACTACGAGGCTTTGAACCAGCTGCTGGGCCTGTGGCCCGAAGACCGCCCCCAACTTACAGATGAGGTTAAGTTTGAGCCCTTGCCGGATACAGACCTTGACTACGCTGTACAGCGGGTAATAGAAAATAGTCCTAAAATCTGGCTGGCCGAGGAAAAGATAAATTTGGCCAGGTATGCTTATGAGAGCATGTGGGCCTCAGGGCAGTATACATCATACGATGTGAGAAAAGTTGAGAAGGAGCAGGCCGAGATTGACGCCGTAACGGCAAAGGACGCCACCAGGCTGGCCACCCGGGGCCTGTATTATACCGTGCGCAACCTGGAGGCCGGGATTCCGGCGGCGGAAAAGGGGTTGGAAGGAGCCCAAGAAGCTTTACGGGTTGCCAAACTTCAGTTTGAGTTGGGCATGATAACCCGGGAGAACCTCTTGAAGGCCGAGGCGACGCTGGCCGACGCCAGGAAGAATCTGCTTGACCTGAAGCAGCAGCACGCCTACATGAAGCTGGCCTTCCAGAAACCCTGGGCCGTATCCTCTTCCGGCGGCAGTTCCGCTGAATAAAACAAGGCGAATCTTACAACTCCCAGATTCATTACACCTCCGGACGAAATTGCCGAAGAAGCCCTTCCGGGGGTTTATTTTTTTAACGAGTGTTATGATATAATCAAGTTACGAAGCAATAAAAAAGTTTTTGCCGGTGGTCATATCAGGAGGTAAAATTAAATGTCACCGACCATAAGCTCCTTTGACGGCATAAGAATTTACATGAATACGCGTGAGAAGGGACACCAGGCGCCTCACTTTCATGCGGAGTATGCAGGCATGGAGTGTGTGGTGGATATCAGGAATCAAGTTGTGCTGGCAGGGTCGCTACCGAGGAAACAACTGTTGAAAGTATTGGCCTGGGCGGTAAAACACGAAGATGAGTTGATGGAGAACTGGTTAAGATTAAGAGAAGGCAGGGAAATTATCTTAATTGAACCTTTAAGGTAGGAGTGACTACAATGGAAAAGCCGGACTATGAGTGGGTCAAGAACTACGCCCTTCAAGCTGTAGCCAATGATGACTACACTATTAATGTTATTTTCGCCGACGGCCGCGAGTACCGGTTCGATATGAGGCCTATCATAAATGAAGGTGGAGTATGGACGCAAATTAAAGACATTGAAATATTTAAAAAGAAACTAACTATAATAAACAATACTCCCGCCTGGGATCTTGAGGGCAACTACGATGAGTACAAGTGCCTGGATATTGATCCCGAGATTATAAGGCAGGACGGAGATTTGACGGGGTCAGGCCCTTAACTTATTTAAATTTTAAGAAAACTGCAGAGAAGTGGCTCTTTTTAAGCTGCATCTGTACATTGCTGTAATAAAAAGAGATTGCCGTGATAAAGTTTTTGGCATAATGTATATAGAAACAATTATTACCGCTAGTTTTCAACAGCGGTTGGGACTGGAAATGACTGACGACCACAACAGGACCGTGCACACATACGTAGAGGGTGTGGGTTGCTATCGTCCAACTATAGTATAGAAGAGACCCGTTTTTAAATAACAAATGTTTAGCTCATCAAATCTTGTGGGCGATGATATTCACAGTTTAACTTCTTAAAATCTTTGTGATTCCAAGTTAGTACAGGTAGTTTTAATTCTTTTGACTTTTCCGCCAAGTAAACATCTACAAAATCTGCATTCACTGTCTGAAAAGTATTTAGGGTTCGTTGCATTATAATTTCTTCTTCAAGTTCAACATCATCTGAGTCAATCAGCTCTTGAAATACATTTATTATGTCTTTTTTTTCATAATTGTACGATTTACTTAATATCCAATACGCTTCGATTAGAACTATAGACAAAATAAATAATGTTGCACCTTGTTCTATTATACTTAAAATCTCCTCAACCTGTTTGTCGTCATCCTGTGTAAAAAGTCGGATTAATATATTGGTATCAGCTAAAATTGTTTGTTTCATTTTAATTATCCCTCATCATTTTGGAACGGATTTCCTCTGCCCGTTTTTGGTGAGCAAGTTCTCTCGCCTCTTCAAAACTGAGAGAAGATTTTGATTTTAGCAACCCGACCACAGATCTGATTGATTTCTTCTTTTTGGGATGAATGTCAATTACTTTTTTGTTCTCATCCAAAACAAATGCTAAACGGTCTCCTTCTTTCAGATTCAAAAGGATTCTAAGTTCAACGGGTATGGTAAGTTGCCCTTTGCTCGTCATCTTTCCAGATACAAGTTGTTTCGCCATTTAGAAGACCTCCATCCAGTATGAAGTATTACTTTTATTATAAGTAATACTTCCAGTGAAGTCAAATTAAATTACCATTAAGATTTGACGGGGTCAGGCCCTTAACTTATTATATCTTGTTGAAAGCTGACTTCAACAATTCTTTTTGTTGCTGTAGGAAGTACTGCTTAATACTGTCCCAATTCACAGGCTTGAGCATTTCCGGGTCGGGTTCCCTGTCGGCGTCTTCAAAGTAGGCCAGGCTCTTTAACAGGTGGTACTGACTGTAACCCGGGTTTTTGTATTTAATATCAAATAATCTCATTAAGCCGGGGAGATTCATTTTATCTCTGGTGATAAAATAAAGGTCGATAAAATCCCTTTTACTGTTCTGTCCGGATATTGCAGTTATTTTCATAAGCGCGATATCCCGAATGTCCGCAACCTTACATCCCATGAAGGTCTTAGTCGGGTACAGGAGAGGATACTTGTAGAACAGGAAGCTCAACTTGACCCCGTTTAAAATGCCGTGGACAGTGCCGCGGGCTTCCCCGGCAAGGGTGAAAGTTCCAAGATCGCTTAAACATTGAATAATGCCGAAGGTTTCAAAATCATGCCTGCAAAAAAAATCAAAATCCTCGGAGACCCGGTGTCCCATGTGTATGGCCGCGGCGGTTCCACCGGCAAGGTAGAAGTCCTTAAGAACATCTTGTCTGCCTAATAGTTCCAGAAGATCTTGTCTGTCTTTTGAAACGACTTGTTTAAACAACGTATTTCCTCCGGGGGCAAATCGTAATAGTTCTGCCAGAGCGAGGCTGTTTTTTTGGAGATTTTTCTACTGGCCTTCATTACTTCCTTCAGCCGTTCATCGCCGTAATACGATATTAACCACCTTATTGCAGGGTCGTTGCCGTATTCCATAATTCTTTCGATGACAAAAAAGTAATCTCTGGCGGGATCAACTTCAGCCACGTTTATATCCCAAAAAAATGGGTGGGTAAATTCAGGCAATGGATCGGGCGGCATAATTCCACGACTCCTTTTCCTTATTATACCATATTGTGGGATGATAACAAACATCCTGGAACCGCGTCCGGGGGAATAAGGGGACAGGCTGCTTTTTAAGGGTGCCGGCTGTTACTTGTTGTTCGGAAATACATTTATAAGCCACACCGGGCATCCTGCCAGGGAGGGGAGTATGGGTTAGTTTTTTTATAAAATTATTTGGCGAATAGATCCTTTATAAGGGTGTCCTTGGGGGTTTTAATATGTACTGCCACGTCGCTTAAAACAGAGTTTAGGATACCTACCTTCAAAGGACTATGGGATGGAATTGTAATATGGTGCTCGCCGTACACTGTTGTGGTTAGCCTAATATGACTGCCTGTTCGCCGTGTGACTTGGTAACCATACTTCGCTAGTTTCTTTACCAGTTCCTCCCCGCTTATATCCCTTGGTATTTTCATACTGCGATAACCTCGTCCTTCACAAAGTGAAGACGGATCATCTGCGGGAGGTCTATTTCCTCAAAATGGCACCGGACTGCATCTCGAACCATTACTTTGAGTTCTTCAAAAGTATCACTTT
The DNA here is from genome assembly GCA_049323615.1 of Bacillota bacterium. Taxonomy (GTDB): domain Bacteria; phylum Bacillota; class Desulfotomaculia; order Desulfotomaculales; family Desulfocucumaceae; genus JBMOPD01. Next base: position 18,186 of record JBMOPD010000056.1, on the reverse strand, counting down.
CAGTAAAGATTGAGTGTCCAAGCGCACGGGCCTCATATCCTCCTTCGGCGGATTCTTCGACTAAAAAAATAATCTCTTTAATCGATTTATTCACGAAGCCCTACCCCCTAAAAGTTTTTACAACAATAATTTTATCACATTACCAAGCATTTTAACTAGCGCCGGATTCAATTCAGAGTTAAACGGGGCCCGATATGGTATAATTATCTTGTAGTCCCTTCGGGGGCCGTTCAAGCATCTGTTGGAGGGCCTTGTTTTAAGGCGGTGAATAATGTGACAACACCTGACCGACTTGAATCCTACCGGGCCGGCTGGCGGAAATACAGGCAGCAGAAAGAGCAGTTTCTGGCGGACCGGCGCAGGCAGGCCATGGAAAAGGCCTGGCTGGCCGCCGGACATCTGAAGCGGCAATACGGCTGCAAGACTTACCTGTTCGGGTCACTGGCCCGGGAAGGCGGGTTTATGGAACATTCCGGCATAGATCTGGCCGTATCGGCCCCGCCCGGGCGGGTTAATTTCTGGCAGTTGTATTCAGAAGTGATGAACATATTGGCGCCCTTTGAATTCGACCTGGTGGAACTTGAAAGGATCGACCCGGAGGTGCGGGATTATATCCTGAGGGAAGGGGTGGAACTGTGACCCCGAACTTGATTTTACTGGAAGATGAACTTACCCAAAATATGGGCAATTGTTTGCAAAAACTAAAGAAACGCCTGGAAGCATTCATTGAACTGCTGCCCGATATTACCGAACCACTATGAAGGTGATTCCCGGGCGGCCGGCCGGCTTCCTCTATTCTTCCCGGCAAGACTTCAGCAGGTCCTGCCCGGCGGTCCACCGGACGTCTTCAAAAGTTATGTTGTCGCCCGCCAGTTCGCAGAGCCGCGTCATCAACCGCCCGGCCCAGGACAGTGTCCCCGTTTCCGCCAGCATTGCATTCTTCTCGATGGTGATATTTCCCAGCACCTGTCTGCCGCCCATTTGGGCCGCGGGACTGGTGTGGCCCTCGGGGTACTCCCGGGTCCAGGAAAAGAAAAACTTCCCTTCTTCCTCGCCGTCCGGAATAAACTCCGGGCTTTCCCGCCGCAAGGACCCGATCAATTCTTCCGGCTGCCGCACGGAGTACCTCATGGCGGTGATCACCATCAATTCCTTGCCGTCCGGAATATCGTCGGGGGTTTTGTTCCGCCGTACCACCTCCACCAGGCCGGGCGGGGTCAGCCCGCCGGCGCCCAGCAATCCCTCCAGCCACTGTTTCGGGCCTCCCCGGGGCTGCGGCAAAACGGCAAGGTACCGTTCGACGTCCCCGCTCCATGAAACGCCCTCCTCCAGTTTCATGGCGTAAGCGCCCCAGGCGTAGCGGGAAGCCAGTTCCGGGGGGCCCTCCCGCCAGGGAGGGGCGTGATGTCCCAGGTCTTTAAGCAGTGTCTCCAGCCTGTCCGGCGTCAAATCCCCCTTGTTGAAAGCCAGAAGAAGCCCCCCGTCAATCAGGCCCAGCTGAAAGAACGTGAGGCTCAAAAGCCCGCCGGGCTGTTCCTGGACCACCCCGGCGCTGCCGAAGCCGCATACGTTCCACACGTCCCGCCGGGGGACGAAGGACCTGACCACGGGCCAGGAGGGGTCGGGCCACGTTCTTTCGGCGCCGCCGGGATCTTCTTTATCTTCAAATCCGGCCTCGCTTAACGAAATGCGGAAGATCATCTCCCAAACCGGGTTGGCCCCGCCCTCCAGGCAGGTCAGCAGGGCGGAGATCACCGCCTGCTGCTTTTCCGGCCCAAAGGTCTCCCGCCGCAGGGTATTTATAAGTTTCCAGGCCAGGTTTTCCGTCTCCCGCCGGCCCACCAGGCGCGGCAAAACCCTGTCTATTTCCTCATCAATCAATTCCTGCAGCTCTTCTTCGCTCGGCCTCTCTTCAGTGTCCCCCAGTTTTTCTTCCAGGTTATCGAGAAAAGAATCCACCACGTGATCGGAAAAACGCAGGTCCTTAAAGCACTCTTCCTCTTCAAGCATGCCGGCAAAGGTCTCCCACTTGGAAGCCATGGCCTCAAAAAATTCTTTTTCGTTTTCCTTTTCGAAAACCGTTTTGGTAAATTTGTCCAGTGCCTTTTCAATTGCCGAAACAGGGGCCGGCCCCTCCCCCTCCCCGGGGGGCAGGCCGCAAACAAGGGACAGGGCCTTTTGCAGCTGCGGGGTCATCCAGGGCCACCGGCTGCGGTTGTTCCAGTGGAACATCATCTTTTCCACGGTTTCCCGGCAGCACTTTTTGAACTTTTTCCCGCTGCCGCACGGGCAGGGATCGTTCCGCCCGAAATCAATATAACCGGACAATGACTTCACTCGCCTTTTTGACATAATTTTTACAGCTCTTTCTTTATTTCTTTGCCCGGGCCGGATCCCCTCTTTTGGAATCAAACTCATGTGAGACACTTTAGATTGTTTGACTTAGTCCATGACTTAGTCTATACTTTTATTAATGGGGGTGTATAAAAGGTGCAGATAAATATTCACGAGGCCAAGACGCATTTTTCCAAGCTTCTGGCGCGGGTGAAAAAAGGCGAGGAAATCATTATTGCCAAAGCCGGCGAACCAATCGCGCGATTGGTCCCGGTGGCACACCGGCCTGGCCGCCGCACGCCTGGAAGCGCCAGGGGGAAGATTGCCGTTATGCCTGGTTTTGAAGAACCCCTGCCCGAATCTCTTTTAAAGGACTTTGAAAGATGAGGGCACTGTTAGATACCCATACCTTTCTGTGGTGGATTACAGATGATTCCCGTTTGTCCCCAAGCGTTCGCCAGATTATTGGAGACGGGGAGAACAAGCTGTTTCTCAGTGCCGCCAGCGGCTGGGAAATGGCCATTAAGGCCGGGATCGGAAAGCTTGAATTGCCCGGTGATCCGGAATCTTTCATTTCTGAACAACTGGCCGTCAATGCCATTGAGTCATTGCCTGTTCAGATGATTCACGCGCTGCATGTTTATTCTCTTCCGGATTTTCACCGGGACCCCTTTGACAGGCTTCTTATTGCCCAGGCCAGGCTGGAAAACTTGCCAATATTGACCGCCGACCCGGAAATCGGGCGCTATCCGGTGGAGACCATCTGGTGAGGGTGAGGTAATTCCCTGTAGAATTACACCTCTGTCTTCCGGCCCTGAAGTAAATCTTCTCTGGCGTATTCCCTCTTAAGATTCGTCCCCCTATCCCCTTCTGTCCCCGAATCCCCGCCCCCTGGCCTCTTCTGTCCCCGAATCCTTGCCCCCCTGCCCCCAGGCCCCTTCCGCCTTCCAATATTTATTACAACTTCCGACAAGGATTTGGTTAAAAATTGTTGAATAATTATAAGGTTCCTAAAAAGGTTAAGGAATGTAACATGGCTAAAAAGAGTAAGAGCAAAAAGGATCAGGAAAAAAGGGAAACCGGTGGGCAGGTATTAGTCCATAAAAGCAGGCCGGCAGGGGGCGACAAAACATTACATGCCATTGCCTTCTCGGGGCTGGCCCTGCTCCTCTTCCTGCCGCCCTTTTTCCGGGGGCTGTTTTTCGCGGAGGACCAGCGAAAGGCCCTAATTTTAGCTGCCCTGATATTCCTGGCAGTGTGGTTGTGGAAATGGTTGCGCAGGGATTCTTCTTTTCTTTCCCACCCGCTAGATTATGGCATGTTGGCTCTCCCCCTGGCTTACGGCATATCAGCATTTAACGCGGTAAACTATGGCCTGGCGGTTGATGAGATTATTGAGGCCGCTTTGTACTTTCTGATCTACTGGTGTGTTGTTCAGTTGGTGCGCGACTGCAGGGACGCTGAGGGGTTGCTTTATGTTGCTTACACCAGCGCTGTAGGGGTTGCTTTAGCCGGGCTGATGACCACCACCGGTTTAGTATTTATTAAAGATGGATTACAGGGTGAGCGCATAGCCTCTACTCTGCAGTACCCCAACGCCCTGGCCAGCTACCTGGTGGCGGTGTTCATACTGGGGGTGTACTTGTGGTGGAGGCATACCCATACCGGCAAGGGGCAAGAAATTAAGAATGATATGGTAAAAAGCAATAAATACACATCGTATTTGTTTGCAATAGGCAATTTCATCCTTGCAACGGTGATAATTGGGACAAAATCTAACGGGGGGCTCTTTGTATTTATCCTGGCCGCGTTAATGATGTTTTTCTTCCTTCCGGGCTGGAATCGATTTTTTGCCTTTGTTCATCTGGCAAAAGTAACAGTCCCGACGGCTGTAGCCATGTCTTTCTTCATTAAAAACGCGTACGTGGGAAAACATTATGGTCAGGTCTGGCTGTGGATTTTTTCGGGAATTTTACTGGTGGCTGCTCTGCAGTGGTTATATTTAAGGTTAATACCCGGTGTTTCGTTTAATCCGAAGGCTTTCCGGCGGGTGATCGTAGCCGGGGTAATTTGTCTGGTAGTACTGGGCTTGATATTGTCACAGACAAATATAGATAGCCTGTCGAAAATAACCAAGGCAATAAAAATATACAGCTTGGTGGATAGGGCTTACTTTATAGAAGACGCACTTAAAATGATAAAGGAGCGCCCGTTCTTAGGCTGGGGAGGAGGTGGCTGGAAAGAGGCGTACCAGTACTATCAGAGCTATAGTTACATATCAACCCAGGTTCACAGCTACTATATACAGACTACTGTTGAAACCGGCATCACAGGCTTCTTGATACTGGCTGGAATTGGGGTGGCTTTTTTGATGTCCAGCCACCGGGCATACAGAAGGTATACAGATATAAAAGATAAGATGCTAATAATGCTTTTAACCATAGCTGCGGTAACTCTGGGTGTTCATGCGGCGGTAGATTTCGATCTGTCTCTTTCCGCAATATCTTTGGTTTTATATTCCGTAATGGCGATAATAAGGGCCATGGATAAGGGATATGATGCTGCACAAGTCATATCGCAGAATATGAACAAGAATGTTTTTAAAAAGTCTCCTTTTTTTTTGGCGTTATCTTCTGGCCTAATTATATTAATTTTTACATCTTGCCTTATGACCGCGAGAAGCTATGCCATAGAATCTACTGTTTTACTGAACCAAAATAATGTTGAAAAAGCTATATCAATCATGGAAAAAGCAGTGGTGTATGATCCGTTTAGGGCTGAGTATAATGCTGGTTTGGTTGAGCTATATTTACGTCAAAGTCAAAAAGACAGTGCCTGGGCAAATGCGGTTGAGTACTCAATAAAAAGCAAATATAATCCTAGAAGCCGATTTTATATGTCTAACATTGCCTTTCAACGGGGGGATTTTAATGAAGCTGCCCGAATGATAGAAGAAGCAATTAGTTTGGCGCCATGGGTGATTCAAAATTATGAAGTAGCCGCTTATATATATAAAACTGCCGGACTTACGGAACTTAAAAACAACAACCATGCATCAGCCGAAAATTATTTTAAAGCAGCAACCAGTTTGCCGACTAGAATTCGGGACAAAATTGACAGTCTTGAGCCAGAAAAACGAAAGCGAAGCAGCAATTTTGACGTTACTCCGAAAATCGCTTTGGCAGCCGGGGTGGGACATATGCTAACAGGCAACCTTGATGAAGCAGGTAAGAGTTTAGAATTGGCAGTTAAAACGAATGATAACAGTACTAAAGGTGAAGCCCTCGTGTGGCTTAGTATTATGTCGGAAAAATCAGGCAATGCCGAAAGTGCTGAAGAATACTTGAACAGGGCAATACAAATTTTACCTGAGAATAAAATGAACTATGAAGAAATTAAAAAGTTGTTACAGTTAAGGCAGTAATCCGGTGATATAAAAATAAGGCATTACCTGAAAAAGGTGATCTCAAATGTGGGCTAAATGGCGAGTTATTATACTTATTTTAATTGACGCTTTTTTAATAAACTTAGGATTGCTAATTGCATTTTATCTGCGCTTTTTTGACGAAGGTGGTATACCGGGGGAGTATTTTAACACGTCAGCCAATGTTTTTTTGATGGCTACCATTATATACTTGGTTTCTTTTTACATATTTAAACTATACAATCGGATATGGTCCTATGCCAGTACCGGTGAACTTATGGCAGTGATAAATGCGGTGTCCGTAGGCGCCCTTGGGACTATTACAGCATCATTTCTGTTTAGGACATCGCTTCCCCGAAGTGTCATTATACTGGCATGGGCCTTTACCATAATATTGATAGGCGGTTCGCGCTTCGCATGGCGGTTGTATATAGAGAGGAAAAAGGGCAACGGGGTTGCACACGGTCGCAGGGCACTGATAATTGGGGCCGGTGATGCAGGGGTTATGGTAGCCAGGGAGTTGTGTAACAATAAACACATTGACCTGCGTCCGGTGGCCTTTGTTGATGACAACCCGGCCAAAAAAAATCTTTCACTGCTAGGCATACCGGTATTGGGTAGCCGGATGGACATTCCAGGAATTGTAGATCAACATAACATAGATGAAATTATCATTGCCATGCCTTCTGTAGATGGACATGCCATCAGGGAGATTGTGGATATATGCCGGACAACACCGGCCGATATAAAAGTGTTGCCCGGAGTTTATGAGATAATTGACGGCAGGGTTTCTATTGACAGGTTAAGGCCGCTGAAGTTAGAGGACTTGTTACACCGTGATACTGTGCATGTTGACCTGGGGGGCATTGCCGGTTACCTGAAAAACAGGATTGTTCTTGTTACCGGCGCGGGTGGATCCATTGGCTCTGAACTTTGCAGGCAGGTTGCCCTGTTTGAACCGAGCCGTTTAGTAATACTTGGACATGGCGAGAACAGCATACATAAAATTTGGCTTGAATTAAACAGTTCGTTTCCTGAACTGTGCCTTGAGGTTGAAATTGCTGATGTTAGGGATGCCTCCCGAATTGACTATATATTTAAAAAGCACCGCCCTGATGTGGTATTCCACGCAGCCGCGCACAAGCACGTGCCGCTGATGGAAATGCATCCCGTCGAGGCAGTTAAAACTAATGTTTTCGGCACCCGCAATGTGGCCGAAGCAGCCCACCGCGAAGGGACAAAAGTATTCATACTTATATCCACCGACAAGGCTGTTAACCCATCCAGTGTAATGGGTGCTACCAAACTGCTGGCAGAAGTAATTGTTCGCCAGTTAAACAATAAAAGTAACACAGTGTTCGCCGCTGTCCGCTTCGGCAATGTGCTTGGCAGCAGCGGCAGTGTCGTTCCCATCTTTCAGGAGCAGATAAGTAAGGGCGGTCCGGTTACCATTACCCACCCGGAAATGACACGGTATTTCATGACCATACCGGAGGCCGTCAGCCTTGTTATACAGGCGGGTACCATGGCCGGGGGAGGGGAAATATTTGTGCTTGACATGGGAGAGCCGGTCAAAATTTTGGATTTGGCGCGGGACATGATCAGGCTTTCTGGTTACGAACCCGGGAAAGACATAGATATTATCTTCACCGGCATCAGGCCTGGCGAAAAACTGCATGAAGAGTTTATGACATCCGAGGAAGGTGCTTCGGCAACCAACCACAGGAAAATATTTATAGCCCGCCCCGGTTTGATAGATGCTTCCGCACTGGAAAAAGAGCTTATTAACCTTCAAAGACTATCACCTAAATTTGATGGTGAAAAAATATTTCAAATGTTGAAAAGGGTTATTCCCGGGTATGCTGACTACCGTAGCAAGCATGTCAATAACGTCAATGGAGAAGATATTACGAAAGAAAATTTACCCGTTAAAGAAACGGAATACAGGTATATTTCAGGCATCAACAAGGGGTAGGAAGATACCGTTACCACAGGAAGGTAATGGTTTCTTCATTTTATGTTGACAAATTTGGGAGGCTTGTCTACAATGTTCATAGGCTGAACGTTCAACCGTTAAACAGATCGTTATTATTTGGAGATTCAAATGAACAATGAATATGAAATCCTGAGCCACCTTGAGAAAAATCAAGACACATCTCAGCGTAAGATTGCTAAAAAGACCGGGCTTTCTGTAGGTACGGTGAACCTTCTATTAAAAAAGATGGTTCGTAAGGGACTGGTTAAAATTGAAAGGCTGAACGCCAAGACATTAAGGTACATAATTACTCCTCAGGGCATGTTGGAAAAATCCCGGCTCGTATACCAGTTCATAAAAGCTTCTTACAACCAGATTATAAGAATTGAATATGCTCTTTCAAAGGTTGTAGCCAGTCCCAATATTGGAGAGAAAAGAGAGATTATTTTTTACGGCCCGCAGGACGAGGTTCTGGAAATATTAAGAATTTCTGCCGGTAATTTAGGTTTTAATTATCATCTTGCGGTTGCTGAAGGTGAAATAAGTGAATATATTGCCCGCTATGGAAGCCAAAAGCTAGTGGTAATTGTCTGGGATGCCCGATATGCACAATATTTACCTGAAGAATTAATTAGAATAAATATTTTAAGCATAGTATGATATATCGCGTTTATCATAGTGACTTCTTAAGTGTTAAGCCGGAGGGCGGAAAATGGGTTTAAAAGGCAAAAAGATTTTAGTTACCGGGGCAGATGGATTCATAGGATCCCATCTTGTTGAAGAGTTGGTCAGGTTAGGGTATAGTGTCAGGGCATTTGTTTTATATAATTCATTTAATTCCTGGGGATGGCTTGATAGTTGTTCTGCGGACATAAAAAAGAATATAGAGGTGTTTTCAGGAGACATTCGTGATCCCCACGGTGTTCAGGCGGCAATGAAGGGCTGTGATGTGGTAATGCATTTGGCCGCACTGATAGCCATTCCTTATTCCTATCATTCCCCGGATACATATGTGGATACCAATATAAAAGGAACCCTTAATGTAGTACAGGCCGCTAGGGAGCTTGGAGTATCTAAAGTCGTTCATACATCGACGAGCGAGGTTTACGGAACAGCCAAGTTTGTCCCTATAACTGAGGAGCACCCCCTGCAGGGCCAATCACCGTATTCGGCCACTAAAATTGCTGCAGACCAAATAGCAATGTCATTTTACAGTTCGTTTGACACTCCTGTTGCCATAATAAGGCCATTTAACACCTACGGGCCCCGTCAGTCGGCAAGGGCTGTTATCCCAACAGTTATTGTCCAGATTGCCAGTGGCCAGCGAAAAATAAAACTGGGCGCCTTGCACCCCACGAGGGATTTTAATTATGTTAAGGATACAGTCAGGGGATTTATAGCTGTAGCCGAGTCTGACAGATCCACAGGGGAAGTAATAAATATCGGAAGTAATTTTGAAATTTCCATCGGTGAGACTGCTCAAACGATAGCTGATATTATGGGTGTTGATATAGAGATTGTTGCCGATAGAATACGGCTTCGTCCCGAAAAAAGTGAAGTGGAAAGGCTTTGGGCTGATAACACCAAGGCTAAAAACCTTTTAGGGTGGGAGCCTCTATATGGTGGCATAGAAGGCTTCAGGCGGGGCCTTACTGAAACAGTTGCATGGTTTACTGATGCGGAAAATATTAAAAATTACAAAACGGATATTTATAACGTATGAAAAAAGAGCTTGAAATAAAAAGAATAGTTGAGGCAATACAAAAGGTACTTCCTCAGGGCAAAGATCATATAGCTTTACATGAACCTGAGTTTGAAGGTAATGAGAGGGTTTATGTAAAGGAATGTCTTGATACGGGATGGGTATCCTCTGTGGGCAAATTCGTTGATCTTTTCGAGGAAAGGTTAGCCGAGTACACAGGGGTAAAGCGCGCGATTGCTGTGGTTAACGGCACGGCAGCTCTTCATATATGCCTTAAGCTGGTGGGGGTTGAGCCTGGGGATGAGGTTTTGGCCCCTGCACTGACATTTGTCGCTACTGCCAATGCAATTACATATTGTGGCGCGGTACCCCATTTTGTTGACAGCCAAGAAAAGACCCTAGGCCTTGATCCGAATAAACTTTCAGTATATCTTGACGAAATTGCCGATGTCCGACTGGATGGGTGTTTCAACAAACAAACTGGGCGTCGTATTAAAGCGGTTGTACCAATGCATACCTTTGGCCACCCGGTGGATCTTGACCCACTCGCAGAATTGTGTGCACGTTTTGGATTAGAGTTGGTTGAGGATGCAGCTGAATCCTTAGGTTCTTATTATAAAGGGAGGCATACGGGAAACTGGGGTAAAGTATCCGCCTTAAGTTTCAACGGAAACAAAGTGATTACCACGGGTGGGGGCGGAGCAATTTTGACCAACGACGAATCCCTTGCAAAGTTGGCCAAGCACATCACAACCACAGCTAAAACGCCTCATAAATGGGCCTTTAACCATGACATGGTGGGGTACAATTACCGTCTTCCCAATATTAATGCAGCTCTTGGTTGTGCCCAACTAGAGCAGTTGATGGGTTTTATAAAGAAAAAACGTGCTTTAGCCGAACGTTATCGGGAAGTGTTTGCAGAGGTTGAAGGAGTCACGTTTTTTACAGAGCCTAACTTTGCCCGGAGCAATTATTGGCTTAATGTTTTGTTATTGGACAAGGATTTGTCGGGAGAAAGGGACGTTCTTTTAGAATTTACCAATAATAACGGTATAATGACACGCCCCGCTTGGACTTTGATGCACAAACTGCCAATGTACCAGTGGTCGCCGAGGATGGACTTGTCTGTGGCTGAAGATTTGGAAAGCCGGCTAGTCAATATTCCCAGCAGCTCAATTTTAGGAGATGCTTATGTTTAAACGTAAAATATGTATCGTTACAGGTTCACGGGCAGAGTATGGCCTGCTTTTCTGGCTGATGAAGGAAATCCAGACAAATCCAGAGTTTGAGCTTCAACTTATTGTTACAGGTATGCACCTTTCTCCTGAATTTGGGCTTACTTATAGAATTATTGAAGAGGACGGCTTTTGCATTAATGAAAAAGTAGAAATGCTGCTTTCCAGCGACACACCGGTGGGCATCACTAAGTCTATAGGTCTGGCCACTATTGGCTTTGCAGATGCGCTGGACAGGTTGAGGCCGGATATCTTGGTTGTTCTCGGAGACCGCTTCGAAATTCTGGCGGCGGTCCAGGCTGCCATGGTAGCAAGGATACCTATCGCTCACATAGCAGGTGGGGATACCACTGAGGGGGCATTTGACGAGTCAATCCGCCATAGCATAACCAAGATGTCCCATCTTCATTTTGTGACAAATGAAGCAGCCGCCCGGAGAGTAAGACAGATGGGAGAAAATCCGGAACATATTTTTAATGTGGGAAGCCCCGGGATTGACCAAATCAAGCGCATGAAACTGCTTGGGCGTGAAGAACTGGAGCGGGAGCTTGATTTTAAATTGAGAGAAAAAAATTTGCTTATAACATTTCACCCTCCAACGCTGGATTTTCAGCCTGCTGCCGTGCAATTTAAGGAACTTCTGGATGCCCTTGATGTTCTTGGTCATGGAATAGGGCTTATTTTCACTAAACCAAATGCAGATACTGACGGACGAACTTTAATTCGAATGATTGACGATTATACTGAAATACGTCCGAATGCAAAATCCTATACATCTTTGGGGCAGCGTCTCTATTTGAGCACAGTAGCCCATATTGACGCTGTTGTTGGAAATTCGTCAAGCGGCCTTTATGAAGTCCCTTCTTTTAAGAAGCCTACAGTTAATATTGGAGACCGGCAAAAGGGCCGCCTCCAGGCACTCTCTGTAATTAATTGTGAGCCTTTGGCCGGGGCTATAGTACAGGCAATTAGAGATGCCTTACAAATGGATTGTTCCGCTACAGTAAATCCCTATGGGGATGGAAACAGTTCTAAGAGGATTGTTTCGATACTTAAAGATATTCTTGATTGGAACAGTTTGCTAAGAAAACATTTTTTTGAGGTGGACTGCTCAAAATGACTAAAACTGCCGGTGTTTATATCATAGCCGAAGCAGGGGTAAATCATAACGGTTCAGTTGCTATGGCGGTCCAGCTGATAGATGTGGCCGCCGAAGCGGGAGCCGATGCGGTAAAGTTTCAGACCTTCCAGGCGGAAAAAATTGTCAGCCGGTTTGCTCCAAAGGCTCAATATCAGGCCAAAACAACCGATCTAGCTGAATCCCAGCTTGAAATGGTTAAAAAGCTGGAATTGGATGAAGAAGCCCATAGATTGTTGATAGAACACTGCCATATGCGGGGAATACAGTTTATATCAACACCATTCGATTTTGACAGTGTTGATTTGCTAGTGAGTACATTTAACATTCCCAGGCTAAAGCTTCCATCGGGAGAGATTACCAACGCCCCGTTACTGCTAAAGATAGCACGTACTGGCAAGCCTGTTATAATGTCCACTGGTATGAGTACCTTGGGGGAAATTGAAACTGCTTTGGGAGTTCTTGCTTTCGGCTATACTTGTCCGGCAGATAAAACCCCATCGCTTGCAACTTTTACTGAAGCATATTGTTCAGAGACGGGCCAGAAAGCTTTACGTGAAAAAGTAGTGTTGTTGCACTGCACTACCGAATATCCTGCCCCATTTTCTGATGTAAATCTCAAGGTTTTGGATACTCTGCAAGCCGCATTCGGCTTGCCGGTAGGTTTGTCCGACCATACTCCCGGTATTGCCGTTTCTATAGCCGCAGCAGCCAGGGGGGCCGTTGTTATCGAGAAACATTTTACCCTTAATCGAAACCTTCCAGGGCCGGATAACGGGGCTTCCTTGGAACCCGATGAACTAAAGGCTATGGTTCAGTCAGTCCGGCAGGTGGAAGAAGCTTTAGGAAGCCCTGTCAAAGCACCCGTACCTTCCGAATTGAAGAATATTTGCATTGTAAGAAAAAGCCTCGTGGCGGCGAGGCATATCCGGAAGGGCGAACCCTTTACAGAGGAAAACCTTGGTTTTAAACGCCCCGGGAACGGCATTTCACCGGTTCATTACTGGGATTTGCTGGGTAAGGTTGCGGATAGGAATTACGAGCAGGACGAAATGGTGATCATATGAGCGGCCCGGTAATTGTTATTGGATCTGGCGGCCATGCCAGGGTGCTTATCGATGCCTTATCTCTCCAAACAGTTGAGATCTTTGGCATTACAGACCTAAAACCGGAGAAGGCTTTTAAAACGGTATACGGGCTCCCATTGATAGGGAAAGATGATGCAATTTTTGAGTACAAGCCGGATAAGGTTCAGCTTGTGAATGGTCTGGGTTCGGTAAGGGATACTGCCGCTCGCAAGAAGATATACGAGTATTTCAAAAGCAGGGGATATAAATTTGCCACTATCATTCATCCATCCGCTGTAATTGCTTCTGACGTGACTATAGAGGAAGGATCCCAAATAATGGCAGGTTCCATAATTCAAACAGGCACATGTATAGGCCATAATACCATTGTTAATACCAAGGCCTCGGTTGATCATGATTGTTTTATTGGTCCTCATGTTCACCTGGCTCCTGGGGTGACCCTCTCCGGTGGAGTAGAGGTGGGTGAAGGTGTACATATCGGAACCGGGGCAGCAGTGATTCAGGGTATCCGAATAGGGCAAAACAGTATTATTGGCGCAGGAGCGGTGGTCGTCAAAGATGTACCTGAAGGAGCCATAGTAACTGGTGTACCTGCAAGGGTGGTAAGTCCATGAAAAACTTGAATGAGATATTAATCTCCCCTTCAACATCCATTATGTCGGCAATTAAGATTATTGACGCCGGTTCCATGCAGATTGCCTTGGTTGTTGATGATAAAAACCGGTTGTTAGGAACCGTCACCGACGGAGATATACGTAGGGGTATTTTAAAAGGAATTTCTCTTGACAAACCTGTACGGGAAATCATGAACATCCGCCCGATTTTTGCAAAGAGGTCTGATAATCGGGAAAATATACTAAGAGTCATGAATCAAAAACAGCTCAAACATATTCCCGTTTTGGATGAGAACGGAACTGTTATCGAGTTAAAAATTCTTGAAGATTACATTCAGCCACCCCGCAGGGATAATTGCGTGGTGTTAATGGCCGGGGGGCTAGGTAACCGCCTTCGTCCTTTGACCGATGATTGTCCAAAACCCCTTCTCAGAGTTGGGAGTAAGCCGATTTTGGAAATTATTCTGGAGAATTTCTTGGAATACGGATTCCGCCGGTTTTACATATCAGTTAATTATAAAGCCGAAATGGTGGAGGAATATTTTTATGATGGGTCGCGTTGGGGTGCAGAAATTAGTTACATATATGAAGACAAAAGATTAGGAACTGCGGGATCTCTGGGTTTGCTAAAAGAAAGGCCTTCACAACCCGTTTTCGTTATGAATGGCGATCTGCTTACAAAGGTAAATTTTCAACAGTTGCTCGATTTTCATTTGGATCAAAAAACAATGGTGACCATGTGCGTAAGAGAGTACGATTATCAGGTCCCCTATGGTGTTACCAAAATAGAAAAAAACCGCCTTGTCGGAATTTATGAAAAACCGGTTCAAAGGTATTTTGTAAATGCCGGAATTTATGTGTTGGAACCAGAAACACTGAATTTTGTCCCCCAAAATACTTATTATGATATGACCGACTTGCTTAAAAAGCTTATCGATCAAAAATGTGAAATTGCGGTATTCCCGATTAGGGAGTACTGGCTTGATATTGGAAACAAGACCGATTTCGAGCGGGCAAACGGGGATTACAGTGAGGTGTTCGAATGATTGATGGAAAAAGAATATTGGCAGTTATTCCGGCCCGTGGGGGATCAAAAGGCATCCCCCGTAAAAACATACGGATTGTTGCAGGAAAACCTCTCATAGCTTGGACAATTGTAGAGGCCCGAAAGTCGAAGTATATAGATAGAATGATACTTTCATCAGACGATAAGGAGATAATTTCAGTTGCAGAATCATGGGGATGTGAGGCGCCTTTCGTGAGGCCTGCAGAATTAGCCCAGGATGACACCCCGGGAATTGAACCTGTTTTACATGCCATACAAACGCTCCCTGCTTATGACTATGACTACGTGGTTTTACTGCAGCCAACATCTCCGTTGCGCACTGTGTCAGATATAGATGGATGTATTGAATACTGTTTGAAACAGCGGGCAAATGCCTGTGTTACGGTTACCGAACAGGATAAAAGCCCATATTGGATGTTTACACTGGATTACTACGGTAGAATTCATTCACTGATTTGTACAGAGAAAAAAAATCTGAGAAGGCAGGACTTACCAGTAGTATACAGCCTAAACGGTGCGGTTTATATAGCCAGGATTAAATGGTTGCTGGAGAACAAATCATTTACATCCGATGAAACATTGGCCTATGTAATGCCCTGCGAGAGAGCACTGGACATTGACACTGAATATCATCTCAGGATATTTGAATTTTTAATCGAGGATCAAAATAAAACTCGGTAATTTCTTAACAAGCATTGTTTATATAATCCGAAATTAACGGCTGGAGGGGATAGTGTGGAAAGGTATAGAATACCGGAGCCAATTGATTTGAGTCCTTTTAATGTACCTGACCCCAATTTGGAAGCTAGGTACGGGCTTCCTTCCGAAGTTAAATTTTGCACAAGGTGTGTTATGTCTAATCAGAGGCCTAACTCTGATATCGAGTATTCCCATACAAAAGAAAGCAAAAAGAAGACAATCCACTTTAACGATGATTGTGTTTGTGATGCATGTCTTGTCGCGGAGCGAAAAAAGAAAACAATAAACTGGGATGAACGGGAAAAGGAATTAAGGGAACTTTGTGACAGGTACAGAAGTAAAGATGGATCTTATGACTGTATTGTTCCTGGATCCGGAGGCAAAGATAGTTTTTACGCCTCACATATACTTAAATATAAGTACGGTATGCACCCTTTAACTGTCACCTGGGCACCGCACATATACACGGATTGGGGTTGGAAAAATTTCCAGTCGTGGATTCATGCAGGATTTGATAATATTCTCTATACTCCCAACGGCAAGGTTCACAGGTTGTTGACCCGTTTGGCTGTGGAGAACTTATTCCACCCGTTTCAGCCTTTTATTATCGGGCAGAAAGCTCTGGCGCCCAAGATGGCCATTTTATACAAGGTACCGTTGATATTTTACGGTGAAAATGAGGCTGAATACGGTAATCCGATAGCCGATACCGAGTCGGCAATACGTGACTGGTCATATTTTACCGCCGAGGACAAAACAAAGGTTTATCTGGGAGGGACTTCCTTGGCCGACCTCAAAGAATACTTTGGGTTTGAGGACAATGACTTTCAGCCCTATATGCCTGCCAAGCCGGAAGATATCAAAAAGGTAGGGGTGGAAGTGCATTATTTGGGCTATTATATCAACTGGCATCCCCAGGGAGCTTATTATTACGCTGTAGAAAACAGCAGGTTTCAGCCCTCCCCGGAAAGGACACCCGGAACATACAGTAAATACAACAGCATTGATGACCGCATTGATGATTTTCACTACTACACTACTTACATTAAGTTTGGTATAGGTCGATCCACCTATGACGCCTCACAGGAAATTCGTAATGAAGAGATTACCCGTGAGGAAGGGATAGCTTTAGTTAAAAAGTTTGACGGTGAATTCCCCGAGCGTTTTGCTGAAGAAATTTTCCGATATCTAAGTATCCCGGAAAAAGAGTATCCGGTCGCTTCACAAATGTTTGAACAGCCAATAATGGATAAAGAGTACTTCACGGCACTGGCGGACAGGTTTAGGTCCCCTCATTTATGGAAAAAGGAAAACGGAGTATGGAAATTGAGACATACCGTTTATTAGAGTATAGAGGGTTTTACAGATGAAAAACATAAGGCTTATAGCAAGGCTGGATGTAAAAGGGCCTAATTTGGTTAAAGGGGTTCATCTTGAGGGTTTGAGAAAAATAGGCGATCCCAATTTGTTTGCTAAAAAATATTATGAACAGGGCATTGATGAGATTTTATATATAGATATAGTGGCCAGCCTCTACGAAAGGAACAACCTGCTTGAAATTGTCAGACGGACAACCCGGGACGTATTTATTCCAATTACGGTGGGAGGAGGCATTCGTTCTGTCGACGATGCAAAGGAGGCTCTTCGTTCAGGCGCGGACAAAGTTGCTGTTAATACGGCGGCGATAAAACGTCCGGAACTGATTAGAGAGATTTCTAAAAAATTTGGTTCCCAGTGTATGGTTCTTTCCATCGAGGCCAAAAAAATTGGCGGGTTGAAATGGGAGGTCTATTATGACAACGGCAGGGAAAAGACGGGAATTGACGTGATTGGTTGGGCACAGAGGGGATGTGAACTTGGGGCCGGAGAAATCTTATTAACGTCCGTGGATATGGAAGGTACAGCCAAAGGGTTTGACTATGAATTAATTAAAGAAGTTTCAACAGCAGTACCTATACCAGTGATAGCCAGCGGCGGCATGGGTGAAATAGAGGACCTGGAAAAGGCGGTAAAGGTAGGAAAAGCGGATGCCGTGGCAATCGCGCATGTTCTTCATTATGATAAAATGTCTGTCATGGAGATTCGCAGTAAGGCCTGCGAAAAGGGCATCAGCGTAAGGAGATGTGAAATATGACAGCCGTATCTGTGATAGATTACGGTGTTGGTAACCTCCTGAGTGTAACCAGGGCTTTTCAGTACGTTGGCGCGGAAGTTATTCTGACTAACTCTCCTGAAGCCATTGAAAATGCCGAAAGACTGGTTTTACCCGGTGTCGGGGCCTTTGCGGACGGTATGGCAGGACTGAGGCAAAGAGGGCTTATTGAGCCCATCAAGAAATTCGCAGGGAGCGGACGGCCTTTTCTGGGAATTTGTCTGGGTATGCAGATGATGATGGAGGCCAGCGAAGAGTTTGGAAGTAATCAGGGGCTTGGTTTAGTTCCCGGGAAGGTGGTTGCAATTCCTCCAACCGGCTCGGATGGATACCCTCATAAAATACCTCAGATTGGCTGGAATTCATTACTGGCACCTTCTATTAACGGAAGCTGGGAAAATACCATACTGAAAAATATACCTCAAGGCAGTTATGTTTATTTTGTGCACTCCTTCATGGCTGTGCCTGATAATGAGAAGCACCGACTGGCTGATTATTTGTATGATGGACATGTTGTCACTGCTGCTATTAGGTCCGGTAACCTGTACGGATGCCAGTTTCATCCCGAAAAAAGCGGAAAAGTAGGACTACAGGTAATAAAAAATTTTTTAGCTATAAGTCTCTAAAATATGAACTTAGATCCGGTAAGTAGAAACCAAAAAGCCAGTAAACATAAGGGTTGAGATACCAAAAATTATGTAAAAAATTTAGCAAAAAAGAGGAACACCGCTCGGTTTGGGGAATTGGTAAAGTAACCCA
>JBMOPD010000055.1:0-45165 GCA_049323615.1 Bacillota bacterium | reverse complement strand
TAAAAATTCGGCAATTGGTGATGGTGGTCCTTCTTTTAGCACAGGGAATTTTTGAGGTGTTAAAGTCAGTAAATAATCTGGAGGAGTTGGAGGGACAGATCCAGGTATTGGTCCAAAAAGCTGCCGGAATGCTCCTGGTAGAATCGTTGCAAGAGATAGACAAGAAACTGGGAAGCCAGAGAGACTCAGCAGAGTTAAAAAATATCAGGGACCGACTTGATGCCGGACTGGCCATACCCGGTCTCAGCGGAATCGAGACGGAAAGTGTTTTTCGTGCGCTTGCAGCCCGGGACAGATCCCGGAAAGAAACTCGGGCCGGAAAGAGGGAGGCTGAGGTTGTATGGGACAGGTTGATTGGTATCATGCGGGAGCACGTCGTCTGCAGGATGTTCAAAGAGGGATACAGGATTGCGGACATCGCCGGGGCGGCCGGCATCGGTAAAAGGAAAGTCAGACAGATAATAGACAAGGATCACAGTATAAGTAATTTAATTGTTGAAATGTACCGGGAAGGCAAGAGTATTAAACAGATCTCTGACTTATTGGACTTACCAAAAAGGGAAATACGAGATACCCTTAAGGGTGCGGGATATAACCTGAAAACCATGAAACAGTTTACCTGTATAGAAAATGATAGACGTACGGCCGGCACAATAAAGCCCGCCAAGCCCAGGAGTAAGAGAACGCCGGTAAGACGGGCGGCAACTGTCAGCAGGGAAGGACTGGCCGACTGGAACAGGTTGCACTACGACGATTCCGGGAGGTTACGGTTGCCTTGTGGGTGTGCCCCGCCGGCGGACCTGCCCAGAAAGTTTCCGTCAACGAAGGCATTGGTACTCCCGGCCAAAGAACCGGTACCGTCCTTCTACTCGGCGCCGCCACCGCCGAGGGCCGAGTGTTCCAGGCGGGGCAGAACCCGGATCGGGTACATGAGGTTTTTCTAGCCGGGCTCCGGAAGGGGCTGTAGATCAAACTGTATAGAAAAGTTTATAGTATGTGACAAAACCAGTGCTGGATA
This sequence comes from Bacillota bacterium, assembly GCA_049323615.1. GTDB lineage: Bacteria > Bacillota > Desulfotomaculia > Desulfotomaculales > Desulfocucumaceae > JBMOPD01. Next base: position 44,147 of record JBMOPD010000055.1, on the reverse strand, counting down.
AAAATGCTTTTATAGCCGTTTCTGCTCGGACAAAAACGGCTTTCTTTTTGGGGAGGTGCGCGCCGGCTTGAACATTTTGGACTCCCTGCGGGGAGAGGCGTACCAATCGGCGTACCGCCGCTGAAAAAACCCGATAATAAAGGTTTTCGCACAGGAATGACTACGTTCAAATCCTGTCATCCCGACCAATTAGGAAAATCAAGGGTTTCGGGGATCACGGAATAAAGTGGTCACACTGAGACACCTTTTTGGACAACAAGACCACTTGTTTTCGGTTAAAAAATACCGAAGGGAAGTGGTCTTGTTGTTGATCAAATTTTGTTATTAAGGAAGTTATAGATGGCGGGGAACTGAAAATTTACCTGAGAATTTAAATTACATAGAAGAAATTTAATTTTGATCTACCCGTTGACCCGGACTGGCGGAAAAACATTCGGGCATTGCCGGGCTCATAACGGTAGCTTAATAACCGGTGGGCCAGTTGGCGAGAAGCCTCTTGCTCCTAGATCCGTTCTTCATGCAGGCGTATTCCAGGGTCTGGCACAGGAACCTGCGGGTGTCCCTCGGGTCGATGACATCGTCGATAAGGTGTTTTGCCGCCGCCTTATACGGTGAGCTGTCAAACTCCCAGAGTTCCAGCAAATTTTTTCTTTCTTCGGAACGGTTTTCCGCGTCCATGAGCCTTCTGCCATAGACCACGTTGATGCCCACCTCGGGACCGGTAAAATTGATTTCCGCCGTCGGCCAGGCCACCACAAAATCGGCGCCCAAAGTGGGGCCGCACATGTTGCTGTAGGCTGCGCCGATGCTCTTGCGGATCACCACCGAGAGCTTGGGCACCGTGGACCAGGCTAGGGCCTGGTTCCAGACCATTATTTTGGTGGGCATCTTGCGCTGCTCGGCATAGCTGCCGATGCGGAACCCGGGAATATCGTGGAGAAAGACCATGGGTATATTGTAGGAGTCGCACAGGCATATGAATTCAATGGCCTTGTCGCACTCGTCGGGCCCGGCCGACCCTGCGTTGATCATGGGCTGGTTGGCCAGAATACCCACCGCCCTGCCGTTGAGCCTGGCCAGCCCGGTAATGAGCGCACAGCCGTATAACTCCTTCAGCTCGAAAAAGATGCCGTTATCCACGATCAAACTGATAACCCTCTTCATGTCGTACCCCTCGTAACTCCGGGTGGGAACGAGATCGACCAGTTCGTTCACCTTGCGGCCGGGGTCGTCGCCGGTGGGTTTTAGGGGAGGCTCTTCGTCGGCATTTGACGGCATGTAGCTGAAAAACTCCTTCATGGTATTAATGCATTCGTCGTCATTTTCAGCGAATACATCCGCCTGACCGGTCATTTCGGCGTGTATCTTCCAGCCCCCTAGTTCCTCGGGGTTGATGCTCTCACCGGAGGCAAGTTCCAGCATTCTGGGGCCGGATATCGCCATGCAGGTGCCCTTCACCTGGCAGACGAAATCGGCCGACACGGCGGCCCAAGTGGGACCTCCGAAACTGTCGCCCATTATGCTGGCGATAAAGGGAACCTTCCGGCCGTGCAGGAGCATGCAAAGAGGCATCATCTTGTCGCTTATGCCGTCCGAACCCATTCCGTCTGGCATGCGCAACCCGCCGCCCTCGCCCAGGTTGAAAATGGGAAACCCCCTTTTGACGGCGTATTCATGCATCGCTTTTGATTTACGGATGTGCACGTTGCCCTCGGTGGCAGCCAGGACAGTCTTGTCGGCGGCCTGGATAACCACCGGCCTCCCGTCAATTTTACCTATGCCGCAGATGATTCCGTCGCCCGCGCTTTTATCTTCAAGGCCGGGGACATCGGAGGTGTTCAGCATCCCCAACTCCATAAAGGATCCCGGATCCACGAGCCTTTCAATTCTTTCCATGGCCGTGTATCGCCCAAGGCCGTGCTGTATTTCTATTTTATCCAGTCCTCCCAGCATTCGGGCCTTTTGTCTGCGGCGCTCCAGTTCTTTTATGAATTCTTCCACTATAACCCAACCTCCCCAAGAATGTAATTGTCATAATCCATAACCGCCTTCACGGCATCACACCATAACGGGCCACCGGCCGGGCCGGCGCACTCCGGCTGTTCAGCGCCAGTTCCAATGCCCGGATAATCCTGGGCCTGGTTTCCCGCGGGTCGATAACGTCATCCACGTTGAAGGACGCCGCAGCGGAATACGGCCCTTTATACTCCTCAAACATGGCTTCAAGCTCTCTTCTTTTCAACTCGGGGTCGGCGGCGGCCTCTATTTCACTTTTGTAGGCCGCCAAAACACCTCCCCCGCCGGGTATCGCCCCGAAATCGGCGGTGGGCCAGGCGAATACCCCGGCCTGCCTGGCCCCGTATCCGCACATGGCCGAACCCCCGAAACCGAAGGCTTTCCTTATGACCACCGTTATTTTGGGCACATCGGCGTAGGCGAGGGAATAAGCAACCGCCAGCCCGGCCCTCAATGTCCCCTCCCGCTCAGCCCTGCTGCCGGTCATAACACCGGGGACATCCACCAGGAAAATCATGGGGACATGGTAGGCGCTGCACAAATCTACAAAGTGTCTCATTTTTGCCGAAGATCTTGCGTCCAGGGCCCCAGCCAGCACCATCGGCTGGTTGGCGATTATCCCCACCGAATAGCCTCCCATACGCGTAAAGGCGGTAATCAGGCTGGTTCCGAATTCAGGCTTGATTTCAAAGAAATTTCCCTCGTCCACTATACACTTGATTATCCGTTTCATGTCGTAGGGATCCTTGTATTCCATGGGCACTATGTTCAGGAGTTCTTCCTCCATCCGGTCGGCCTTGTCGTCCGTCTGCCTGTATGGCGGGTACTCATAGGCGTTCAAGGGAAGATAGGACAGGTATTCCTTGGCCATGGATATGGCGTGTTCGTCCGATTCGGCCTCGTTGTCGGCCAGGCCTGATTCCCGGCAGTGTATTTTCGACCCTCCCAGGTCCTCCTTCGATATAACCTCTCCTATGGCGGCATACACCACCGGTGGGCCGCCAGCGGCCAGCATGCCGTGCCCCTTTACGATAATAATGAATTCCAATAGGCTGGGTACCAGGGAAGAGTCCCCGGAACAAGGTCCCATGGCTACGCCCACCTGGGGTGAGATCCCGGATAGCCGGGCTATTTCCAGGAAGTGGGTAACCATGGGCAGGCCGCCGTTGATGTTTTCTTCCGCCCGGGCCCCGGCTCCGTCCATCAGCCAAACAATGGGCACTTTCATGTCCTGGGCCAGTTGGATGAGCCTTAGGTTTTTCATCATGTGGGTTACGCCCACGGAACCTCCCATGACGGTGAAATCTTCCGCAACCACACAGGCCGTTCTCCCGTTTATCTTACCATAACCTGTTATAACACCGTCGGCGGTGGTGTTCTTATTCAGCATTTCAGGCCTCTGGCTCTGGCTTTTGGCCAGCATGCCGTATTCGGTGAAAGTGCCCTTGTCAAACAGAAGGGCTATTCTTTCCCGGGCGGTAAGTTTCCCCTGATCGTGCTGGCGCTTGATCTTATGCTTGCCTCCCATCTCAAGGGCCCGTTCCCTTCTTGCAAAAAGTTCATCAACTTTCTTTTGCCAGCTCACGTTCTCGTACCCCCTGATTACTGATCTGCCTCCTGTACGGGAAGGTCGTGCAATATGTCAACTCCTTCCCTAAAAAGCCCACCATGGCAGTGGGTTTTCCTGAGGTAAATCAGCTTCTTCCCAATTCCTTCAGAATCATTTCCTTAAGTTTATACTTTTCCACCTTGTTGGTGGGGGTTCTGGGCAGGTCGTCGATGAAACGGATATACTTCGGCCACATGAACTTTGGCATCTCGGCTTTTATCCAGTTGCGCAAATCATCCTCCTTCAGAATTTCTCCCTTCTTGGGAACTATATAGACAACTACGTCGTCTTCATCCCCCACTTCTGCGGGAATGGGAAAGGCAGCGGACATGTCGATACCGGGGTGGCTGTTGATTATATCCTCGATCTGATAGGAAGAAATGTTCTCGCCCCTGGTCCTGATAAATCCCCCCATCCTGTCGACGAAAAAGAAATTCCCGGCTTCGTCTTTATAGCACCCGTCTCCAGTATGGAACCAGAAGTTCCTGAAGGTTTTCAGGGTGGCTTCCGGTTTGCCGAAATACTCGTTAAAAATGGAATATGGCGCCTTCGGCCTGAAAGCCAGTTGGCCGAATTGCCCCGGGGCGCATTCCTCGTCATGTTCGTTCAGGATATTGGCTTCAAGGAAAATTGAGGGTTTTCCCATGAACCCCTTGGGAAGATCCTCTTTTCCGGAATGCATCGGATAGCCGTACCTGTCCGCAACGGTCCTAAGTTCTTCCCTGGAGTACCCCTTGTACAGTTCGGCGGGAGTGCCTTCCCCTTCGTCCAGTTCGTCAAAAATCCCCACAAAGCCGTTTCCGCCCTCGGTCTGGCCGTAACCGCAGGTAACATAATCAATGCCGAATCTTTTAGCCACTTGGTGGTGGTATTGCGGCAGGGGCTGCATATGGACCTTGTTCAGAGTATTTATTCGATCCCTTGAGGTTTCCCCGGCGCTCATCAGCCATGGGATCATTACGTCCAGCAGTATGGCCGCGCTGGCCCCGCTAACTTCAATTCTTCGCCAGAAGTCCGCGGGACTGAACTTATCCCAGACAGCCACCGTGCACCCGCTCCATGCGCCCCTGACAACATTTGCAAAGGCGCCGCCCACGTGGTAGAGGGGAAGATCGTTGTAGACCACGTCGTCCCGGGTGCAAAATTTCCTCAGGTTGAAGGTATACTGGTTTATCCAGCGATGGGACTGCACAACACCCTTGGCCGGTCCCGTGGTGCCGGAAGTATAGATAATATTGGCGGTATCATAGTATTTTAAATCCAGGCCCGGATTCGACGCCTCTCCCTTTAAAAGATCCCCGAAAGGATACCGGTCGAACCTCTTATCCAGGCCGATGCCCGCCATTTCCGGGTTAAAGTCGTGATCCCCCTTTTGGGGCTCGTGGAGGAAAACCCTGAGAGGGGGTATATCGTCTTTTACGTCATTGATCAGGGGGATCATATCTATTTCCAGTATCAGTAGCCGGGGTTTGGTGTCGTTTAGCTGATAAGACAGCAACCGCCCCCTGTAGTTGAAATTGATGGGGCAAAACACGGCTCCCGCCTTCCAGATGCCAAACATGGCAAGGGTGGTTACCAGGGGGTTCTTTAAGAAAAGAGAAATCCTGTCACCTTTTTCCACGCCCATGGACCTCAGGTTGTTGCCGATGCTGTTGGCCATTGCATTAAAATCTTTATAGGAAATGGGCCTGTTTTCTTCCCCGTAGTAAAAGAAAGTTTTATCTCCTGTGACCTCCGCCCACCTTTCCAGTGCACACGCTGCAATCTCGGTGTCGCTTTGCAACTCTTTTACAATATCCGCCGAGTTCATACACCTTTTCCCCCCAATCTAGGATTGCCCGGAGTCTTCTTTTAACAGGCGGCGCAAAACTTTTCCCGTGCCGGTAGCCGGCAGGGCGGAGCGGAATTCCACGTGACGGGGATATTTGTAGGCCGCTATGTGTTCTTTTGACCAGTTGATTATTTCCTCCGGAGAAATTTTGTCCCTGTATTCCGCTTTCAAAACAATAAATGCCTTCACGCTTTCGCCGCGGACCGGGTCGGGAACGCCAATCACAGCCACCTGCTGAACGGCAGGATGTTCCAAAAGCAGGGTCTCCACGTCCTCCGGGAAAACGCTGTAGCCGGAACACTTGATCATCTCTTTAAGCCGGCCGTTGAAATAGAGAAAGCCGTCTTCATCGATATATCCCATATCACCGGTGAAGACCCAGCCGTCTCTCAGCGTCTTTCTGGTGCCTTCCGGGTTGTTCCAGTAGCCCTTGAAGACTCCCGGATTCTTTATGGCGATTTCTCCCTGCTGCCCAACCCCCAAATCCCGGCCGGTATCGGGATCGACAATGCGTACATCCGTGTCGAATGTGGGTATCCCGCAGCTGCCGAAACGGGTTTCCTTGGCGACGGGCATAAATGTATCGCAGGTATGTGTTTCACTGAGCCCGTAGGAGGATTCGAACATTATACACCCACGGGTCAGCTCCTTCCAGTCCCTGCATATATTTTCCGTTAAAGCGACGCCGAAACTGGTGCAGGGGTTGCGTTTCAGCGAGCTCAGGTCCGCTTTTTCAAGGCCCGGGTAATTGAGGATAGCCAGGTTCATGGGCACGATGCTGTACCACATGCTGCACTTGTATCTTTCTATGGTGGTTATGACCGCCGCCGGGTCGAAGCGGGTCAACAGCACTATGGAATTCGAACCGTATACCGGCATGTTGACGCCCATCACCATTCCCGCGATATGAAAGACCGGGGCCACTGTGAGGAATGTTTCCCCGGGATCTCCTTCATAAGAGTGGTAAGCGGCCGCGGTTTTGAAAAGGGCGTTGCCGTAGGTCAGCATGGCCCCCTTGGGCCTGCCGGTGGTTCCGGATGTATAAACCATCAGGGACACATCATTCCAGATATCAATGTCGATGGGAGGCACGGCGGGATCGTAATCTTTAAGTATTTCCATCATGTCATAAGCGCCTGTGGGGATCTTTCTATCCCTGTCCACATCCGGCGGGAAGGGAATGGTTGTTTTTTCGGGCAGGAAGTCCTTGTAGCTTGTGACGATCACGTGTTCAAGGGAGGTCTTGTCAAGTATTTTTTCCACCACCGGGTACAGGTCGCCGGTTGTAAATATTGCCCTGGCACCTAAATCACCGACCTCGTACTTCAGTTCCATCTCCTTGAACATCGGGCTGGCCGGGCCAACAATCGCCCCTATTTTCTGAATGCCATAGTGGGCGATGATATACTGGGGGCAGTTCTGCATAAACAGCACTATCATGTCCCCCTTCTTGTAGCCTTTGGATAACAGAAAATTGGACACTGAATCGCTGTAAAGGTCAAGATCCTTCCATGTAATCTCTGTGCCGTAATAGATATAAGCCGTTTTGGAGGGGAACTGCCTGGCGTTGTGCCTAAGGTATTCGTGCAGGGGCATCTCGCCGTTTAAATACGATATACTACGGGGAAGATTGTCAGGCCAGCTTTTATACCAGATTCTTTCCATTTAAAAAATCACCCCTCGTGCAAATGCATTTCTGTTAAATGGCCCCGCCCGGAAAATCCCGGGCGGAGCTTCGGTAAATACTGTTTTTTATCGATACCGGACATGTATGTAAAGATTATACAGTTCCTGCATGATACTGCTCCATTCTCCGGATAACCTCCGGGGCGGGCGGGGAGGTAAGGCTGCTCACCACAATCATGGTTATCAAGGCCACGGGCAACGCTATCAGAATTTCAGTGGTATAGGGCATTTTTTTGCTCAGGAAAAGGACCATGAACAGCACCGACCCCACCACCATGGATACCGTAGCCCCTGTTGTATTGGCGCGCTTCCACCAGATACCCAGTACCATGGGAGCGAAAAGCCCGGATACCATGAAGCCCACGGCGGCAGTATACAGCACAATCAGGAAGGGGTGCGGCTTCATTGTTATCAGCATAACCAGTACGCCGATCACCCAGGTGGATATGGTGGCCGCCCTCAACAACTGCTTCTGGGTGGCTTTGGGATTGATCACCTTGCCGTAGATATCATAGGCAAAGGATGCGCTGCAAGCCAGCAGCAGGGCGTCCGTGGTGGACATGACCGCGGACATGATGCCCGCCGTGATTATACCCACCACAACCGGCCCGAAGAACTTTGCTGCGATAAGAAGCATCCACATGTCCGATGCTGTTTTCTTCAGGGTTTCCGCCCCCAGTAAAGGCACGTGTGGTATCAAGGCAATGACGGATGTGAACATTAATGCAGCGTAAATCAGCATCCCGATATTGAGTGACAGACGGGCAGAATGGACGTCCCTGGCGGTAAATATCCTCATCACCAGGTGGGGAATAACCGAAGGGGCGGTAAACCAGGAAACAAAGGACCCGATGGCGGCCGCCACAGGCAGGGCAACCCCCGCTTTCCCCAGTTGTGCGAAATTGTTGGTAACGCCGGCGAAAGCGGTCAGTATTCCTTTATCCACGTAAGAAACTCCGCCTATCACCATTAATGAAATCAAGAAAATCATCATGCTTCCCTGAAGAACATTGGTCCAGGTGACTGCCAGCATTCCGCCGGTAGACACGTAAAGGATGAACACGGCGGCGGTTATGACCAGGCCCCACTCGTAGGACAGCCCGGTAATGTACGACGCTATGAGGCCGCCGGCCTTCATTTGAGACATCAGGTAAATTGCCGACCCGATGATAAGTATGATGGGCACCGCTATTTTTATAAAGAGGCCTTCGTAACGCTCGGACAAAAACTCGGTTACCGTGTATTTGCCGGAGTTCCTCAGGGGCCTTGCCACCAGGATGCTGGCCAAAGAAAAGCCGCATATGGAGGCAACCGTCATCCAGGCGATGGTGGGCAGGCTGAGCTTCCAGATGGTACCTATCCCCGCCATGAAAGACCCGCCGCTACCCAGGGCCGCCATTATGGCAATGGAGTTTACCCCAAGCCCTATGTTTCTCCCGGCCACATAGTATTCATCAGTTCCGCTTGCTGCCTGGGCCACCTTGCGCTGGGTAATGAAAGCCAGCAACACACAGAACGCGATATACAGAATCATGATTACCAGTTCTGTGGTTCTCATAAACAGCCACCCCTTACTAAAATATTCTAATAAGCCTTATACCCCCAAATTTTTCTTGCTTTCCGTCTTCTCAGAGGACCTGTGCCCGTTCATCAGGGTAATAATCGAAATGATTGGGGCGAGGAAAAACAGGGCATAGGCGCCCCAGGCCAGCAAGCTTACGTTAAGCACCATAATGTTGTAAGACCAGGGCAGGAAGAAAATTGTCGGGTAAAGAACTAAAAACAGAAGTAAATAAAGCTCCCGCCTGGGTATGGGAAACCAGTTCCCTTTCTTGTCCATGGACAGATTCCTCCTTGCAAGATAATTTTAGCTTTTGACTAACCGCTGGAAGCCACCCTAACTGCCGCCACCTCCTGCCATAAACAGTTTGATAACCGCCTTACTCCCTGGGCACTGGTCAGGACATCGCCTTATTCCCCTTCCTTTAACAGCCGGCGCAACAGTTTGCCCGTACCGGTGGTGGGCAGGCTGTCCCTGAATTCCACATGCCTGGGGTACTTGTACGCAGCCATGTGGTTTCTCGACCAGTCGATAATCTCTTCCGGGGCCACCTTACCCTTATAGTCCGGCTTTAAGACGATGAATGCCTTTACACTCTCGCCGCGCACCGGGTCCGGGACGCCTGTCACGGCCACCTGGCTGACGGCGGGATGTTTTAAGAGGAGCACTTCCACATCCTCGGGAAAAACACTGTAGCCGGAACACTTAATCATCTCTTTAAGCCGGCCGTTGAAATAGAGAAAGCCGTCTTCATCGATATATCCCATATCACCGGTAAAGACCCAGCCGTCTCTCAGCGTCTTTCTGGTGCCTTCAGGGTTGTTCCAGTAACCCTTGAACACGCCGCGGTTTTTAATTGCGATTTCTCCCTGTTGCCCAGGCTCCAAGTCCTGTCCCGTATCAGGATCAACAATCCGTACATCCGTTTCATTTATTGGAATGCCACAGCTGCCAAAACGTATTTTTGCCGGGGGCATGAAGGTGTCACAGGTGTGAGTTTCGCTAAGCCCGTAGGCGGCTTCGTACAGAAGGCAACCCCCTGTCAGTTTTTTCCAGGCCTGGCTGACGTCCTCGGTCAGGGCTATGCCGAAGCTTGTGCCGAGATTGCAGCGGAGAGAAGAGAGGTCCCGTTTTTCTATTCCGGGGTAGTTCAGTATTGCCAGATTCATGGGAACTATGCTGTGCCACATGGTGCACCGGTATTTTTCAACGGCGGTTATCGCCGCCTCGGGCTCGAAGCGCGTTAACAGAACAGTTTTGTTCGCCCCATAAACAGGCATGTTGATGCCCATTACCATCCCGGCGATATGAAAAATGGGACTAGAGGCCAAAAAAATATCATTAACCGCCAATCCGTTTGAATTATAGTAAGCAGCAGCCTTAAACAAAGCGTTTCCATACGTCAGCATGGCGCCCTTTGGTCTGCCGGTGGTACCCGAGGTATATACCATCAAAGCAACGTCTTCCCAGATGTCTATATCCACATGGGGACCTGCCGGTTTGAAATCATTCAATAATTGCATCATGTCGTAAGTGTTGGGGTAGTAGGTTTTTTCATTTTTAAGTTCTTGGGGGAAGGGAACAGTGGGCACACCGGGGGCAAAATCATTGTAATTGGACAAAACTACGTGTTTGAGTGGAGTTTTGCCCAGTATGTTGAAGACTGTGGGATACAGGTCGTCAGTTGTAAAAATAACCTCAGCTCCCAGGTCATTAACTTCATACTCCAATTCCCATTCCTTAAACATTGGACTGGCCGTCCCAACTACAGCACCGATTTTCTGGACCGCAAAATGCGCAATGATGTATTGAGGGCAGTTCTGCATGAATAATGCTACCCGGTCACCTTTTTTAGTTCCCTTTGACAGAAGAAAGTTAGCAATACTGTCGGAGTACTGATCAAGCTGTTTCCAGGTGATTTCCCTGTCGTAAAATATATATGCCACCTTGTCCGGGGCCTCTTTCGCATTGCCGCGCAGGTATTCGTGCAGCGGTCTTTCCCCAAGCCTGTACTTGACTTCATAGGACAAATCCGCAGGCCAGCTTTTTTTCAGCCAGAATCTTTCCACAACATCACCTCCATTGTGTTCACCCGGTGTTAAAAAACTGATAAAACCTCAATTGACTTCGGCTCCTACCACCTCAATTCGAATAGCTTTAAAAACTAACCCAACATTCTTTGCCACCGCCACTTGTTAAACAGTTGTAACAGAAAGGCGTATCGAAACCTCGGGTGCCAACTTATGTGCCAGGGGCTTTGTTCCGTTTCGTTGTAAAAAGCCCTTAATATTTCTTTTAACCTTGCCCTTGCGCCCGGGCCGGGTACCGATGCGGAAAGATAAGTTATTCCTGTAAAGTTCTTTTGGGTTCCAAAGAAAGTTGAAAAAAAACGGGTAAGCGGGTCGGCGGACACGTATACCAGAGATATCTCCAGTTCACTTACTTCAAAAACAACCTGTTCATGAGTGGAATCGTACATGAAGATTGGAGGCTTTTTACCTTTTTTGTAGGAACACCTGAGGCTGTTAAGCGCATCAATCAGTTTGCTGACCACAACTTCCTGGGGTAGGCCCACGTAGACTTCCCACTTGTTCCCGCTCAAATAAAGCATTTAAGCACCCTCATCACATACGTCTGTTTATACATAAATTATCTATGTTTACTTATATTGACATTACAGTCAATTGATATTATTCTATATTTACTTAATATTATATACAAACCGGCCGGCCGGTCAATATATGAAAATTTAAAATATTGAAATAGAATTGATAAGACTATTAAAAGGTTTTAACGATGTATAATATATGTAATGTAAATAAAATATGTAAGGAGAAGAAAGGTTATGGATACTCGTGACAAAATAATACAATCTGCCATTGAGTTGTTTGGGGAGAAAGGATACCACGCTACTTCAATTCAAGAAATCAGTGATAAAGCAGAAGTTAGTAAAGGCGCGGTGTTTCACTATTTTCCCAACAAAAGCGAACTTTTGTTTGTAATTCATGATAATTTTATTGATATTCACTTGGAACAAGTAGAACGAGTGCTAATGAAGGATGATTTATGTGCTTCCGAAAAAATGCGCGAATTAATATTGGATCTTGTGCAATTAATAGCGGATTTTAAGCCGAGTGTTATAATATTTCTTCAGGAATTTAAATATGTTACGGAAGATAAGTTAGAAATTATAAAGTCTAAAAGAGGCAAGAGTGAAGAAATGTTTAAAAAAGTTATAGAACAAGGTGTTAATAGCGGGGAATTCAAGAAGGATCTGGACATCGATTTGACGGTAAAGGCAATATTCGGCATGTGTGACTGGACGTACCGATGGATGAATCCTAATGGGCGCCTAACACCCCGGGAAATTGGGTTGAACTTTTGGAAAATACTAATGGGAGGATTGCAGGTTGCGTGCAGAAGTTATTAGGGCTACTGAGCATTTAATATATAAAATATAGCAAAAACCATCTTTGGATGGCTATAACCCGTTTATATCAAACAATCTAAGGATTGAATAAAAAGGGGCAATTTTGGTGTTAATACCAATAATCGGGGTATTTTCGTTCACCGGACAGATTATTAACCAATATGGCAACCGCAATTAACAAAACTGCTCCCAATCCTACCGGAGAAAGGATGAAGCCAAAATTTTGCCCCGTATAAACAGCTACAAAAGCGGTGGCTCCGCCGGGCGGGTGAAGTGTATGGGTGACAGTCATTACCACGATGGCTGATGTAACACCCATGGCCAGTGCCCACCAGTCGTCTCCGAAAAGCTGATATACCAAAACACCCATAAATGCTGATATAAGATGCCCTCCTATAACATTCCTGGGCTGCGCCATGGGAACGTGGCAGGCAGCATACAAGAGCACGGCAGAGGCTCCAAACGAAGGCAATAAGAGTGGTAAACTGTAATGGGCAGATAAAATGGCAACCAGCCCGATTCCGAAAAAACTGCCTAGTGCCGTGACAAACAACCCCGACAAAGAAATTTTTGCCGGGCTGCTGCACTTGCCACCCTTCATTTTGCATAGGTATGTTTTAATCTGTTCTGTATAACTGGATTGAAATTCCCGGTTTGCTTGATCCGTGGTATTTCTCACAGTTTGGTCCACCTCCTACCAGAATGATATTCCATTAACATAACTGGCGCTGTTGATCAAGTCACCGGGCAGGTGTGATGAATATCACTGAAAATGTTTTTTTGCCCGGGTAAAATGAAAACCAGCTGAATCCCGGAATCCAGCCCGGGATTTTTCGTTTTTGGTAGAGTGATAAAAATCACGCCCGCATTGTGACCTGGCAAACTTCCATTAATGGGTAAACCGGCTAGTATACCTATAAAGGCCTGGCTATATAAGACCTTGCTTCCGTACATAAACGGGAAGGACATTCTCACAAAAAAAAGCCTGCTCCTGTAAAGTGCAATGGGGGTGATCTCATGTTAAACAGGTGTCCGGGATCACTGGCTGGCACTCCCACGCTGAAAATAAAAAAGTGCCCGGAATGCGGCAACGAGGTTGAGGTCTTTTCCAATGAAGTAAAGGTAAATTGCGAAAAATGCGGATTTGCGGTTTACAATGACGTGGAGTCATGCATTCAGTACTGTAAATACGCGAAATATTGCGTGGGAGAGGAGCTTTATAAAAAGCTGAAGCGGAAAAAGGTGGCCTTTGTGGGAGTGGATAACGCGGTGCGCAGTGTAATGGCCGAAGCACTGGCCAAGGAGATCAATTCATCCCCCAGACTGGGGTTTGTAAGCGCAGGGGTGCGCCCGGCGGCCGCCGCCGACACAGGCGCGGTGGAGGCGCTCGGGGCGGAAAACATTACCTGGCGCGGCAGGCCGAAGGACCTGGTGAGAATCGGCGCAGTGGACGTTTTCGTCCTGATGGGTCCTGAGGTGGAGCTTCCCGCGGAAATGGAAAAGGCCGGGATAATCCGCTGGGACATTCCCGATCCCCGGGGGAAGGATCCAGCCGAATACCGGCGGGTAGTGAACATACTCAAGGAAAAAATCAGCAGGCTAATCAGGGAGGTTGGTGAAAACGATGGCTAAAAGAAAGAGGAAGATTATCCGGATCGATGAGGAAAAATGCAACGGCTGCGGGCTTTGCCTGCCGGGCTGCCCCGAGGGAGGCTGGAAAAGATTTTAAAGGAAGAGGGTTTCACAATGCCGCCCAGGCCCCCCGAGAGAATGATGCAGGGACCACCCGGTCAGGTTAACAAAATTAAGTTGAGTGAGGGCGAAATAATCGGCATCTTGACTGCCTGCTAAACCCAACTGAGAGTCCAATACATAAAATATAACCTCTCTAGCGGTGATTACAAGGTTTTTTCTATACCGCCCGGGTTTTTCACCTGATTCCCTATGTTCTGGTTTTGTTGTTTAAGTTTATCTACCCGAAATGGCTGAGTTGTCCCGGTTCCGAACAAAATGATCAATTTGCGAACAGCTCAATCGACGAAGATAGTAAATATCTTTTCTTGAATAATGGAGTACAACATAATAAACTGTAATCAAGATATTCTTGGCAAACAAGCCAAAATTTTAATAATATCCAGGCACTTGTGAAAATTTAGTATTTTTAAGGGGTCTGGGAAGCATGTCCGGTTCACCGAAGTTGGCCGAAAGAAAAAGGCTGGAAAAAAATTGGGAGCAATTTATTAATTTTGGCGAATTCGATCAAAATTCTGTTGACAGCACAATTGCCGCTTCCTGGCAGAGGTGCAAGGTGGCTGCGGTTAACCCCATCGGCGGCGCCTGTGACCGCATCTGCAACGACGACCTCCTGCGTCAGCTTCTTGAATCCAATAAAATTTTGCTTGAAGCGGCAACACCGGTAATTGAGTCGATTTATTACACTGTGCAGGGTTCGGGCTTCATGGTGGTGCTGGTCAATAACGAGGGCATCATTTTAAAAACCATGGGTGATTATAAAACTCTGAGCAATGCCGAGCTCCTGAATTTTCACCGGGGGGCTGATTGGACCGAGGAATCGGTGGGCACCAACGCCATCGGCACCTGCCTGACTACGGGTATACCCATCCAGGTAACGGGACCGGAACATTTCTGTACCGGGCACCATGCCTGGACCTGTTCCGCCGCGCCGATACGCAGCACCGAGGGCCAGGTTCTGGGCTGCCTGGACATGTCGGGTCCGCATGATAAAATGCACCCCCACACCCTGGGTATGATCGTGGCCGCGGCCAAAGCCATTGAAAACCAGCTGCGCAAGGAAATGTTCAAATATGAATTCGCCTCGACATTTAACCACCTGATGACGGCGGTTAACACCATTTCCGACGGAATCCTGCATGTTGACGCCGGCGGGACCATCACCGGCGCCAATACCCCCGCCGGTACCATGCTCGGACTGCCCCTGCATAAATTAAAGGGCCAGAGGCTTGATTACGCTCTGGGGAACACCAGGAGCGCCAGGCAACTGCTGGCCGCGGTTAGCGGCGGGAGCGACCGGGAAATTGTTCTTGCCACTCCGTACGGCACTTACTCGGCCAGGGTTGTCACCAACAGGGATAAGAAATTCGGCGGAAGCTTGGTAATTCTCCGGGAAAGCCGAGCCGGAGGGATAATGGTCAAATCCTCCGTTAGTAAGTCGGAAGCCGGCGATGGCAGCGGAGACAGCCGCGCGCAGGCTGCCCGTGGGGGCAAATCCGGCTCCGCAAAAGGCGTTGGTGCGGATGTAAGCCGGGCCCGCTTTACCTTTGCCCACATCATCGGCGACAGTCCCCAAATCCGTGCAGCTGTGGAGCTGGCCCGGCGGGCCTCCGCCTATTTTTCCACCGTGCTGCTCCTGGGGGAAAGCGGCAGCGGAAAAGAGATTTTCGCCCAGGCTATCCATAACGCCAGCGACCGCGGCAGTGGGCCGTTTATTCCCGTAAATTGCGCCTCCATGCCCGCCGGGCTGATCCAGAGCGAGTTGTTCGGCTATAACGACGGGGCCTTTACCGGCGCCAGGCGCGGTGGGCATCCCGGCAAGTTCGAGCTGGCCGACGGCGGCACGCTTTTTCTGGATGAAATAGGGGACATGCCGGTGGATATGCAGGCCAATCTCTTGCGGGTGCTGCAGGAAAAGGCCGTAACGAGGGTTGGCGGTAAAGGAATGATTCCGGTGGACGTAAGGGTAATAGCCGCCACTAACAAGGACTTGCACCGGGAGGTGCAGAACGGCAGCTTCCGCGAAGACCTGTTCTACCGCATCAACGTTCTGTCCATCGAAATACCGCCCCTTAGAGAACGGGTGGGAGACATCGACCTCCTGATCGCACACTACCTTGCTGAATTGCCTGCCAGGCTTGGTAAAAAAATAATCCGCATAGATAATTACGCGTTGAAAGTATTATCCGGGTATCACTGGCCGGGCAATGTCAGGGAACTGGCCAATGTACTGGAGCAGGCGATAATTGTATGCGATGAAGGCGTGATCAGGGCGCGCCATTTACCCCGCTTCCTGTCCGCCGCGCACCACAAGCCGGCGTTGAACTTGCGCCAGGCATCGACGCTTGAACAGCTGGAGATGGATGCCATCAGGGAAACCCTCTCCCGCTTCAGGGGCAATATCAGCAGGACGGCGCGGGTGCTGGGCATCGGCCGCAATACCCTTTACGGGAAAATAAAAAAGTACGGTATTCGGTTATAGTTTGATAACATCATTTTAATGCGCTGCCTTACCGGCGGCGGTTTTTTATTGCCCAAGAACGTCTGATCCGGATTGCACAACGGGTCAGCCCCATGATAGATGGCGGAATAGTCATGAGCCAGGTAAGACTGTGCGGAAATTGAACAGTTAGCATAGGGTGCGTTGGTGTTTTAACAAGGCCTTTTCAGGCAGTTACCCTTAATGCCGCGAAACCTCATGATTTTTGGCATTCATGTTGCATTGATCATTTCCTGAAAATCTAATTTTAGGAGGGGCAGTGATGGCGTTAAGCAAAGAGGAAATGCTTGACATGTACCGGAAAATGCAGTTAATCCGCGAGTTTGAGGAAACCGTGGCCAACCTGTTCTCCCAGGGGCAGATCCCCGGGTTCGTGCATTTGTACGTGGGTGAAGAGGCCGTGGCGGTGGGTGTTTGCAGCAACTTGGGTGATAAGGACTATATTGCCAGCACCCACCGGGGGCACGGCCACGGCATTGCCAGGGGCGCCTCGGTGGACAAAATGATGGCCGAGATTTTCGGCAAGATAGACGGCTATTGCAAGGGGAAGGGCGGTTCCATGCACATTGCCGACGTGGAGCTGGGGTTTTTGGGGGCCAACGGGATCGTGGGGGCCGGCCTGCCCCTGACCGCGGGAGCTGCCTTTGCCAACAAATACCTCAAGAACAACGGGGTAGGCGTGTGCTTTTTCGGAGACGGCGCCTCCAACCGGGCAACTTTCCACGAAGCGCTGAACCTGGCCAGCATCTGGAAGCTTCCGGCCGTGTTCGTGTGCGAAAACAATATGTACGGCATTTCCATGAGCCAGGAGCGGCATCAGAACATCACCGACGTGGCGGACCGGGCCGTGGCTTACGGCATCCCGGGCATCAGCGTGGACGGCAATGATTTGATGGCAGTGCACGAGGCCGCCGCTGAGGCAGTCAAGCGGGCCCGGGCCGGGGAAGGCCCCACCCTCATTGAATGTAAAACCTACCGTCACCGCGGGCATTTTGAAGGTGACGCATGTGTCTACCGGAGCGAAGACGAAGTCAACGAGTGGAAAAAGAAATGCCCCATTCAGCGGTTTGCCGCCAGGCTACTGGAGATGAACATGGCCGGCCGGGAAGAGCTGGACACAATCAGCGCCGAAGTCAAGGACCGGATTAAAAAGGCCGTTGAGTTTGCCCGGAAGAGTCCTTTCCCGGATGTCTCCGAACTGACCACCGACGTGTACTGCGATTAACTGAATAAAGACAAACCAATAAGTTAAGGGGTGAAAATATGCAGGAAATGACTTATGCCCAGGCCATTAACGCCGCCCTGCGGGAGGAAATGAGGCGGGACAGCACAGTTTTTATCCTTGGTGAAGACGTGGGGATCTTTGGCGGGTGCTTCGGCGTTACCACGGGGCTTTATGAGGAATTCGGGCCGGAACGGGTGCTTGACACCCCCATTTCCGAAACCGCCATTATCGGCAGCGCGGTGGGCGCAGCGGCGGCGGGTTTAAGGCCCGTACCGGAAATCATGTTCATGGATTTTATGACGGTGTGTCTGGATGAGTTCTTCAACCAGGCCGCAAAAATGAGATACATGTTCGGCGGCAAGGCCAGGGTTCCCCTGACCCTGCGGACCGTTTGCGGGGCCGGGCTGGGAGCCGCCGCCCAGCACTCGCAAAGCCTGGAGGCCTGGTTTACCCATATGCCCGGCATAAAGGTGGTCATGCCCTCCACCCCGGCTGATGCCAAGGGGCTGCTGCTGTCCTCCATCCGGGACGACAACCCGGTTATTTTCATCGAGCACAAAATGCTGTACGGGGTATCCGGTCCGGTGCCCGAAGGGGAATACGCCATCCCCCTGGGCCGGGCCGAAATCAAGCGGGAGGGCCGGCACGTCACGGTGGTGGCCACCTCCATGATGGTGCACAAGGCGCTGGCCGCGGCGGAAACCCTGGCGGGCGAAGGCATCGAGGTGGAGGTGGTGGACCCCAGGACCCTGGCGCCTTTGGATAAAGAAACCTTGTTGAAATCCGTTGAGAAAACCGGCCGCCTGGTTATTGTCCACGAGGCCGTTAAGACCGGGGGATTCGGCGGCGAAATAGCTGCCGTAGTGGCGGAGGAAGGTTTTGATCTTCTGGATGCCCCCATCAAGCGGGTGACCGCTCCCTTCGCCCCGGTTCCGTTCAGCCCGCCGCTGGAGGCGGCTTATATACCCGGTGAGGGTAAGATTATCGAGGCTATCAAGGAGATTGTCTAGGTTTAAATCGGGGCCGGTCGTTAATGGACTTGGGCCCCGGGAAAGGAAAAAGATCATTGTCTGTCGGCATAATCGCTAATCCCGCTTCCGGCAAGGATATCCGCAGGCTGGTGGCCCATGCCACGGTTTTCGACAACAACGAAAAGGTCAACCTGATCAGGCGGATCCTGCTGGGTCTTGATTCACTGGGAGTACGGCGGGCCTGGTTCATGCCCGATTATTTCGGTTTTTACCAGAGGGCCCTGGACGGTCTCGGGGAGCAGTACAGGTTGACGATGGAAACCTGCCTGCTGGATATGAAAATGGAAGCCAACCAGGATGATTCCCGGCGCGCGGCGGAAATGATGGCCGCCGCCGGGGTCAAGTGCATCATCACCCTGGGCGGGGACGGCACCAACCGGGTGGTGGCCAGGGGCGCCGGCGACGTGCCGCTGCTGCCCATCTCCACAGGCACCAACAACGTGTTTCCCGTGATGGTGGAGGGGACGGTTGCCGGCCTGGCGGCGGGGCTGCTGGCCACTGGCGCGGTGGAGCCCGGGCAGGCCCTGCTGCGCACCAAAAAGCTGGTCATCCATATCAACGATAAACCGGCGGACATCGCGCTCATCGACGCGGTGGTGCTGTCCGACCGGTTTATCGGGTCCCGGGCGGTTTGGGATGTGGGCAAAATCAGGCAGGTTGTGGCCACCCGGGGAGCCACCACCAATATCGGCATTGCTTCGGTGGTGGGCGGCCTCCGGCATATTGGCATTACCGAGCCTGCGGGCATGGAGGTAATCGTGGGCACGGGCGGGGAGGACACCGCCGCTTGCGTCAGGGCCGCCATTGGTCCCGGCTTGATTAAGCGCGTTCCGGTGGCCGGGTACCGGCTGCTCGGTCCGGGGCAAAGGGTGCCGGTTTTGGCCGCCCCTTGCCTCATCGCGGTGGACGGGGAAAGGGAAGTTCAGGTCAACACGGGGGACAGGGCAGAAATTGAGCTTTCCATGGCCGGACCGTGGGTGGTGGACATTGACCGGACCATGGCCGCCGCGGCCGCGAAGGGGATTTTTCAGGAGTCCGATCGGTTGATATATTTAAGTCAACGGAGGTAAATTAATGGCTCATATTGTCTTGATGCCCAAATTAGGTTTGACCATGAAAAAAGGCAGGATTACCGGCTGGTTGAAGAATGAGGGCGACCGGGTGGAGCAAGGCGAGCCCCTGCTGGAAGTGATGACCGAAAAAGTTAATGTCAAGGTTGAATCTCCCTTTGCCGGGGTATTGTATAAAATTCTCTGCTCCAAAGGTACAACGTTGCCGATTTCCGTTCCCATCGCGGTAATGGCGGAAGAAGGAGACGGTGAGGCCGCCCTGGAAGCCGCCGTAAATGGGGCCCGGGCCGCCCTGCAGGAGGCGCTGGCCGGCGCCGGCAGGGAACAGGAGCGGAAGAAGGAAACCCGGCCGGTCAAGCCGTTTGCAGTTTTTTCCGGTGACCGCAAAGTTTCTCCCCGGGCGGCCAAACTGGCGCGCAAAGAAGGGGTGGATGTGAGCTTGATCAGCGGTTCCGGCCCGGACGGCCGGGTGGTGGAGGAAGACGTTCGGGCCTGCCTGGAGCGGCCCGCAGGCGGTGACGGTCACCAGGTGATGCCCATTGACGGTATGCGGGCGGTTATTGCCGGGAGGATGTCCGGCAGCAGGAAGCAGGCCGCTCACGTTACCGTCATGGAAGAGGTGGACGTCACGGCCCTGCGGGACGTCCGCGACCAGCTCAATGCCCGGGATAGCGCCGGCAAGGTCAAATTTTCCTACACCGACCTGCTGGTTAAATTCGTCGCCGAGGCGCTGACCGAGTTTCCCATGGTCAATTCCCGCAGTTCGGAAAATGAAATCATCCTCCCCGGCAGTGTTAACATCGGGGTGGCTGTGGCCCTGGAAAACGGCCTGGTGGTGCCGAACATTAAAAATGCCCAGCGGCTGTCTCTGCAACAAATATCCGACAAGGTCAAGAACCTGGCGGCCAGGGCCCGTAATCACGAACTGGACCCTGAGGACGTGGAAAACGGCACTTTTACCGTCAGCAACCTGGGCATGTTCGGGGCGGAAGGATTCACCCCCATTATCAACCGCCCGGAAACCGCCATTCTGGGTGTGGGCGCCATCCGCGCCAAGCCCGCCCTGACCGGCGGAAAGCTGGAAAAGCGCGATTTTATGACCCTGAGCCTCTCCTTTGACCACAGGATTATCGATGGGTCCCTGGCCACCGAATTTTTAAGCCGGCTGAAGGAGATGCTGGAAGACCCCTATCCCTGGTTCCAACTGCAGCCGCGGAACAGCGAAGATCTGCTCATTGCCGCCGGCGGCGCCAGATCGCCCCGCCAGTTGCGCAGGGCCTACAAAGACGGGATCGATAAGCTGATGGAAACCGCCCCAGACGTGGTCATGGGCTTTTCCGCCCTGACGGAAGGAATCTTTTTTGACGACGGCGCGGTATCCAGGCTGAACAAGGAGCTGATTGCGGTGGCGCTGGCTGTATATATTAAATGTGAATACTGTATTGCCGCTCACGTGTATAAGGCCATGGAACTGGGCGCAAGCCCGGAAGAAGTGCTGGAAGCGGCCAACGTGGCCGTATTTTTCGGCGGGGGCGCGGCCCTGGCCCACACTTCAACCCTGGTGCAGGACTGCATCGAGGCCTTCAGGAAAGATTAAAGGGCGGATGTATGGTGGATCATGCTTACCGGCTGGATAAAGCAAAATAGGATTTGTCACTCCGTTCATGTTTGACTGGTACGGGGAACAGTGCCTTCGGAAAGGGTTCAGGAGGGCGGACTGCGGGCCGCTGGTGCGCAGTTCCTGCCAGGCCGGGCCCCTAAGTCGCAGGAGGGTTGCCAAGTGAAACAAGTGTTTGACGATAAGGCCGAAAGCTATGATCAATGGTATTGTACCGAGGCCGGCCGGTATGTGGACCGGGTGGAGAAGGATGCCGTATTGGCATATCTGGAGCCCCGGGCCGGAATGACCGTGCTGGACATAGGGTGCGGCACGGGAAACTACACTTTGGAGTTGGCCCGGGCGGGGCTGAAAGTTACAGGGGTGGATATTTCACCGGAAATGCTGGCCCGGGCGCGCGCCAAGGCCGGGGCGGAAGGGCTGCCGGTGGAATTTATACAGGCGGACGCGGCACAGCTGCCCTTCCCGGATAACTTCTTCGACGGTGTTATATCAGTGTCCGCCCTGGAATTTTTACCCGACCTGGCTGCAGCCCTCCGGGAAGCTTACCGGGTTTTACAACCGGGCGGCCTGCTGGTGGTGGGCGTGATTGGGAAGGACAGCGCCTGGGGCCGGTATTACGCGGAAAAGGCGCGCCGGGACCCCGGCAGCGTTTTCAGCCAGGCCCGGCTTTACACGCTGGACGAACTGCGGGAAGCCATGCCCGGCAAGCAGGTCCGGGCCCGGGCAGTGCTTTTCACTGCGCCGGACTTTAATTACGCCAGCGAGCGGGCGGCGCTGGAACTGGAAGCCGCCGCCGCCAAGGCCGGCCGTACGGACGGCGGCTTCCTCTGCGCGGTAGCGGTTAAGTAAATTACGTCAACAACCTCTCCAAAATTCCCCTTACGATGAAAGAGATCAAGAAGGAATAGCGCGAAAAAAAATAGAAGTATTGTCTAACAAGATCCGTTTTAGCGGTGATTTTGGTTGAATATAAAACAGTTGGAGACTTTTCTGCTCATCGCCCAGCTCAAAAATTTTACCAGGGCGGCCGCCCAGCTCAATATGAGCCAGCCCGCGGTAAGCTTCCAGATAAAATCGCTGGAGGAGGATTTAAAGGTAACCCTTTTTGAACGCAACGATAAAAGGGTTGTCTTGACCGAAGCGGGCAGGCTTCTATATCCGGTTGCCATGCAGATGGTTCGCCAGTACAACAAAGTAAAGGCCGGCATAGATGATTTGAGGGAAATCAAAGCCGGACACCTCATCCTGGGCGCCAATCCGGTGGCCGGAGACTGGCTGCTGCCCCTCGTCATCGGCGGTTTCCGGGAGCAGTATCCGGCGGTTACGGTAAGCCTGCAGATAGCCGGAAGCTCCCAGGTGGCCCAGTGGCTGAAGGAACGGGAAGTGGACATGGGCATTCTGGGGTTTGCCGTAAAGGCCGAGGGGGTGGAGTGCCAGCCCTGGGTGAGGGACCAGATGGTGGTGATCTCCCCGCCGTGGCATCCCTTGAGGGGAAAGGATGTCCCGCTGCATGATTTAACCAGCGAATCAATCATTGTCCGTGAATCGGGATCCGGCAACAGGAAGGTTTTAGAACAGCAATTTTCGAATTTTAATATCTACCTGGACCAGTTTCCCAACGTTTTTGAACTGGGCAGCGACCAGGCGGTGATAAACGCTGTGCGCATGGGCTTGGGGATCGGTGTCGTGTCCCGCTGGGCGGCGGGTGAAATGCTGGAAAAAGGCGCCCTGGGTGAGGTGCCGGTTACGGGGATTAATTTGATCTATGACCTGTACCTGGCGTGGAACCGGCCTGACAACGAGAGCATTGCCTCCAGGACCTTCCGGTCGTTTATAACCAGTGAGACGATCACCTCCCGGTTTAAAAGCGGCATGTCTTTTTCAGGGAGGAAAATAAACAGTTGTAGCTGACAAATATCCCCATCCCGGTGGATGGGGATATTGTCAGGAGGTTTAAGTTGTATGGGAGGCTTCTGGATGAAAACCTTGCCATCGACCTCAAAATGGAATTTTGCAGGCGGTTTCTTTATCCTTTTTCCCGTTCTAGCCGGAGGCGGCTATCTTGTATCTTTCTTTGGGCGTGTAATATGTATGCAGCAGCTGATGAGACTTGTGACCGAGCGGTTGCCCGAGAAAGTCGGCGTATAATTGTTTAACAGCCGGGTTTTCGTGGGACTTCCGCAAAATCATGCGCTCGTCAACTGTATAGATGGCGTCAATACGTCTTAACCTGGTTTCGGTATTCGTTGGAATGGGCTGCCCGCCGCCCCCTATGCAGCCACCCGGACAGCACATTATCTCGATGAAGTGATAGTCCTCTTTCCCTTCAGTTATAAGATCCAGCAGCTTTCTGGCGTTGGCCAGCCCGTGAGCCACCGCTACTTTGACATCCAGTCCGTTTGCATTTACTAGCGCTTCTTTGATGTTTTTCAGGCCGCGCACTTCTTTGAAGTCCAGGCCCGGCAGTTCCCCGCCCGTCAGTACCTCGTAGGCCGTCCTCAGGGCCGCCTCCATCACGCCGCCGGTGGCCCCGAAAATCGCGCCGGCGCCGGTGCTGATGCCCAGAGGGTCGTCGTAGTCCTCTTCCGGCAGCGAGGTAAAATCAATCCCCGCTTCTTTAATCATGCGCCCCAGTTCCCTGCTGGTCAGCACTACGTCCACGTCGCGGAAGCCGCTGGAGTTCATCTCCGGCCGGGCGGACTCAAATTTCTTGGCCGTGCAGGGCATGATGGAAACCACAAAAACGTCCTTTGGATCGATGCCCGCCTTCTGCGCGTAGTATGTCTTGGCCAGCGCCCCGAACATCTGCTGAGGCGACTTGCAGGTGGAAAGATGGGGCAGCAGGCCGGGATAGAAGTGCTCGATGAAATTAATCCAGCCGGGGCTGCAGGAGGTAATCAGGGGAAGGCGCCCCTTTTCCCTGATGCGGTGGATGAGCTCGTAACCCTCTTCCATTATGGTCAGGTCGGCGGTAAAATCGGTGTCAAACACCCTGTCAAATCCAAGCCTCCTTAAGGCCGCCACCATCTTGCCGGTGACAATGCTGCCCGGTTCCATCCCCAGCGTTTCGCCCACCGAGACCCTGGTGGCCGGGGCGGTCTGAACCACCACGTGCTTGCCGGGGTCCGCCAGGGCTGCCCAGACCTCCTCGGTCTGGTCCCTCTCGTTAAGGGCCCCCGTGGGGCAAACCAGGACGCACTGCCCGCACTGCACACAGCTGGTATCGGCCAGGAGCATATCCATTCCCGGCCCGATGACCGTGTCAAACCCCCGCCCCAGTGGGGCAATGGCGCTCACCGACTGCACCTTTTCGCACACGGCCACGCACCGCCGGCACAGTATGCACTTATTGGGGTCGCGAATCAGGGCTGCGCTGGAATCGTCCCGAACATACTCCGCCCTGGCGCCCTTGAAGCGCACTTCCCGGATGCCGAAGGCTTCCGCCAGGGACTGTAGCTCGCAGTTTTTATTGCGGACGCAGGTTGGGCATTCAAACGGGTGACTGGATAAAATCAAATCCAGGGTCATCCGGCGCGACTTGCGCACCGCAGGCGTGTTGGTAAAGACCTCCATCCCATCGGCCACCGGCGTCACGCAGGCCGCCTGCAGCGCCCGGGCCCCCTTTACTTCCACCACACAGATCCGGCATACCCCGATGATGTTGATTTCCTTAAGGTAACAAAGGGTGGGAATATTTATGTAAGCACGGCGGGCCGCTTCCAAGATGGTTGTGCCCTGTTCCACCCTGACTTCCTTCCCGTCAATGGTTAAATTAGCCATTTCCATAAAGGCAACCCTCCTTTTACTCTCTGACGTCGCAGCGGAGGCAGCGCATTGCCTCGATAGCAGCCTGGGACTCGGTGAAGCTCAGTTCCACTTCCTTAAATCCCTTGCGGTCTTCCACCGGCAGGTGGGACACCACTTCCCTGGGCCTCTTTTCCTCTATCAGCAAGCCGGAAATTTTGCGTTCGACAACCCGCGGCGGAACAACAGCGCCGGTTCCGCCCAGGTACCTGTCGATGGCGGCCGCCGCCATTTTGCCCTGGGCGATGGCGCCAATCACGGTATCCGGCCCGGTCACGCAGTCGCCGCCGGCAAACAACCAGGGGATGCCGGTGTCCATGGTGGCCGGGTCCACCGCCGCCAGGCCCCGTTCCGGCTTCAGGCCGGCGCCGCCAACGCCGTCCGCCTGGACGGCCCGCCCGATGGCGCTGATCACCACGTCGGCGTGCAGGACAAATTCGGAATCCTCCAGCGGCACCGGCTTTCTCCGGCCGCCGGCGTCAAATTCGCCCAGGGTCATGCGGCGGCACTCCACCCCGGTCAGCCGGCCGTTGACTCCCAGGACCCTGACGGGGGCCGCCAGGAAATTAAACCTGACCCCCTCCTTCTCCGCCTCCAGTATTTCATCCTTGAACGCCGGCATGTCTTCTTTGCGGCGGCGGTATACTATCTGAACCTCCCCGGCCCCCAGCCTCAAGGCAGTGCGGGCGCTGTACACGGCCGCGTTGCCGCCGCCCACCACCAGTACGGTTTTATCTTTCAATTCCGGAGCCCCTCCCAGCTTCACGGACCGCAGGAACTCAATCCCCGGAACAACTCCCTCCAGTTCCTCCCCGGGGATGCCAAGCTTCTGATCTTCGTGGGCCCCCAGGGCGATAAACACCGCGTCAAAGCCCTGGTTCTTCAGGTCTTCAAGGGTAACGTCCTTTCCAAAGCGGGTTTTTGTTTTAATTGTCACGCCCAACTTTTCAATGGCCCTGATTTCGGACTGCAGTATTTTTTCCGGCAGCCGGTACTCCGGAATGCCCACCGCCATCATGCCCCCCGCCACCGGCAGCGCTTCAAAGACAACCACCCTGTGGCCCAGCCTGGCCAGGTAATAGGCCGCCGTCAGGCCGGCCGGGCCGGCGCCGACGACCGCCACCCGTTTTCCGGTGGAGGGAGACGGGGCCTCGTCCGGAAGGCCGCCGCTCCGGTCAAGCATCCAGTCGGAGGCAAACCTTTTCAACGCCCTGATGGCCAGGGGTTCGTCCATTTGCCCGCGGCGGCACTTGGACTCGCACGGGTGGTTGCAAACCCGGCCGCAAACCGACGGGAAGGGGTTATCCCGCCTCACTTCCAGGTAGGCCTCGGCAAAACGCCCGTTGCGGATGTGGTCTATGAATAGGGGGACGTCCACCCCGGCCGGGCAGGTGTTCTGGCAGGGCGAGTCAAAAAGGGCCGCACAAACCGAGGCCCGGCAGCGCCCGTGGCGGATGTGGTCCTCATACTCGCGCCGGAAGTAGCGCAGGGTGCTGATCACGGGGTTGGGAGCGGCCTGGCCCAGCCCGCACAGGGCGGAACTCTTAATGCCCCAGCCGAGTTCCTCCAGCAGTTCAATGTCACCTTCCCGCCCGCCGCCGGAGGTGATCCGTTCCATAATCTCCAACATGCGTCTGGTGCCGATCCGGCAGGGTGAACATTGTCCGCACGATTCCTCCTGGATAAACTGCAGGAAAAACTTGGCCAGGTCAACCATGCAGGTATCCTCATCCACGATAATCATGCCGCCGGATCCCATGATGGCGCCCAGACTGGTCAGGGACTCGTAATCCACCGGGGTGTCCAGATACTCTTGGGGAACGCAGCCGCCGGAAGGACCCCCGGTTTGCACGGCCTTAAACCTCTTGCCTGCGGGGACTCCCCCGCCTATATCAAAAATTATTTCCCTCAGGGTTGTACCCATGGGAACTTCCACCAGGCCGGTGTTGTTTATCTTCCCGGCCAGGGAAAATACCTTGGTGCCCTTGCTTTTCTCGGTTCCGATGCCGGCAAACCACCTGGGGCCGTTTAAAATAATGGGAGGTATGCAGGCCCAGGTCTCCACGTTATTAATGACCGTGGGCTTTCCCCACAGTCCTTCCTGGGTAGGAAAGGGAGGCCTGGGGCGCGGTTCACCGCGGCGCCCCTGGATGGAGGCCAGGAGCGCAGTTTCCTCACCGCATACGAAGGCCCCGGCGCCTACCCTGATTTCAATGTCAAAGCTGAACCCGGTTCCGAAAATGTTTTTTCCCAGAAGCCCGTACTCCCTCGCCTTATTAATGGCTATTTCCAGCTTTTCCACCGCCAGGGGATATTCTACCCGGACATATATGTACCCCTTGGGGGAACCGATGGCGTAGCCGCAGATGGCCATGGCCTCCAGAACGGAATGCGGGTCGCCTCCCAGTATGCTGCGGTCCATAAATGTGCCGGGGTTTCCCTCGTCGGCGTTACAGACAACGTATTTGGGATATCCGGCGGCCCGGGCGGCCAACCCCCATTTCAGGCCGGTGGGAAAGCCTGCCCCGCCGCGGCCCCGCAGGCCGGATTCCTTTATGGCGTCCACCACCTGCTGCGGTGTCATTTCCGACAGCACCTTGCCCAGGGCCCGGTAGCCGTCCCGGGCTATGTACTCCTCAACGGATTCCGGGTTGATTAAACCGATGTTTCTAAGCGCTATGCGGGTCTGGCGCTTGAAGAAGTCCAAACGGTCAAAGCTGGCCACCAGTTCCGCACTCCCCGCCGGCCGGTGCAGAAGCCGGGTAACCACTTTGCCCTTCAGCAGGTGCTGCCTTACAATCTCGTCGGCATCCCCGGGCTTTAACTTGCAGTAGAAAACCCCGTCCGGGAATACCATGATCACCGGGCCCAGGTCGCAGGGGCCCATGCAGCCGGTTTCCACCACCTTTACCTCTTTGCCCAGGCCGAATTTTTCTATATTTTCCTGTAGTGCGTCCCGCACCGGTTTGCAACCTGAAGATATACAGCCCGCTCCGGCGCAGACAAGCACGTGAGACCTGTACATATCCATGATTTACCCTCCTCATATGGTATAACCTCAGATCGGCGGCAGAGTAATGGGTGTTCACTTTTCCGGAGCGGTCCATTCCTTGACAATTTCTCCCTTTACCAGGTGCTTCCTGACAATTTCCCTGGCCTTGTCCGGGTCTAAATTTACGTAGGTGGTCTTTTCACTGCCCTTAACCACTTCCAGCAGCGGCTCGTGCTGGCAGAGGCCGACACAACTGGTCTGGGTCAGGGACACCCCGTTCAGCCCCTGTTCTTTCAGCTCCTCCAGCAGGGCCTTGACGATTTCACGGGCCCCGGCCGCAATGCCGCAGGTGTCCATGCTCACCGTTACGGTGACACCGTGGTCCTGTTCCCTGATTTTCATTTCCTGCCGGAGTTTTTCCCGCAGCTTATCCAGTTCTTCCAAGTTTTTCAATTTTGCCCGCCTCCTTTAAAACGGCAATATTCCTGTTCAGATAATCCTTCAGCCATACCAGTACTTCCGGAGTGTGCAGGGGAATACCCCCAAGCGTTGATTCCAATTCCCCGGTATCGAGGAAAAACGCCTTATCGTTGTAATAGTGCCGGTAGATTATTTGAATAGATTGGCTGCTGGTGATGAGAACGCTCAAAGTGCCGGCAATATCTCCCAGCGGGGCACGGTCCAGATGGTCGTAAGGAAACTTTGCCGTAACGGTGGCGCCAACCGTTGGGGACGTCCTGATCTTAAAAATGCCCCCGCACCTCTCCACGGCTTCCTTCAGCAGGGGAATGCCCAGGCCTACCCGCTTGTTTTTCTTGGTGGTAAAAAAGGGGTCCTGCATTTTTTCTATGTATTCCTTAGCCATGCCATGCCCGTTGTCCCGGACCCTGAATTCCAGCACATTGGCCGGAATGTCTTCCCGGACGAAGATTTCCAGCCTGGTGGCGCCGGCCTTCAGGGAATTTAAAGCGACATCAAGGATATGCTGGGACAGTTCTTCCACCAGAGATCACTCCTTGGCATATTTTGACAGTATGCTGTCCAGTTTTTCGGCATGTAACCGGGCGTAGGCGTCATTGTCCACGGTTATCACCGGGCCAAGGCCGCAGGCGCCCACGCAGCG
This sequence comes from Bacillota bacterium, assembly GCA_049323615.1. Lineage (GTDB taxonomy): Bacteria > Bacillota > Desulfotomaculia > Desulfotomaculales > Desulfocucumaceae > JBMOPD01. The sequence goes on along the minus strand of JBMOPD010000055.1, from coordinate 14,896 downwards.
CACCACATCCAGTGAAAATTGTCCGTCCTGGCTGGTATTCCCGGGCTTTAACCGCAGGTCGTCACCCAGCCTGCTGAGCAGTTGGCCGGATCCCCTGACATAACAGGCGGTCCCGGCGCAGACGCTGATTTTGTGTTTGCCCCTGGGCACAGCGGTAAAGAAGGAATAAAATGAAATCACACCGTAAACCTCTGCCAGGGGCACGTTAAGCCCCTCGGCCACCCGCACCTGCACTTCCCGGGGAAGGTATCCCACCGCATTCTGGATTTTGTGCAGCACCTGGATTAAATTCCCGGGCTGCCCCCGGTAAGGTTCAAGTAACCTGTCAACCTCCTCCAGATGTTCCCTGGTTAATTGAGTACGGCATGTGCAGCCGTTCGACATTGATACCCACCTCCTACTGTGTTTTTATTTTAAGAACTATATTCTTTCAGTAGTGAATGGTCGTAAAGAATACGGTAAATTCTTCCCGACGCCTGGAAATTATTTAACGGCGTGGTAAACATAGGTATGCCCTCCCTTTCTGCGTCCTTAATGGTGTCTGGATCCGGGATCCGGCTGCCGGTGATCACCACCCCGCTGATGCTGACCAGGGTCGCCACCGCAATCACATTGCGGTGGCGGTGGATGGTTATCCAGAGATCACCGGGGGACGCGTGGGCCAGGACGTCACTCAACAGGTCGCCACAATAAGCTCCCCCAATTTGGGTCCGAAGTATTCTTGGGTTGGTATGCAGGATTAAATCCAGGGATTTGATAATTCTATCCCACAGGTTCATTCCTTTGCGCCCTCCTTGCCGCTGCTTGCCGGCTCCCGCCCCATGGCGGGCGGCTGCATGTGGGACAGGCTAACGATTTCCCTGGCCAGAATCTGCAGCCTTTCCCTCAGTTTGAACACGCAGTACGAAGTTTCCGCATAACCCCGCACAATGTCCTCGGCCAGGGCGCGGCAGTTTGGTGAACCACAGGAACCGCAGTCCAGGCCGGGCAGGTCGGCGGCAATCTTTTCCACCTCTTCCAGCATGCTGATGGCCCGGTCGATATCATTGCTCAGCTTTAAAGTGGGAAGAGGTACAATGGGTTTTTTCATGCGGTAGAACTCGGGGTCGGCGGGAAAAACCGGGATCTGCGGCTTTCCCCCACTCAGTTTTTTAATCAGGTTCTCCATGCGCACCCGGGATACAAAGGGATTTTGAGGCACCAGGGGACCGCCGATGCATCCGCCGCTACAGGCCTGCGCCTCCATGTAATCTATATCCCTCAGCCCGCCCCGTTCAATTTCCTCCAGCACGTTAATTACATTGTGGATTCCGTCCACCGCCAGCAGTGAGTGGCTCATTATAGCATGGTTCTCGCCCCCGGCCTTGCCCCAGCCCACTCCCCGGGCCGGCGACAGGCTGGTTTGCAGCCTGGTTGCCGGGGACTCAAGCCTGGCTAGTATTTCGCCGTAAATGGCGGACATGGAAATGGCCCCGTCAACATAGGACCGGTCCCCGAAGGGCTGCTTCATGGCGGTAACCTTGGCCGGGCACGGAGTGATGAAGAAAACGCCGATTTCCGCATCCCCCAGGCCGCACTCGCGCACGGCCTTTTCCCTTGCTATGCGGGCGGAAACCTCCATGGGGGTTTCTATGGGGGCGATGTGTTCCAGCAGGCCGGGGAATCTTACCTGCATCAGCCTCACCACGGCCGGACAGGCCGAAGAGATAACGGGACTGGGATGGTGGCGGTCCAGGTATTCGCGCAGTGACAACGACACAGCTTCGGCTCCCAAGGCCACTTCATAAAAATCATCAAATCCCAGGTCCAGGAGCGCCCCCAGGATGTTGTGCGGCATCACCCGGGGTCCAAACTGGGCGTACAAAGAAGGTGCCGGAAGGGCGACTGTGTATTTGTATTCCGCCAGCCGTTCCAGGGTATCGGTTATGGCGAGCTTGGCGCGGTTGGGACAGATGCGTATGCATTCGCCGCAGTCAATGCAGCGCTCTTCGATGATCCGGGCGCACCCCTCACGCACCCGGATGGCCTCTGTGGGACAGCGCTTGATGCAGTTTGTGCAGCCTTTGCATTTTTCCCGGTCCAGTATCACCGAGTGGAAGTATTTCTGCATGTTTATTCACCACTTATTCGGTTGAATATTACTGATCTAAGCTGTGTGCCCTTATTGACCTCGGATTCGATCTCCAGCATGTCGGAGCAGCGGTTTATATTGGGCAGGCCCATGCCCGCTCCAAAGCCCATTTCCCTTATATTGGGAGGCGCTGTGGAGTATCCTTCCTGCATGGCCAGGGAAATATCGGGTATGCCCGGGCCTTCGTCCGCGGCCACTATTTCCACCTGGTCCGGGTAGACGGATAAAGTCAATGTGCCCTGCCGGGCGTGGATGACAATGTTCAGTTCCGCTTCATAGGCTACGATGACGGCTTTTTTGACAGTTTCCACTTCCATTCCCACCAGTTGCAGCGCCTTTTTGATTTTGGCGGCCGCTTCCCCGGCCCGGGTAAAGTCCATGCCTTCAACACTAAATTCCATTTTCAAATCCAGACACCCCGCCGACCGTCAGGAACTGCGCAGGCCGTGCTGGTACAGCAGTCCGCAGCTTTCAAAAAGGAAACGTCCGGTTACCAGCAGAGGCAATTTTTTTTCTTCAGACAGCAGGACAATATCCTTTCCGGGCCTTTTACCCCTGACAAAGACTATGGCCTTGGCCTCAATCATGTCCGCCACTCGAATAATCTGGATGTTGGTGAGTCCGGTAAGCAGCAGGCAGCCCGGCCTGGAAAAACAGAGTGAATCGCTGATCAGGTCGCATCCGAAACCGGAACTGACTTCGGTATCCAGCAGATCTTCCCCGGTAATCACTTCTGCGTCCAGTATGCTTTTAACATCGCGCAGATTAATAAACACTCACCTGCCATAAATAAATATTATTAAAAACCCGCATGTTAGATAAATAAAGCTTATTGTTATTGATATGATTAATTTATTATGATATGTTTAATATTAGTATATTTATAGAATAATATCAATAATTTTAATTTTACAAATTCTCAAAATTTATATAATTTACATTATGTCGGGGGTATCATGCTCTTTTTTCAAGCTGGTACGTATCTTGCAAGCTGTTATTACGCTGGACGGGAGGGTGTTTCCCTGGTCTGTTTTGAAGAATTTTCCAACCTGAAAGATGTGCCCCGGTTAATTTAATGATTGTTCTAATGCAAGGAGGATTTATTGTGACTGCTTACCGGCTGGAAAAGGACCTGCTGGGCGAAATGCCGGTCCCGGCGGAGGCGTATTACGGCATTCACACCCTGAGGGCCCGCAGTAATTTTGACGTCAGCGGCTGGAAGGTGCACCCGGGCCTTCTGCAGGCCCTGGCCGAGGTAAAATTGGCCGCGGCCCGTGCCAACTTGCAGGCCGGCCTTCTGCCGGCCGAACTGGCGGAGGCCATCTGCGCCGCGGCCCGGGAGGTGGCGGAAGGGGGGCTGGCCGACCAGTTCATCGTGGACGCCCTGCAGGGGGGCGCCGGCACGTCAACCAACATGAACATGAACGAGGTGCTGGCCAACCGGGCCATTGAACTGCTGGGGGGACGGAAGGGCGATTACCGCCTGGTGCACCCCCTGAACCACGTCAACCTTTCCCAGTCCACCAATGACACTTACCCTACGGCCCTGCGCATCGCCGCCGTCCGGCTGGTACTGGACTTAAGCGAGGCCATGGCCGAACTGCAGGGCGCCCTGCAGGAAAAAGAGGCGCAGTTCGCCGGGGTACTCAAGCTGGGCCGCACCGAACTGCAGGACGCCCTCCCCATCACCCTGGGCCAGGAGTTCGGCGCCTACGCCGAGGCCATTGCCCGTGACCGCTGGCGCCTGTACAAGGCGGAGGAGCGCCTGCGCCAGATCAACCTGGGCGGAACGGCGGTGGGCACCGGCCTGAACGCCCCCCGGCGATACATATACCAGGTGGTGGAGGAACTGCGGCAGATAACCGGGATCGGCCTGGCCAGGTCGGAAAACATGGTGGACCTGACCCAGAACGCCGATGTCTTCGCCGAGGTGTCCGGCCTGGTGAAGGCTGCCGCCGTAAACCTGGCCAAGATCGCCGGTGACCTGATGCTGCTCTCTGCAGGGCCGGCCGGCGGCCCGGCCGAAATCAACCTGCCGCCCCTTCAGGCCGGATCCTCCATCATGCCCGGCAAGGTCAACCCGGTAATCCCGGAGATGGTGACCCAGGCGGCCTGGCAGGTGATGGGGGCGGACCAGGTGATCTGCCTGGCCTGCGCCTCCGGGAGGCTGGATCTGAACGCCTTTTTGCCCCTGGTGGCGCACAACCTGCTGAACGGAATGGATACGCTGGCCAGGGCCGCCCGGATCTTCGCCGGACACTGCATTAAGGGCATCACCGCCAATGAACAGCGCTGCCGCCGGTGGCTGGAGGAGAGCGGAACCCTGGCCACCGCCCTGGTGCCCTACATAGGTTACGAGGAGGCCGCCCGGCTGGCGGTGCAGGCCCGGCAACACAACAGGACCATAAAGGAACTGGCGCTGTCGGCGAACCTGTTCACAGGAGAAGAGTGGCAGGCCATCGATATCCCCCGGGAACTGACCCGGCCCGGCGTCGCCGGGGCCCGGAGGCTGGCCCGCCGGCTGAAAACGGCAGATAACCGGGTGGCCCGCTAACGCCTGATCGTGCACTGCTGCGCCTGCATGATCAACCGCCGGGAGATGATCAGCCGGATCATGGCCGCCTACCCAGTCCCGCCGTCAGGAAGGAAACCGAGGCAAGACTGGATCGCATCGCCAGAGGAGAAAGAGATTTATATTTCTGAGCAAAATTAAGACACAAGTCAAGGGGACGGTTCAAAAAATACTCTATAACCTCTTGACACCTGATTTGGGGTTGAATATAGTGTAGTAAAGTGGACGAAATTGGTGTACATTAACCGGGAAAGGGAGTTGGAATGAAGCTCAACCAGGCCACGGACTATGCACTTCGGGCAGTTCTGTACCTATCCCGGCTTCCCCGGGGGGAGGTGATAGAGGCCAGGCTCATAGCCGAAGAAGAACATATCCCCATCCGCTTCCTGCTGAAAATTTTCCGCTTCCTGACCCGGGCCGGGATAGTGGAATCATACCGCGGCGTCAGCGGTGGGTACGCTTTAGCCAAAGCACCGGCGGAAATCACCATGAAGGACGTTGTGGAAGCGGTGGAGGGGCCGGTACGGATCAACAGGTGCTTAATTGACCCGGAGGAATGCAATAAGAGGAACACTGCCAGATGCCCCATGCACAGGGCCCTTTTTTCCATCCAGCAAACCCTGGAAAGGGAGTTGGAGAAATACGATTTCGAGACCTTGAGTAAAGAATAAAACCCATTTCTTTTGCCCGAAAGTATACTGTTATAGTATACATTTGATCTGTGGCAATTAAATCCACCAAATTTTTTAACCCCAAAAGTATACCTTTTGAGTATAGTATATCATTTAAAACCAGGAGGGAAAATAATGAAAATGTGTTGTTCTGCGGACAGCAAGCTAACCGACTTTATGCGCTCCAGGCCCGAGGTGGAAACGTCCTTTAACCGTGTGCCGAACCAGGCCATCAAGTGCGGCTTCGGTATGCAGGGGGCGTGCTGCCGCCTTTGTTCCAACGGGCCCTGCCGGATTACCCCCCAGTCTCCCAAAGGTGTTTGCGGGTCCACCGCCGATACCATCGTGGCCCGGAACTTTTTGCGGTCCGTGGCTGCCGGGGCCGCTTGCTACCTGCATATAGCCGAAAACGCCGCTAACAACCTGCGCGAAATTGGGGCCGGTAACTCCGGATTACCCCTCAGGGGGCAGGAGGCACTGCGTGACCTGGCCCGGCTGCTGGAGATAAAAGAAGAAGACCCGGCGCAACAGGCGGTGAGGATTGCCGGCCGGGTGCTGGAAGATCTTTACCGCCCCAGGGGGCAGGCCATGGCGCTGGTGGAAAAGCTGGCCTACCGGCCGAGGTTCCGGCGCTGGCAGGAGCTGGGGCTTATCCCCGGAGGCGCCAAGTCCGAGGTCTTTGACGCTGTCGTTAAAACCAGCACCAACCTCTCCAGCGATCCGGCGGATATGCTAATGCACACCCTGAGGCTGGGGATAGCCACCGGCCTGTACGGGTTGATGCTGACTAACTACTTGAACGACATTATGCTGGGTGAACCGGAGATCACTACCGCCAGGGTGGGCTTTTCGGTGGTGGACCCGGATTACATCAACATCATGGTCACCGGACATCAGCACCCGCTGGTCTCGGTCATCCAGGACCGGATGGTAACCCCCGAAGCCAAAGCCCTGGCCCGAAGCGCCGGGGCCAGGGGATTCAGGATTGTGGGCTGCACTTGCGTGGGCCAGGACATGCAACTGCGCGGGGCTCACTGCCGGGAGGCCTTCGCCGGCCAAGCCGGGAATAACTTCACCAGTGAGGCCCTGGTTGCCACCGGGGGCATCGACCTGGTGTTGACCGAGTTCAACTGCACGCTGCCCGGCCTGGAACCCATCTGCGAACAGTTCCTGGTGAAACAGATCTGCCTGGACGATGTGGCTAAAAAGGTCAACGCCGGGTATATCCGGTTCGATATCAAAGAGGGGGAGACCATAGCCGGAAGAATTATGCGGACGGCCCTGGATAGCTATTCGGAACGCCGGCCCCGGGTGCGGATAGATATTCCCGCCGGCCACGGCTATGAAGATGTGGTGGCCGGGGTGAGTCAGAAATCACTGAAGAAGTTTCTGGGCGACAGCTTCAAGCCCCTTATCGACCTGATCGCCGGCGGCAAAATCAGGGGTGTGGCGGCGGTGGTGGGCTGCTCCAACCTCACGGCCAAGGGGCATGACGTTTTTACCGTTGGCCTGACCAGGGAGTTGATCAGGCGGGACATCATCGTGTTGTCCGCAGGATGCACCAGCGGAGGACTGGAAAACTGCGGCCTGATGTCGCCGGCGGCGGCTGAACTGGCCGGTGAAAATCTGAAGGCCGTCTGCCGCCAGCTGGGTCTGCCGCCGGTTCTGAATTTCGGCCCCTGCCTGGCCATCGGGCGGCTGGAAATGGTGGCCGCCGAACTGGCCAGGGCGCTGGACATTGACATTCCGCAGCTGCCCCTGGTGCTTTCCGCTCCCCAGTGGCTGGAAGAACAGGCCCTGGCCGACGGCGCCTTCGGCCTGGCCCTGGGCCTGCCGGTGCATCTGGCCATACCACCCTTTGTCACCGGAAGTAAGCTGGTGAGCAAAATACTGACCGGGGACCTGGAACAGATCACCGGCGGCAGGGTAATCCTGGAGGGGGAAATAGTGCCGGCGGCGGACAGATTGGAACAGATCATCCTGGAAAAAAGAAAAGCCCTGGGGCTGTAAGGAGGGCCGGAGATGAAACGCATACTGATCAACCCCGGACTCTGCAATGGCTGCAAGAACTGCCAGCTGGCCTGCATGGCGGAACACTGTGCGGACGGTTCAATCCTGGCCCTGGACCTGGAGGACCCGGCCAGACAGGCCCGGAACTTCATCGAGGCCGGGGCCGGGGGCAAGCCGGTGCCCCTGCTCTGCCGGCACTGCGATTCCCCTGAATGTGCCGACGCCTGCGTTTCCTACGCCCTGACCAAGAACCCGGACACGGGAACGGTGGGTGTTGCCCCGGAAAAGTGCGCCGGGTGCTGGATGTGTGTAATGTCCTGCCCCTTCGGCATGATCCGTCCGGACCACAGCGGCAGGGCGGCCGTGAAATGCGATTTTTGTGCCGGCAGGCACTTTCCCCGCTGTGTTCAGGCCTGTCCCAACGGGGCCCTGTCATTGCTTGAGATAAATCCGGACGGAGTGATAAAGAAAGTCTGCCTGGAGGAGGGAATGTAATGAAATACCTGGTTTTAGGGGCCGGCGCGGCCGGCTTACATGCCGCCAGAACTATCCGGAAACAGGACGCCCACGGCGAAATCACCGTTATCTCTAAAGACAGTCAAATATATTCCCGCCCCATGTTGCACTACGTGATCAGCGGCGACAGGCTGCCGGATGATATCTGCTTCGTGGAAAAGGGTTTTTTTGAGCGTTATAACATTCACTGGCTGACCGGCCTGGAAGCGGTCGGGCTTGATGCCAAAGGAAAGGCTGTCCGGCTGTCTAACGGAAGCGAACACCATTACGGCCGCCTGCTCATTGCCACCGGAGCCTCTTCCTTTCTGCCGCCAATTGAAAACCTGGACCGGGGAAAACAGGTTTTTGGACTTCGCAACATGGAGGACGCCCGGGAAATCACCCGGATTTCCCAAAATATCACCACAGCGGCGGTCATTGGCGCCGGTCCGGTCGGCATGAGTGCCGCCTACGCCCTTTACGAGAGGGGGAATGAGGTATCGGTGATCGAAGCGGCCGGAAACATACTGTCGCTACAGCTGGATCGGCAGGCAACTGCAAGGTACGAACTCCTTTTCCGGAAACACGGTGTAAAACTGTTTCTGAATGAAACGGTAGAATCGGTGGCGCTGGATTCAGATGACAACGTGCTGGGGGTTAAGCTCAGGAGCGGTGAATTTGTACCCTGCGGCATGGTCATCGTGGCCACCGGAGTAAGGCCAAATATCGAATTTCTCAACGGCACCCCGGTGGAGATTGGACGGGGAATAAAGGTCAACCGGTTCCAGCAAACCTCGGTGGCGGACATCTATGCCGCAGGAGACGTTTGCGAGTCCCTGGAATCACTTACCGGCAAGGTGACGCTTACGCCAGTATGGCCGTCGGCGGTCAGGCAGGGACGGGTGGCCGGGTACAACATGGCCGGGGTGCCCAAACAACTGGAGGACAACTTTGCCCTCAAGAACTCAATGACTTTCTTCGGGCTTCCTTCGGTGTCCCTTGGCTACATCAGCCCTCCGGATGACAGTTTCCAGGAGTTAATCTGCCAGGATGAAGCCATTTATAAAAAATTCATTCTGAAAGACGGGCGAATTTGGGGAGCAATCATTCAGGGGGAGGTATCCAACGCGGGCTTGATTGGTAAGCTTATAAAAGACGGTATAGATATTTCCGCGTACGAAAATAGTATTTTCGAGCTTACCTATGCCGATTTCTTCGTCCAGAAAGAAAACGGTGATTTTTACTTCACCCACGACAGAGCCGCTGGCTCTCCAAAATAGATGCATCACCTTGATTTGATTAATTAGATTCCCGGATAATCAGGGCCTGGCTTATATTGCCTTTCACATTGGACAGAGAAAGATGGTCTCTGATAAAATAAAATTTTTTATGTAAATATTGAGGAACAACAGGGACGGCAAAGCCGTCCTTTTATATAGCGTGACGGCTCCTATTATTATGGAGAGGGAGGGGCATTATGAACCTGTCCGACGGCAACAAAAATTTCTGGCTGGTGGTGACGGCCGCCATCATTGCCGCCGCCATGATCATTTGTACATTGATTGCCTCGAATACTGTCAATAACTTCAGCAGAAGCAAAAACACCATCACTGTAACCGGCGCCGCCAAAAAACAAATCACTTCGGACCTGATTGTCTGGAGAGGTGTTTTTTCCGCCCAGTCCGCCCGGTTGCCCGAGGCTTATGCCAGGCTGAACCAGGACCTGTTGAAGGTGAAGTCCTACCTGCAGCAAAAGGGTATACCAGAAAAGGACATTGTTGTTTCTTCAATAAATACAATGGAGGTACGCAAATTTGAAGAAAAGGGGATGCCCTCCAACATAATTGAAGGATACAGGTTGACCCAGAGCGTGGAAATCACATCCAGCCAGGTAGATAAAATTGAGGAAATTTCCCGCGCCTCCACAGAGCTGATCAATCAGGGGGTACAGTTTCAATCCCAGCCCCCGATGTATTTTTATACAAAGCTCAACGATCTGAAAGTGGATATGCTGGGGGAGGCCTCCAAGGACGCCAGAAGGCGTGCCGAAATGCTGGTGGAAAACAGCGGCGGCAAGATTGGCGCACTGCGGTCATCCAGGATGGGAGTCTTCCAGATCACGCCCCTGTATTCAAACGAAATATCCGATTATGGTATTAATGACACCTCCTCCAAGGAAAAGGAAATAACCGCCGTGGTGAATGTCGAGTTTTATGTTAAATAATATGATAGTGAAAAGGGACCGGAGTTACACGCCGGTCCTTTTTTTCGGGCCATAATTACGGGGAAAGTTTTTTATAATTAGAAGTTGGGGAAACCGGGGACTTATGATATTGTGATATTGGAGGGCTGATCCGGCGAACTTTTCTTTTGTATGGTCTCCGCTCGCCCGGCCCGCAAGGAGGGGGTATTGTGAAGGGGCTTGATCCGGGGCAGGAGTTGGTCATAGTAACGGTTATAGATCAGAAAGGGCTTCCCCGTGAAATAGCGGGGAAGAAAAAGGTTTTTTCCCCGGCCGGGGAGGCTGGGGATTTAACCCTGCCCTGGCTGGAGGGCGAGGCGTCCCGGCTGGCCGGCGATGCCATGGTCACCGGAAATTTTAAAGTTGTTGACCTGGCCGCCCCCGGGGCGCGGGATCAGGCCGTCACACTAATGGTGGAACCGTACCTGCTGCCGTCTGAACTGATAATCCTGGGTGGCGGGCATATTGCCCTGCCGCTGGTAAAACTGGGCAAGCTGCTGGGCTACCGGGTGGCGGTAATTGACGACCGGCCCGAATTTGCCTCGGGGGCGCGGTTTCCTGAGGCAGACCGGGTTGTCTGCCGCAGTTTTGATGATATAATGAAGAACCTGACCCCGGGGCCGAGGAGCAGCGTTATAATTGTCACCCGGGGCCACCGGCACGACCTGGACTGCCTGCGGCAGATGCTGGAGTACCCCCTGGCCTACCTGGGCATGATTGGCAGCAGGCGGAAGATCCATGCGGTAAGGCGGCAGTTGATTGAGGAGGGCTTTGCCGAAGAAAGGATTGATCGCGTACACATGCCCATCGGCCTGGACATAGGGGCGCAAACCCCGGAGGAAATCGCGGTCAGCATCGCCGCGGAGCTGGTCAGGGAGCGCCGGGGGGGCAGCGCCCCCTCCCTGGGGGCCTCTGAAATGCCTTCGGCCCTGGACCGGGAGATACTTATAAAAGCGGTAAATTCGGCCGGCGGTGATATGCCGGCGGCCCTGGCCACCATTGTCAGGACCAGGGGTTCAACACCCCGCAAGGCGGGCGCCAGGATGCTGGTATACAGGGACGGCCGCACCTTCGGAACCGTCGGGGGAGGCTGCGGTGAATCGGAAGTGCGCCGGGAGGCCTTTAATGTTATCGATGAGGCCTCACCGAGGCTCTATAAAGTCTCCCTGGACGCAGACACGGCGGCGGCCGGGGGCATGGTCTGCGGCGGTGTGATGGAGATATTCATTGAGCCTGCAGAATCGGTTGCCGGCGTTTTCCGGCAGGGGTGGGGGCAGTGACCCGTTCCAAGGCGCTTGTAGTGGTGAAAGGGGCCGGCGACCTGGCCACAGGCGTAGCTTACCGCCTTTTCAGGTGCGGCCTGGACGTGATTATGACAGAAATAGGCAGCCCGCTGGCGGTCAGGCGCACCGTGGCCTTCGCCGGGGCGGTCTATTCCGGCTGTGTCCGGGTGGAAGGAATCGAGGCCTGCCGGGCCGACAGCCCGGAACATGCCCTGGGACTGCTGGAAAAGAGAATTATCCCGGTTCTGGTGGATCCCGGGGCCGCCGTGGTGCGCCTGCTTCGCCCCCGGGTGGTGGTGGACGCCGTCATGGCCAAGCGCAATACCGGCACAGCCATATCGGACGCCCCCCTGGTCATCGGGCTGGGGCCGGGGTTTACCGCCGGCGTGGATGTCCACGCCGTGGTGGAAACGTGCCGGGGGCACAACCTGGGCCGGGTGATTTATGAGGGGGGAGCGGAGCCGGATACCGGCATTCCGGGATCCGTCGGGGGCTATACGGTGGAAAGGCTGCTGCGGGCGCCGGCGGACGGGGTGGTGACGCCGCGTTTGGATATCGGCCAGCGGGTGGAGAAGGGGGAAGTGGTGGCTTTTGTCGGGGATATTCCGGTCAGGGCCGGGATTCAGGGCCTGGTCAGGGGTATGGTTAAGCCCGGCCTGCGGGTGGCCGGCGGGACCAAGATCGGAGATATAGACCCGCGCTGTGATATGGCCCACTGCCACACCGTTTCCGACAAGGCCCTGGCGGTGGCCGGCGGGGTGCTGGAGGCGGTGTTCAGCTTCCTGGCAAATAGCAAAAGTCAGGAATTGGGAGTTCGGAATTAGGAATTAGGAATTAGGGATACCGATTCCGGCTCTTAAAGCATATAGCTTTCCAATGGTAAACAGGCATGGTATAATTAATGTCTAGATATACTAAAATGTGGGAGGGGATCGGTGTGAATTTACTTATCATGGGACCGCCCGGAGCGGGAAAGGGCACCCAGGCCGAAGTGCTGGTCAAAGAACTGGATATTACCCATATTTCCACCGGGGACATGTTCCGCAACGCCATTAAAGAAGGCACTGAAATGGGCAGGAAGGCAAAAGAGTATATGGACAAGGGCGAGCTTGTTCCCGATGAAGTGGTGATCGGTATGGTTAAGGACAGGCTTTCCCAGCCCGACTGCAAAAAGGGCTTCCTGCTGGACGGCTTTCCCCGCACGGTTGAGCAGGCCAGGGCTCTGGACGCCACGCTTACCTCCCTGGGCATCAAGCTTGACGGTGTAGTGAACATAGTGGTTCCGCTGGACAAGCTGATGGCGCGCCTGACCGGCCGCAGGGTCTGCAAAGGATGCGGCGCTTCATACCATGTGCTGTTTAACCCCCCGCAGACCGAAGGCAAGTGCAATGCTTGCGGCGGAGAACTCTACCAGAGGACCGACGACAACGAAGAGTCGGTGGGCACACGCCTTAAGGCTTATGAGGAAAAGACCCAGCCGCTGATCGACTATTACAGGGAAAAAGGTATTTTGTTAAATATTAACGGAGATCAGGAAATCAAAAAAGTGCTGGCAGATATATTAAAGGCGCTGAAGAAGTAGTTCTTTGACTTTCCAGTGCCCCATGGATTTTAAAACCCCGGTGTACCCGGGGTTTTTTGAATAATAACCGGGAGGGAAAAAATGAACAGCTACCGGGGCCTGGCGGTGGTATACGACCGGCTGGTGGCCGGGGTTGACTTTGAGGGCTGGATTGACTACGTGGAGTCAATACTGCGCCATTTTGGCTGCAGTCCGGCCGGCGTCCTTGACCTGGCCTGCGGCACCGGAAATACACTGCTGCCCTTTGCCCTGAGGGGGTACCGGGCTAAAGGCGTGGACATCTCCCCCGAGATGATTGCCTGCGCCCGGCAAAAGGCTGCCGCGGCGGCAGTTAAAATTGACTATTACGTGGGAGACATGAGGGATTTCCTGCTCGAACACCCGGTGGACCTGGTCACCTGTTTTCACGACGGGCTCAATTACATTGTTGAAACCGAAGATCTGGAGCGGGTCTTCAAAAACACCGCCCGGAATTTAGCGCCGGGAGGGATGTTCATCTTTGATATGAATGCCGTCAAGTGGATAGGGGAGGCCGATGGGAGGCCGGTGGTAATAAACGGGGGGGATATGATCATTATTTACAGTACAACCTACGACACTGCCGCTTCGGTATGGACCGTCGACCTCACCTGCTTTATTGAGGAGGGGGGTCTCTACCGGAAATTTTCCGAAAGGCACCGGGAAAGGGGATATGAACAGGAGGAAATTGTGAAAATACTGGAAGCTGCCGGTTTTATTCCCCTGGCGGTCTACGACGCTTTTTCCTTCAGCCCTCCCCACCCGAAAAGCAGGCGGCATTTTTATGTGGCCCGCAGGCAGTGACCGAGCCGGCTGGCGGCAATTTGCGGGTGAAAGGAAGAGAGTGGTTATGCAAGCAATACCAAAGGCCGACTTCGCCGTAATCGGGGGCTCCAGTACGTACAGCATCAATTTCCCCGAGGATTTAAAGCACGACCGGATCAGTATTTTAAATGAAGGGATTGTTTTTAAGACACCCTTTGGCGACAGTCCCCCGGTCAAATTTTTCCGGCTGGGGGAAAGAACGGTGGCCGCGGTAAAGATGCACGGGTGGAGGTCCGGGGTTGGCAGGGGAGCGGCTTCCCAGCAGGTTTTCTGGGTATTCAGGGAGGCCGGGGTGAAGAGAATCATTGCCGACGGAGGGGTGGGCTCGGTAAACCACCTGCTTAAACCCAGGGATTTAATAATTCCCTCCGACTACATGGACTTTTCCATGCGCAAGGATGTAAGCCTCGGCGGCCCCTACCTGCTGGTCATGAGGCAGGCCGTCTGCCCGGAAGTAAAGGCGGCGCTGGTGGGCGCGGCGGAAAGGCTTTATGGCGGCAGGGTTTTTGACCGGGGAGTGTACGCCGTTACAGACGGCAGGCACTTTGAAAGCAGGTCCGAGGTGGCCATGCTGGGGCGGCTGGGGGCCGACATGATCGGGCAGAGCATGTGCCCCGAGGTTTATCTGGCCAGGGAAATCGGCGCCTGCTACGCCAGGGTGGATATTGTGGTGAATTACGCCGAGGGGGTAATCAGGGACTGGGACCACGGCGAACTGGCGGATATTTTTTACGGGCTGGCCAACAGGGTGGCTGCCATTGTCCTGGATGCCCTCTGCAATCTGGGTTCCGGGCAGGGATGCGGCTGCCCGGAACTGCGCAAGGATACCCTGTTGAAATAGGCTTCCGGCTTCCGGCTTCCGGATTCCGGCAGAAAGGGCCGACAGCTTTATACTGAAAAAATTACCAGGCAAAATCTCATCCCCTGACAAATATGATTTATTAAACTTTAATCCGGTAAGTAACAGCAGTTTTTTCTTTCGAAGCCTTGGTGGCTACCAAAAATAGGATATTGTGTTAAGCGTTGTATGCAGTTTGTAGTTTCTTAAGTCGGCTAAAATCTAAAGC
>JBMOPD010000054.1:0-45700 GCA_049323615.1 Bacillota bacterium | reverse complement strand
AATTGCCGAATTTTTACCACGAGACCTCACTCCTTGCCCGGGAGTCGGCTACTTCTTATGAAGTAACCTCTAGAGGTCTCATTTCTTTATTACCCCTCCAGACACCTACTAAAAATATACACTGCCCCCAAAAAAACCCGCCGAAAAATCAGTCAGCTGTCTTTATTCATATCTTCTTAGTCCTGATTTCTTCCTGAATCTGTGAAATAAAGTCCTCCAGCTTCACCGATCCCATGTCCCCGGCGGCGCGGTGGCGTACAGCCACCGACCCGCTTTCGGCCTCCCGGTCGCCCACCACCAGCATATAGGGTATTTTCTGGCCCTGGGCGTCGCGGATCTTGTAATTAACCTTTTCATTCCTGTCGTCCAGCTCCACCCTGATATCCTCCCGGTCCAGCCGGTCCGCCACCTCTTTGGCGTAATCGATATGCCTGTCCGTGATGGGCAGGACCCTGACCTGGACCGGCGCCAGCCACACCGGGAAGGCGCCCCCGAAGTGTTCGGTGAGAATGCCGATGAAGCGCTCAAGGCTGCCGAATACCGTCCGGTGAATCATTACCGGGCGGTGCTTTTGACCGTCCTCCCCGATATAGCTCAATTCAAACTTCTCCGGCATTTGAAAGTCAAGCTGGATGGTGCCGCACTGCCAGGTCCGGCCCAGGCAGTCCTCCAGGTGAAAGTCTATTTTGGGCCCGTAGAAGGCCCCGTCCCCCTCGTTAACCTTGTAATCCATCCCCTTTGCCTTCAGGGCGTCCTCCAGGGCGGTGGTGGCGGCCTCCCATATTTCATCAGATCCCATTGCCTTCTCGGGTTTGGTGGACAGTTCAACCCTGTACTTGAAACCGAAAACGCTGTACAAATAATCCACCAGGTCGATTACTCCGATGATCTCATCCTTGGCCTGCCCGGGCAGCATGAATATGTGGGCGTCGTCCTGGGTGAAGCAGCGCACCCGCATCAGCCCGTGCAGCACCCCGGAAAGCTCATGCCTGTGCACCAGACCCAGCTCGGCCATTCTTATGGGCAGGTCGCGGTAACTGTGGAGCTTGCTTCTATAAATAAGAATGCTGCCCGGGCAGTTCATGGGCTTCACGGCATAATCCAAGTCGTCGATTTTGGTGAAATACATATTCTCCCGGTAGTTGTCCCAGTGGCCGGACCTCTCCCAGAGGGCCCGGTTCAGTATGACTGGAGTCCTTATCTCCTGGTAGCCCCTCCTGCGGTGCTCATCCCGCCAGAATTTTTCCAGTTCGTTGCGCAACACCATCCCCTTGGGGTGGAAGAACGGAAATCCCGGCCCCTCCTCCTGGATGCTGAACAGGTCCAACTCGGCTCCCAGCCGGCGGTGGTCCCTCTTTTTTGCCTCCTCAATCCTGAAGAGATACTCGTCCAGCATCCCCTTCTTGGGGAATGAGGTGCCGTAAATCCGCTGCAGCATCTTGTTCTTCTCACTGCCGCGCCAGTACGCCCCGGCCAGACTGGTCAGCTTCAGCGCTTTCAGCCGCCCGGTGGAAGGAACGTGGGGTCCGGCGCACAGGTCGGTGAAATCACCCTGCCGGTAGCAGGAAATGGGCGCATCCCCGGGCAGGTCGTTGATCAGCTCCACCTTGTAGTTCTCCCCTGCCCCGGTGAAGAAATCCAGGGCCTTTTCCCTGGGCATGTCTATCCGCTCAAAGGGCAGGTCCTTCTTAATTATGGATTCCATTTCGGCCTGAATTTTTTCCAGCATTTCCGGGGTGAACTTCACCGGGGAGTCGAAGTCGTAATAAAACCCGTCGGTTATGGCCGGGCCAATGGCCAGCCTGGTGCCCGGAAACAGTTTCTGAACGGCCTGGGCCAACACGTGGGAGGTGCTGTGCCGGAAAACCTGCCTGCCCTCCTCATCGTCAAAGGTAAAAAAGGCAACCTCGGCATCCTTCTCCAGGGGGGTCCCCAGATCCACCAGCCGCCCGTTCACCGAGGCCACCAGCGCCTCCCTGGCCAGCCGGCCGCTGATATCGGCGGCAATCTCGCTCAAGGTGGCGCCCTTTTTATATTCCCTTACACTGCCGTCTTTTAAGGTAACCCTTACCATTACTACATCCCCCTTTAATCGATAAAAACCGTCCCATACTGGGACGGTTTTTTTATTACACCGCGGTTCCACCCGGTTTGAGCCCAAAAGCTCCCCTTTAATGCGGTTAACGCCCGCTTTACGGCCGGCCTTACTGGTCATAAAACGTTCAGGTGGCTGCTCCCGGGTGGTTTTGGGCCATTCATTCCATGGGCCGTGCTTTCAGCCTTGGCACACCCTCTCTGGTATGGTGAAAAGGCTTAATCTCCCGCTCATCGCGTATTAATAACCTTTGTTGATTATAGTGTAGAAAAAAGCCATTGTCAACATTTCCGTCGGCCGGCGGCACGGTGCGAAATAATTCTCATAACCCGGTGACATACAATATACCCGCCTGGACCAGCCCGATTAAAAACCCCAGCACCCCGCCCAGTATCTCAATATGCCTCAGCTCCCTGGCAGAAACCGTGAGGACCATCTGTTCAATTCTGTCCATGGAAAACTCATTTATCCTCTCCTCCACTATGGACTGAAAGCTTACGGTATCCTTTACCATGGCGCTGAAGCGTTCGAACATCCCGGTGATCACGGTGGGAATCTCACTCTGGACCTGGTCGGTGATCACCTCGGAAATAGCCCTCCGTATTGACAGCGGTATAAAGGCCGGAAGCCTGTCCATTATCCTGGCCCTTATGGAAACTGCCGCAGCCGCGGAGATTCTTTCCATGGTTTCCCTGGATCTTACCGCCTCAATGAGGTCGTCCACCGAAATAAGTTCCTTCTCCACCACCTGGCCGATACTCCTGGCCAACTCGGCCCGCCTTTTGGGAATTACCCCCTGGATTTTGTATCCGAGCAGGTTGACCGGCCTGTACGGCCTGAACAACAACCGCACCGCCAGCCAGTTGGTAAGCCACCCTATGGCAGCTCCAATCAGAGGCATACTTATAAAAAGCGCCTTCAAACTTTTCCCGCCTCCCAGGGTATTTTAACAGGAATTCCGGGAAAAGGGAATATTTATAGCTGCCGGCTGACAGCTGTCAGCTTTTGGAATCCGGAAGTCAACAGTCCAGAATGGAAAAATAGAGCCGGTGGCGGCAAAGGGAACTGGCGAAAAAAATTGAATCGGGCGGGACGCCCCCGGGCGGCGGGGGAACACGTAATTTAATGCGGGGTGCCTGGCTATCCGGATGATGATGGGCTATTTTTCCCTTTTTGTGTTGCACAACTCGCAACCACGGCACAGCGTCACCCGCTGGGAGAAGATGTTGTTGATGGTTTCCAGCGTATTGGGAGGACCTTCAGCCCCTCCGGTATGAAAGATGATCTCCCGGGGAGCAATGGTAATAAGGGCGCTTATCAGCAGGTCCTCATAATTAATCTCACTTTCCACCAGGTCAAAGATAAACCCTTCCGGGTAAGCGCTGTTAATGACCCTGTGCTGGCCGTCAAACAGCTTGAAAACGCCGTCCGGCCTGATGACCACGTTTACCACGTCGGTACGGGAGTCCTGGATGTCCACAAAGTATTTTAAAAGCTGTATAAACTCCTTGTATTCCCTGTCCATGAGAAAATCGTCCACTGCTTTGTCTGCCGCTTCCTGCAGTTCCTGAATGTATTCCTTCAGTCTGAACCTGATAAAACCCTCGATTACTATCTGGTTGTAAGTGCCCAGAAAATCCTTGAGCTTGGCCAGTATCTTTCTTTTCTTTCTGAGCCTGAGAATCGAGTTGCTGTCATCACCTTCGTAATCTTCCAGGTAGCGCAGGGCATTCTGGAGTATTGTCCGGCGGTCTTCCTCCCCGAAGTAGTAATAATTTTCCCTGATGATATCCACCAGCATGGCTTTTTGCCATTTACAAATGATCAGGTCGGAAAGGACATTGGCCACGTGGTGTTTGAACAGGGAAAGGGCATCTTCCTCGCTGTAGGTGTTCTGCCCCTGCCCGGCCACACTGCAGGACAAAAAAGTTAATTTTCCGGCCAGATTTTCCTGTATTTCGAATTTAAGCCCGCAGCCTTCAAGCTGTTTCAGTTCCCCTGCCAGCCTGGCCCTGACCAGGTCTATGTAATTGGATGCCCCGATCGATATTTTTTTTCCTACCAAGCAACTTTCACTCCTTTCACTGCCTGCCTCAAGATTTCAATGGTAAGGACAGAAAACATTTGACAAAAGTCAAATGTTAACAGGTTTTGCCGGCTGTCCGCCGGCGGCTGACAGCATTTTTTCAGGCTGATGCCTGAAGCTGACCACTGGAATGTGATACATTATATGACTGGACAAAAACCGGTATACAAATATCATTTATTTTTAAAAAGTATAAACAAAAAAACGCTGGTGAATGCCTTGAAAAAATTCTTGCAATTCCTATAACATGGAGTAAAAAGTTTTTAAATTAACTTAAAACTATATAACTAACTAAAAAGGGGAAAAATGAAGTTAAAAGAATTAATATTTATATTTACCGGGTGGTGATTGCTTATGTTGGACCTCAATCTGGCCAGGGAACTCAAGGAGGCCGGCCTTGCCTGGACACCAAAGGCAGGGGACTGGTTTGCCACCAGGTTGTCACCCACCTGGTGGCTCAAAGGAAAAAAAACCGGCGAGGAAGAGGTATACCTTCTTACCGGACAGCCTACCGACAGCGGGTATTACGGCTGGAGCACGGTGGACACCGAACCTTTCTGTGAACTGTTCACCCATGACGGTAAACGCCAGGAGGAGAACTGGGATTACCTGGCGGAAAATTTCCTCTGGGTGCCCGGGGCTGATCAGCTTGTCCAGGAAATAATCCAGCGCACCAAATCCTTCCGCATTGTTTATCAGGACGCCGGCAACGACCCGGAAGCAGGTTCCGGATACCGGGCTTCATACACCACGGAACCGGACAATGAAGAAGAGTCGGCCAGGGAGTTTTTCGCTTCCACCATCGAGGAGGCACTGGCCATGGTGCTGCTGTCACTGATGTAAAACAGCGGGCCCGGGGAATAATTAAACCGGCTATTCGCCGTGTTCCTCGGCATAAAACCCCGGGATTTCACCTGGGTCCCGTTTTACATTGCGGGCCAGGGGAGTATCGACCTGCATTATTTCTCCGGCCCTTCTGGCCAGGTACCGGAAGTCGGGATCGGGCCTCATTCTGGTTATTATTTCCCTTTTTCTGTTGTTCTTTTCCAACCGGACACCTCCCATACTACTATCATTATCATTTTTTTGCCGGGCAATACTAAACACAACCCGAATTTTAAGTAAAAAGGGGAGAATCTCTTGCAAGACATTGACCGGACCATCGAAAAGGTGTCAAACATTGTGGTTTCAGCCGGAAAAGTTATTAAAAACAGGCTGGGAAGCGACTTCACAACCAGCTGCAAGTCCTGCGCGGCGGACCTGGTCACCGAGGTGGACAGGCACTCCCAGTCCATTATCCTGGAAGGTCTCGGCGGCGCTTTTCCCGGGCACCGCCTGGTGGCCGAGGAAGACTTCAGCGAGGAGGAACTGGTGCTGGACGACCGCCCGGTCTGGTTTATAGACCCCCTTGACGGGACCACCAACTTTGTTTTCGGGATCCCCCTCTGCACCGTTTCCGTGGCCCTGACCGTCAATGGCGATCCTGTACTGGGCGTAATTTACGACCCTTTCAGGGAGGAACTCTTCACCGCCGCCAGAGGGGAGGGAGCATATCTCAACAAAAAAAGGATCCGGGTGGACCAGGCCAGGAGAAACGTCAGCGAGAGCCTTCTTGTGACAGGTTTTCCGACCGCCGACCAGTTCAAGGATGAAATGCTGAAGGCGGACTATGCCAAGCTTTTTTGCAAGGCAGTGGATGTCAGGGCGCTTGGCTCGGCAGCCCTTGAACTGGCCTACACGGCCTGTGGCAGAATAACCGGGTACTGGGAAGTCACTTTGCGCCCGTGGGACGTGGCCGCCGGGGTTCTTCTGGTGGAGGAGGCCGGAGGAAGGGTCAGCGACCTGTACGGGAACGGGCTGGCGCTGGGAAACTATGTGTCCATAATAGCAAGCAACGGCCACATCCATGAAGAATTTATAAGGGATCTGGGGTTTGCCAGAAAATAGCATACATATTTAGATATATATTCAAAATAATCCATTTTAAAAGAGAAACAGAGGTAAATTAACTAATAGTGCAAAAATGGGGTAAAATAGGATTTGGGAAATATGTAACAAGGTGTTATTATCTTATTGACAACTTGTTACCCATTTCACTTTCCGGGTTAATGATTGAACTTTTTATAACCCACCTCTCCTTTCCCACACCCCGTCAGAGGGGTTTTTTTTTGGGGGAAAGAATACAGGAGTCAGAATTCAGAATCTAGAATAAAACTAAAAAATATTTCAATTTATTGCGGGAGGAGAAGATGAGAGAAGAGAAGCAGCTATACGGTTACGGGAAATTTTTTCCGGAAGTGGACCAATCCGTTTTCCTTGCCCCGGGGGCGAGAGTTGTGGGGAAAGTAAAAATAGGGGCGCAGTCCAGTGTCTGGTACAATGCCGTGGTGCGCGGGGATGCCGACCGGGTAACTATCGGCTGCGGCACCAATATTCAGGACAACTGCACGCTTCATGCCGACCCGGGCTTCCCCCTCATACTGGGGGACAGGATATCCGTCGGCCACAACTCAGTTTTGCACGGGTGCATCGTGGAAGACGACGCCCTTATCGGGATGGGGGCAACAATCCTTAACAGGGCCAAAATAGGGGCGGGTGCGGTGGTCGGTGCGGGGTCCCTGGTGGTTCAGGGGATGGAAGTACCGCCGGGGCACCTGGCTATGGGCCTGCCGGCAAAAATAATAAAGCCCCTGGGGAAAGATGAGTTATTGGCATTTCAGGCCCTGGCCGAGAGGTACAGACAGCGCTCCCGCTTTGTCCTGGGCCTTGGCCCCTGCCCGGACTGATTCACATCGGGGACGGTTCTCAGTGTGAACATTCACATCCAGAACCGTCCCCGATGTGAAAAGGCGAAGTTTATCACAGCCCGTATCATATACCAGGTATGGCTACCTCATCCCTGTCCAACCTCTTCCTGATGTGCTCCATCTGCCTGCGCAGTTCGGTATCCTCCCCGGCGGCCCTTTCAATCTGCCTCAGCAAATCTATCTCCCGCCGGATTATGGAGAAAATATCCCCTTCCTGGAGGTTGGTCACGGACAACAGCTGATCAAAGGACGCCCCCTCATACCAGGCCGCGGCCAGCGGCCCGGGCAGGGGAGACCAGACGCAGAAATTTTCCGGCACACCACTGCGCAAAAGCGTCCTGCGCAGTGATTCAACCTCACGGAGGTCGTAGGGGCCGGGAGCGACACTGTCGTCACGGCCGGGCACGTAGTCAACGCCGGCCAGAATGGCCGCCACCGGCGCCGGCGGCATATCCCTGATAAAACCGTTGAAAACAAGCTCTGTTACCAGTATTTCCTGCACGTGCAGGTGCAGTGCGAAAATGCCCCTGGGAAGCAGGTTTCTCCCATCGACATAGGACAGATCTTCAAGCAAGTCCCAAACCCTGTTGAAGTCCCTCTCATAGTCCCTGGAGTGGTTGCCCAAAATCCTCATGCGGCGTACCAGCCTGGATTTTCTCTCCATAAGGTCGGCCTGTCTTTTCCTGGCCTCACTGCAGGGCCGGTGATGGCATTTCTTCTGGGCCGTTTTCAGCATTTTTCTGATTTCTTCCCTGCGTTCCCTTGTTCCCGGCCTCCCCCTTTTATTTTTTCTGGCCAGCGAACGAAGCTCCTTTTTCAGCTTTACCCTCATCATATAACAGGCCGGTGTGTCCACCCGGTCGCAAAAGGCCTTCTCAATTTCATGCAGTTTTTCATCCAGTTCGGCCAGTTCCCTTTTTATTTTCCGGCCTTCCCGGTTGTTCTGGTATACCGCCAGGTTTTGTTCCAAAAAGCGGTTTATTTCCTCATCAGTCTTCCAGTACAGGAGGCTCAGCACGGTGTTGGGGGAGATAATCAGGCGCCCCCTGACAGGCTCGACTTCGTCTTCATTATAAAACCCGGTTTGCTCGGGAAAACGCTCGTCAATGCGCACATAAACCCTGCCTACCGGGTCGAAACCCCTCCTTCCGGCCCTGCCGGCCATCTGAAAAAATTCCCTGTTTATAAGCCCCCTGAATTCACGTCCGTCCCATTTCCGGCAGGAGTCAAAGACGGTGCTGGCGGCCGGAAAATTCACTCCCACCGCGAAGGTTTCAGTACAGAACAGCGCGTAAATCAGCCTGGCTTCATAAAGCCTTTCCACCAGGTCCTTCAGGGCCGGGGACAGGCCGGCATGGTGATAGGCAATGCCCTGGGTGAGCAGCTGCCTTAATTTGCCTCTTCTCGGCCCGAACAAGCCCGGCTGGGTGTCCTCGGCCTCCCTAAGGATCCTTTTTACCCTGTTTTTTTCTCCCGGCAGAAGAAAATCCCATTCCCTGCCCATTTCCTCGGCCAGCAGTTCGGTTTTTCCGCGGCTGAAGGTAAAATAAAGGGCCGGGAGATGATCCTGAATGGCGCTGATTACCTCCGAACATGAAGGGTTACCGCCGGTTACAGCCAAAACAATATTCACCACCAATTCACTCGTACGCCAGCTCGGCATCATTCTTCGGAAAATCTGTCCACCGGCCACGGCGCCTCTCTATACGCTGCCTGATATGTTCCCTGGCTTCATCTTCTTCCAAAACGTGGCCTTCCGGGGAAATCCAGCTTAATTCCAGCGGAACGGCCCGGCACCTCTCCTCGATCACCTTCACCGGCTGGCCCCTTACATCGGCAATCCAGGACGCCAGCTCATGGACATTGGGCACAGTGGCCGACAGCCCCACAATCCTGATGTGAGGGGGCGCGAATATTATGCTCTCCTCCCAGGCGGTGCCTCTCTCCCGGTCATCCAGATAGTGCAGTTCGTCGAAAATGACATGGGTCATGTCATCCAGCATTTCAGGGTTGGCAAAGCACCAGTTCCTGAATATTTCAGTGGTCATAACCAGCAGCGGCGCCCTTTCGTTTACCGATACATCGCCGGTGATCAGGCCCACCCTTTCCTTGCCGAACCTGTCTGCAAAATCGCGGTATTTCTGGTTTGACAGGGCCTTGATGGGTGATGTGTATACACTCCCCCGGCCGTCAGCCAGCACCTTTTCAATAAGCATCTCGGCTATCAGGGTTTTTCCGGTCCCGGTGGGGGCGGCTACCAGTACATTATGCCCCCCGGCCAGCAATTTGAAAGCTTCTTCCTGAAAAGGGTCCAGCCGGATAGGCCCGGTGAACACTCCTTCCGGGGCCTTTCTCCTGAGGGGGTGGCGCTTTGTTCTACGCAAAGGACTGTCTTTTTTTACGGCCAAACAGTTTTTTCTCCTTTCGGACCGGTCAGCTTAATTTTCGCGGCCTCTCTTACACATTAAGATTATATACTATTTTCCAGCAAATAAATCAATAAAAATAACAGATTGCTTTGAGTGAAAGCTTTGTCCCGAAAAAGAAACCAGGTTGCATTTAAAAAGCAAATATGTCACTTTTGCATGATTTGGAAATTGTTTTTTAGGTAATATAATAGTATGAAACAGGTTAAACGCGCCTAAATATTATAAAGAAAGTGGGAGATGCCCGTTGAACCAGAATTACCAAGCCGATTACCGGGTAAATACCAGGGACAACAACAACATCAGCATTGAAATCAAGTGCTGCGGCCAGCACATAGGAGAAATCAGGTTTAGAGACGGTGAATCCAAGAAATGTCCCCGGTGTGGTGTGAAGCACCAGCTGCGTATTGAACACAACCACTTTCACATATCACAATATTCCCCCGAATAAAAGGTTGTGGCTAAAAATAACTTATTGCGGCATGAGGTCCGGATTCTGAATTCTGACCCCTGCTTCTAGGGCAGCACCCGGCTCAGCACCCTTAAGAAATTACCTCCCAGTATCTTTTGCACCTCGGCCCCGGAGAAACCACGCCGTAAAAGCCCTTCGGTAACCACGGGCAGGCACGTAACATCGGCCAGCCCGGGAAGCGAGGTTTCCATTCCGTCAAAATCAGATCCAATCCCCATAAAGTCAACACCAACCAGGCCGGCCAGGTGTTCCACATGATCCAGCCAAGTCTCCAGTGAAGGTTCCTTTTTATCTACAAAATCGGGGTAAAAACATAACCCCACAACTCCTCCGCCGGCGGCCAGGGCTCTGATCTGTTCATCGTCAAGATTTCTGGGGTGGTCGCATAATGCCCTGCAGTTGGAATGGGAAGCAATTACCGGTTTGGCCGACTCCTTTATCACGTCCCAGAAGCCCCGTTCCGAGAGGTGTGAAACATCAATAACCATTCCCAGCCGGTTCATCTCCCTGACCACAGCCACCCCGAATCTGGTAAGGCCGCCGCCGGACCCGGCCTCATCAACCCCGTCGCCCAGTTCATTTCTGCCGTTCCAGGTCAGGGTAATACCGCGCACACCCAGGCGGAAAAACATCCGCAGAACCTCAAGCCGTCCGGCCAGGGCCTGACCGCCCTCCACAGTAAGCAGGGCGGCCACCTTGCCCCCGTTAATAATTCTGTTTACATCACCGCAGGTATATACGGGTTCGACCTGGTGTGAATTAACCGCCATCTCCTCATAAAATATGTCAAAAATCTCAAGGGCCCTGGCCAGCGGGTTATCCCTGAACTCAGTCCCGATAAAGGCTGCGAAGAACTGCAGGTTGACGCCTCCCAAAAGCAAACGGGGCAGGTCCAGGTGTCCTGCCCCACTCTTTTCCCCCAGGCGCCGTTGCTGTTTCTTGAGCGCCGTCAGTGTGTCGCAGTGAGCGTCAACCACCGGCGACGAAAAATGGATACCGGGTAACTTCAGATCATTCCCCATACCTAACCACCCCAAAAAACGGGAATTGGGAATTTAGGAACATTATTAAAGCCCGTTATTACGGGCTTTTGTTTTTATGTTATCTGGGCTCAACGATTAGCTTTATGGCTGTCCTTTCTTCTCCGTCAATCATTATGTCAGTAAAAGCCGGTATGCAGATAAGGTCCACTCCGCTGGGAGCTACAAAACCCCTGGCTATGGCTACAGCCTTCACTGCCTGGTTGAGGGCGCCGGCACCGATGGCCTGAATTTCCGCGCTGCCACGTTCCCTTATCACACCGGCCAGGGCCCCTGCTACAGAATTTGGGTTGGATTTTGCTGAAACTTTTAATACATCCACTATGGTACCTCCTTCTGCTCTGATAATGGTTTATTTCAAAACGGCCTGTAAAATTTATATTCTATAATTTTAGGATAATTCCTCTAATGTTCTGAAGATTTTGTTCCAGTTAGAACAACCGGTTAAGTTCTTATTCAAAATTTTGTATGCGCTCTATACCGACGGCCCTGCCCAGGGCCTCGTCTACATCTATTATCACGGCGTTGAACTGGTACAGTCCCTCGGCCACTTCAAAACGCCTGGGCATCTGGGTAATGAATTTTTCAATAACCAGCTCTTTTTTTACCCCGATCACAGAATCCTTGGGGCCGGTCATGCCGACGTCGGAAATATAGGCGGTGCCTCCCGGCAGTATCCTTTCATCGGCCGTCTGCACATGGGTATGGGTTCCGCAAACGGCGGCCACCCGCTCGTCAAGATACCAGCCCATGGCCATTTTCTCCGAGGAGGCCTCGGCATGAAAATCAACAAAAATGATGTTCACCTTTTCCTTGAGCTGGTTTACCAATTCGTCCGCTTTCCTGAACGGGCAGTCCAGTTCCTGCATGAAAATTCTTCCCGAAATATTTATAACGCCCAGTTCCGACCCGTTTTTTGACCTGAAAACACCAAAACCGCGCCCCGGGGCGCCGGGGGGATAGTTGGCCGGCCTGATAATCCTGGCCTCATGGTTGATATATGTATATATCTCCTTCTTGTTCCACACATGGTTTCCCATGGTGATTACATCCACACCCGAGGCAAAAAGTTCCTGCGCCACGTCCTTGGTAATCCCATTGCCACCCGCGGCGTTTTCCCCGTTGGCAATAACCATATCCACCGCCAACTGGCTCACCAGGCCCGGCAAGTTTTGTTTAACCGCACGGCGTCCCGGCTTTCCCACAATATCCCCGATCATCAACAGGCGCAAAGAACTTGCCCCCCACCTTATTTGTTAAACACCAGTACCCTGCCCTCTTCCCTGAAGGCAAAGAGTTTCTTATCGCCGGAACATCCCTTGACGCTCTCCAGCATGTGATCAATTATTTCTTCCTGCACCAGCAAATCTTCCTCGTAAAAAGACTGGTTTCCATCGGCAATCAGGCTGTTTTCAAGGTTTTCCCGCAACAGTGAAACAATCAGGTCGATTTCCTCCCGTACCAGGGTCTCCATATCCCTGTGGATCTCGATCAAGGTAAAGCAGTCCCACTGGTGGTGATCAATCAGGGTTAACCTGGTAGTCTTGCCTTCCAGTTTATTGAATACCTCTATGCTGTCCAGCAATTTACTGGTGAAATAGTCAATTTCTTCAGTCTCCAGGACCCGGGAAGAAATAAAGTTAAATTTTACAGTCTGCTGGTCCGGGTCAAAATTTATGGTTGCTACCTCGGGGTAGCGGACCAGTATCGAAATCAGCAGCCCGACGCCATCCGTGACGTCCTCTGTGCCTCTGTACTTTACGCCCAAAAGTGTCATCCTCCTCGCCCGCTGTTATGATAAGTTTTCTTTTTTTCTGAGCTTATTCCTGCCGAAATACATTGTTGCCGAAGGTAAAAAAATATTCCATATAAGCAATCAGCCATCAGCAGTCAGTTTTCAGCCAAATGAATTTTCTCAGGCTATTAGTGTTAATGCTGACAGCTGATAGCTGATAGCGTAAACTTTTAACGGCTCTCTATAAAGAGCCGTTAAAAGTTTACTTGGCGTAGTCTACTACCCTGGTTTCTCTTATCACCGTAACCTTGATCTGGCCCGGATAGTCCAGTTCGCCTTCAATTTTCTTGGCTATTTCCCGTACCAGCCTGACGGCTTCCAGGTCGTCAACCTTGTCGGGTTTTACCATTATCCTGATCTCCCGCCCGGCCTGGATGGCGTAGGATTTCTCAACACCCTCGAAGTTTCCGGCTATTTCCTCAAGCTTCTGGAGCCTCCGGATGTAGTTTTCCAGGGTCTCCCTGCGGGCTCCGGGTCTGGCCGCCGATATGGCGTCGGCCGCCTGCACCAGGACGGCCACGATGGTCTTGGGCTCTTCGTCCCCGTGGTGAGAAGCGATAGCGTGAATTACATCGGGGTTCTCGCGGTATTTTTTGGCCAGATCCACACCAATGGCCACATGCGGCCCTTCCACCTCGTGGTCCACGGACTTGCCTATGTCGTGGAGCAGGCCCGCCCGCTTGGCCAGCTGCACGTCGGCCCCCAGTTCGGCGGCCATCAGGCCGGCCAGGTGGGCAACCTCGATGGAATGTTTTAAAACATTCTGGCCGTAGCTTGTCCTGAACTTCAGCCTGCCCAGCAGGTTTACCAGTTCCGCATGCAGGCCGTGCACCCCGGTTTCAAAGGTGGCCTGCTCTCCGGCCTCCCTGATCTGAACGTCCACTTCCTTCTTGGCCTTTTCAACCATTTCCTCAATCCGCGCCGGGTGTATCCTGCCGTCAACGATCAGTTTTTCCAGGCTGATCCTGGCCACCTCACGGCGAATAGGGTCAAAGCCGGACAGGATTACGGCCTCCGGTGTGTCGTCAATGATCAGGTCTATCCCGGTATGGGTTTCAAAGGCTCTGATGTTTCTTCCTTCCCTGCCTATGATCCGGCCCTTCATCTCATCGCTGGGCAGGGGAATAACCGCCACCGTTGTTTCAGCCACATGGTCGGCGGCGCATCTTTGAATGGCCAGCGATATAATTTCCCTGGCCCGTTTTTCTCCCTCTTCCTTGGCCCTGTCCTCGATATCTTTGATCATCTTGGCGGCCTCATGTTGAATTTCTTTTTCAATGTCGGCCAAAAGGATTTGACGGGCTTCTTCGGAGGTCAGGCCTGAAATTTTCTCCAGTTCGGCCACCTGCTTGCTGTATATCTGGTTCAGGTCCTGTTTAAGCCTGTCAACTTCGTTTTCCTTCCTGTTGAGAATATCTTCCTTTTTCTCTATGGCTTCGGTTTTACGGTCAAGGCTTTCCTCTTTCTGCATCAGGCGGCGCTCCAGCCGCTGCAGCTCTATACGCCTCTCCTTGTTCTCCCTTTCAACCTCGTTGCGCAGCTTCAGAACCTCTTCTTTGGTCTCCAGCAGCGCTTCTCTTTTCTTCGCCTCGGCAGCCCTCTCGGCGTCCTCGATTAATTTTCTGGCCTGAATTTCAGCTGAGGCTATTTTAGCCTCGGCAATTGATTTTCTCACCAAATATCCAATCGTAAAAGAAATCAGTGCTGCCAATGCCGTTATTGCTACAATATAGTGCGTCGGCACATTCTCACCTCCTGTTCGATGTCTATTGAGTTTGCCAATAATCTGAAAAAACATAAAAAAACACCGAGTCCAACTCGGCAGAAAAAAGAATAGGATCTACTTTAACTTGTCCGCAATGGGCGGGAGAAAACCATTGCCATTTACCAAAGGTTTAACTCCAGCAGCAAGACATATCCAAGCCCCGGAAGGGCCTGCAGTCCCAAAAATATTCCGTTGAATATATTTTAAACCGGCAAGTAGTAGTATCCAATTCTATTTTCTCCCACCTAACATTGTACATTCTTATGTTTTAACTGTCAAGATCCCGTGGATTGCCCATGTTTTGCAGGTAATCGCAGACCCTGTCCACTACCTCCTGGCTAAAACCCCTTCTCCTTAAAAAGGCGGCAATACTTTCCAGGGGATAATCAACGCTTCTTCGTTTTTTCCTGCTCATCGCCTGAGCCAGGGCAATTCTGAATTCCGCCCCGGAATCAACATCAACCAGGACCTTGTTAATAATGTATTCATTGACTCCCAAATTTCTTAACTCCCCCGCCATAACAGCCTGGGGCCGGAAAGGTCTCCTGGACACGAAGCTTTCGGCATATGCCTGATCGTCCAACAGCCGATACTCGCGCAGGTTATTTATTACCTGCCTGACCGTTTCACCGTCAAAGCCTTTGCGAAGAAGCTTCTCGGTCAACTCGTACTCAGTCCGCGCCCGGTAGTTCAGCAACTTGTATGCAGCTTTGCGCGCCTTTTCAAACTGTTCGCTATAAGCCATACAAATCACCCTGCAACTGAATCACTTTTCAAAAGCCCCTTCCACCTCTACCGGCCTGTCCATGCTGTTTTGGGGCAGGTTAAAATGGTCCCTTATCTTGGCCTCGATCTCACTCAGCAAATCAGCCCGGCCCTTAAGAACTTCCTTTGCATTTTCCCTGCCCTGGCCAAGGCGGTCGTCCCCGTAGGAGTACCACGCCCCGCTCTTGCTGATTATATTCAGGTCGGCGGCCAGGTCCAGTAAGGTTCCCTCGCGGGAAATGCCGGTTCCGTACATGATATCAAAATCCGCCTGCTTAAAGGGCGGCGCCACCTTGTTCTTCACCACCTTGACCCTGGTCCGGTTGCCCACCACGTCATTGCCCTGCTTGAGGGACTCCAGCTTACGCACCTCAAGCCGCACCGAGGCGTAAAACTTGAGCGCGCGGCCGCCGGGGGTGGTTTCCGGGTTTCCGAACATTACCCCCACCTTTTCCCTCAACTGGTTTATAAATATCACCGCAGTCCTGGACTTGCTGGTGATGCCGGTCAACTTTCTCAGGGCCTGGGACATCAGGCGGGCCTGCAGCCCGACAAAGGCGTCCCCCATCTCGCCGTCGATTTCGGCCTTGGGCACCAGGGCGGCTACCGAGTCAATCACCACAACATCCACAGCCCCGCTGCGGACCAGGTGTTCACATATCTCCAGCGCCTGTTCCCCGGTATCGGGCTGGGCCACCAGCAGGTTGTCTATATCAACCCCAATATTTCTGGCGTAATTGGGGTCAAGGGCATGCTCCGCATCGATGAAAGCGGCAACCCCGCCCAGCTTTTGCGCTTCGGAGATTATGTGCAGGGCCACGGTAGTCTTACCGGATGATTCCGGCCCGAAAATCTCGATTACCCTGCCCCGCGGCACCCCCCCCAGACCCAGGGCAATATCCAGGGAAATGGCTCCCGTGGGGATGGTCCCAATGTTCAGCCTGGTGGGGGAATCTCCCAGTTTCATAACGGCGCCCTTGCCGAACTGCCGTTCAATCTGCGCTAAGGCCGCGTCCAGAGCCTTTGATTTATCCATACCAGCCATAGTCAGGCTTTACCTCCTTGACCCCGCATTTTAAGGAACTTTCAGGTTCGCACACCAATCATAACTATTTTACCGTAAGGTTTCAGGCTCGTCCACTCTTTTTCAGTCACGGTTTTTGGGCATAGAGCATCATCCGACGGGGTTTGACTCATTTTCAGCAGTCAGCAGCCAGCAATCGGCAATCAGCAATCAACTCTTACCGACCACCGACGCTTACGACCGGCGGCTATTCTCTCTGGCTGGCTCTATACTAATCTTGCGCCCCCTGATGGTCTGCCGGTGCATGTAGCCGATGACACAGCCGGCCCAATCCTCCGGCACATCGACAAAGGTAAATTTGTCATAAACCCTGATATCACCGACCAAATTGGCCGGGATGCCGGTTTCATCGCACATTATGCGGACCAGTTCAGCCGGCCTGATGTTCTCGGTGCGCCCGATGTTAATAAAGAGCCTGACCATACCCGGCTTGGCCCCGGTGTTTTTAAAGGAAAGGGCGTCAGCATCGTCATCCCCGGGAACTCCCCCGTCATCTCCGGGGCCAAAGGACATCTTCAGGACTGCCGCGGCAATATCCACCGGATCGTAGTCGTCCAGCAAGGGGTCAATCATGGACCTGAAATATCCCAGTTTACCCTCTTCAATGATCAGGCGAATCTTTTCTTTCAGCCCCTCTTTCTGCCTTTCGGCGATATCGGCGGGCCCCGGAAGCTGTTCCCTGCGAATTCTGGTTTTGGTCAGTTTTTCTATCAGCCGCAGCTGGCCGTAATCCCTGGGAGATACCAGGGTGACGGCCATTCCGGTCTTCCCGGCCCTGCCCGTTCGCCCGATGCGGTGCACGTAGAATTCAACGTCCTGCGGCAGGTCGTAATTTATTACGTGGGAAACGTTTTCTATGTCCAGGCCCCTTGCCGCCACGTCGGTGGCCACCAGCACCTCCACCTGGTTATTTTTAAACCTCCTCATCACCTGGTTTCTCTGATACTGGCTCATGTCCCCGTGGAGGCCGGCAACGGGGTATGCCCTGGCCTCCATTCTGGCCACCAGATCATCCACGCCCCTCTTGGTACGGCAAAACACAATGGCCTTGGAAATATCCAGCGTATCCAGGAGCCTGGTGATGGTCTCCACCTTGGTGCGTTCCCTGGTTTCGTAGTAAACCTGGTCAATCTGGGGGACAGTGATGTTGCCCCTGCTGACGGTGACAAATTCAGGGTTCCTGGTGTAGCGGCGGGCAAGATCCAGCACCTCGGCCGGAATGGTGGCTGAAAAAAGCAGGGTCTGCCTTCTTTCCGGGGTCGCTTTCAAAATGGTCTCCACATCCTCGATGAAGCCCATGTCCAGCATCTCGTCGGCTTCATCCAGCACCACCATCTTAACCCTGTCAAGGATCAGCGTCCTTCTCCCCAGGTGGTCCAGGAGCCTGCCCGGCGTTCCTATAACCACCTGCACACCCTGCCTTAAGGCGCGGATCTGCCTGTCAATAGACTGGCCCCCGTATATCGGCAGTGTCCTGACCCTGCGGTAGCGTCCGATGCGGGTAATTTCCTCGGCCACCTGAACGGCCAGTTCCCTGGTGGGGGTTACCACCAGGGCCTGGACACCATCCCTCATGTTCAGGGTTTCCACCATGGGGATGCCGAAGGCCGCGGTTTTTCCCGTTCCGGTCTGGGCCTGCCCGATAACGTCCTTTCCATCAAGGAGCAGGGGTATCACCCCGGCCTGAATCGGCGTGGGCTCCTCGAATCCCATATCCGTCAGGGCCTGGGCAACTTTCCTGCTGACTTTCAAATCTCCGAAAGTAACATACTCTATTGGCAAAATACCACCCCTTCCAGGTAGGATCGCAGGAGCTCGAGGGCGGCGGCAGTGGTGGCCGACCTTATTTCAAAACGGCTTCCTTTCAGGCGCAGCTCCCTGCAAAAAACCGTCCCGGGTCCGTCCAGGGCTGCATATACCAACCCCACGGGTTTCCCCGTGGTTCCTCCCCCCGGCCCCGCTATACCTGTCACGGCCAGCCCGATGTCGGTTTTTAAAAGTTTTCTTACCCCTGAGGCCATTGACCTGGCCACTTCCTCGCTGACCGCTCCGTGCTTTTCCAGTTCCCCGGCCGGAACGGCCAGGACATTCTCCTTTACCCGGTTGTCATAGGCTACCACGCCTCCGGTGAAATAGGCCGAACTGCCCGGGACATCGGTAATCCTGGCGGCAATCATCCCGCCGGTACAGGATTCGGCAACACTCAAGGAAAGTCCCCGGCCCTCCAGAAGCCTCCCCACTGCTTCCTCCAACTTACAAACAACGTTATTCATTCAAATCACCCCAAAAAAGCTGACACTGTTTCTAAATTCTCCGGCAATCGCAAATAACCCTTTTTACATGTAAAAGGCTGTAAAAACAACCCCCGGCGCAAATAAGGGTACCGGAAGTATGCGCCGGTAATGAATTGTTTTTACAGCCATTCACAGTTTTGCCTTCTTTTAATGAAATTATGCGCATTCAGACTGCCGGCCCATAATTTTTCTCAGCTGCCGGCCTGAAATTTTCTCCTGTTCCAGCAGCAATTCAACCACCTCGCAGAGTTCCTCTTTTTTCATCTCCAGGAAGGCACGCACACGTCCCTCCTGGGCCTGCAGAATTTTTTTCTGGGTCCTGTAGCGGAAGCTCCTGGGCAGCGTCTCGGGGTCAATGACACCCTGTTCGGACATCCCGGAATTGATGATCTGATCCGCAGTTTTGGTGGCCTGCAGGTAGTCATTCCCCGCTCCGGTGCTGCGCCCCCCCAGGATCATCTCCTCGGCCACAGCGCCCGCCAGCATGACGGCTATCTGGTTCTCCAGATGATCCCTGGTATAAAGGTAAGTGTCGTCTTCCGGAGTCTGCCGCATATAGCCCAGGGCCTGTCCCCTGGGAGTGATGGTCAGGGTGGAGACCGACCCTTCGCGCAGGTATTCGCTCATGAAGGCATGCCCGGTTTCGTGGATGGCCACCCTCCTCAGTTCCGCGGGAGAGGGCCGGCGGTCCAGCCGTTCCCCCATCATCACCTTGTCAATGGCCTCGTGAAAATGCCTGTGGTGAACCTTATCAAGTTTTTCACGCATGGCCAGTATGGCAGCCTCGTTGGCCAGGCTTTCCAGGTGCGCCCCGCTGAAGCCGAAGGTTTCCCGGGCGACGGCCTCCAGGTTGACATCTTCGGCCAGGGGTTTGTTCCTGGTATGGAGCTTTAAAATTTCAAGCCTTCCCTCTCTGTCCGGCAGTTCAACCTTGACCTGGCGGTCAAAGCGCCCCGGCCTTAAAAGGGCCGGGTCAAGCATGTCAACCCTGTTGGTGGCGCCTATCAGCAGCACCCGCACCATGTCATTCACTTTCAGGCCGTCCATCTGCACCAGCAGTTCATTAAGGGTCTGGTCGTACTCCAGATGACTGGTTGTCTGGCCGCGCTTTCCGCCCAGTATTTCAATTTCATCGATGAATATGATGGAGTTATTCTTACCCATCCGCTGAGAGGCCTCCCGGGCGGTCTGAAACAGCTTCCTCACCCGTTGGGCCCCCACCCCGGCGTACATTTCTATAAACTCGGAGCCCGAGGCGGCCACAAAGGCGGCGTCGGTAAACCCGGCGGCAGCCTTGGCCAGCAGTGTTTTTCCGGTTCCGGGGGGGCCGGTGAGAAGGATCCCCTTCAGGGGCCTGATACCCAGCTTCTGTATGTCGCTGTGGTTCTTGATGAACTCCAGGGCCTCTTTCAATTCATTTATGGCGGCGGCCTGACCCCCTATATCGGAAAAAGAAACTTCCGGCCGGACCTGGGATGCGCCCCCGCTGAAACTCTTAGCCACTATACCCCTGGACCGGGCTATGAAATAAAGGGCAATGCCGGCCGCGGCAAGGAAGATCAGAGGGAAAATGTCATAACCGGCCGCAGCCAGAAAAATCACCGCAGCCAGGCCAAAGCCGATACCAACTTCCCTAATCAGGATGGACTCCCCCTTTCCCCGGAAGATACCGCACCAGCCACTTTGGTACGGGGTATTATCTCGTAAAGGTAATGGTTGCCGTGAGTGATCTGGATATAGAGCCGGTCTTCATCCAGCATCAGCCTGGCCTGGGACCCTTCCCGGGCTGCCCGCTGCGAGATTAAGCTCTCCATTTCCAGGAAATTGCCCCGTTCCAGGGCCTCATAGGCGGCCAGCCTGGCCTGGTAGCATATCCCGTCCAGGGTGGCGTCCCGTTCGTCCCGCAGTATTATTTTAAAGTCCCGCCGGCCCACAACACCCTGAAGCGACTGGTGCAGGGCGTCGTAAGACTGCTGGAGGTTGTCCACTTTTCCCAGCTTGACCTCCACTGCCAGCACCGGGCCTTCGTCGTTTATTTTATAGGAAACCACGTCCTTGTTTTCCCCCAGAAGCTTGGTCAGGGGACGTTCATAATTGTACCTGTTATACAGCCACTGGGCCCCCCATAAAGCAGCCAGGCCGACCACCAGGGCCAGGATCACAACCGGAACCTTTATTCCGTTCCACTGCATGCCAACCTTCCCCTCTTAACTAAGCTGCCAGCTGTTAGCTGTTAGCTGTCAGCTATACTAATTAAAACCCTTGTCTGGTTACAGATGATGGCTGACGACTGATTTGCTTAATTGAAGTGACAACAAGTAATTATAGCATAGATGCCGCAAATAATGGGCAGGTAATGGCTGTAAACCCTGCCTGCCTTTTCTTTAACATAAATATAAAAGCCGGGTAGTCTTATATATTATCAACTGCCCGGCGCGCCAAAAAATTGACGTGACTTTAAAAAACCAAACCTTTCCGCATAAAGCAGGCGGTTTGGCTTTTTCTTTTTTTGATTGCGGGATTTATTTTTTCTGCGGGAATGGCTGATTCCAAAGTTATATCAAGGCGAGTATTCCCAAAGGGCCGGCATGTGAAAACAGCTTATCATGTAAAGCAGGCGGACTGACCACGGTCCTTAAACCGGGCGGAATTTGAACCCGTAGCGGACTACCCCCTCTTCTTCGTAAATCCTTCTGAAAACCGCTTCCACCTTCATGCCTATGGAAATCCCCTCCTCCGGGGGATTTATCAACTGGGCGATAATCCTGGGACCCTCCTCAAGTTCTACCAGCACCACCGGGTAGCTGCCCTTGCACCGCGCTTCCCCGGTGAATTCCGGCGGGGCGCCGCCCCCGGCGATAACGGTGTAAGAATACACTGTGCCTTTTCCGCTCAGCGGTATATCCTCAAACTCTTTTCCGGTCAGACAGTGCTTACAGACTGCCTTCGGCGGAAAATTCACCCCCCCGCACCGCACACACCTCTGCCCCGCCAGCCTGTAGCGCTGGGGCACGGTTCTCCGGTACATGGGAATGGAAATATGGGCGCCCATACAATCACCTCAAATTATTTTTTTCAATTTAAGGTAGTGGATGTAATTAATGTATCTCTTCCGGTCCAGTAGATCCCTGACCGCCTTTCGTTTTTGGGGCGGAACACTCAAATTAAAGCTCAGGGCGTGGCTGCCCCCGCCGGCTCCGTAAGAGCAGACAATTATTTTATCGCCGGGGGCGGCGCAGTCCAGTACACTGCACAATCCCAGGAACGGTGAGCAGGCCCCGGTGTCCCCCACCCGGTCAAAAACAAGGCCTTCTCTAAGCTGTTCTTCACTGAAGCCCATCTTTCCGGCCAGGGCCAAGGAGGCTTTTACATCGGCCTGGGGCAGCACAATGTGGCGGTAGTCCCCGGGAACTCTTCCCAGTTTGGCCAGCAGCCCGGCAACCGAAGATCTTGCCGCCTCATTGAAGGCCATGGAGGAATAAGCCCTGACGCCTATATCCCTGATTTCCGTTTCTCCGGGCAGCCTGTAACGCAGGCCCATGTATTCTCCGGAATAGGCGTACACCCCGCCGAATTCCAGGCCCGGCCCGTCCTTGGCCAGGACAAAGGCGCAAGATCCCGCGCCCAATCCGTGGTCCATATCTTCGGACACCCCGGCTGCCGGGGCATCGGATATTACCACCAGGGCGTACTTCCGGTCCGTCTGATCCAGCAGGCCCATGGCGGCCAGAAAGGCCTCGCTGCCCGCCAGGGTGGAATTGCCGTGGTGGCTGGTGAGGACATCATTGTTCAGCCCCAGGGCCTCCACCATTGTTCCCGCCATCACCTTTTCCTGGTAGGGAAAGTTGGCCGAGGCCAGGGCCAGCACCCCTATACCGCCCGTATCCAGGCCCGCCGTGGCATCCCTGGCGGCTTCCACGGCCATGGTGATCACGTCCTCGTCTATATCCATTACCGCTTTTTCTTTCATATCGGCGCCGCAGCTTCCCAGGGCGATTAAATACTCGTCCCTCTTGATGCGCAAAAACGGTACATAAACTCCGTAAGACACCACACTTTTGGCCATCAGCGATCACCCCTTTGATATACAAAGACCGCGGCCGTGCCGCCGGACCCGCCCACGTTGTGGGACAGGGCAACCCTGGCGTTTTTTACCTGCCTGGTGGGTTCCTTTGCCTCATCCCTCAGCTGTTTGAATATCTCACAGGCCATGCCGCAGCCGGTGGCCCCGATGGGATGGCCTTTGGCCTTGAGGCCGCCGCTGACGTTCACCGGCAATTTTCCGCCCAGCCGGGTCACACCCTCCTCCAGCAGGCGGTGGGCCTTCCCTTCCTCGCAAAACCCCAGGTCGCCGTAGGCCAGTATTTCAGCAATCGTAAAGCAGTCGTGCACCTCCGCGAAATCAATGTCCCGGGGGGTGATGCCGGCCTGTTTGTATGCCTCGGCTGCGGCCTTGCGGGTGGCGGCCAGTCCCGTAAGGGAGTTCCGGTCGTGGATGGCCAGGTAGTCGCTGGCCGCACCGAATCCTTTCAGGAAAACGGGCTTATCGGTAAAGTTTCCGGCTATCCTGGCATTGCAGAGAAGCACCGCCGCAGCCCCGTCCGAGGTCGGGCTGCAGTCCCAGACGTTGAAGGGGTAGGCCACGGGAACACCCTTCACGGCCTGCTCCAGCGTAATCTCTTTGCGGAACTGCGCCTTGGGGTTGGCCACCGCGTGACGGTGATTTTTCACGGCCACCATGGAAAGGTGCTCTCTCTTCAGGCCGTACTCGTACATATACCTGGCAGCCATCAGGGCATAAATGCCGGCAAAGGTGGATCCGGCCAGGCGTTCGTACTCAGTGTCCCCCGACACCCCCAGCCAGTACCTGCCTTTGCTGGAGGAAACATCCCTCATTTTTTCCACTCCCGCCGCCAGGACCAGGTCGAATTTCCCCGAGGCCACCGCGCAGGCGGCGTTATACAGGGCATATCCCCCGGAGGCGCAGGCGTTTTCAATCCTGACGGCGTTTACGTGGGGCAGCCCCACATGTCCCATCAGCAGCGGGGCCAGCTGCCCCAGCTGGAACCCGCCTCCGGCGCTGAGGCAGCCTATGTAAGCCGCCTGGATCATCTGCGGGTCCAGCCCCCGGTCAACGCTCTGCAGCATCTCAATATACGCCCGGGCGAAAAGCTCCTTTATCCCCAGGGTGGGAAAATCACCGTACTGGGTCTGCCCGGCGCCGATTATGGCCACCTCTTCCAACCATTTCACCTTCCTTTTTTGAACCATCAAGGCTATACCTCATACTCCTTCAGCAGCCTGCCGGCGATAACCATCCGCTGGATCTCGTTGGTCCCTTCATATATGCGGGTAATCCTGGCGTCACGGTAAAACCGCTCCACCGGGAATTCCTTCATGTACCCCATCCCCCCGTGGATCTGGACCGCTTTGTCCACCACCCTGGCCAGGGCCTCGGAGGCGAAAAGCTTGACCATGGGGCCTTCCTTTACCACCGGCAGCCCCTGGTCCACCATCCACGCCACCCTGTAGGTAAGCGCCCGGGCGGCCTCGGTGTCGGTGGCCATCTCCGCCAGCATCCACTGGATGGCCTGGAAACTGGCTACGGGCTTGCCGAACTGCACCCTCTGCTGGGCGTACCTGGCCGACAGCTCCACCAGCTTGTCGCAGGCCCCCACGCAGCGGGCGCCCAGGGCCACCCGCCCCTTGCTCAGTATCTTTAAGGCCCCGGCGTAGCCCCGCCCCACCTGGCCCAGCACGTTTTCGGCCGGAACCTCGCAGTCCTGGAAGATCACCTCGGAGGTGTGGGATCCCCTGAGCCCCATTTTCTTTTCCACCGTGCCGATGGAAAAGCCGGGGAAATCCTTTTCCACCAGGAACGCCGTATAGCCGCCCTTGGTCCCGGCGGCCTTGTCGGTAACGGCGATAACCGTAAAAATATCGGCGTCGGGGGCGTTGGTGATAAAGTGCTTCAATCCGTTTAATATCCACTTGTCGCCTTTTAAAACGGCCGTTGTTTTCATACTGGAGGCGTCGGACCCGGCGTCGGGCTCGGTGAGGGCGAAGGCGCCCAGCTTTTCCCCGCTGGCCATGGCCGGCAGGTACTTTTTCTTCAGCTCCCCGGAGGCCATCTCAACTATGCCGGTGCTGCCGATGCCCACGTGGGCGCCGATGTACGTGGTAAACCCCATGTTGGTCCGGCCCAGCTCTTCCAGCAGCAGGCAGCGGTCCAGCATGCCAAGCCCCAGCCCGCCGTACTCCTCGGGTATGCTCATGCCGAAAAGGCCCATTTCTTTCGCCTTTTCAATCAGGTGCGGGGGGATCAGGTCCTCCTCCTCTATCT
Source organism: Bacillota bacterium (assembly GCA_049323615.1). Classification (GTDB taxonomy): domain Bacteria; phylum Bacillota; class Desulfotomaculia; order Desulfotomaculales; family Desulfocucumaceae; genus JBMOPD01. The sequence goes on along the minus strand of JBMOPD010000054.1, from coordinate 20,728 downwards.
GCATGCCGTAGGCGTCCACCTCGTTGTCCACGAAGTCCCTTAAGGTGCGCTTCATGTCCCTGATCTCGTCGGAAATGTTGAAATCCATAAATATACTCCCCTCCGGTCCCAAATTCCAAATTTCGAATTCCCGGTTTTATTTACCGGCCCTTGAAATCGGGCTTGCGCTTTTCCAGGAAGGCCGTGGTCCCCTCGATGCGGTCGCCGGTGGAAAAGGCCACGGCCTGGGCGTGCTTCTCAAACAACAGCCCGGTGTTGATGTCGGTATTGGCCCCCACGTTGATGGCTGTCTTGGCCAGGCTGACGGCCACCGGGCCCTTGGCGATTATTTTTCCGGCCATTTCCCTGGCGGCGGCCAGCAGGGCCCCGGGGTCCTCCACCACCTTGTTGACCAGGCCTATTTCCCTGGCTTCCCGGGCGCTGATTATGTCGCCGGTGAAGATCAGCTCCTTGGCCTTGGCTATGCCCACCACCCTCTGCAGCCTCTGGGTTCCCCCGGCCCCCGGGATTATGCCCAGGTTGACCTCGGGCTGGCCCAGCTTTGAACGCTCGGTGGCAATCCTTATATCGCAGGCCAGGGCGAGCTCACAGCCCCCGCCCAGGGCGAACCCGTCTATGGCGGCAATCACCGGCTTTTCAAGGTTTTCTATGTCGTTTAAGGCCTCCTGGGCCTCGCTTTTCAATACCTCCAGTGTTTCCCGCTCCCTCAGCGACCTTATGTCGGCCCCCGAGGCGAAGGCCTTGCCGCCGGCCCCGGTGATTATGACCACCCGGACATTGGCGTCAAAGCGGCACTCCCTCGTGGCGCTGCGTATTTCCGCCCACGTCAGGGGGTCAAGCGCGTTGCGCACCTCCGGCCGGTTTAGGGTAATTAAGGCAATATTACCGTCCTTCTCTAACAAAATATTTTTATAATCCAACCGTAATCCCCTCCCTGTACTGCCTTATATATTTTCTATCACGGCGGCCATTCCCTGCCCCCCGCCCACACACAGGGTGGCCAGCCCCAGCCGGGCGTTCCGCCTCTTCATCTCGTGGAGCAGCGTTACACAAAGCCTGCAGCCGGTGGCCCCCAGTGGATGTCCCAGGGCGATGCCGCCTCCGTTTACATTGGTGCGGTCCAAATCCAGGCCCAGTTCCCTGATGCAGGCCAGCGCCTGGGAGGCAAAGGCCTCGTTGAGCTCGACAAGGTCGATGTCCCCCAGGGTGAGGTTGAGCTTTGCCAATAGCTTTTTCACCGCCGGCACCGGGCCGATGCCCATGTGCCGGGGGGAAACCCCGGCGGCGCTGAATCCCAAAAGCCTGCCCAGGGGAGTCAGGCCAAACTCTTTCACCGCCCTGCCCGAGGCCAGCACCATGGCCGCGGCCCCGTCATTCCTGCCGCAGGAGTTTCCCGCCGTAACCGACCCGCCCTTTTTGAAGGCCGGCTTTAAGCCCGCCAGCACCTCCAGGGTGGTTTCCGGCCGGGGAAACTCATCGGTGTCAAAAAGCATGGTCTTTTTCTTTGCCGTTATCTCTACCGGCACAATCTCGTCCTTAAACCTTCCCCCGCTGATGGCGGCCGCGGCCAGCCGCTGGCTGCGCAGGGCGAAAATATCCTGGTCCTCCCGGGTGATGTTGTATTTCTCGGCCACGTTTTCCGCGGTCATGCCCATGCTCAGGTCGGGCCCGTAAGTCTCGTTGGGCTGGGCGCCGGGACCCCCCTCCAGATTGGAGTCAATCAGCTGGACCGTTCCGTCGCCCCACCTGGCCCCGCGGATGTAATACGGCGCCCGGCTCATGTTCTCGGCCCCGCCCGCCACCACGATGCCGGCCTCTCCGGAGGCAATCCTCAGGTAGCCGCTGTACAGGGCCTCCATGGCCGAGGCGCACAGCCTGTTCACTGTGTAGGCCGGGACCTCCTCGGGCAGGCCGGCCCTGAGCGCAGCCACCCTGGCCATGTTGGCCGACTCGGTGCTCTGGCGGACCTCCCCCATGATCACCTCGTCCACCCTTTCCGGCGACACGCCGGACCTCTTAAGCCCCTCTTTAATCACCACTGCGCCCAGTTCGCCGGAGGTCACCGTCCGCAGGCTTCCGCCGTAGCGGCCGATGGCCGTGCGCACCGCGCTTATGATAAAAACACCTTTTTCCAATTTTGCGCCCCCTCCTGGGTCGGGAATTGGGAATATATCATTCTCTCTGCCGATAGCTGCCGGCTGGCGGCTGACTGCCAGCAGCTTTTCTCACTGGCTGTAGTCATAAAAGCCCTTGCCGGTCTTCCGCCCCCACTCTTTTTTCAGGTACTTCTCAATTATAATCGGCGACGGCCTGTACCTGGGGTCACCGGTCTCCTGGTAGCGCTCCATGCCGATGTGGTAGGTCAGGTCGATCCCGGTGAGGTCCATCAGCCGGAAGGGCCCCATGGGGTGCCCCAGGGCGTGGACAACGGCCATGTCGATGTCCTCGTGCGAGGCGACGCCCATGTCGTAAAGGTAGATGGCCTCGTTCTTGATGGCCGACACTATCCTGTTGACCAGGAACCCGTATATCTCCTTCTGCAGGAGCACCGGGCTTTTACCCATCCTCCTGGACACTTCCATCACCGCACCCACGGTGTCTTCGGACGTGTGCGGCCCCTTGACCACTTCCACCAGCTTGTTGGCCAGGGCGGGGTTGAAGAAGTGCATGTTGCAGACCTTCTCCGGCCGCCCGGTGACGTCGGCTATTTTCGAGCTGACGATATAGGAGCTGTTGGTGGCCAGTATGGCGTGCGGCGGGCAGATTTTGTCCAGCTGGGTGAACAGCTTCCGCTTGACGTCCAGCTTTTCTATGACCGCCTCGATCACCAGGTCGGCGTCCTTGGCAGCCTCCTCCAGGCTTTGGGTAAAGCTAATCCTTTCCCGGGCCGCCCGGGCCTCCTCTTCAGTCAATTTCCCCTTGGCCACCCGCTGGGGAAGGTAGGTGTCGGCAAATTGCTCAGCCTTTTGCAGAATGGCGCTGTCAATGTCCGTGCACGACACCCGGTATCCGGCCAGGGCTGCGCACAGGGCTATCTGGTGGCCCATGTTGCCGGCGCCGATCACGGTAATTTTTTTGATCTCCGTCATTTTTCAAACCACCTTTTTTTGGTTATGGCTTTCAATTGTCGCCCCTGTCAACTGACCGGCCGGCTAGCCCACCAGGAAGGACTCTTCCGGGCACTCAAGGGCGGATTTGTCTTCCCTCTTGATTAGTTCCGCCTGCATGAGGACATTGGGCAGGATATTGTTGGCAAAGTACCTGGCCGCCGAAATCTTGCCTGCGTAGAAGGAATAGTCGTGGTGCCCGCTGCCCAGATCCTCTATTTTCCTTTTGGCCACCATGGCCTGGTCGACCAGGGACTCTGCGGCAAAGAGCTGGGCGCAGCAGGTCAGCACCCGCGGGGCGTAAAGCGGTATCAGGGCGCCCTTTTCGGCCATGTTCCCATGATAAGAAGAGTATAGCTGCCTTATTTCCTCAACGCCGTGGCAGGCTTTTTCCAGCATGGCCAGCTCCGCTCCGAATGCGGCGTTATTTCTGTTCTTTTCTATGAATTCCTTCCTGTCATCCATCCAGCCCGAGAAGGGCCTTCCGCCGCCCATGTTCATCTTGCGGCCCACCAGGTCCATGGCGTGGATGAATGACGTGCCCTCCCAGATGGAGAGTATTTTCACGTCCCGGGCGTACTGGGACACCGGGTATTCTTCGGTATAGCCCACTCCCCCGTACACCTGGATGGCCTGGCCGATCATGGCCCAGGCGGTCTCGCTGGCGTAGGTCTTGATCAGGGGGGTCAGTATCCCGGCCAGCCCCTTGCACCTGGCCGCCTTCTCGCCGCTGCCGTGCTCGGCCAGGTCAAGGTAGTAAAATCCCCTGAATATCATGGCCCTGATCGCTTCCACCTGGGCCTTCATTTCAAGCAGCATTCTCCGCACGTCCTCGTGCCTGATGATGGGCACCCGGCCGGCCCCGGGGTTGGTGAAGGGCCTCCCCTGTATGCGCTCGCTGGCGTACCGGGCGGCGAAGTAATACGCCGCGGCCATTTGCGCCAGGGCGTTGTGGCCGGTGCCGATGCGGGACTCGTTCATCATGTGGAACATCATGGCCAGTCCCTTTGAGGCCCCCGAGGCGTCCGGCGGGTCCCCCACCAGTATCCCCCGGCAGCCGTCGTTTTCGCCAAAGCTCAGCATGGCCGTGGCCGAGGCCCTCAGGCCCATCTTGTGCTCCACGCCTATGCAGGTGACGTCGTTGGGCTCCCCGAGACTGCCGTCGTCGTTTACCCATACCTTGGGCACTATGTACAGCCCCAGCCCCTTTGATCCAGGGGCCCCGCCCTCGGGCCGGGCCAGCACCATGTGGATTATGTTTTCGCCCAGGTCCACCTCTCCGCCGGTGATAAACATCTTGTTGCCCCTTATTTTATAAATCCGGGGATCACCGGTGGGAAAGGCCCTGGTGGTGGCGTCCCCCACGTCGGAACCGGCGTTGGGCTCGGTCAGGCACATGGTGCCGCTCCACCGGCCGCTGAGCATTTTATTCAGGAATTTTTCCCGGTCGCTGTCCGTGCCGAACCGGTATATGAGGTTGGCCGCCCCGGTGGTCAGCTTTATATATGACATCAGGGCGGGGCAGGCCGCCATGAGCATCTCGTTGTACGCCCGGTACAGGGTAAGCGGCATGGGCGCCTCGGAAGCCAGGGACTCGTTGGCCGACCCCCACCCGTTTTCCTGCAGGAACCTGTAGGCCCCGGCGCACCCCCGGGGGACTGTTACCTTACCCCCCTCAAACTTTACCCCGGTCTGGTCGCCCTCCTTGTTTACCGGGAAGACTACCTCCCTGGCCAGCTTGTATACCTCGTCCAGTATGAAGTCCACGTCGCCGGCCTCGTAGTTGTCCTTAAACCTGTCCAGGGCAAAAACCTCATCCATGTCAAGCCACTCTTTGAGTATGAACTTGAGGTCCCTGACATCGTACGCAAATTCCGCCATCTGACTCTCCTCCCTCTCTCCGCTGCACTGCCTCTATATAATCCGGTAAGAATCCACAAAAGCAAATCGTGTGCCAGCCGCTGGCGTTTTGGGCAGGCTCCCGTAAATATATTGCCAAGGGATACATACAGCCGGTTCAACAACAGTTTTCTCTTAAAATCAGCCTGCCGGGGCTGTGTTTCATACTGCAACCATGTTCCCGCCAAAAATAAACACGGCCTCCGAATAATCTAAAAGCATAAGTCCGCCCTTCCCTGGGGCCTTATGCTTTTAGATTTTCCGGAGTTTATCCGGCGGGCCTATTTTACTACCAGCACCGGGCACCGGGCGTGCCGCACCACCCTGCGGCTGACGCTTCCCAGCAGCCAGCCCTTTACCTCTCCCTGACCCCGGCTTCCGATAACAATAAGGTCGTACCTCCCTTGCTGGGCCTCCATGATTACCTCGTGGTCCGGTACGCCCCAGACCAGTTTTCCCTCGCAGGCCGCCCCCCTGGCCGCGCAGGCTTCTTTGGCGCTGTTTACAATTTTTTCCCCTACTTCCCTGATTTGCTCTTTTAGGGTGTCTCCAATCAGGGACTTTACCTGGGGCGGCAGGTCAAGAACATGCATGACCGTTACCCCGGCCCCGGCTATCACAGCCAGCGCCGCCGCCTGCTCCAGGGCGGCCGTTGAATTTTCCGACCCGTCAACGGGAACCAGTATTTTTTTATACATCCGGATCACTCCTGTTCAGCCCAAATCAAGTTTTAACGACTCATAGCAGGACTTCATGGTGGAGTAATAATCTTCGAAGGGTTGGGCCTCCTGCCTGCTCTTGCTGCCCAGCACCACGCCCATGGGGTCAATCATGTGCATTACCCCGATCTCCTCCGCGGTGGGCGGGGAAACCTCCTTCAGCCGGGGGGCGGCCTTCATGTTCCAGTCCACTAAAGACCTCACCTCTTCCGCGGTGACCCCGGGGAACAGCTCATCCAGGTACATCTCCCCGGTTTCCCGGTTAAACCTGAATATGCACTTGTCGGTGATTACGGCCTCCGGCCCTCCGCCCGAAAGGCCGGCCTTTTGCCTGTCCCCGGGCCCCCCCAGGAAGCCCGGGCTTGTTATATAGTCCAGTTTTTGGACGAATTTCCTCTTTTCCAGCCGCATAACGATAAGCGTCCTTTTGGCCGAGGAGGCCAGGTCGTTGGACCCGCCCGACCCGGGCAGCCGGTTGGACGGGTTGCGGTATGACTTGCCGGGACCTATAATCACAGTGGTGTTCAGGTTGCCGTACCTGTCTATCTGGGCCCCACCCACCACGGCCACATCCACGAAGCCCCTCTGCACGTCTCCCAGCGCCCTCCACAGCTCGGTGGCCACCAGGGCGTTATCGGTGGTGGCGTTGTCCGAAATGCTCCACGGCAGCCTCCGGCTAATCGCCCCTATTCCACCGGCCTCGTATATGATCACCGAGTTGGGGGCGTGAATCTTGCTGGCCACCACACCGGCCAAAAGCGGTATGCCCACCCCGATAAATACGCACTCGTAGTCCCTGATCAGCCGTGAACAGACCGATACCATCATTTCCTGGGTGGTGTAAGAGCAGGTTTGAGACAAGCTTTTTCCCCCCAACTCAATAGCTTTCTATCTTCGGGATCCTGAAATTGTCGTGCTCCATTTCGCGAAGCCCGGCCAGCCTTTCCTCCCCCAGCTTGCGCAGGTACCCGTCGAAGCTGTCCCAGCTGAACACCCACTTGTCCAGCCAGGCCCGGAACCCCTCGTAAGTTTTCGACGCGGCCAGCCACTCCCTGCGGAAGGGGGTGTCAATCCAGTAATAACCCGCCACCCCCAGGGGGTGCGCCCCGAAGGGAAGCTCCACCACGGCCTCCACGCAGTAAAAGGGTATCTGGGTCATGTTGGGTATCTTTCTTATTTCCGGGGTGGGCACTATCTCCTCGCAGGTCAGGATAACCTTTTTGGCCGCCCGGGCGATGTTTATGTCGTTGCCGATCATTCCCCATATCTGGGCGTTGCCCATCTTGTCCGCCCGCTGCACGTGGATAAAGGCCACGTCCGGCCTGGCGGCCGGCACCAGGGCCACCTTTTCGCCGTCGTAGGGGTCCTCGGTTATTTTCACCCGCGGGTTGTGCCTGGGAATATCGGACCCCATCATGGAGCGCAGGGGCATGTAGGGCACCCCCAGGGCGCCGGCCAGAAAGCGCATGCCTATGGCCAGGTTGGAGTAGTCCTCCACCTCTATGTGGCGGGGAATGCCCTTTTCCACCGCCCGCCTGAAGTGCAGCCCGCTGCCGATCACACCCACCCAGACGTAGGCGGACTCCACCTTTTTCACCAGCCCGGACCCGATCAAAAGTTCCACCGACTCGTCACGGCTGTCCACTATCATGGTCAGGTCCTTTTTGCCCTGCCTGATCAGCTCGTAGGCACAGGCCACCGGCTCCCGGGAGAGTATGCCTCCCATGGAAACCGTGTCTCCGTCCCGGACCAGCCCGCTCACCGCCTCCGGGAGGGTTGTCACCTTGTTCAGAGCCAATTATGTCTCAACCTCCTCCGGCTGATGCAATTGAATAATTTTCTGTCTTTACTTGATCATAAGGGCCGGCAGCCAGGTGACCAGCTTGGGGAAAATCACCACCAGCAGCAGGGCTATGGCCTGAAGCCCCACAAAGGGCCAGATGGCCGAGTATATGTCGCCGATGGTCAGCTCGTTGGCGGCCACGCCCTTCATCACGAACAGGTTGAACCCGAAGGGAGGGGTCAGGTAGGCCATGTTCATGTTGATCACGAACAGTATCCCGTACCACAGCGGGTCGAAGCCCAGGGCGGTGATCACCGGCAGGAAGAAGGGCCCGGTAATCAGTATGATCCCGGCCGGGTCCAGCAGCATGCCGAGGATAAAAAAGACTCCCTGCATGCCCAGCAGTATCAGCCAGCGGTTCACGTCAAGCCCGGTAACCAGCTCGCTGAACCACTCGCCGGTGCCGGACATGGTCACCAGGCGGGAGTAGGCCACCGCCCCGATTATGATCCAGAACACCATGGCATTGACCCCCACGCCCATGTGGAACATTTTTTTGAGATTCTCAAGTGTCACCTGCCGCCTTATTACGGCACAGAAAATTGACCCCACCAGCCCGATGGCGGCCGCCTCGGTGGGAGTGGCCAGCCCCAGGTAGATAACCCCCAGCACCAGTAAGATGATCAGCACGGGCAGAGAAACCGCCCTTAGGGACTGCATCTTTTCAGCCATGGTGAACCTTTCCTCTTTGGGTATGGGCGGCCCGTCAGCAGGGTTGCACAGGCAGCGGACATAGATATAAAGCATGTAAATAAGGGCCATCATTATACCGGGTATAATCCCCCCGAAAAACATCTGCCCGGCGGACACCTCGGCCTCACTGGCGTATATGATCATGATCACGCTGGGGGGAATGATGATGCCCAGCGCCCCCCCGGCGCAGATGGCCCCGGCCACCATTTTTTTATTGTAGCCCCTCTTGATCATGGAGGGCAGTGCGGTAAGCCCCAGGGTGGCGGTGGCCACCGTGCTTATCCCCACCATGGCGGCGAAAATGGCCGAGATAATGATGCTTCCTATGGCCAGCCCGCCCTTAATGCCTCCCATCCAGCGGTACACCATTTCATACAAGTCGTCGGCCAGCCCACTGAACTGCAGCACCGCCGCCATGAGCAGGAACAACGGAATGGCGGTAAGGGTGAACTCCGACACCTTGCCCAGGGATCCCAGCGTGACTGCGTAAAAACCGCCGGTGCCCCCCCAGACGAAATAGCCTATGGCCAGGGAGAGGCCGCCCAGGGTAAAGGCCACCGGCAGCCCCAGGGCGAGAAAGAGAAGCATCGCGCCTAAAAGAATAACCCCCAGAAGCCACGGTTCCATCAGCTCATCCTCCCCTCTTCCTGTTTGTGGCCCAGCGCCAGCTTAAAGTCCCTGATGAGGCGGAAGACTCCCTGCAGCCCCATCAGCAGCCCGCCCACCGGCAGCAGCAGCTGCGGCAGGTAGAGGGGCGGGTTGAGCACATTCCCGGCCAGGGCCTTTGACTGCCAGGACTCCAGGGCCGTTTCCCCGCCCATCCATACCAGCACCAGGCAGAAAAGGAAAAACAAAAAGGACGTGCAGACATCCATTACTCCCTTCGTCCTGGGGGAGAAGCGCTCGTAAACAACGTCCACCCTCACGTGCCGATCAGTCAAAAGCCCGAATCCCCCCGCCAGGAAGGCGGCGGCCGCGTTGAGGTAGCACACCGTGTCAAAGGACCAGGTCAGGGGGCTGTTGAAAAACGCCCGCAGGATCACGTCGGCGGTGGTGGAAAAGCCCATAAAAATAATCATGAAACCGGCAACCCACATCATACCCACATTCAACTTTGAAATTATCTTCTCAAGGAATCTCAAGGCCTCACCCCCGTATTTGCCACCCGGCGGGGAAAATCCCCGCCGGGTACAGCCTTAACCTTATTTCGCCAGCCATCTCTCTTCCCACTGCTTGGAGTCGGGATTGGTGGCCTCCCAGTTTTTCAGGTCTTCCTTGATGATCTTGACCATTTCCGCGCACTCCGGGGACTTGGCGGCAAACTCGTCCCACAGGGGCATGGCGGACTGCCGGAACTTGTCAAATTCCGCCTTGCTGAGCTTGTTCACCGTCACGTTGCGGTCCTTGCACAGGGTAAGTATGGAGTCGGTCAGCTTTTCGGAGCCCTTCACGGATTCTTTTTCAATCTCCTGGGCCACCTGCTCGATGGTCTTTTTCAGGTCGGCAGGCAGGGCGTCCCAGGTCTGGTTGTTGACCAGCACGTAGCAGAGGAACGGGTCCACGAATCCAGGCAGGGTGATGTTCTTGGCCACCTCGTAAAACTTGTAGGTGTCGATGCTGTACAGCACGTAGATGGTCCCGTCCATGGTCCCCCTCATCATGGCCTCGTACTGCTCGGTGGCGGCGATGTTGATGGGTACGGTGCCCATCGCCTTGTACCAGTTAGGCCACAGGGAAGAGGCGGTCCTTATCTTTAGCCCTTTCATGTCGTCATACTTGGCGATGGGCTTTTTACTGATCAGCCCCTCGATGCTGACCGGCCAGTAGAACAGTATGTGGGCGCCCTGCTTTTGGTAGGCCTTGTCCAGTATTTCCCCTATCTTGGTCTCGCGCACCACGTGCATGGCGTGGGCGTGCCCCTTGCTCCAGAAGGGCAGGAAGACAAACTCGCTCTCGGGGACGGTCCCGCCCCAGTATGAGGTGGCGCTCTCCAGTTGGATTACGTTCTTCTTCAGGGCGTCCAGCCCCTGGGCCTGGGGAGCCAGCTGGTTGTTGTAAAACACCTTCACCTTGACCTGCCCCTTGGTGGCTTCTTCCACCCGCTTGGCAAACAGGTCGTTGGCGATATACTTGGATTCCCACTCGTATACGGGCGGCGGGTATGTGCAGTTCAGGTTGAGCGTGTATGTCTTGCCGCCGGCCTTGGCGTCGGCGGTGGCGTCCTTGGCGTCTTTTTTCTGCCCGCAGGAGGTCAAAAGGAGCGCTGCACTGATTAGCAGCGCAAGCATGATCAAAAATCTTTTCGGCTTTCTCATCATTCATAACCCCTTCCCACTGTGTTATAAGGACTTAAGGCAGTACAGGCAAAATCTCCCCGGAGTTTATACTTCTCAAAACAAACCATGAGGCCCTTGCAAAGCTACTTTCCAACCCTCATGTATTCCATCACCCCCCGGATATCAATCATAAGGTCAATAAAACTTTCCGGCCGCCTTCGACAAAATTTTCCCGGCGCATGCAGCCTTTTTAATCAAGCAAATAATATGCCACCCTTTTGGTAATATAGGCACAGTTGCAAACTCTCTGAAATTTCTCTATAATGGGCGGATTTAATAAAAAAGCGGGGTTCATATTGAAACCCCGCCGGTTACTTATCGAAACAGCGCTACAGTGACTTGGCCTTCCTCCACAGTGTGGTCCTGCTTGTGCCCAAAAGCCTTGATATCTCCTTGTTGCTATATCCCCATGACTGAAGGTGATCGATTATTTCCCTCTCCATGTCATCGAGGTTTCTTATCTTCAGGGTTATGGTGCCGTCATCCCCTGTCCCGGCACTGTACGACTTTCTCACTTTTTCCTTAATCAGTTCGCTGACCAGCTGGTCTCAGCCCTGGTTCTCCTCGATCAGCAGCACGTATTTCTGTATTACGTTTTGCAACTCCCTCACGTTTCCCGGCCAGTCATAATTTTTCAGCGCCTCCAGGGAGGACCTGCTCAGGGGAGGCACCGCCTTTTTCACCTGGTAGCTGAACTGGGCGACGAAGTGATTGGCCAGAAGCTCAATGTCTTCCTTTCTGGCCCGCAGGGGAGGGATGTCCAGGTTCAGCACCTCCAGGCGGTGGTACAGGTCGCTCCGGAATTTGCCGTTCTTAACCTCCTGGCTCAGATCATAGTTGGTGGCCGCTATTATCCTGACATCCACCGGTATGACCCGGTCGCTGCCAATCCTCATTATCTCGCGCTCCTGCAAAACCCGCAGCAGCCGGGCCTGCACACGCAGGCTCATTTCCCCTATCTCATCCAGGAAAATGGTGCCCCCGTGGGCCATCTCGAACAGCCCGCTCTTGCCGCCCTTCTTGGCGCCGGTGAAGGCCCCCTCCTCGTAGCCGAACAGCTCGCTCTCCAGCAGGTTCTCCGGCAGCGCCGCGCAGTTTACCGCCACAAAGGGGCCCTTCCGCCTCTGGCTTTCATTGTGTATGCTCTGGGCAAACAGCTCCTTGCCGGTGCCGCTCTCTCCCCCGATGAGCACCGTGGCGCTGGCCCTGGCGAATTTTTTCGCCCTGTTCACGCAGTTTTCCAGCAGGCTGCTGCCGCCTATAAGGTCGTTGAAGGTGTGCCTGGCCACCAGTCCCTTTTTGAAAAGCTGCCGCCGCAGGTTATGCTCCATTACCTGTATCCTGTCGGCGCTCTGGAAGGTGATTACCTGGCCCCGCTCCCTGTTTTTAATGTTGATGGGCATGCTGTTCACAAAAAACTGCTTTTGCCCCACTTCCCGCAGCACCTCGGCCTGTCCCTTCTTTCCGGGGTCCAAAAGAGGCCCCCAGAAAGAATTCTGGCGGAGGTCCCCGGCGTAGCGGCCCAGTATCATACCCGCGTCAACCCCCAGGAGCTTCTCGGCCGAGGGGTTCATAAAAGAGACCCGGTTTTCCTCGTTCAAAATCAGGATTCCGTCGTTGGTCAGCTCCAGCACCGACCTGAACCTTTCCGACCGCTGCTGGTCCCTCTGTATGTTCTTGAACAGCTCAATGGCCCTCTTGATGGAGCTTAATATGGCGTCGTAGCCGGACTTCACCAGCACCGCGTTGACCCCGGACTCCCTGGCCATTTCGTAAATGCACAGGCCGGTGCTGACCACCACGTCGATCCTGTCCCTCAGCATCCTCTCCGCCTGCTCGTTCATTTCGTATTCGCTGCTGTAGGGATAGCAGTCCACCGCTATTCCCAGTATTTCGGTGATGCTGTCAAACTCGGGGGTGAAGTCCTGGGTCCGGTGGCCCAGAAAAGCTATCCTCCGGCCCATCTTTTTGGCCCAGTACAGGGCCTGGAGTATGTCGAAGGAAGTGATGTCGATCAGGACGATGGGCAGCGAGGTCACCTTTTTAATCATTTTTCCGGTTACCCCCCGGCTGATAAGCACGTCCACTCCCTCACGCTCGAACTGGCGGGCGAGCTTTACCCCTTCCTCCAGTATCCCCTCCTTCAGCTCAAGGCCCAACCTCATCTCTTCGGCCAGTCTGAGTATCTGTTTGGAAAGCTCGGGATAGGTGGAAACCACCCCGATCTTGAAATCATTCATTACAGGCCCGACCTCCACGTAAAAAGTATTATTCCCACAAAATTTTCCACGGGCGTTAACCCCCATCCGCGCCAGGGAGGGAGCCGGCCGGTCTCCCGTTACCCGGGTGACGCAGCTACTGAAGAGTGTAAAGCCCCATGTCAAAGCCGTCCTCTTTCCGGTAGCGGTTAAAGCTGTCGTGGCGGTACTGGACGTACCGGCTGTAGTCGCACCGGATGCCCTCCTGCGCCAGGAGCCGCTGGAACTCCTCCAGGTCCGGGGGACATCCCGCGACCGGAATGGCCTTTTTGATGTTGGGATTGTCCTTGTTTTGCAGGCACGCGCACCTGCCGAACAAAACGGTCTTTTCAAAACCCGGCGAAGCCTCCTGCCTCTTGCCGGTCAACACCTCAACCCCCGGGAAAGGTTCGCCTTTAAAGGCGGACATTAACAAAATCAGCATGGGGTTGTATAATTTTGAGCAGGCGGTGCAGAGGGAATGGTCGTATTTCCTGATGGCTATACCGCTGATGCCCCGCTTTTTAAAACCTGCGGGGCCGGTGTTGTCTTCGGCCCACTCCCAGTCGTAATCCAAGAATACCGCATGTTTTTCCAACGGCTCGCCCCGCACCTCAATTTCCGACAGATCGGTGCCGCGCCGGTTGCGTTCGGCAAAAAACCTGAGATGTTCCACCTCGCCGGCATTATAGCCCAGTAAGGCGGCGCCCGCCACATCACAGGCCAGAACATCCCGGGAAGCCGCCAGGATATCCTTCCTGCAGGCCCGCCCGGTGGCCGCCGGGCCTCTGGCCAGGGCAAAGATCCCGTCAATGACGGTGAGGGCTGCGGGCAATTTTTCGGCGATAAGGGGAAACATGTGGTCCAGCTCCTGGTCTTTGCCGTGGCACTGTATCTTTGACTTGCGGTTGAGGCAGCCCTTGAAATTTTTTATGCCCAGGGAAACCTTGCACTGGTTGTGGGTTTTGAGCACCGGCACACTGATTATCTTGTCGGCGTCAAGGGCCCTGCGGGCTATGGACAGTTTAAAGCCGCCGATATCCACCGCCTCAAACTTATCCTCATTAAAATCAACAATCTCAACGCCGAACATTTCACGGAGCTTTTCATAACCCAGAACCCTGAATATGTTTTTGGCTGCCGACCCTTTGACGCCCAGCGATGCCTCGCCGACGGTTATAATGGTATATCCCTCTTCATGCAGGACCCGTACCAGGGCAAACATCACCGCGCTTGTGGTCACCACCCCGAAAGGGGGAAAGGGCAGGTCGAAATCCCAGGTCACCAGGTTTGGCTTGATTAAAATTTTATCCCCTTTACTGAATCCCTTTAATCCGTCACACAGTTCCAGCGCCTTTTTGAGTGAACGGTATGTATCATCATGTTTTACAATTGAAACAACCGGTTCAGACATAAACACTCCCCTTTCCATTTTTGTTAAATCACTCAAATCTTTAGGAATACGGAAGACAGAATTTCATCTGAATTCAAAATTCAATCCCGTATATTTCACATGCAATATCAATGCTAAACCTTTTCACAGGCATGGCCCGGAAATTGCAGGAATAACAAAGAAATAAACATTAAAAAATGCAGAGGGGGTTGAAATATGAGAACCTTTGAGCAGTACCTGGCGGGTTTGAAAAAGCTGCGGCCCAACGTATACCTGGGAGGCAGGCTGGTTCCCAGGGATGATCCGGTTTTCCTGCCGGGCATCAAAACCATCGGCAGTACCTTTGAACTGGCCGCGGATCCCCAATACGAGGAGCTGACCACGGCGGTGTCCACGTCTATCCCGAATTTGAAATACTTGCCGACCTGGCCGGCGGCCTGGCGGCAACACTACCCTATGAAGAAGATTTCGTTGAACCCACGGTGGGCCCCCTGCTGAACAAATACATCAAAAGAAAGAGCGGCGTCCCCAGCGAGAAGGTGCACCGCTGCTACAGGCTGATTGAAAACTTGATTGCCTCGGCCCCGGGGGCCGCCTCCCAGATCAGCGGAGTACACGGGGGAGGGTCGCCGGTTATGGAGAAAATAGCCATCATGGCCCAGTATGATATCAATGAAAAGAAGGAAATCGCCAAGTACCTGGCCGGGATTGCCGAGTAACTACCCCTGTTTTAGTACCCGTCTTTTTTAATAACCGACCAGCTACGGTAAAAATAATCCCAGCCCGACCACAGGGTGAAGAAGACGGCCGCCGTCACCGCGGTATAACTGAGCAGGGGCGGCAAATTATAGATAAAGAGGGCCACAATGGCCACTATCTGGGTTACCGTCTTGATCTTGCCCAACCACCCGGCGGCTATGACAATCCCGTCGGCCACCGCCAGGGCCCTCAGGCCGGTCACCGCAAATTCACGGCCGACGATGATCAGGGTAACCCAGCCCGGCAGCCGCTGCAGCTCGGTCAGCACGATCAGGGCCGCCGACACCAGGAGCTTGTCCGCCAGCGGGTCCATCAGCTTACCCAGGTTGGTGACCATCTTGCGCTTTCTGGCAATGTACCCGTCAAGCCCGTCGGTGCTGGCGGCCAGGATGAACACCCCCGCCGCTATATAGTCCCCGTAGGGGATCTTGAGGGTAACCACGGCCACAAACAGCGGGATAAGGAATATCCGCACCATGGTCAGCCGGTTGGGTAAATTCATTGGGCCAGCACCCCCCGTAAACCGTAATCAAAGGCCCTGGTAACGCGTACACGTGCAAATTCCCCGCCGGCAATTCCCCGGGGGCCGGCCGAAAAAAGCACCGTCCCGTCAATTTCCGGAGCGTCGCCCTCGGTCCTGCCGTGATAGATGTTTGAGCGGCCGGCCTTCCTGCCGTCCACCAGAACCCGCACAGTGGAGTTTACCTTGCCGCGGTTGTGGTCTAAGGATATCCCCTTCTGCAGGGCCATCAGGCTGTTATACCGGTATTCCTTGGTCTCTTCCTGGACGGTATCCTCCATAGACCATGCGGCGGTGCCCTCCTCCGGGCTGAATTTGAAAACCCCCATCCTCTCGAAGCGGGTTTCCTCTACAAATTTGTAGAGCTCCTCAAACTGGGCCTCACCTTCGCCGGGAAAGCCCACCATAAAAGTGGTCCGCAGCGTCAGGCCGGGTATCGAGTCCCGCAGGTTGTGGATAAGCCGCCTTATTTCCTCCGCCGTGCCCCGCCGGTTCATTCTTTTCAGTATGCCGTCATTTATATGCTGCAGGGGCAGGTCAATGTACCGGCAGATGTTCTCCTCATCCCGCATGACCCTGATCAGTTCGGAAGTAAACCCGGTGGGATAGCAGTACAATACCCTGATCCAGGGAGGGCCCTTGGCGGCCAGGCGCTTCAGCAACTCCGCCAGCGCGGGCCGGCGGTAAAGGTCCAGGCCGTACGCCGTTGTGTCCTGGGCCACCAGGATTACCTCCTTGACCCCCTTTTTCAACAGTTCCGAGACCTCGGCCTCCAGCACCTCCAGCGGCCTGCTGCGGTAGCCCCCCCGGATCCCCGGGATGGCGCAGTAAGAGCAGCGGTTGTTGCACCCGTCGGCAATTTTTACATAGGCCCAGTGGGCCGGGGTGGCAAGCAGCCGGGGCATGACGCGGCTGTAGTCAAACTCCGGGTTTCCCACCGCCCGGGGGCGTTCACCGGCGGCGGCCCTTTGCACGAGGGACACCACTTCCCCTATTTCCCCGAGCCCCAGGACGCCGTCTATTTCGGGAATTTCGGCCAGCAGTTCCCTCCCGTAACGCTGCGCCAGGCAACCAGCCACCAGCAAAGCTTTCAAACGTCCCACTTCCTTCAGGCGGGCAGTCTCAAGAATGGTGTTTATGGCCTCTTCCTTGGCCGGCGTGATGAAACCGCATGTATTGATAATCATTGCGTCGGCATCGGCGGCGGACGGCGTGATTACGTACCCGGCCTCTGCAAGAAGGCCCAGCATTATTTCGGTATCGACCAGATTTTTTGCGCACCCCAGGCTTATTATTCCTATCTTGATGACTCTATGACACCCCTTAAACATTTTCCAACATTATTTTAAACTATATTGTAAAATTTTAAATCATCAGTGCCGGGAGAGTGAGACTTCTGTGTCAATGCCTAAACTGACTGCCGACCTGCATACCCATCCCCTCGGTGATCGCTACTGCCAGAAAAAACACCCTGAGGAAAAAGGGTGTTTTATTCAGCCATCAGCTATAAGCCGTCAGCAGCCAGCATTGCTAATTTAACTCCCGGCGCTCCCCGGTAGTCAGGTAAATCACGGCCTCCCCTATGTTGGTGGCGTGGTCCGCGATACGCTCAAGGTAGCGGGATACGTACAAAAGATAAGCCCCCTGGGTGACCACATCGGCGTCCTCGGCCATGCAGTTGATGGTGTCCTTAAACACGTGCGAAAATATAAAATCCACCTGATCGTCCATCGAGCACATTTCCCTGGCTTTTCCCACATCCCTGTGCACATAAGCGTCAAGCCCGTCCTTGACCATCTGCCTGGCCAGCCTGGCCATGCGCGGTATTTCCTGTATGGGCCGGATGGTCATGGGGTGGCCGGCCAGGCACATTGTGGCCCTGGCGATATCCACCGAGTGGTCGGCCATTCTTTCCAGGCTCACCAATATTTTTATGCCGGTCACAGCCACCCGTAAATCCTTGGCTATGGGCTGCTGGGTGGCTATCAACTTGATACACTTATCCTCTATTTCAAGAAACAGCTCGTCAATACGCTCATCACCCATGATCACCGCGGCGGCGGAGGTCACATCCTGGTTCATAAAAGCGTCCACGGAATCGTAAATGGCCTTTTCCACCAGGCCTCCCATGCGCAGTATGTCGTTTTGAATTTCCCTCAATGATTTATCAAATAAATATCTGCTCATTCCAGCTACCTCCGGGAAAACATATAAAACATTTTACACCATAAAGCGCCATATGGTTAACACTTTTTTGAGAATTCAGAAGCCGGAATTAAACGCGCTTTTTCCCTCTGACCCACTAGCTCTCGACCGGTAAGTACACGATAAACTTACTGCCCTGGCCCAGCCTGCTGAAAACCTCTATCCTTCCGCCGTGAATGTCGACGATATGTTTGACGATGGCCAGTCCCAGCCCCGAACCTCCATACTCCCTTGACCTTGCCTTGTCGACCCGGTACAGCCTCTCAAATATCCTGGGCAGGCTTTCTTCCGGTATTCCCACGCCCTTATCGGTTACCGAAACGAAAACCTCCCCCTCTCCGTAAAGACCGCCCTCAACAATAATTTCTCCGTTATTATTGCTGTACTTGATGGCATTGTCCACCAGATTTATAAAAACCCTGGTGATCATGTCCTGATCACCAGTAATAACCGGAAAATCCCCGGTTATCCTGGAAATAAGGTTAATCCCTCTATCCCCGGCAGTCTGGCTGAAAATGGCAAAAACCTTTTCAATTATTTTATCCATATCTACTTGCTGCCTGGCGGGAACCACTTTTCTACTTTCAATGTTGGACAGGGAAAAGAGGTCATCTATCAGTCTTTTCATCCGGTCGGTCTCATTGTCAATTATACTTAAAAAATGTGCTGCCGCTTCCTTGTCTTCAAGGGCTCCGTCCAACAGCGTTTCCAGGAAACCCTTGATTGATGTCAGCGGAGTCCGCAGCTCATGTGAGACGTTGGCAATGAACTCGGCCCTCATCTGGTCCAGCTGCCGCCTTTCGGTGATGTCCCTGAACACAGCCACCACCCCTCCCCCATCGGTTCCCTTCAGGGGGGTGAAGAGTACCCGGTAAATCCTCGGGTCCGGAGTAAGCACCTGGATTTCCCTGGTCAGTTCCTTCTGGGTCTCGAGGGCCACCTTCAGGCTTCTCTCAAAGTCCTGGTGCCTGATAACCCCCACAATGTCCTTTCCCTTGATTGAATCTCCGGATAAATTCAGCGCCCTTTCCACCGCAGGGTTGATCAGCAGCACCCGGCCGTCGCTGTTGACCGCCACCACCCCGTCTGCCATGCTGTTCAGCACGGCCCGCATGCGGTCCTTTTCCGCGGTTATTTCATTAATCGTCTGCTTCAACCTGTGTCCGAGCAAATTTATATTCCTGGCTAAATCACCTATTTCATCATCGGAGTATATCCGGATCTCCCTGTCCAGATTGCCCCGGGCCATTTCCTTGGCCACGTCCGATATTTCTGTAAGCGGCCCCATGATTCTCTTCAACAGTATCCAGGAAAGAGCAATGGCGAAAGGGAGGGAGATCAAAACTGCTCCCACGGAATGCACATCATCATCGGCAAACAGCCTAAATGCCACATAGAAAACAAATATAAGAAAAAAGTAACTGGCCATGGGCCGCCAGCTTATACTCCTGGCAAAGTCCCTGATTCTTTTTGACAAATTAGCTTCCTCCCCCTGCATATTAATAGACCGGTATGCAGGTTCGATAAATAACAAGGTATTATACCAATTTTAACACAGGTTCCTTTAAATTTTAGTTGTTTTTTCAGTTAAATTTATGTTATCCAAAATTAATGTTTGCTGTTCCCGTAATAATCTTTTCCGGCACGATACAAAATACTAAACTTCAGTAGTTCCATTTATAGCATAAAAAGGGTATTTATACCCTATTATATGAGACAAATGACCTATTCCGAAATTTGCCCAACCTTACTAAAATAATTCTACCCTGAAAAATTTTAATCGGGAGGAAATGTATATGTTTAAAATGAAATACCTTATATTTTTTTGTATCTTAATATTGCTTACGCTGGGTTTGGCCGCGGCATCCAGTGCTGACGAACAGTCGATGGTTCTGAAAATTGTGGTTACGGACCACCAGGGAGACCTGGACGAAGACGTGGATGAAGACCGGGACGATGAGGAAGAAGACGGGAAAAAGGACGAGGACGAGGATGAAGATGAGGATGAAGACGAAGATATCGACGAAGATGAAGACGAAAACAATGAAGAATCAGTTGAGGAAAAGGTATATGGTGACGGCCACAAGTGGGATAAAATCAATAAGGAACTGATAAAAAACTTAAAGGAACAGCAAAAGAAAGACAGGGAAGCATACAAGGAAACATTGAAAGCCCTTAAGGAGCAGTACAAGCAGTTGAAAGAACAGCATGAAAAGAATGCTGAGGAAATGGAGAAGGCCATAGAGGTTCTCGAGGAGCAGATCAATATTTACAAGGGGATGCAGGATTGGGATGAAGCCAGGGTTACCCTGGAGGAACTGGTCAAATTAACCCCGCAAAACGAAACAGCCTATACGGAAATGGACCGGGTTTATAAAGAGCTTGGGAAAAAGGAATTAAAAGTATTTGTCTACGGCAAACAGCCCGTGTTTGACGTTCAGCCGGTGGTTAAGGACGGGCGCACCTTGATTCCGGTCAGGGCTGTCAGCGAAGGAATGGGAGCCACAGTGGACTGGGATGACGCTACCGGAACAATTACCATAGTTAAAGACGGGGTAACGGTAAAACTGACAGTGGGAGACAATATTATTTATATCAATGGACAAGCCAAAACCCTTGACGTACCTGCGCAGATTCAAAACTCGAGAACGCTGGTTCCCCTGCGGTTCATTGGTGAAGCCTTTAAATCAGATGTGCAGTGGTACCCGGACAGCCAGATGGTAGTGGTGAAGTGAAAGGAATATTCCGGTATTATCAAAAAGAGGGTGCTTTGGTCGCCTTCTTTTTTTAACTGGCAAGAGCGGCCCGTCCCGGGGCTGGGAGCTCATATGGTGAAAAATATTGCCACTGTACCCCTGCAGACCTATAATATAAAATATAGTTTATTAATCTTAGATCCGGTAAGTAGAAACTAAAAAGCCAGTAAACATAAGGGTTGAGATACCAAAAATTATGTAAAAAATTTAGCAAAAAAGAGGAACACCGCTCGGTTTGGGGAATTGGTAAAGTAACCCACA
>JBMOPD010000053.1:0-47229 GCA_049323615.1 Bacillota bacterium | reverse complement strand
CCCCCGGCCGCCCCCCCCCCCCCCCCGCCCGCAAGGGCGGCTTTTTTTATTTTTTTTAAATATACCGCATAAAACAATGAAAATAATGACAAGTTTAAGAAAATGATATAAACATTGAATATGGTAATGTAAAACACATTTAGTCAGAATAAATTCAATGCAAAATGGAAATCTTAACAGTAAGCAAAATATTTGCGGTGATTTAAAAAAGGGGGGGTGATTATTGGAGAAAGAAAGCTGCCGGAGTATATTATTTATGCTTTTATTTGTTTGTCTGGCAGTAATTTTTTGTTTTTGGAGTTATTCCGCCATAACATTTGGTATGCTTCAGGGATTAACAGTTAACGTCGGGGATCCGGTCAGGCTGGACATATTTGCAGGTCACGGTTTCTTAAACAAAAAGTTGTCTGTCAATGTAATTTCCCAGGTTAAAGTCATTCCGGGCGGGCAGTCCATAGGTATTGTAATGCACTCCAAAGGCATCATTGTGGTAGGCATGTCCGATATTCTCGATGAATCGGGAAACCGGCTCAATCCGGCCGAGGAGGCCGGGATAAAGATTGGCGATCTGATACTGGGCATCAACGGCAAGAAGGTAGCAAGTGAAGTTCAACTGAGAAATGAAATTGCAATACTGGGAAACAACCAGAAAGACGTGGAACTGGAAGTAAAAAGAGGGGCCAAAATATTCAAGGCCAGGGTCAGGGTAGTGAAGTGCATGGAAACAGGGCGCCCCCGGGTGGGGCTTTACGTGAGGGATACGGCCTCCGGAGTGGGCACGATCAGTTTTTATCACCCTGAAAGCGGTAGATACGGCGCCCTGGGCCATATTATCACGGACGTGGACACGGCCAAGGGGATAGACCTCAGTGACGGTAAAATTGTGGAAGCCAGCATAAGGGGAATCCATCGGGGAAAAAGAGGCCAGCCCGGTGAAAAAATCGGTACGTTTATAGAAGATGGAGAGCTTACGGGAGAAATAGAAAAAAACAGCCGTTACGGTATTTTCGGCCAGCTGAAAAACCCCCTGGAGAACCCTTTTTACAAGGAGCCGGTGCCGGTGGCTTTAAGTTACCAGATCAAAAAGGGACCGGCGGAGATACTGACAGTGATTGACGGGACCGAGATAAAAAAATACTCGGCGGAAATACTTGAAATATTTTACCCCTGGAACAACCAGGGCAAAGGTATGATCCTGAAGGTAAACGATCCGGAACTGATAAAAAACACCGGGGGGATTATCCAGGGGATGAGCGGCAGCCCGATCATCCAGAATGGAATGCTGGTCGGAGTGGTAACCCATGTATTTATCAACGACCCGCAGTGCGGCTACGGCGTTCCGGCAGAGTGGATGATCAGGGAGGCCGGGCTGATGACGGCTGACAAAAAACTACAAAAAGTTTCATAATATGAGGCCTTTGTGTCTTTATTTTTTTGCCCTTCATTTTAAAACTTTTTACAATGCCGGAAGGAAATCTCAATTGACCGTCGAATGTAACGGTACTGGATATATGTACCTTTCTTGAAAAAGACGATTAGGAGGCGGGAATTTAGATGATGCGCAAGCAGATCAAGCTGGTGATCGCAGACGACAACAGGGAATTCTGTGAACTGCTTAAGGAATTTATCAACCAACAGGATGATTTAATACTGGCTGGTGTTGCCAATAACGGGCTTGAGGCGCTTGAACTGATTGAAAAGCACAGCCCGGACATTGTTGTGCTGGATATCATTATGCCGCACCTGGACGGCATCGGTGTGCTGGAAAAACTGGCCACCGGGTACGTCGCCAACAGGCCAAGGGTAATCATGCTTACCGCATTCGGCCAGGAATCTGTAACCCAGCGGGCGGTGGAACTGGGAGCGGACTATTACATACTTAAGCCCTTTGACTTTTCGGTGCTGGCGGCAAGGATCAGGCAATTGTCCGACGGTATAAATGTCACCCAGTACATTTCCACCGTCAAGCCGAAAAACCTGGATGTGGCGGTCACCAATATCATACATGAGATGGGAGTGCCGGCCCACATCAAGGGTTATCACTATTTAAGGGACGCCATATTGATGGTAATTAACGAAATAAACCTTCTGGGAGCCGTCACCAAGGAGCTGTATCCGATGATCGCCCAGAAGTACCAGACCACACCCAGCAGGGTGGAAAGGGCCATCAGGCACGCCATTGAGCTGGCCTGGGACCGGGGCAACGTGGAAATGATGACCAAGTTCTTCGGCTACACCATCAACCTGGAGCGGGGCAAGCCCACCAATTCGGAATTCATCGCCATGGTGGCGGACAAGCTGAGAATAGAGGCCAAGGTGAGTTAAGGATTGGGATTGGGGGTTATCCCGTTTTTGCATGATTGACGCCGTTTTCCGGTATACTATATAACCGGGGCAGGCAAACAAAAGACTTCCATAAGTAAAGGCGAATTTCGCCCTTTTTTTAAAACCTGGCTCCGGTCAGGTTTTTATCATACCGGAGGTTTTTAAAGTGGGTATCAGGGGTACAGCCAGGGTCGGTAAAGCCACCAAAATTCTGGTTCGGCGCCTTCAGCCGGGGGAAATCGCGGTTATCGATCACAGGGAACTGGACGATGTGGCCGCCCATGCCCTGCTGGAAGCAAAAGTGAAGGCGGTTATCAACGCGTCGCCCTCCATCAGCGACAAGTATCCCAACAGGGGACCCCATACCCTGGTATCATCGGGGGTTGTGCTGGTAGACAACGTGGGCGGGGAGATCATGGACCTGGTCAAGGACGGCCAGACCATAGAAATTTCAGGCGGCCGCGTGCTGTCCGGGAAAAAGGTGATTGCCGCCGGGGAGGCGCTCACCGTTGAGGAAGTCAGGGACAGAATGGACAGGCTGAAGGAAAATATGAAGGAAGTGCTGTGCGATTTCGTCTCCAATACCCTGGAGTATGCCCGTAATGAAATCGGACTGATCAGCGGAGCGTACAAATTACCAGAACTGAAAACCCCTGTTCAGGACCGGCACGTGCTCATCGTGGTAAGGGGCCAGAACTACAAGGAAGACCTCAGTGTCATAAAATCATACGTTGAAGAGATGAGGCCCCTGCTGGTCGGAGTTGACGGGGGGGCCGACGCCCTTTTGGAGTCCGGCTACAGGCCCGACTTGATCGTCGGGGACATGGACAGTGTTTCCGACACTGCCCTTTTTTGCGGGGCCGAACTGGTTACCCACGCATACAGTGACGGCAATTCGCCCGGCCTGGAGAGGGTAAAAAAACTGGGCCTGGAGTCGGCGGTTTTCGCCGCGCCGGGGACCAGCGAAGACATTGCCATGCTGCTGACCTATGAAATGGGAGCGGAATTGATAGTGCTGGTGGGGTCCCACTCAAACATACATGACTTTCTGGAAAAGGGCAGAAAAGGAATGGCCAGCACATTCCTGGTCAGGTTGAAGGTCGGTTCGGTGCTGGTTGACGCCAAGGGGGTCAGCAGGCTGTACAAAAGCAGGGTTAAAGCCCGGCACCTGGCCCAGATAGTGCTGGCGGCCCTTATTCCGGCGGCGCTGGTGGCCGTGCTTTCCCCCCCCATCCGGCAAATTCTGAAACTGCTGTATTTGCGGTGCAAAGTTCTTTTTGGTTTATAAGGTCCGGGAAGGTGTCTGGTGAATAATGTTTTTCAACCTGAAATACCATATTGCTTCTCTGGTGGCGGTATTTCTGGCCCTGGGGCTGGGAATATTGATCGGCAGCGCCATGCCGGGAGATAATGCCCTGGTCAAACAGCAGCAGCAGTTAACCGGCCTGCTGGAGTCACAGCTGGATTTGTTGAGACAAAAAAATGAGTCGCTCCTGGCCAGGGTGGGAAATCTGGAGATGGACAACAACATTCAAAGGCAGTTCGGGTATCAGGTGCTGCCGGAGCTGCTGGGCGGCAAACTGAATGGGCGCAGCGTAGCCATTATAGAGACTGCCGGGTGCGTTACCCCCGATGAAATGATCGCCGCCTTGAAGATGGCCGGAGCGGCAATCCAGACCACCACGGTATTTAACGGCGCCAAAATGAGGGATAAGGATGCCCTGCTGAAAAAGCTGAACTGGCCGGACATGGATGAAAAAAAGCTCACGGCTAAAATCGGGCAGGAAATAGCCAGGGCAATACTGACCGGTGAAACCCGGACGCTTAATATCCTGGCGGGAGAGCAACTCCTTAAGGTCAGCGGCCGGTACGGGCATCCGGTGGATGACGTGGTGATTATCGGGGGAAGCCCGGACAAAGGGCTGATAAATACCGAAAACCTTGATTATCCCATTATTGACTGTTTCCGGTCGAGGCGGGTAAATATATACGGCGTGGAAGAAAGCAGGGTGGCCTACTCGTACATGAGGGATTACCAGAAAAAAGGAATCACCACCGTCGACAATATTGACACCATCCCGGGCCAGGTCTCCCTGGTCTACGCCATGACCGGCCAGCCCGGCTGGTACGGGATCAAGTCCACCGCCCGCAAGCTCTTGCCGGACATGGAAAACGGGGTGCCCGTAAATGCCAGATAAATCCGTGACTGTGATGATCCCGGCGTACAACGAGGAAAAAACCATCGGCGACACTGTCCGGTCAGCATGGAGAATTCCGGGGGTCATCCAGGTGCTGGTTATTGACGACGGCTCAAAGGACAGGACTGCCGGGGCCGCCCTGAACAGCGGGGCGGAGGTGATGGCGCTGAACACCAACAGGGGCAAGGGCGGCGCCCTGACTGCCGGGGCCGGCCTGGTAAAAGGGGAAATACTGGTCCTGCTTGACGCCGACCTGGGCCGGAGCGCGGCCCAGGCCGAAAAGCTGATCGGGCCGGTGAAACGTGGAGAGGCCGATATGACCGTGGCGGTTTTTCCAAGCTCCCCCAAAAAGTCCGGCTTTGGACTGGTCAAGGGACTGGCCCGGGCGGGCATCAGGCACTATACCGGCCTGCTGGTGGAAGCGCCCCTGTCCGGCCAGCGGGCCATGCGGCGGGCCGTCTTTCTCGACTGCCTTCCCCTGGCCGGCGGCTACGGAATGGAAGTGGACCTCACCGTCCGGGCCGGCCTGAAGGGATACCGGATCAGCGAGGTGCCGGTCAACATGTCTCACCGGGAAACGGGCCGGGATATCAAAGGTTTTATCCACCGGGGGAGGCAGTTCTGCCACGTGGCCATGGCGCTGCTGGCCCTGAAAAAGCCGGGGTGCGGGAATGCCTGAAGTCATAATTTGGACAGCTTTATTTTTTTTGGCCGGGTGGGCGGCGGTGCGCCTGGTCCTGCCGGGAATACTGGTTATGGCAAGTGGCGCAGGTTTTCTGAGGCCAAATTTCAGGGGTGAGGAGATCCCCACCGGTGTCGGGGTGGTATTGTTCATCAGCAGCCTGGCCGTGGTAACCGTTTCAATTTTGTTTTTACCCGGGGACATGAAGTGGAAGGCGGTTGTTTTCATGCTCGCCCTTTCCGGCTACACCTGCCTGGGTCTGATGGACGACATATGGGGCTGCGGGCGGTGCAAGGGATTGGCCGGGCACATGAAAAGCCTCCTGCGGGGCCGTCTGACCACGGGTTCCATAAAGGCCCTGGCCGGCGGCATATTGGCGGTCTTTCTGGCAGCAGCCGGCGGCGACCGGCCCTTAATACCGCTGAATGCACTGGTTCTGGCCCTGTCGGTGAACATGATCAACCTCCTGGACCTCAGGCCCGGACGGGCGGGCAAATGCTTCCTGGCCCTGGGCGCTGTTATCCTGGCCGCCTTTCCCCTCAGGGAAGAGACCGCATTCATGGCGTTAGTGGCCGGAGGCCTGCTGGCCTACTTGCCGGCCGACCTCAAGGCCAGGGCCATGATGGGGGACGCCGGATCCAACGCCCTGGGGGCGGTGCTGGGCGTTGCGGCGGTCTGGCTTTTTGATTTAAAATTAAAGGTTTTATACCTGGTGATCCTGTTAACGCTGCATGTACTGACGGAAAAGCATTCACTGACCAAAATCATATCGGCCAACAGGGTGCTGGACTACCTGGACAAACTGGGACGGAAATAGCTTAAAAGCATGTTTTCCTCTTAATAAAATAACTTCCTGTTTTAAAAGGATTTCCTTTAGCGGGTGTCGAAAAAATAGCTTCGCTGGGTAATGCCTGCCGGTAATAGCCGGCTTTGATTTTTGTATAAGCCTCCCGGTGGTGAGGGTTAATGCTGGACAGCCTGAAGAGATTAACAATTTTCACGGGCAGCCTGGGCAGCGGCAAAACCGAAGTGGCCGTGAACCTGGCCCTCAACCTGATGCGCCGGGGAAAAAGAACCGCCCTGGCGGACCTCGACATAATCAACCCCTATTTCAGGACCAGGCTGGTCAGGCGGCAGCTGGAGGAGATGGGGCTGAAAGTGGTCTCCCCCGAGGGCAGGTTTTCCTTTGCCGACCTGCCGGCCCTTTCACCGGCCATAAAGGGAGTTATCGAGGACAGGGAAGTAACCGGAGTGTTTGATGTGGGCGGGGACGACGTGGGCGCCGTTGCCCTGGGCCAGTTCCGGGAAATGCTGCCGGACAGTGAATGCCAGATGCTGTTTGTGATCAACACCTGCCGGCCTTTTACCAGGGACCCGGAAGGCATCATAAAATACATTAACGATATCCAGGGGGCCTCGGGATTGAAAGTGGCCGGGCTGGTGAACAACGCCAACCTGGGCAGGGAAACCGGGCTGGACACCGTCCTCGGCGGTTTTGAAACGGTTTCCGGGGTGGCCCGGATCACCGGCCTGCCGGTTGCATTCACCGCCGTAAAGAGGGACCTGGAGGATCAAGTCAGGCGGGCGCTGGGCGAAGGGGCCGGCATAATGCCCATTGACTTCTTCATGAAGCCCCCGTGGTCTGTGTAAAGAGGCCTGCTGAAATAACTGAAAATTAATTAAATAAATGATATTGAAAAGGGGGATTTTCTTTGCCCAGGGTGACATTCAGGGAGGAAAGGTGCAAGGGCTGCGAAATCTGCAAAAATTTCTGCCCGAAAAAAATCATTGAAATGGCCGGGCACATCAATGTGATGGGGTTTCACCCGGCGACGGTGGTGGACATGGATAAATGCACCGGGTGCGCCATATGCGCCAGGATGTGCCCCGATATAGTGATAGAGGTGGAGAAGGAGGAGAAAAAGGTTGGGTAAGATATTGATGAAGGGCAATGAGGCCATCGGCGAAGGGGCCGTGAGGGCCGGATGCCGGTACTTTTTCGGCTATCCCATCACCCCCCAGAGCGAGCTGCCCCACTACCTGGCCAAAAGGCTGCCGGAGGTGGGCGGGCTGTACCTGCAGGCCGAGAGCGAGGTGGCTTCAATAAACATGGTATTCGGAGCGGCCGGAGCCGGAGCCAGGGTGATGACCTCCTCCTCCGGGCCCGGCATCAGCCTGATGCAGGAAGGCATATCTTACCTGGCCGGAGCGGAGCTTCCCTGTGTGATAGTGAACATGATCCGGGGCGGCCCGGGACTGGGCAACATTGCCCCCGCCCAGTCGGACTATTTCCAGGCCACCAAGGGGGGGGGCCACGGCGACTACAGGCTGCTGGTGCTGGCGCCGGCCTCGGTGCAGGAAATCATCGACCTGATGCAGGACGCCTTCGACCTGGCGGACAAGTACAGAAACCCGGTGATGCTGATGGGTGACGGGGTGCTGGGCCAAATGATGGAGCCCGTAAACCTGGACGACGGGGAAAAGCCGGCGGCCATACCTGAAAAAAGCTGGGCCGCCACGGGAAGAAAGGGAAGAGAAAAGAACCTGATCAACTCCCTTTACATTGTTCCCGAGAACTGCGAAGTCCATAACATAAAGCTGGGCCGCAAGTATGCGGCCATGGCCGGGTCGGAACAGCGCTGGGAGGACTACCACACCGAAGGGGCGGAACTGGTGCTGGTGGCCTTTGGCACCGCCGCCCGGGTGTGCAAGGCGGTAGTGGATACATTCAGGGCCGAAGGAAAGCCCGTGGGACTGCTGCGCCCCATCACCCTCTGGCCTTTCCCGGCGGACCGGATTTCGGCGCTGGCGGACAGGGCAAAGCATTTCCTGACGGTGGAGATGAGCATGGGCCAGATGGTGGAAGACGTACGCCTGGCCGTAAACGGAAGAAAGCCGGTATATTTCTACGGCCGGGTGGGAGGCATGCTGCCGGTGGCCGGGGACGTCCGCCGGGAAGCCGAGAAGATACTGACCGGGGGTGATCAGTGATGAAGAAGGTTTTTACCAGGCCCAAATCATTGAAAGATATGCCCTTTCACTACTGCCCGGGATGCACCCACGGCATAGTGCACCGGCTGGTGGCCGAGGTAATCGACGAGCTGGACATATTTGAGCGGAGCATAGCGGTGGCGCCGGTGGGCTGCTCGGTATTCTGCTATGAGTATTTCGACTGCGATGCCTTCCAGGCGTCCCACGGCAGGGCGCCGGCGGTGGCCACCGGGATAAAAAGAGTGCTGCCGGACCGGGTGGTCTTCACCTACCAGGGTGACGGGGACATGGCGGCCATCGGCACCGGCGAGGTGGTGCACGCCGCCGCCCGGGGAGAAAAATTCACCGTTATCTTTATAAACAATGCCATTTACGCCATGACCGGAGGGCAGATGGCCCCCACCACCCTGCTGGGCCAGGTAACCACCACCACCCCTTACGGCAGGAACCGCGATGTAAACGGCTATCCGGTCAGGATGAGCGAAATGCTGTCGGTGCTGGACGGTTCGGCCTATATCGCCAGGGTTTCGGTGCACGACCCGGCCAACGTGACCAGGGCCAAAAAAGCCATTAAAAAGGCCTTCCAGGTGCAGATGGAGGGGCTGGGCTTCACCATGGTGGAAGTGCTTTCGTCCTGTCCCACCAACTGGGGGCTGTCTCCCTTAAAGGCCCTCAAGTGGCTGGAAGAGAATATGATTCCTTACTATCCCCTGGGTGAATTCAAAAAACCGGCGGAGGTGGTCTAGGTGTTCGAGGGAATTTTGATCGCCGGTTTTGGCGGGCAGGGGGTGCTGTCCACCGGGCAGCTGCTGGCGTACGCCGGGATGGTGGAAGGCAGGCACGTGGCCTGGATACCTTCGTACGGCCCGGAGATGAGAGGGGGGACCGCCAACTGCGGCGTCACCATATCCGGCCGGCCCATCAGCTCGCCGGTGGTCAGCGAGCCCACCGTGCTCATAGCCATGAACAGGCCTTCCCTGGAGAAATTTGAAAAAAACGTGGTGCCGGGAGGCATAATATTCGTCAACAGCTCACTGATCGATATCCGGGCCACAAGGCAGGACGTCAGCGTTTTCTACGTGCCGGCCAACGATATGGCCGAAGAGCTGGGCAGCGGCAAGGTGGCCAACAACATTATACTGGGCGCCCTGATTGAGCTGACCGGGGTAGTCACCCCGGAGGCGGTGGAAAAATCCCTCAAGGAAGTGCTGCCGCCGCACCACCACAAGATGATCCCGCTGAATTTAAAGGCCCTTGAGGCCGGGGCCGCCCTGGTGCGCGGGAAGGGCAGTTAAAAAATTTTTCTGATAGCTTTTTTATCTCTGTGTCCTTTGTGCTCTCTGTGGTTGATATCGTTCGGGGGTGTTAGATTGGTAAACAGGGAAAGGATGACGGCGGAATTTTTGGAACTGGTCAGGGTGGACAGTGTCAGCGGCCAGGAAAGAAATGTGGCTGACCTGCTGAAGCAGAGATTAAAGGGTATGGGCCTTGAGGTCAGCGAGGATGACACCGGCAAAAAGATCAGCACCGGCGCCGGCAACATCATTGCCAGGATAACAGGCGACCCCGCCGCCGGGCCGCCGCTGATGATCTGCGCCCACATGGATACCGTTGAACCCGGCAGGGGAATAAAGCCGGTGGTAGAGGGGGACGTAATCAAGTCCTCCGGTGACACCGTGCTGGGTGGAGACAACAAGGCCGGCATAGCCATCATACTGGAGGCCCTCAGGGTAATCGGGGAAAACGGGATAAAACACGGGGGGCTGGAGGCGGTCTTTACCGTCTTTGAGGAGGGGGGACTGCTGGGCGCCCAAAACCTGGACCCCTCGCTGATACACGCTAAAATGGGCTATGTCCTGGACAGCGACGGTCCGCCGGGCACCATAGTGACCAGGGCTCCCACCCAGGACAGGATATCGGCAGCCATCAGAGGCAAATCAGCCCACGCCGGCGTCTGCCCGGAGAAGGGCATAAACGCCATCGAGGTGGCCGCCAGGGCCATCGCCGGCATGAAATTGGGCCGCATCGACGCCGAGACCACGGCCAATATAGGTGTAATCAGCGGGGGCAAGGCCAC
Source organism: Bacillota bacterium (assembly GCA_049323615.1). Classification (GTDB taxonomy): domain Bacteria; phylum Bacillota; class Desulfotomaculia; order Desulfotomaculales; family Desulfocucumaceae; genus JBMOPD01. The sequence continues at coordinate 36,956 of JBMOPD010000053.1, read as the reverse complement.
CAACATAGTGCCGGACCTGGTCAATATCCAGGGCGAGACCCGGAGCCTGGACAGGAACAAGAAAAACAGGCAGACCAGAATAATCACCGAAAAGCTGGCGGAGGCCGCCGCCGCATCCGGGGCCCGGGTTGACATAAAGGTGGAGGAGCTTTACCGGGAATTTAATATTAACGAAAATGAAAAGGTCGTCCGGGCGGCGGTGAAGGCTGCGGAGAACCTGGGACTTGTCCCCGGGTTGGTGTCCACCGGCGGCGGAAGCGACGCCAACATGTTCAACGAGAAGGGAATACCGACGGCGGTCCTGGGCATTGCCATGCAAAACGTGCACACCACCGAGGAATTCATAAGAATAAAGGACATGGAGGCCAGTTGCCGGTACCTGCTGGAAATTATAAAAGAGGCAGGGAAGTAAGTTTACTAAGCCTTAAAATACTGGAGGTATACGTTTGATTCTGATCAGGAGGGGCGAGGTATCCCGCATTGACGGCCGGAGGCCGGGCGTCACTGAAATCACGGTGCGTATCGGGGAGCGGGAAGAAAAGGCTATAAGCTACGACCTGCTGACCGGAAAGGTGGAGGTGGGGGACCGGGTGGTGCTGAACACCACCGCGGTGGCCAAGGGGCTGGGCACCGGGGGATTCCACTTTGTCATGTGCGTTGAGGGTAAAAAAGTGCCCGACCCGGCCCCGGAGGGGCACATCATGAAAATGCGGTACACACCGCTGCAGGTGAAGGTCCTGGCCGTGGAGGAGGATGAACACCCGGGCAGCGCCGCTTACAGGTCGGCTGAAAACCTGGGCGGCATGCCGGTGGTGGTGGCCACCCTGCACAGCATGCTGGCCCCGGTGGCCGCCGCCTTCAAGCACACCGCCGGGCGGGCCGCCAGGGTGGCATACCTGATGACCGACGGGGCCGCCCTGCCCATCTGGATCAGCAGGCTGGTGCAGGAACTCAGGGACAAATCCCTGATTGACCTGACGGTAACCTGCGGGCAAGCCTTCGGTGGGGATTACGAGGCTATAAACGTGTACAGCGGGCTTATTTGGGCCAAGGCCGCCGGGACGGACCTGGCAGTTGTGTCAATGGGCCCGGGCATAGTGGGCAGCGCCAGCGAATTCGGACATACGGCGCTGGAGCAGGGGGAGATCGTAAACGCCGTAAACATCTTGGGTGGGACCGCCATTGCGGTGCCGCGGGTGAGTTTTGCAGAAGGCAGGGAAAGGCATTACGGACTGAGCCACCACACCAGGACTGCCCTGGGAAAGGTGGCGCTGACCGGGTGCACCGTCCCCGTGCCGGGCTGGCAGGGCGAAAAAAAATCCCTTGTGGAAAGGCAGATGAGGGAATCTGGCATACTGGACAGACACCGGGTAGTGGTGGTGAACACCTCGAAAGTGCCGGAAATAATGGCCGCATACGGGCTTTCCACCACTACCATGGGCCGGTCCATAAAAGAAGACCCGGATTTTTTCCTCGCCGCCGGGGCAGCCGGTATCTACGCCGCCGGGCTAATTAAGCCGCGAGTCGATAAAGCTCCTGACTGTCGGGTAAAGACGGGCCTTGGCGCGCAGGATACAGATCAGCCGGGATACCTTGCCGGCGAAATAGATCCCGTTTCCGGTGCAGTATAGGCTCATGATTGTTGCTCCTTATGATTTTTTTGATCATATGCCGGCAAGGCGGAGTTTATAACAGCAGAAATTATGAGCCGTAATCCCAACCCCCAATCCCTGACCTAAAAGGAAGTGTGCCATGACTAAAGTTATCCTCACTGCCGACGCCAGCGGCGCCGCCGGGGCCGGATCCATGGGCATGGTGGTTGTGGTGGTGGACGTCATTGACTTTTCAACCAGCATGGAGGCGGCCATTGACGCCGGAGCGGCCGCAGTGTTCGGGGCAAGCCCGGATGCTGCCAGACCACCGGTGAAGGTTGATCCCAAAATGATAGGTGCCATGGCCGGGAGGGAGGCGCAGCGGCTGGGGACATCAGTGGTGGTGCTGGCCGAACCCAGGGTGGGCGGTGATATTGAGCGCAAGGAAAGAATTGCCGGGGCAATCGAAGGGATTCAGTCCTCCGGAGCGGAAGTAACGGCAGTAGCGCCGAACCTTGGGGCGGAAACCCCGGGATTAGTAGATATGAGTGGAAAGGTGGTGCTGGGGGCCACCGGTTCCGGTGGGGTGGCCTTTGACGCCGCTGTTAACGCCGGGGCCGCGGCGGTGCTGACCGGCACGGTGGCCAGGACCCTTAAAAAAAGCGGATTCGCCTCGGCTGGCGAGGCGGCCCGGAGGGCGGTCGAGGCGGCACGCCGCTTGGACGCCGGGGTGGCGGTGGTAGCCGCCAGCGGCAATTCCCTTGAGGATCTGCTGGCCGCGGAATATATTTACAAAGTCATACTGGAAATGGTCCGCAGCCGAAACTGATTAATTTTCCCAATAACCTGCGGAAAATTAATTCAATCACGCAGGTCGTGGGTAGACCTGCCGTCCCCGCTGACGGGAATCACCTCACCCGGAAACCGGGGCTTTGAACCTGCGGCTATCTGGGCGAAGGCCTTGACCCTGGCCGGCACCTCCCGCAGGTCATATACCTCCGCCCCTGCATACACGTGCCTGTCCGCACTTATTCCCACTGCCGGAATGCCCGGTTTCCTGGCCGTATAAACCGCCCTGGGGAGGTGGAAGTTCTGGGTGACAATGACCGCGGACTCCACCCGGAATATCTCCCTGGCCCGGTACATGCTGTCATAGGTGGATTGGCATATTGACATTTAAGCCCTAATATTAATATTTATGGACAGGTTGTGTTTGGGGGAGATGCGATGAACGGTTATGAAAGGAAAGCCCCCGGCAGACTGGCTTCAATTCTTATTAGCGGTTGGCCGGTACACCTGATTGTGCTGTTTGTTTTTTCAGTCGGGCTGCTGGTTGGGTCTATGTCTGCCAGCAGGATGGACAAGGCAAAGTCTGAGGAACTCAGCTTATATATAAGGGATTTCGTGCAAAAGGTCGAGGGGGTAAACTTTGAATCGGCCAGGATGGCTAAAAACGCCATGGTCAATAACATGATTATGGTGGCCGCCATCTACCTCCTGGGGCTGACCGTGATTGGCATGCCGGTAACCCTGGCCATACTCTTCGTAAGAGGTTTTGTGATTGGGTTTGCAGCGGGGTTTTTGACCGGGGACCTGTCCCTGGGCGGCGTACTGCTAACCATGGCGGCCATTCTCCCGCACAACCTGCTTTATGTGCCGGCTATCTGTATTGGCGCATCTTCTTCCATAATGTTTGCCCTGCTCCTTTTAAAAAGGAACTTTAACACCGCCGTCAGTGTACTGCCGGGGTTTTTAAAATACACGGCCATCATGGCCGCGGTGCTGCTGATTACCATGGGGGCCGGATTTATAGAAGGATATATAACACCTCTTTTCACCAAACTGGCGGCGGGCATGATATCTTCCGGATACTGGAGCAAGTGACGGGAGTGAATGAAATTGTTTTTTATAATAGAGATCAAGAAAAAGATGATGCAGGCGTTTAAAACACTGCTGGCCGTGGCCATAATGGTCATTCTGGCCATGCAGCTGCTGGGAGTAATCCGGGAGGCCACCGATTATTACCGGCGGTGGATAAACAGGGGCAATCCGCACGGCAACCCGATGAAGGTATTCCGGGAAGTGGACTACCCCGTCACAGACGGAGACGACCGCATTTTAGAGAAGTTAAAAAAATATTACAAGGCGTCCAACCCTGAGTATTAGCCGGGTTTTCTTTTGGAGCAGCAGGGAAATGGCAGGAAGTATGGAAATAATAATATAGAGAATAAAGGAGACGATTCCTTGATAAAACATTCTGAATAGGGGGAAGGCCATGTCATCAAAGGTATTTTTCACCGACATGAGGGCTACACAAAAATTCAACCTGATAGATAAGGTGGGGAAGCTGTTTGCCGAGGCCGGCCTGAATGAAATCATCTCACCGGGGGACCTGGTGGCCATTAAGCTGCATTTTGGTGAAAAGGGCAACACCGGCTATATCAGGCCCCAGTTTATCAGGAAGATCGTGGACGAGGTTAAAAAAGCGGGCGGAAAGCCCTTTCTCACCGACGCCAACACCCTGTACAAGGGGAGCAGGTCGGACGCAGTGAACCACCTGCAGACCGCCATAGAGAACGGTTTCGACTACGCGGTGGTGAACGCGCCGCTGATTATAGCCGACGGACTGAGCGGCAAAGATTACCTGAGCGTGCCGGTCAACTTCAAGCACTGCCAGGAAGTTAAAATAGGCAGCGCGGTGGTGCTGGCCGACGCCCTGATAGCCGTTTCGCACTTTAAAGGGCATGAGGCCGCCGGCTTCGGCGGGGCCATAAAGAATGTCGGCATGGGCTGCGGTTCCAGGTCCGGCAAGCAAATCATGCATTCGGACATGCTGCCGAGGGTAAAACCGGAAAAGTGCAAGGCCTGTTCCCGGTGCCACCAGTGGTGTCCCACCGGGGCAATCGCGGTGGGAGAGCTGAAAATGGCGGTGGTGGACGAAAAACTGTGCATAGGCTGCGGAGAATGCACGGTCACCTGCCCGCACGGGGCCATCGCGGTGAACTGGCGCAACAACCAGAAGGACGCCCTGCAGGAAAAAATGGCCGAATACGCCGCCGGAGTCCTGATCAATAAAAGGGGCAAGGCCGGCTTCATCAACTTCCTCAACAACATCTCCCCGGACTGTGACTGCTTCAGCTTCACGGACGCCCCGGTAGTAAGGGATATAGGCATCCTGGCTTCCCTGGACCCGGTGGCCATCGACCAGGCGTGCATTGACCTGGTCAACGCCGAAAGGGTGCTTCCCGGCTCAAAACTGGAAGGCAAAGAGGACGCGAAAGACAAATTCGGCGCCCTCTACCCGGACATTGACTGGAGCAGGCAACTGGCCCACGGGGAGGAAATCGGCTTGGGCAGCAGGGAATACGAGCTGATCAAGATTAAAACAGCTTAAGCGTGGACGCCGGCATGCCGAATTCCGCCGGCCGTATCCTGGAAGGCGCGCAGGAACGCTTTGGTCCGGCCAGCCGGCCGAAGGCAGTCGTTCTTACACACGGCCACCTCGACCACGTCGGCGCTCGAGGCGCCACCACCCGTATAAAATACCTTGATTATTATTCTGGATTCTGGCTCCTGGATTCTGTATTCTGACCCGGAAACATTTCGGGATGGGCTATAAAATTAAACTCTTCCCTTTCATTACAGCTTGTAAACGTGCTTTTACGTCATACAGCTGATCTTTCTGTTTTTTTATTTTGGCAAGAGCCTCGTCAACTTCCTTTTCACTCTGTTGCCTTTTTTCTACACCCCGGGCAAGTACGGTCCGGGTACCTTCAGCCGCCGAGGTGAACTTTTCCTCGAAGGCTTTTTGGAATGCCCTGGCGCTCTTGTATATCCGGTCGTTGTAGTCGGTTCTAAGCCGGCCGCAGTTCCTGTCCAACTCCCGCACTATTTTATTTTTCATTTCCCGCAGGATCACCGGCCCGGCCAGAAATTTGGGCAGGAAAAATGCGCCGATTTTTAAAGGCTCGGGTAAAAACATGGTCTGTTCCTCGCCAAAAACATAATACAGTTTAGACTCGTCTGTAATAGCCTCCATCTTTGTAAACCCTTCAATGGGGATTTCAAAGATTTCCGCCGATTGCCTTAAAAGCTCATCTATAACCCGGTTAGTTTTCCCCGTAAATCTGATCACCACTTTTTCAAAAGCAGCCCTTACTTTTTCTTCAACTTCGGGCCTCCACTCTTCAAAGGCGTCTTTTACAGCCGATTCAATGAAAGCTTTAAGAAACTTCAAAAGCTCCACGCCGGACAGGTTCTTCTTTTCCCGGTAAATCCTGTCAACCTCTTTTTCCAATAAAATGTTTTGAGTTTCTTGAAATCTTGTTATCTCTCTCTCCAGTTCGTGGTAAACCTTTTCCATCTCGCCCTTGAAAATATATTTATTATCCTGCTGTTCCTGATTAAGATTTTCCACCATCTGATCAAAAAGATCAATTTTGGCGCGCAAATCTTCCAGGGGAATCCTCAGGGCTTTTGTTTCCAGTTCTATACCGATCAGCAGTTCGTTAGCGGCGTTCAGTCCCTTGGAACAGGCGGCCGCCAGCGCAGTCGCCCCCTTTTCGGTTAGTAAAAACCGTTCCAGCAGCCGTGTAAATTCCGGGAGATTGCTGCCGGCAAGGATTTTGGGGCTTTTTTTAACTTTCCCTTCCAGAGCCATTTTTGCTGACAAGGGAATTATATTGATGTTATTAAAGCCTGCTCGTTCTTCCAGGACCCTTTCGGCAAAATCCAGCGCCTTAGGCCGGTCCTTTTCGTCCAGGTAATCAATTTTGTTTAGAACAAAAAAAGTTTTAGCAGAAAACTGTTTCACTTTTTTTAAGAACTCAATTTCTGTTTGGCTGAGAGGCTGGTCGGAGGAAAGCAGGAAGATGGCGGCATCTACCTTGGGAAGGAAATTATACGTCTCATCGGTGTTATTCCGGTAAATGGAGCCGACACCCGGAGTATCAATCAGAAGTAACCCTTCCTTTAAATATGGCGAGGGGTATTCTATCTCAACCAGCTTCACCTTTTTTTCATTGGTGGGATTGCCCTCTTCGGTTACATAATCGGCTACTTCGGAAAGGGGTATTTCTTTTATGTCACCGTTTTGAAAAACAACTTTGCATTTTAAAGTTTCTCCGTACTGGATTGTGGTTACTATCGAGGTCAGGGGGACTACGGCAGTGGGCAAAATTTCGGCTCCTAGCAAGGCATTAAGGAAGGTTGTCTTACCTCTTTTAAATTCACCAAGGACTACAAGATTGAACTTATCCTGTCCGAGTTTCTCCCCCGCCTCTTTTAAATAATCCGCCAGGTATACCGACTTCCTTTGGCGGGCACACGACATAACCGCCTCCAGTTCATTCTGGACTTCTTTTTTGAGATAACCGTAACCGCTATCCAAACCCATCTCCCTCTCATGGAAAAATTTAAAGCCCCTACTGGCAAGCAAGTGACTTGCCGTAGGAGCTATCAGCTTTTTCAAGCAATATGGCGAGCCCCATCGCCTGGATATATATTATGTAATACTTATTTTAATTTAACAAATGGATGTGTGTCAATAAAGAATAACGATTGTTAGGGATGCATTGTGAAATAACTCCTTGACAACACCCCACACATGTGTTAACTTACTTATAACAATAGTTATTACTGCGGTGTAATATAATGAATGAATGGTTGATTTTAATCTACAAAGTACCCTCGGAGCCTACCCGCTACAGGGCTTCAATCTGGCGGAAAATAAAGGCGATGGGGGCAGTATACCTGCAAAGCTCCGTCTGCATACTGCCTTTAAACCGCAAAACAGAAAAAAACTTCCGCCTTCTGAGGCGCGAAATTGAAAGCTACGGAGGGGAGGCCCACCTGGTCAAAGGCGGATTTTTACTGCAGGAGCAATCTGTTGTTGATATGTTCAACCAGGCCAGAAATGAAGAATATGACGAGGTCATCGACCGGTGCCGGGATTTTTTCAAAGAAATAGACAAAGAAATTGCCAACCAGCATTTTACCTTCGGTGAATTGGAGGAAAATGAGGAAGACTTTGAAAAACTGAAAAAGTGGTTCGAAAAAATCAGGGAACGTGACTTTTTTCAGGCCAACAGGGCTGATACGGCCCTGGAAATGTTGGAAAAGTGTCAGGAAAGGATAGATGAGTTCGGCGGGTATGTATTTGCCCACGAAGAAATTATTGACGAACAGCCGGAAAGCACCAACTGATAATATTTCTGCTTGACAAAGGCAGGGCGATGGAGTTCGTCTAACGCTTCTAAAGCTAATAACTCCTACCTTCACGGCGGGAGTTTTTTTGTGCCCAAAGGCATGACTTTAACAGGAGGTGGTTGCTGTGGAATTATAACTTTCGTCAAACTAAACTTGACAGAATGAAGATTTGAATGGAGGTAAGCTATGAACATCTGGTTGGACGCGGCATTTTGGGTAGGGCTGGCCCTGGCCGCATCAATAATTTCAGTGCGGCTGGGAATCTCTGTGGCCATGGTGGAAATTATGGTGGGGGTTATCGGCGGCAATTTCTTAGGATTGCACACTACCCCCTGGGTTGATTTCTTAGCCGGTTTCGGAAGTATTTTATTAACATTCCTGGCCGGCGCGGAAGTCGATCCCGTAGTGCTCCGGACTAAATTCAAAGAAAGCGTTATCATTGGCTCAGTAGCGTTTCTCTTTCCCTTTCTGGCCTGCTTCGCCTACGCTTACTACGTAGCCGGCTGGACCCTGGCAGCTTCTGAAATAGCAGGGATCGCCCTGTCCACAACTTCGGTGGCTATTGTCTATGCCGTGATGGTGGAAACCGGTTATAATGCCACAGATCTCGGAAAAATAATACTGGCCGCCTGTTTTGTAAACGACCTCGGTACAGTTTTGGCTTTAGGTATTTTGTTTGCCCACTTTAACTCATGGCTTTACTTATTTATCGCAATTACAGTGATAGGGCTCATTCTGGTTTATAAATTCACCGGCCCCGTGGTGAAAGCCCTGGGAGGCCGGGTAAGCCAGGCGGAAGTCAAGTACGTTTATTTTGTATTATTCCTGCTGGGCGGGCTGGCGCTGAAGGCGAACAGCGAGGCAGTTTTACCCGCCTATTTGTTGGGCCTGGCCCTGGCCACATTACTTGACAGGGAGAAAGATATGGTCTACCGGATGAGAACCAGCGCCTTTGCCTTATTAACGCCCTTCTTCTTCCTGAAGGCCGGCCTGCTGATATCCTTAAAGGCGCTTTGGGTTGGAATAGCACTAATCTTGATATTCCTCGCAGTTAAAATAGCGGCAAAATTTATCGGAGTACTGCCTCTGACAAAACTTTTCAGATTTGGGAAGAGGGAATCAATGTATACCACCCTGCTCATGTCCACCGGGCTGACATTCGGCAGCATTTCCGCTATGTTTGGCCTGACTCACAATATCATCAGCCAGTCACAGTATTCCATCCTGGTCACCGGTGTGGTTTTGAGCGGTGTTATCCCAACCCTGATTGCCCAGGGATTTTTCCTGCCGGACAGGGAGCCGGAGGACTTGCTGGTTGCTAAACCTAAACAGGAATTTAACTGACCTTTATATTTCAAAAAAATCAGTCGTCCTTGTTCTAATTGGGGGGAGTGATAAAAATTTTTAATATAATCTTGCTCGGCCTGGTGAGTTTATTAACCGACATCAGCAGTGAAATGGTTTACCCTCTTATACCGCTGTATCTGGTTAACCGGCTGGGGGCCACTCCGGCTGTGGTGGGGGTTATCGAGGGTATAGCGGAAAGCCTGGCCAGCTTGCTTAAAGTGTTTTCGGGATATTATTCCGACAGGTTTCAAAGCAGGAAGCCTTTAGCCATTTTCGGTTATGGATTTTCCGGCCTTTCAAAGATTCTATACATATTTGCAGCTTCGTGGTCATGGGTGCTGTGGGGCAGGATAGGCGACCGTTTCGGCAAGGGGGTGCGCACCGCGCCCCGGGACGCGCTGATCGCCGAGTCCGCCGACAAGGATAAAATGGGCTGGGCCTTCGGCCTGCACCGGGCACTGGACTCACTGGGGGCAGTAATCGGGGTAGCCCTGGCGTTTTATTTTATCACGGCATATAAAGGGGATTACCGGGCCGTTTTTATATGGTCCCTTGTCCCGGCCCTGCTTGGAGTAGCCTGCCTGTTCCCGGTCAGGGAGAAGATTGCCAGGGCGGGGGGGCAGGCGAAACGCCTTTCCCTTTCCTGGTCGGATCTGAACCCCCGGCTGAAAAAATTTTTACTGGTGGTTTTTTTATTCGCCCTGGGCAATTCATCCAACCAGTTTCTCCTGCTCCGGGCGCAGAATATGGGCTTCGGTACATCAACGGTTATCCTTCTTTACCTGGTATTCAACGTGGTATATACCCTGGCGGCCTTTCCGGCCGGAGCACTGTCCGACCGTATCGGCAGGCGCACACTGCTGGTTCTTGGGTACACCTTTTACGGGGTGGTTTACTTTGGATTTGCCATGGTCACAGACAGCGTTTACCTGTGGCTGCTATTCGGCCTTTACGGGCTGTACAGCGCCGCCACCGAGGGAGTGGAGAAGGCCCTGGTGGCCGAAATCGCCCCGGCCGGTCAGAAGGCCACCCTGATTGGCCTGCACGCCACCCTGGTGGGGATAGGTTTGCTGCCTGCTTCCATGATCGGCGGTCTGCTCTGGAATTATTACGGGGCCGGCGCCACGTTCTACTTCGGAGGAACGCTGGGGCTTTTAGCCGCGCTGGGGCTGGCGGTGGTTCTTTCCGGGGGCAAGGATTCTCCTTCTGATGCTTAGGTCAACAGGATATTAACCCGCAGTCTTCCAGAATTCTTTCTCCTTCCGGGCTGGTAAGCAACTTTACAAAGTGGTTGGCAAGCTCCTTTTTGGAGCTGTTTTTGGGTATGGCAGCGGCAAATTCTATAGGAGCGCCTCTGACCAGTGAAATTCCTCCCCCTTTGCCGGTAACCGTGATGGTTACCTGTGAATAGTAATCGGCGTGGGCGGGATTGGAGAGATTTATTTTATCGGGAAACCCGATATGTTTAAAGCACAGCTGTTTTGTAACGGAAAGGTATTCAAATATATAATCAACCTTGCCTTCCAGTAACGCGCCGCCCAAATCTATAGACTTGGGATAAATGCATTCCTGGCTGCATTTCCGGTTAAAGTTTTCAAAAAGGCCGGGTTTATTGTAGAATTTTTCGGCCAGCTGCCAGACCATCAACGTTCTGTATCCGCACGGGTCAAGATTGTGGTCTGATCTGGCAAAAGAAACCCGGTCTTCAAGTAGTACCTCCATCCAGTTATCTTTATTGATGGCGCTGCTGTACTGGGAGAACTCATCGTAGGCCAAAACCATTTGATCGGTGGCGAACACAAAAAACACATCAACGTGCTCCGGCACCAACATATCCTCAAAAACATGGGGGTCAGCCAGCGCCACCACGTCAACGTTCCGCCCCTCCAATATGGCATGGGCGCAGGCCCTGGATCCGGCATAATCAAGTGCGACCTCCACATGAGGGTAATCATTCCAGAATAAGTGGACACACTCTTTCATGGGTTTTCTCAAAGCTCCGGCGTGCAGTATTTTCAGCACTTCTTTATTGTCTTCCATACCCTGACCTCCAGTTAGTTTTAATTCCCCGCCTGTTTTAAAGGGTTCTTGGTTTTTATGATTATTCATTTTCCAAGCTGTTGTAATTTGAGATAAAGGCTTCTATCTGTTTTACCCGGGCTTTAAGAGCCGTGGCCCAGTCGTCAAGGGATTTCCGGCCTTGAACGGTCAGTTCATACTGTCTCCGGGCGGGGCCGAATTCGCCGTGTTCCCACCTGGAAACAATCAAGCCGTCCTGTTCCATCCGCCTCAACATTCTGTATACTGTGGCCGCCTCCAATTCGCCGTCAATGCAGTCCATTTGGTTGAGCTTTTGGATAAGTTCATATCCGTGGGTCTCATTTTTTACCAGCAATAGTAAGATTGCGGGCTGTGTCAGTTTTTCCAGCGGAACGGACACACCATTATTGGTATTTTTTTCATTGTTATCGGCACACATCAGACCATCCCCATAAAAAAAGTCTGGTATTGCATATAACCCGTACCTTAAGATGTTAAATAAAGAACTGAATGATGTAGCGTAAAGCCAGGAAGAGTATAAGTGCGGCCATTATTCCCTTCACAATTTTTTCTTTTAAGTACTTTTGTACATATGCGCCGCAGTACGTTCCCAAGAGGCCACCCACTCCGAATAAGGCGCCTAAAGCCCAGTCGGGCGCCACGTTGGTGGAGGCGCCTACCGCAGTTACTGCCAGTATGGAGTAAAATACCACTCCCGCGATGGAAGTGAGGAATGTCCCGGCCAGGGCCGCCCCGGCCACCGTGTAGACCGGCAAGCCCAGAATGGAAACGCAGAATGGAGCAATGATAGCGCCTCCGCCAATCCCGTATATTCCTCCGATCAACCCCACCGCCAGCGCCAGCGTGAAAATTGTTACGGTGCCGAAGGAATATGTCTCACCCCAGAATTCATATTCAATTTTCCTGAGGGAGAAACTTTTTGTTTTAACGATGGCGTCAGCCGGCAGGCCGGCAGCGATTTTTTTATTGGTTTCGGTCCTCATTTGCTCCATCCGTTCTTTAAATTTCTGCTCCAGTGCTTTATTCCGAGCTTTTTTGTTTTTAGAGCCACCGGTAAACTCAAAAACCAACCTCACTCCCAGGTATAACAGCACTAAACCCACGAATAACTTGAAAGCCCCCGGATCGGGTAAATATACTATTCTAACCCAGGAACCCAGGAAAACTCCCGGCAGGGTTCCCACAATCACCACCCAGGTCAGAGGCCAGGCCATGCGCCCTTCTTTGATAAACCTGTACAGTCCGCCCGGAATAGCCACTATGTTATAAATTAAATTTGTGGGACTGACCGACGGACTGGTATATTGAAGCACGCTAACCTGAAAGGGCAAAAGTAAAAATGCTCCCGAAACACCGGCGGTTGAAGTTATTGAAGATACTAAAAAAGCAACCAAAGGTGGTATGAAAGGATTCACCTCAACACCTGAAACAGGAAAATACATTACATCAACTCCATTCAATAAATGAATTTGACCAAATACGAATTCTCACTTACCATTAATACTTCGTCCATAGGGATATGAATGACCTATATACATGCTGTACTTAGGATAATTCTACAATATTGTGCAATTTTGCACAAGCACTCTCGGAAAAATTTTTACAAAGTAAAAGGGATTGATGAAGGGGGGAAAGTTATATAAAGAGAGCGGACAAGTAGCGCAGTTTTTTCTCCCGCTTGAATTCCGGCGCTCCGTGAAGGCCGCCCGATAAGGCCTTTTCCAGTTCGCTTTTGCCCGCCCGGACGCCCGCCGTCTCCTTAACAATATCCATAAGCAACACCCCGCCGGCATAAACCTTTACGGGCTATATTTTGCTCGGCTTTAGGCGATAAATTCAAACATCCACCGCAGCCGGGAGAAAGGCTATAGCAGCCTGGTCAGCCAGGCGGCGGCAAAGCCGGCAGCAAAGCTGGAAAGAACGTAAACAGCGGCGGTTGCCGTTTTTCTTTTTTCCAGCAAATTAAGCGTTTCGTATTCAAAGGTGGAAAAGGTTGTGAAAGCCCCCAAAAAACCGGCTCCGATCCCCAGGCTCAAGTTTTTGTCCAGGGCGTGGCCAAGATGGGGATGAAGAACTGCCAGGCCGAGCAAAAAGCTGCCGCCGGTATTGACCAGGAAAGTCCCCAGGGGGAAATTGCCTTTCCACAAATTATTAATGTATTTGCCCAGGATGTAACGGGCCGAGGCGCCTAAAAATCCACCGGCGCCCACAAGCAGTATTTTAATCAACATTATCGGCCTCCCCGGCCATCAGCCTTCCATCAACTATCGAAGAAAAGATATTTCCCAGGCGCCTGCCGGCAAAAGCCAGAAACAGGCCGGCTGAAAAGCTCGCGGCGATATAAACAACGGGCAGCGCGGGGCTTACAGCCGCCAATTTTACCATTTCCACACTTACCGCCGAGAAGGTGGTAAACGACCCGGTAAAGCCGGTGGATACGGCCAGGACCAGGAATGACCTGTGGTAAAAATACCTCAGGGCGACGGTCAAAAAAAAGGCCAGCAAAAAACTCCCCAGCAGGTTTACGGTCAGGGTTCCCCACGGAAATACCGAATTGGAGTTTAATGGAGCATATAAATAGTACCGGGCCAGGGCGCCAAGAAAACCGCCGAAACCAACGCTTATAATTTTCACTTCTGTCATACCCCACTGTCAGTCTTGCTGTTATTTATCCTTAACCACGGTCACCGGACACCTGGCGGAATGAATAACTTTGGCGCTTACGCTTCCCAGCAGCGCGCCCCGGATGTTTCCCAGTCCCCTCCGGCCAATAACAATGTGGTCGATACCGTTCTCTTCGGCAAACCTGACAATCTCCTTTGCCGGGTCTCCTTCTCTGACCACGGTAGTCAGAGGAACACCTGAAGCATCAAAGTAATTTTTGATTTCCCCAAAGTATTTTTCCTCAATCGATTTCTCCGCCTTCTCATATTCCCCGCCGGAGAGGCCCAAAAAGCCGGCTTCATCTCTGGTAAAGGTCAGGACAGTAATAACTGTTATTTTTACCCCCGGCACGGCCTTATGAATTTCCGCCGCAAATCTGGCGGACTGTGTCGAGTGACTGGAACCATCAAAAGCTACCAGTATATTATTAAACACCGTTTGCCTCCCCCGCTGCCATCCCATAATTTATTTCCTGCGGAATGGTGAACGACAATCCCGGCCTTTTGGCCGCCAAAAATAAATATATATCATGCCCTTGAATATTTCAACCACTGACGCCGGTTATACGACAATTCTCCCGCCTGAAACAATAAATTAAACAATACCTTAAATATTTACAAGTCTTACATTGCTATAATCAAAAGGTTTTTGTATTATTATCTTAAAAATGGTTATTATCTGTCTTGGTTGACAAAATAGCAAAACCGTTATTGATGCCGGGGTGAAGCTTATGCCTTATAAAATTCTTCTCCCCTTTGACGGTTCCAGGTGTTCAATTAAGGCAGCGGAGTACGTAGCGCAGTTAATGGCCTCGGGCGGTGATATCGCCTGCACGGTATTGTTTGTGACGCCCTTTACCCGGGATTTGGCCGGGTTCCTGGGCATACCCGGGGACGAGTACAGCGTTAAGATTGCAGAGCTGGCAGATAAAATCAGGCGCCGGGCAAGTTTTATATTTGAAAGCCGGGGACTGCACGTGCAGACGGCGCTGCTTGAGGGAGATCCCGTGCAGGTGATCTGCAAAGTGGCAAAACGGGAAGGTTTTGATGAAATAGTTATGGGATCCAGGGGATACACCGGGATCAAAAAAATTATCAAAGGCGGCTTGAGCCGGGAGGTGGCCCAAAAGGCGGCCTGCCCGGTCAGGATAATAAAATAAAAACGCATAAAGCAGGCAAGGCGACAGCAGGCAGGAATATTGCCCCTGGCAACGGGGGCGATATTTTTTATCATTGCAGTGAAAGGTATTTGCGATGCCGGTGTGGAAAATTTTACTGCAAACGGGGGCAGGTGGTTGCGAATGGACAGGGCCATCAGGGATTTTTTAAATTTCCTGGCCGTGGAGAGGGGGCTGGCCAGGAACACCGTGGTTTCATACCGGTCCGACCTGGTTTTTTTTAAAAACTTCTGCCAGCGGAAAGGGTTTGATCCCCTGGGCCAGGACGGCAGGGGCGCGGTGCCGGCCTACCTGCTGGAGTTGAAAAAGGAAGGAAAGTCGGCCGCCACCATCTCCAGGCGCCTGGCCGCCCTCAAGTCCCTCTACAGATTCCTGATCAACGACGGCCGCCTGGAGGCCGATCCCACGGAAAACCTGGAATCACCCAAAAAGGTACAGAAACTGCCGCGGGTGCTGACCACCGGGGAGGTGGACAGGCTGCTGGCCCAGCCGCGCACCAGCACCCCTGCCGGGCTGCGGGACAAGGCCATGCTGGAACTGCTTTACGCCACCGGGATGAGGGTGTCGGAGCTGGTTTCCCTGGACAGGGGCGGCATAAACCTGGAGGAAGGCTATATAAGGTGCCTCGGCAAGGGCTCAAAGGAAAGAATTGTGCCCATCGGGCAGGTGGCCGGGCATTACATGCAGGCATATTTGCAAAGGGCGAGGGCCAAATTAATGGGTAAGTCCGGCAGCCAGTACCTGTTCCTGAACCGGTACGGAAACAAAATGACCAGGCAGGGGTTTTGGAAGATAATTAAAAAGTACACCGCCAGGGCAGGCATAAAGAAGGACATTACCCCGCACACGCTGAGACATTCCTTCGCCACCCACCTGCTGGAAAACGGGGCGGACCTGCGGGCGGTCCAGGAGCTGCTGGGCCATGCAGATATTTCCACTACCCAGATATACACCCATTTGACCGGCAGCAGGCTGAAAGACGTTTACCGTAAAACACATCCAAGAGCCTGATTCTCTAAGTTCAAGGTTGGAGGTTCGAAGCGGTATTGATAAACAAAGTTGTTTTGATCGTTTTGGACAGCCTGGGTATCGGGGAGCTTCCGGACGCCTGGAAGTACGGTGACGAGGGCAGCAATACCCTGGCCAACTGCGCCCGGGCCGTCAACGGCATCAGCCTGCCCAACCTCGGCGCCCTCGGGCTGGGCAACCTGGGCGATTTCCAGGGGGTCGGCCCGGCGGCCAATCCAGCCGGCTGCTACGGCAGGATGTCACCCAAATCGCCGGGCAAGGACACCACCACCGGACACTGGGAGATCGCCGGCATTATCCTGGACAGGCCGTTCCCGGTATACCCAAACGGCTTTCCCCCGGAAGTGATCGGGGCCTTTGAGGAAAAAACCGGCCGGCAGGCGCTGGGCAACAAGGCGGCCTCGGGGACCGAGATCATCAAGGAACTGGGGGAGGAACACATCAGGACCGGGAAGCCCATTGTTTACACATCGGCCGACAGTGTTTTCCAGATCGCGGCCCATGAAGAGGTCGTTCCAGTGCCGGAACTCTACGAAATGTGCAGGATCGCCAGGGAAATACTGACCGGCGACCATGCGGTGGGCCGGGTGATCGCCAGGCCCTTTACCGGCCGGCCGGGAAACTTCAAACGGACCGAGAGAAGGCATGACTTTTCCCTGGCCCCGCCCCGGCCCAATATACTGACCCTGCTGTCCTCAGCGGGCTATCCCGTGGTGGCGGTGGGCAAGATAAACGATATTTTCGCCGGCGCCGGCATAACCCGGGCCGTTTATACCAAAAACAACATGGAGGGGACCGACCGGACGGTGGAACTGGCCGGGAATCAGGAAAGGGGCCTGGTATTCACCAACCTGGTGGAGTTCGACATGCTGTACGGCCACCGCAATGACCCCGCCGGCTACGCCGCCGCGCTGGAGGCCTTTGACCGGCGCCTGCCCGAAATAACCGGCGCCCTTGGAGAAAACGACATTCTTATTATTACCGCGGACCACGGCTGTGACCCCACCACCGCCAGCACCGACCACAGCCGGGAGTATGTGCCCCTGCTGGTCACCGGCGGGCCGGTGCGGCAGGGAGCGGACCTGGGCGTCAGGGATACATTTGCCGACGTGGCCGCCACCCTGGCCGAAACATTTAACCTGACCATCACCGCGGGCAGGAGCTTTGCGGGAGATATTATACTGCCGGGAAGGTAAAGATCATGAGGATGTATGACATTATACTGAAAAAAAGGGACGGCGGTGAACTGGAACGGGCTGAAATAGAATACCTGGTAGACGGCTATGTGCGCGGGACCATACCGGAATACCAGGTGTCGGCCCTGCTCATGGCCGTTTTTTTCCGGGGTTTAAACCAGAGGGAGACATCCGACCTGACCATGGCCATGTACAGGTCCGGAGAAACCATAGACCTCTCCGGGCTGACCGGCATAAAGGTGGACAAGCACAGCACCGGCGGAGTCGGCGACAAAACCACCCTGGTGCTGGCCCCCCTGGTGGCCTCGGCCGGCGTGCCGGTGGCCAAGATGTCCGGCAGGGGACTGGGCCACACCGGGGGCACCGTAGACAAGCTGGAGTCCATCCCGGGCTTTAAGGTGGAGATGGACCGCCGGGACTTTATCAGGCAGGTCGGGGACATAGGGCTGGCGGTGGCCGCCCAGACCGGCAACCTGGTGCCCGCGGACAAAAAGCTCTACGCCCTGAGAGATGTCACCGCCACGGTGGACAACATATCCCTTATCGCGGCCAGCGTGATGTCCAAGAAGCTGGCCTCCGGGGCGGACGCCATTGTACTGGACGTGAAGGCGGGCAGGGGGGCCTTTATGAAAGATCCCCAGGGGGCGGTGGAACTGGCCCGGCTGATGGCGGGCATAGGCAACAGCCTGGGCCGGCGCACGGTGGCGCTGATCACGGCCATGGACCAGCCCCTGGGCCTGGCCGTGGGAAATGCCCTGGAGGTCCGGGAAGCCATAGAAACCCTGCAAAACCGCGGACCGGAGGACCTAAGGGAACTGTGCCTGGCCCTGGGTTCCGAAATGCTGGTGCTGGCCGGCAGGGCCAAAACCGTAGAAGAGGCATGGAGTATTCTGGAAAACAACCTGCGGAACGGCAGCGCCCTGGCCAGGTTCGGGGAAATGGTCACCGCCCAGGGCGGTGACCCGGCGGTGCTGACTAACCCGTCCCTGCTCCCCGAAGCCGCCGGCAAAACTGTCATAGTGGCGGAAACCGGTGGGTTTGTGGCTGAATGCGACGCCATGAAGATCGGCCTTGCCGCCATGAGCCTGGGGGCCGGCAGGGAAACCAGGGATTCCGCCATTGACCTGGCGGCCGGGGTGGTCCTGCACAAAAAGGAGGGCCACCGGGTAACCGCCGGGGAACCCCTGGCCACCCTGCACCACAACCCCGGCGCCAGGCTGAAAAGAGCATTGGACCTGGTAAAGCAGTCCTTTGTAATAAAGAAGGAGCCCCTCGCCCCGTCTCCCTTGATAATAAAAAGAATACAGCAGTGATTATAATCTAAGTGTATGTAAGCAGTGCCCAATTCCCGTTTTTTCAATTCCCGTCTTTCAGCCCGGCCAGGTTTTTGGCCAGGGTTTTCTTCTTTTCCAGGTCCGCCAGGCCGTACAGGGCCATCTTCTGCGCCATGGGCGATCCCGCGCCGTGCCAGGTGCCGGCGCCGTGCAGCCCGGAGCACCAGTTCTGGATGAACTTGGCCATTCTCAGCCTGGCCTCCGCCGGGGCGCCCGTTCTTAAATACTTTCTGATGTAGCCGGCGGTCTCGGGGTTGTCCAGTTCCATTTCACCGGGCATGGTCACGGCCAGGCCGCCGCCGATATCGCCGGCCCACTTCATTATATCCCAGAACCCGTCGGCAATGGTCAGCTTGGCGGCGTTGCCGAAAATGTCGTCCGGCATGTAAAAGCCCGATCCGGCCGGTTCCTCCTTGCCCTTAAGGGCGGCGGCCACCGTGCAGGCCCTGGCCGTTTCGCTGATCCTGACCATGTCGGTGATCTTGTCCACTATGTGCGGTGCCTTCTGCACTCCCGAGTATTCCGCCAGCAACTGGGCGGCGCCGATAACCAGGTCGGCGAAGCCAACCTTGCAGGCCCCCCCGCAGTTCATCCGGTGGGTCTTGGCAAAGCGGGCGATGAGCCGGCCGCAGTACTTTGTTTCGCCGCACAGGAAGACCCGCTCCCAGGGTATAAACACATTTTCAAAAATCATCACGCTGGTTTCGCGCTGGCCGTAAAGCGGGTTGCCCAGGTACCTGGCCTCCACCAGCTCGCGCTCGGCGGTAAAGGGGGTGTACTGGCATATGTAGGTGAGGCCGGGCGCGCCGTTGGGCACCGCGAAGGCCACGGCAAAGTCCTCCTCACCGGGCCTCATACCCATGGTGGGGATGACGATGGTTTCATGGGAGCCGATGGCGCCGCTCTGGCTCACTTTGGCGCCATTTACAACAATACCGTCAGCGGTCTTTTGGGTGATATGGACGTATACATCGGGGTCGGCCTGCTCGCCGGGGCGCTTGGAACGTTCGCCCTTGGCGTCGGTGACCGCTCCGCTGACGGCCAGGTCGTTCTCCTGCAGGTACTTCAGGTGCTCTATAAACCTTTTATGGTATTTGGTGCCCAGGTCCCGGTCCATTTCCCAGGTTATTCCCGCCAGGGCGTTGAGGGTGTCCGCCCCTACACACCTGTAATTGCAGGTTCCCAGCATCTGGCTGGTCAGTGTGGCCATTTCCGCCCTCTTTTCCAGGTCTTCGACACTTCCCGCAATATGCAGGTTCCTGCTTATCTTCTTTCCGGTAAACTGGGAAACGGTGTTCATGATATCGTCATACTCAGGGTCCGAGCCGAGTTCATATACCCTGGCATTGGCATTGACCACGGTCACGGTGGTGGGGTTGTCCAGCAGCTTTACCTGCCTGCCGCCCAAAAAAATTCTCGGATTAAGACTTTTCAGGCTTTCCACGTACTCACTGGCAGATTTCATAACTCACACCTCCGGCAAAAGTGTATACCGGCAGTTGTTGCAAGAATGATGCCCGCCTGCAGCCGGCTCCAATGTCCCGGACCTCGGGGCCTGTCCGTAACTGTACGCTGAAATTGTGTCTATATACGTAAACACAATATAAGAAAATTAACATCCCAAAATAAAAAGGTCCTCGTAAAACAGCTGAGGACCCTTTTATATTTGCCGTTATTCCGGCTACACCACCGGACCGAAGCAAAGGCAACATATAATCAGCAGGAAAATGATAAATAAAAAGAAACACAAGCAACCTACCATAAACCATGGGCTGCGGAAAACGGTACCCAGCGTCTCTGTCACCAGAACAACCTCCTTTAATAAATCTATTTTTAATTATGGTATGTTAAGGCAATTGAAGAGGTTACAGGTAATTTGAGATTAGGAAGTTTACAGCCCGACAAAATTGTGCGGTATAACTTTTTTATTTTTGAACAGCCTAATAAAGGCAAAATGTAATGTTAAGGGGGAAACGCGCGTGATGTGGAATAAATTGGCTAAAATAACCGCCGCACTAATTTTTTCGACGGCACTTTTATGTACTCAGGCACTGGCAGCCCAGAAGCCGGTTAAAAATATCGCCGGGGATAAAAAGGACCTGTATGAAACCACCGCTGAAAGCGCCGTGCTAATGGCCGCCGACAGCGGGGAAGTTCTGTTTGCGAAAAATCCGGACAAAAGGCTGCCCATGGCCAGCGTGACCAAATTGATGACCATGCTGCTGGCGGTGGAAAGCGTTGAACAGGGCAAGGTGACGCTGAAGGACAAGGTTGTGGCCTCGGAAAACGCCTGGAAAATGGGCGGGTCCCAGATTTACCTGGAGCCCGGGGAGGAATTCAGTTTTTATGAAATACTGATTGCCACCGCCGTAGGTTCGGCCAATGACGCCAGCGTAGCCCTGGCTGAACATGTTGAAGGCAGTATTGAGGCCTTTGTGGCCAAAATGAATGAGCGGGCGCGCAGCCTAGGGTGCGCCAATACAAACTTTGTCAACGTCACCGGGCTGCCCGCGGAAGGACATTACACTTCGGCCATGGACCTGGCCCTGCTGATGAAGGAATGCATCAACCACCCCCTCTTTATGAAGGTGTCGGGGATATACGAATACGACCTCAGGGGCGGCGATTTCAAGCTCTGGAACACCAATAAGCTTCTCAAGTGGTACAAGGGGGTCGACGCCGGCAAGACCGGGTGGACCAACGAGGCCAAATACTGCCTGGCATCCACCTGCGAAAGGGACAAACTGAGGCTGATTGCCGTGGTATTGGGCTCGCCCGAACCCAAAAGCCACTTCAGGGAGTCAATAAAACTTTACAACTACGGATATGCAAGGTACAAGGCGGTTTGCCTGGAAGACAGGGACAAAGTGGTGAAGTCGGTTAAGGTTGACAAGGGTACCCTTGACGATGTGGGGCTCAAAACCAGTGACAAGGTCCTGGTAATTGTTAAAAAGGGAGATGACAAAGGGTTCGAGGGCCGGATTGAGGCCCCCGACAGGGTGCCGGCCCCCCTTAACAAGGGACAAAAGGTGGGTGACTACGTGGTCACCAAAAACGGTATAGAAGTGAAGCGGGTTCCCCTGGTTGCCACCACCGGGGTTCCCAGGAGGAGCATAGCGCAGCAGATAAACAAGACCCTGCGGGGGATAATTCAGTAAAGCAGGGATTGGGGATTGGAGATGGAAAGACCTTTGCCGTATACCAGGGAGGTTATGGTAAAGGTCTTTTTGCTATGGATTCTGCTCGGAAAAGCCCGGCGGCAGTAAAAAAGGAGTATCATGAGGCAAAGAAGAATATCTAAAAATGTATAAATCGTGTTCCGGGTGATCGGATTATGCCGTCGATAAAAATCGGTTTCATTTGCGGGGGAAATCAGCTGCCGGAACTGCTGAGCAGGTTCGGACGGTTTCATTTTGTCACCGTGGCCGGCATGTATGATGTTTCCGGGCATGATCATGAACTGACTGCCGCCGGTTGCGGCGTTTCCCTGTTCGGCAGCATAGAGGACTTGCTGGGGCAGCAGGGGCTGCAGTTCGTGGTTGAGGCAGTGGAAACCGGAAACAGCGGAATTATTTCCAATTATTACCGGCCCTTTGGGGTTATAGCGGTGAAGCCGGACGTGCTGGAAAAGCTTCTCGAATTGATCGGGGATCACCGGGAGCTGATGCAGCTTTTCCAGGACAAAGAGCTGATGGAAATAACCCTGAACAACGTCCAGGAAGGAATCGAATTCTGCGACCGCGACGGAACCCTCAGGTACGTCAACCCCGCCTACACCAGAATTACCGGCATTGACCCCAGGGAGCGGATAGGGACCAACGTTTTTGAGATGTCCAGGGATGGGGCCCTGGTGAGGGCCTTAACAACAAAGGCGCCGGTGTTTGGCCTGCGGAACAGGGCCAAGTATTCCAAGGCCGAAGTGGTGTCCAACGCCGCCCCCGTTTTTGACGGGGGAGAGCTGACGGGGGCGGTGGTGGTCTTTCAGGATATCAGCGACATAATGAAACTGACCCAGGAGCTTAAACAGTCAAACAAAATCATCGCCGACCTGAGCGACCGGCTGGAGCTTTTTCAAAGAGCAAAGCATTGTTTTGACGATATCATCGGCGTTTCTGAGAAAATACTGTCCCTCAAGGCAACCGCCCTGAAAATGGCTCAGTCGGACTCCACGGTGTTAATCCAGGGCGAAAGCGGTACCGGCAAGGAGCTGTTTGCCCACGCCATTCACAACGCCAGTAAAAGAGCGAAACAGCCTTTTATAGAGATAAACTGCGCCACAATACCGGAGAATCTCCTGGAAAGCGAGCTTTTCGGCCACGAAAGAGGGGCCTTCACCGGGGCTGATAAACAAAAGCCGGGGCGTTTCGAGATGGCCGGTGGCGGCACCATCTTCCTTGACGAAATCGGCGAGCTGAAGCAGGAAATCCAGGCCAAGCTCCTCAGGGTGCTGCAAAACAAGGAGTTTGAAAGGGTGGGCGGAACCAGGACCATCAAGGCCGATGTGCGGGTCATCGCCGCCACCAACAAGGATATCCGCAAGATGGTGAGCAGGGGTGAATTCCGGGAGGATCTCTTCTTCCGCCTGCATGTACTGCACCTCGTGATCCCGCCGCTGCGCGAGAGGGTGGAAGACATCCCGGCGCTGGCAACCCACCTGCTTAAAAAGATCGGCTCCAGGCTGGGGTTTTATAAAAAGGGAATCTCCGCGGAAGCGCTGAAATTCCTGCAGGAGTACAGCTGGCCGGGCAATGTGAGGGAACTGGAAAACCTGCTGGAAAGAGTGCTTTTTTACGAGGAAGGGGATTATATATCCTTAAATAACCTGTCCATGCACCTGGAGCCGTTTATTAACAGTACTACTCCCCCGGGCGGCCCCCTGGTCACGACCCTGGAGCAGGCCGAGGCCCAGGCCATCAAAAAAGCGCTGGACTACTACGGGCGTTCGCTGGAAGACAAGCGAAACGCCTGCCGGGCCCTGGGCATTTCCCTGGCCTCCCTTTACAACAAATTAAAAAAATATAAAATCGAGTAGCGCTAAAACGGCGCATTGATTCCAACATCCTGGAACCCGTTCCAGGATGTTGGAATTCCCCGTTGGCTGCCTCCACCCCGAGGCTTTCAATCAGGGACGAGATTTCAGATAATTATATTTTTTTAGAAATTATTACCTGCCCACATTTTTTATCGGAGGCCGTAACGCCGGGCCTTGGCCAGGTTCGACGTTTTTTTATTTTTTTTGCGTATGGCACTGTTTTTGCGAAATAATGAAAATGCCCGTAATCTGTTGAATCAACGGGGGTGGCTTGTTTGCTGGGAGTGCTGATGCTTGATACCGTATTCCCACGGGTGGTCGGGGATATCGGCAATCCGGAAACCTTCGACTTTCCCGTCAGGTACATGGTGGTTAAGGGGTCCTTTCCCCGCAGGGTCATATACCGGCCCGACAGAGGCCTGCTGGAACTTTTTATCCGGGCGGCAAAGCGCCTGGAGGAGGAGGGGGCCCGTATGATCAGCACCAGTTGCGGTTTTCTGGCCATATTCCAGAAGCAAATAGCGGAAGCGGTAAATGTTCCTTTTGTTTCTTCCAGCCTCCTGCAGGTTCCGCTGGTCCACAGCCTGCTGCCGCCCGGGAAAAAGGTGGGCATATTTACCGCCGAGGCCTCCCGCCTCACCGGAGAGCATTTGGCCGGGGCGGGGGCCGAAAATGTTCCGGTGGTGATCCACGGGATGGAGGGGGAAGAAGAATTTAAAAGGGTTTTTATCGGCAACAGCCCGGAGGCCGACATGTCCGGGCTGAAACAGGAAGTTTACCGGGTGGCCGGGCGTTTTGTCCGGCCCGGCGCAGACGTGGGGGCCATAGTTTTGGAATGCACCAATTTGCCGCCCTTTGAGCCGCTGATCAGGGAGGCCACCGGGCTGCCGGTATTCCACCTGAACGGTCTGATTAGCATGTGCTACCGCTCGCTGTGCGGCTTTGTTCCCCAAATCAAACTGTAAAACGCGGAGGAAGTTAAAGTGCAGCTCAATTCACCGGATGTGGTCATTGTCGGGGGAGGGATAGTGGGCGCCTGCACCGCTTATTTCCTGGCCAAAAAGGGCGTCCGGGTGACGGTGGTGGAGGCCGGCGACATCGCGGCGGGGGCTTCCGGCTCCTGCGACCGGGCCATCATGATCCAGTCCAAGAATCCCGGGCTTATGATGCAGATGGCCCTGGCCGGCGCCGAAATTTACCGGGGCCTGGAAAGTGAGCTGGGCGCGGAGCTTGAGTACAACAACGCCGGGGGCATGATACTGATCGAAAATGAAGAAGAGATGGGAGTGATGGAACAGATAGTAAAGCGCCAGCGGGCGGCCGGCATAGACGTCAGGATCATCGGGCGCCGGGAAGCGCAGGAGCGGCAGCCCGCCGTTTCGCCCCACATCCTGGGGTCCACGTACTGGGACGGGGACGCCGACGTCAATCCCATGCGGGTGTGCCTCGCCATGGCCGGGGCCGCCCGCACTCTGGGCGCCAGGTTCCTGTTGCACACCAGGGTGTCCGGGTTCCTGACTGATAAGGGGCGGGTGGCGGGAGTACGGACCAGCGGCGGCGATATCAGTTCGGACACCGTGTTAATCGCCGCCGGGGCCTGGTCGCCGGAGCTGGGGCAGATGGCCGGCGTAAACATTCCCATCGTCCCCCGGAAGGGCCAGATCCTGGTTACGGAGCCGCTGCCCCCGCTCATCAGGGGCAACGTGCTGAGCGGCAGCTATATCGCCTCCAAGCACAACCCGGAACTGGCCGGGAAAGACAACGTAATCAAAAAAAAACTGGGCATCGGCCTTTCTCTGGGACAAACCAGAAGCGGCAACCTTCTCGTCGGGGGTTCCCGCCAGTTTGCAGAATACGACCGCAGCACCAATGTGGATGCCGTCCGGGCCATTGCGGAAAATGCGGCCAGGCTGTTTCCGGTATTGAAAAACGTCCGCATAATCCGCACCTTTGCCGGGCTGCGCCCCTATACCCCCGACGGCCTGCCCATCCTGGGGCCGGCGCCGGAGCGGCCGGGACTGTTTATCGCCGCCGGCCACGAAGGGGACGGGATTGCCCTGGGCCCGTTCACCGGCAGGCTGATGGCCGAAGTTTTGACCGGCGGCAATCACGGCTGGGACTTAAGGCCGTTCCGCCCGGAAAGATTCACTGCCACAGGCCCTGAAAAAACTAACTGACTGTGGCTGTTTCCGGGTGAGAGCAGGCATTTCCCCACAGATAAAGAAAGGAGATGGAAATGTGAGTTTATTCACCATTACGTGGGCAATCACCATCGTTTTCTGCCTTATTTTTCTCTGGATTGCATGGAGGGTAAAGGACGAGGCCGGCAAGAGCTTTACCGCCTACGCCATTGCAGGCGGCACGCTGCCCTTTATACTGGTCATGTTCACCGATATGTCCACCATCATGGGCGCCGGCAATTTCATGGGCCATGCAGCCAACGGGTTCAAGATCGGTTATTCCCAGATTTATTTTGTTTTGGGAGAACAGGGTTCAAAAATTATTTTTGCCCTTGTCTTCGCCGGCTTTGCCGGGCGCTTCATATACCGGTCCATTGCCGAGATGATGGACGACCTGCTTTTCCGTGACAAGATATCCAGGGGTATAGTCGGGCTGCTCACTGTTTGCATTATGACCGCCTGGATCGGAGGCCAGGGTATGGGACTCGGCTATATCTTCAAGCAGTTTACCGGGGCCGACCCCACCGTCATCATACTTTTCTTTTCCGCCATATTTATACTTTATACCTACCTCGGCGGGATGCACGGGGTAGTCTGGACCGAGTTCCTGCAGGGCATAATGATTGCCGTTTTCGGGGTAGTGTTTTACCTGGCCGCCTTCGCGCCGGTACACTTCAGCATTACTGAGCTTAACGCAAAGCTGGCGCAGGCGGGCGCGGCCAACCTGACAAACTTCACCTTTAATTCCAAGGCGCTGAACAACTTTATCACCGGCTGCTTCGGCATCCTGGCGGCCCAGGTATACTGGCAGCGCTGCTTCGCCTCCAAGGACGGCGCGACGGCCCGCAACGGGATGCTGGTGGCCGGTACTTTCGCCGTGGTGACCGTCAGCCTGACGGTGCTTGTGGGAATGGTTACCAAGGCGCTGAATCCGGCAATCGACCCCAACATGGCCATGCCCTGGCTGATGACCAGCCAGGTTCCCCTGGCCGTTACCGCCATCGTGTTCACCCTGATACTGGCTGCGGCCATATCCAGCGCCGCATCAAACCTCAATTCGGCTGCGGTCATCCTGGTCAACGACCTGATTGTCCCCTTTAACGACCGGATTAGCGACAGCACCCTGGTCAATATAGCCAAAGGGTCCACCGTGCTGGTCGGAGCCTTTGCGGCCCTGGCGGCCATGTATTCACCCAGCATCATCGGCCTGTTTTCCAAGGCTTACACCATGGCCGGCGGCAGTGTGGTGCCGGTGCTGCTGGTGGGGTTGCTGTGGAAACGGGACTACGGCCGGCCCTTTGAAACCGGCGCCAGACACAACAGCCAGCTGACCCCCTGGGGGGCCAGGACCGGCCTGGTGGCGGGCGCAGTGATCTCCCTGGCCTACGGAATTCTTTGGGGTATTCCAGTGGCTGCGGCGCTGGCCATAATCGTTTCCCTGCTTACCCGCTCACAGCTGGCAGCCATTGACGAGGCCAGGGCCGACGCTTAATGAACGGGATGCTATATTTTTACAGTACAGCTTGGAGGGACAGTAAATGCTGCGCATTACGGGGGAGGACAGGCACGGCTCCCCGGACCGCCGGAAAGAAGTAACCTTTACCTTTAACGGCCGGGAACTGAAGGGGTATGCCGGGGAACCCATCGCGGCCGCCCTTCTGGCCAACGGTGTCCGCACACTGGGTTACCGTGAAAAATCGGGCCGCCCCCGGGGTATATACTGCGGCATCGGCCACTGCTACGAATGCCGGGTAACGGTAAACGGCATTCCCGGTACCAGGGCGTGCCTGACACCCCTGGAGGACGGCATGGCGGTGCTGTCCGGCGCTCCGGAAAGGGAGGCCGGCGGAGATGAAAACTGACGTGGCCATCATCGGGGCGGGGCCCGCCGGCCTCAGCGCGGCCATCTACCTGGCCCGCCTGAACCTGAAAGTTCTGGTTATTGACGAGTACTTCCGGGCCGGGGGCCGCCTGCTGGGACAGTATTACGAGAACCCCGGGAAGCCTCCCGGTGAAAGGCTGTGGGACGGCAAAAAAATAGCCCGCGAATTAATGGACGAGGCTCTTTCGGCCGGAGCCGGGATTATGACGGGGGTCACGGTCTGGCACCTGTCCCCGGGCTTCAGGCTGTATTTAAGCGGCGGAGCCGCCGGGGAAGTGGAAGCCCGGGCCGTTCTGGTGGCCACCGGCGCCGCCGAGAAGCCGGTGCCGGTGGAGGGCTGGACCCTGCCCGGCGTGATGTCCGTGGGGGCCGCCCAGGTATTTACCAACCTCCACCGGGTGCGCCCGGGAAACCGGGTAATGATGGTAGGTGTTGACCCCCTCTCCCTTTCAGTGGCCCGGGAACTGAAGGCCGCGGGGGTGGAAGTGGCCGGCATCGCCCTGTCTCCCCCCGGCGTGCTGTCGGGGGATCTGGGCCTGCCGCCCGGGGTGATCGGATCCCTTTCCCTGTCCGCCGGCATGGCCCCCAGCATCTGGCTCAGGGTGGCGGGACGCCTTTTCGGCGGCCGGCTCAGTAAAACGGGGGCCAGGCTCTGCGCCCTTGCCGGCATAAAGGTATGGGGCATACCACTTCTTCTCCGTAAGGCGGTGATCCGTATAGAGGGTGAAGAAAGAGTCGAGGCGGTGGTAACAGCCGGAGTATCGGTGGACGGAGAGACAGGGAAGGAAGACCCCCCGCTGCCGGTAGACGCTGTGTGCATTTCCGGGGGCCTTTACCCCGTTGCCGAACTGGCTGTCCTGGCCGGCTGCCCCCTGGTTGACGCGCCGGAACTGGGAGGCGCCGTGCCCCTGCACGGGCCCCTGATGGAAACCCCCATCGGGGGACTGTTTGTGGCCGGGAATATAACCGGCATTGAAGGGGCGTCGGTGGCAATGGCCCAGGGAACCCTTGCCGGCGCCGGGATAGCTTCCTACCTGGGCAGGCTCGGCAGGAACGCCCGGAGTGAGATTGAACCGGCCAGGGCCGCGGTGGACAAGGCCCGGGAGGAGGCGCCGATAAAATTCCACCCGGATGTGGCGGCCGGCAGGGCCCGCCTGGAAACCGCCTGGGCTCAATGGAGGAGAGATCTAAATGGATGATGACAAACTGATCGTGTGCCGCTGCGAGGAAGTTACTCTCGGTGAGATAAAAGAGGCCGTAAAGGACGGGGCCCGCAGTGTCAGCGGCGTGAAGATGCGGACCCGGGCCTGCATGGGCATGTGCCAGGGGCGGGTCTGCCAGCCCCTGGTGCTGAAGGTCCTGGCCCGGGAAACAGATACCGGCAGCGACGGTCCCGCCCGGGCCACCGTCCGCCCGCCGGTCAGGCCGGTGCTGATTGGAGAAATAACCTCAGACAGGCGCACGGAATAAGACCCCGGAAGACCTGGCCGTCCAGTTAGAAAATATCCTCCCTTGTTATTTTAATAGATTGGCTGTCTGTAAATTGCCTTTCCGCCATTGGTATGGTAAAATTTAGCAGGGACAGCAGCCCGTTAAGGAGGAAGCCGCCAAAGTAAACCGCCGGATGGGGGGACTGAATCGTAAATGGACGTGCAGATAGAAATAATGGGCCAAACGCTGCTGGCCAGGCTGGCCGGGGAGATCGACCTGGCCGGGGCGGACGGATTGAGAAATTCCCTGGAGAGAGAGCTGGACAACAACGCGGAGGTCAGGCATATCGTGGTTAACCTCAGCGACGTCAAGTATATCGACAGCTCGGGACTGGGGGTGCTGCTGGGGCGTTACCGGAGGGTGTCAAGGGATGGCGGGAAAATGTTTATCGTCGGGGCCACCAAGCATGTCCGAAAAATACTGGAAATGTCCGGTTTGCTGCGGATAATGCCGGAATATCCCACAGAATCGGACGCGCTGAAGCATGCCGGATAGGGGGAGTTGTGCTATGCAACCGGTTAACAGGATGAAAGTTGAATTCAGCAGCCTGCCGGCCAATGTGGCCTTTGCCAGGGTTGCCGCCGCCGCCTTCGCCTCCCAGCTCGATTTTACTTTAAACGACCTGGAAGAAATAAAGGTTGCCGTATCCGAGGCCGTGGCCAACGCCATAGTCCACGGTTATGAAAACAGGACCGATCAAACGGTCACGCTGACTGTCGAGATAAAGAAGGACACCCTGTCAATTACGGTGGAAGACCGGGGGAGAGGAATAGAGGATATAGAAAAAGCGCTTCAGCCGGCCTACTCAACTGACCCGGACCGCATGGGCCTTGGTTTTGCCTTCATGCATTCCTTCTCCGACAGCCTCCAGGTTGATTCTAAACCCAATTCAGGCACCAGGGTGACCATGACAAAGAGGTGCACAAGGCAAATATCCTCCCGCCAGGGTCATTGAGGTGTACTTTTTAATGAGCTCCAGGTTAATTGAAATGAACCTGCCGAGGTTCCCGCTTTTAAAGGATGAGGAGATGCGGGAACTGATTAAAAGATCCCAGGAAGGAGACCGCTACGCCAGGGACCGCCTGGTAAACTGCAACCTTAAACTGGTTTTTAACCTGGTCAAGCGATTTCAGAATAGGGGCTATGAGCTGGAAGACCTTTTCCAGATCGGCTGTATAGGATTGATCAAGGCCATCGACAAATTTGACCTGAACTACGACGTAAAGTTTTCCACCTATGCCGTCCCCATGATCGTGGGGGAAATAAGGAGGTTTTTGAGGGACGACAATCCGGTGAAAATAAGCCGGTCACTGAAAGAGCTGGCCTTTAAGATCCAGCAGAGCAGGGAGAGGCTGACCGGGAAAATGGGCCGTGAACCCACAGTGGGAGAAGTGGCGGAAGATATGGGCATCGACCGTGAGGATGTGATAGCGGCGCTGGAGGCGGCCCAGATGCCCACGTCGATATACGAAACACTGCACCAGGATGACGGGGACCCCATCTATCTCCTGGACCAACTGAAGGACGACGCGGGCGGAGAGGCTCCGTGGCTGGACAAAATAGCCGTCAAGGAACTGCTTAACCAGCTGCCCGAAAGAGACAAAAAGATATTGATCTGGAGGTTTTTTGAAGACAAAACCCAGGCGGATATCGCTTCCCGCCTGGGGCTTTCACAGGTCCAGGTTTCCCGCCTGGAAAGGCAGGCCCTGAAAAAAATAAAGGATTTGCTGACACAGGAGGCGGCCAAAGATACCAGGCCTTTTTCCGGCAGCGAGTTTTAATTAAAATGCATTAAAATGCATTTTCAGGTTGCTTGCGGGCATAATATATCCCGTAAAGTGCGCCGCTAAATGATATTCACGGACCACCGGTCAGGCAAGGAGCGCAAAGCGGGTGGCGCCGGCATCCAGGCGGCGGCACAGGCCGATACATAACCGCACTTATAACCTGAGAGGAGATGAAGTATGCACATCAAAGTAACCGAAATGGTCGGGGAATCCCCCGCCGGGTGGAAGGACGCGGTACAGACCGCCATCGGCGAGGCATCCAGGACACTCAACGACATCGTGGGGGTGGAGGTGGTCAATTTTACCGCCCACGTGGAAAGCGGAAAAATTGTGGGATACAAGGCCAACCTTAAAGTCGCCCACAAGTCCTGACCCCGTTCCGGTACAGCGGGGCGGCCCGGGAGCTTGACTGCCCCCAAAAACCATATTGTATCCAAACGCCGAAGGGACACCGGTCAAGGGTGTCCCTTCGCGTATTAAAGCCGGAAAGGCGGGGAAACATAAGCTCTGGGCGGTGATCACGATAAACCACGCGAAAGAAATCAACCCGGCATTGCTGAATGCACGGAAAAGAAAAGTAATCATTGTCACTGACGGGGATTTGGTGGCCAAAAGGGCGGTGGAAGTGGCTTCCCAAAACATAGGGGCCAGGTGCATATCCTGCTCGGCGGGAAATCCCACCAGGCTGACCGGGGAACAGCTGGTGGCGCAGATTAAAAGCGCCCCCCACGACCCGGTGGTGGTAATGCTGGACGACAGGGGGTTTTTGGGCCGGGGCAGGGGAGAGAGGGCAATGGAGTACCTGGCCGGGCATCCCGACATAGATGTGCTGGGGGTGCTGGCGGTGGCCTCCAACACCGAATTTGCCGGGGCGGTGGAAGTTGACTGCTCGGTGACGGGCACAGGGCAGGTTACCGCCGGGGCGGTAGACAAGAACGGACAGGTTAAAGGGGACCATTCGGCATATTTGTCCGGCGATACGGTGGAAGTGCTGGAAAGTCTGGATTTACCAGTAATAGTGGGCATCGGGGATATCGGCAAGATGCACGAGGCCGACGACCCCGATCGGGGATCGCCCCTTACCACTAAGGCATTAAAGGAAATTCTTAACAGGAGCGGTTTTTTTTGATGGCACAGGCGGCTGAAGACAGGCAGGCAACCAAACTCAGCAGGGAGCTGGATAAGAATATATCCCTTCTCCAGGAGCGCATGGGGATTAAAGAAAATTTTGACGTTATCCTGCGCGAGATGACCATCGGCAACGTCAGGACGGCCCTTTTGTTCATCGACGGCCTGACTAACGACCAGATCGTCACCCTCATTCTTTCGGAACTGGTTGACATAAGACGCGGCGAAATATCGCTGAATACCTTCGACAAGTTGTTCAAACAGCACCTTCCCTATACCGAAGTGGAAAAGGTGGATACCCTGGAGGACGTTATTTCCAAGGTGTTGATGGGGCCCCAGGCGCTGCTCATTGACGGCGAGGACAGGGCCATCATCCTGGATGCCCGGACCTATCCCGCCCGGCAGCCGGAGGAGCCGGACCTGGAAAAGGTGGTTCGCGGCTCCCGGGACGGCTTTGTGGAAACCCTTGTCTTCAACACCGCCCTGATCAGGAGGAGGATTCGCGACCCCCGCCTGCGTATGGAAGTGCTGCAGGCGGGAGTAAGATCCAGGACCGATGTGGTCATCTGCTACATTAAGGACGTGGCCAATCCGCAACTGGTGGAAAATGTCAAGGAAAATGTGCAGAGGATCAATATCGACGGCCTGCCCATGGCCGAAAAGGCGGTGGAGGAACTGATCTCGCCGGGCTCTTACTGGAACCTCTTTCCCAAGGTGAGATACACCGAGCGTCCCGACGTGGCCGCCATCCACCTGCTGGAGGGCCACGTGCTGGTGCTGGTGGACACATCGCCCAGCGTTATGATCACCCCGTCCACCTACTGGCACCACCTCCAGCACGCCGAGGAATACCGCCAGAGCCCTGCCCTGGGATTATACATCAGGCTGGTCAGGTTTTTTGGCGTGGCCATATCGCTGTTTTTGCTGCCGCTGTGGTTTCTGGCCGTGCTGCAGCCTGAACTGCTGCCGCCGGCGCTTAAATTCATAGGCCCCGACAAACCCGGCAAAGTACCGATCATCGGCCAGTTTTTGATGGCCGAACTGGCCGTTGACATGGTCAGGCTGGCCACCATTCACACCCCCTCGGCGCTGGGCACCGGCATCAGCATCATCGCCGCCCTTCTTCTGGGGCAGATTGCCGTCCAGGTGGGGCTGTTCTCCGCCGAGGTGGTCATGTACGTGGCCGCAGCCATGATCGGCACCTTTCTGACCCCCAGCTATGAACTGGGCCTGTCCCACCGGATAGTCAGGCTGTTCCTGCTGATCATGGTGGCCGTCCTGGGCTTGCCCGGATTTATCATCGGGGTCCTGGCCTTTGTCTTATACCTGATATTCGTCAGGTCTTTCGGGGTGCCCTATCTCTGGCCCCTTATTCCCTTCAACTGGAAGGCCCTGAAAAATGTGCTGGTACGTACACCGGTGCCGGTAAGCAACGTCAGGCCGGCCATACTCAAAACCAGGGACAGGGTCAGCCAGGGAGTGCCCGAGCCGGCTCTGAAGCGGGGGAAGGATACCCAAAAATGATTCTTCCAAACCGCCTTGGGCGGGCTTTGTTTTTGGAAAGCATAACCAGAGGCAAAATTGTCCATAATATTGGCGGAGGGTAAAAATGCCTGTAACAATTGGAATTCCCAGATCACTTTTATTCTATAAGTATTTTCCCCTGTGGAAGTCATTTCTTGAAGAACTGGGCGCCGAGGTGACGGTATCCGGCCCCACCAGCAAGGTGGTACTGCAGGAAGGGCTCAGGTTTTCCGTGGACGAGGCCTGCCTGCCGGTAAAGGTGGCCTTCGGCCACGTAGCGGCGCTGAAAGACAAGGCCGATTACATATTTGTCCCCCGGCTGGTAAGCGTTTCCCCCAGGGAATACATATGCCCCAAATTCCTTGGTTTCCCTGATATGGTGCGCCACTGCGTACCCGGCCTGCCGGGTATCATCGACGCCAACATCAACCTTTACCGCAGTGAAAACGACCTCTACCGGCAGCTGGCCGGGATAGGGTCACTGATTTGCAAAAACCCCTTTAAGGTAGCCGCCGCCTTCAGAAGGGCGGCAAACCACCAAAAACGGTTTATCAGGCGAATGGAGGCCGGGATGCTGCCCGAACAGGCCATGGGGCCCGGGGAGGAAAAAACCGGCCGGGAGACCGGGAAAAATGAAACCGTGGCGGTGATTGGCCACCCGTACAACATATACGACGGCTTTATCAACATGAACCTGATTAGGCGGCTGGAAGGATTCGGGGTCAATGTGGTGACCGCGGACAACGTACCTGAAGCGGTGGTCAACAGGTACGCCGGGACTCTTAAAAAGCGCCTGTTCTGGACTTTGGGCAGGCGCATGGTGGGCGCCGCCTACTATTTCATGGATAACCCCGGCATAAAAGGGCTGATCCACGTGGCTTCCTTCGCCTGTGGGCCCGATTCAATGACCGGTGAATTAATTGAACGGAGGACCCGCCGCGCCGGCAACAAGCCCTTTTTAAACCTGACCCTGGACGAACATACCGGTGAGGCCGGGCTGGTCACAAGGATAGAGGCCTTCATGGACATGGTCATCATGAAGCAAACCGCCGCCTGTAGCGAAGGGTGACTATCCTGAAAACAGCTTACCTGAATTCCGACCCGGAATGGAGGCTTAAAAGCAATATGAAGGTGACTTTCCCCCACATGGGCCATCTCTGGATATGCCTTAAGGCCATGCTTGAGTACCTGGGAGTAGATGTGGTAGTCCCCCCGCCCAGCACCAAGAGGACGCTCAACCTGGGGGCCAAGCACGCCCCCGAGTTCGCCTGCATGCCGCTGAAACTTAACCTGGGGAATTTCATGGAAGCCAGCGATCTGGGGGCGGACACCATTGTCAT
The DNA here is from genome assembly GCA_049323615.1 of Bacillota bacterium. GTDB lineage: Bacteria > Bacillota > Desulfotomaculia > Desulfotomaculales > Desulfocucumaceae > JBMOPD01. The sequence goes on along the minus strand of JBMOPD010000053.1, from coordinate 1,985 downwards.
GGCCGGGGGCTGCGGCCCCTGCCGGTTCGGCTATTACGCCCAGGTTGAGCACGAGATATTGAATGACCTGGGCTACCGGTACCAACTGGTGGTTATGGAGCCGCCCGAAAGGCACATCAGTGAACTGCTGACCAGGATCCGGAGCATCACCGGCAACAGTTCCTGGCTGGAGGTCATTCGCGGCATCAGGTTCGGCTACCGCAAGGCGCGCGCCGTTGACCGGCTGGAGATGACGGCCATGCGAACCAGGCCGCGGGAGGCAACCCCCGGCCAGACTGACATCGTTTTCTCCCAGGCCCTGAACGAGATTATCGGGGCCGTTCGGCCAGAGGACCTGCCATCCGCTGAAAAAAGGGCCGATGAAATAATGAAGGGCGTACCCACCGACGACCGTCCCGTGATCAGAGTGGGGCTGGTGGGGGAAATATACACATTGCTGGAGCCCTTCGCCAACCTGGATATCGAAAGGAAACTGGGCCGCCTTGGGGTCGAGGTGGACCGCTCCATATACTTGAGCGAGTGGGTCAACGACCACCTTTTCATGGGCCTGGTCAAGGGGCTGCGCAGCAGCCACCAGTACGTGCAGGCGGCTTCCCCCTACCTGAGGCATTTCGTCGGCGGACACGGGCAGGAAACCATAGGCGGGGCAATCTTTTACAAAAACAACGGCTACGACGGGATAATCCAGATCCTGCCCTTTACCTGCATGCCCGAGATAGTGGCCCAGAGCATACTGCCCTGTCTAAGCCAGGACAACGACATTCCGGTAATGACATTGATAGTTGACGAGCAGTCCGGGGAAGCCGGGCTTATGACCAGGCTGGAGGCCTTTGTGGACCTGTTGCACCAAAAAAATGCGAGAAAAGAGAGGTTGGCCTGAATGCTGGGTTTTTTGGGTTTGGATGTGGGTTCGGTAAGCACCAATCTGGTTTTCATGAATGAGGAGGGCCAGGTGCTGGAGGCCATTTACCTGCGCACCAACGGCCGTCCCATCCCCACGGTGCAAAAGGGGCTGAAGCAGCTTTACGAACGCCTGCCCGCCAAAACTGTAATCAGGGGGCTGGGGACCACCGGAAGCGGCAGGCACCTGGCCGGAATAATACTGGGCGCCGATGTGGTTAAAAATGAAATAACCTCGCACGCGGTAGCGGCCGTAAGAATGGTGCCGGGGGTCAGGACGGTGCTGGAAATAGGCGGCCAGGACTCGAAAATAATCATCATCAGGGACGGGATAGTGGTCGACTTTGCCATGAACACCGTCTGCGCCGCGGGCACCGGTTCCTTCCTGGATCAGCAGGCGGCAAGGCTCTCCATTCCGATAGAAAAATTCGGGGAACTGTCCCTCAAGTCCGGGGCGCCGGTCAGGATTGCCGGCAGGTGCGCGGTATTCGCCGAGTCCGACATGATCCACAAGCAGCAGATGGGATACGACATGCCGGATATACTGGCCGGGCTCTGCCAGGCCCTGGTAAGGAACTACCTGAACAATGTGGGCAAGGGAAAAGATATATCCCCCCCGGTGGTGTTTCAGGGCGGGGTGGCCGCCAACCAGGGGATGAAGGTTGCCTTTGAGCAGACGCTGCAGACCGAGGTGATTATACCGCCCCACTTCAATGTCATGGGGGCGGTGGGCGCCGCCCTGCTGGCCAGGGATTGCATGGCCAGGGGGATACCCACCAGGTTCAAGGGGTTTGGCGCCGCGGAAGCCGATTTCCGGGCGGGCAGCTTTGAGTGTGACGGCTGTCCGAACCTCTGCGAGGTGGTGGAAATAAAAGAGGAGGGCAGTGTCATCGCCCGCTGGGGAGACCGCTGCGGAAAATGGTCCAACACGGTGGCCAGGGAGAAAATAAGCTGAAAAAAGGCAGTGTATATTTTTAGTAGGTGTCTGGAGGGGTAATAAAGAAATGAGACCTCTAGAGGTTACTTCATAAGAAGTAGCCGACTCCCAGGCAAGGAGTGAGGTCTCGTGGTAAAAATTCGGCAAT
>JBMOPD010000052.1:0-4408 GCA_049323615.1 Bacillota bacterium | reverse complement strand
CGGTGACATCGTAGTATATAATGGCAAGAATTGCACCGTTAAGGGCAGCCAGAACTACGGAGAATACGTAAAGTTGGCAGAGATACCGAAGCCGGTTCGGGCTGATGCGTTGCGATACCTGTATTACAGTAAGGGGTTGCGGGTTGTTTAGCCGCCCTTAACAGGTGGTTCGCCATTCATCCCCCGCCTGCAGAGGCGGGAGTCTTCTGGCGAAGTATGATAAACGGGTTCCACGTAATAAGAGTACAAGGGGGGTTGCTTTTGGAGAACGGGAGAAAAACTTTATCGCTTATAGTTTTTTTTGGTGTTGTTGGGTTGGCAGCCGGTTTTCTTTTCCCGCTGTTGCTGCCGGTGCTGGCCGTTGCCTTGCTGGCCTGGTGGCTGGGAGTTAAATCAGGGCGGGGTGCGTCTGCAGCGGCAGCTGTTGTTCTCATGGCTGCGATACTGGCCGGGGGGCTATGGATGGCGTTTACTGTCAGGGAACGGAACAGAGGCCAGGAACTGCGGCCGAATGTCTTGGCGTGGGTGAAAACCGGTGAGGCCTCCCCGGCCGATCTTGCTGCCCGGTTCGGCCTCCTGGCCGGGGCGCTGGCGGGCCTGGTGATAAGCCTGTCGGCTGTAAGACGTGTTGTATCCGGAGGGAACCAGCACGGGGTAAATGTCGTACAGGGCCGCCCGGTGGTAAAAGGAGGTTGGGCGGACGATCAGAATGTTGCTCCCTTGTGCGAGTTCGGTCCTCCTAAGCCCGGAAAGTACGGTGGTGGCGTCGTTCTTGGCAGGCTTGAGGGCCGGATTGTGCGCATTCCGGTGGGGAAAAACGGCATTGCGGCACATACTGCAGCCTTCGGTACTTCCGGAAGCGGTAAAACCTTCGGTTTTGTTCTTCCGAACATCGTCAGCGCCGCGCATGAGGGTTGGTCAATGGTAATCAGCGACCCTAAGGGGGAGTTGGTGGCCGGGAAATGGAACGCCATGGGGGAATACGAGCCGGGCATTGCGGAGTGGCTGACACGGCAGGGGTACAGGGTGATCGTGCTCAACTTTAAAAATCCCTCCCAGGGATCACACCTCTGGAACCCCCTGTACGAGGCCCGGGATGACGCCGAGTTCCGGCGGGTGTGCGAGGCGATGATCAACTGCGCCGGGAAGGAGAACCCGTTTTTCGCCGGCGGGGAGTCGAATCTGTTCACTTCTCTGGTCGGTTTGACCAAGTATAATACAGGTTTTATTGACGACTGGAGGCACATGCGGACGGTTCTTTCTCTCCTGGCGTGGCCTGTCGAGGCCTTGGACGGGGAGTTCGCAAGTGAGTTCCGGAACGGGCACTTGCCCAATTTTTTTTACGAAAAATGGCAGTCGAGCAAGAACATGTTCAACAATTTCGCCACCGGCGTGGCCAACAAGGTGGCGGTGATGACCGACGGACCGCTGGCGGCGGTTACGGCGGGGCACGACATCGACCTGGTGAGCATAGCCAGGGAAAAGACTGTCCTGTTTGTCATCCTGCCGACCCAGGGCGACCTCAGGCCCTTGCTGACGGCGTTCTATTTCCTCCTGTTCAAGCGGCTGGTGGACTTTGCCGAGGCGAATCACAACCGGTTGCCCATCCCGGTGAGGTTTATCCTTGACGAGTTAGCTAATATCGGCCGGATTCCAGATTTTAACAGCCGGGTTTCGTTCGACCGGGGACTGGGGATTAATTATATCTGCATCCTGCAGTCCCTCACGCAGCTGGGCAGCCTGTACGGCGCCGCCGACGCCGAAACGATACTGGGCAACATGGACGTCAGGATGGCCTTGAGGGTCAACGACATGAGGACGGCGCGATACTTCGCCGGCATGTTGGGCAAGGCAAGGGTAAAGGAAATATCCGAGCGCAGGGACGTTACGGTGCCCGTCAAGTCGGCCTTTGAAATGGCCAGGAGGTCCGAGACAATCAAGGACATGCCGCTGATGGAGGACTGGCAGTTTCTGGAGATGCCCTTTTTCCAGGCTGTTGCCCGGATACCCACGTGCAGGCCACTTTACTTGCACACCCTGGCGTTCTCGGAAATGAGGGAATTTCGCGAACTGAGCCGGGATCCCAAAACGGTAGCTGACTTTGCGCCGCAGGTGCCCACGGAGGTTTCTACTCCCCCCATTCCGGATATAAACGACGTTGAACCGGAACCGAAACGAAAACGACAAAGACCCAGGAACGATGACCCGGCTGGAGGTATGGATGTGATGGAGCTTTTTAATCAATCGTGATTTTCCTGTATGTGGGGGTGATATGTAATGCGTGGAATAACTCACGGTACCGCCGGGGTATTTCTGGGCGCCCTGGCCGGGTCCGCCTGCGGCGGGGGAGTTACCGGATTAATCTGGGGAATGATTTTCGGCGTAACGTCGGCGCTGCTCCCGGATATAGATCACCCGGGCAGCATGCTCGGGCGGGTGTTCAGGCCCGTTGGCCTGTACCTGGAGGAGCGGTGGGGCCACAGGGAGAGCCCTACGCACACAGCCTTGTTTATTTTCCTGGTGTCGTTACCATTTGCGCTGACGTGGCTGTTTTTCGGCCACTCCGCAGTGCCGTTTGCGGCAACTTTCCTCGGCGGCGCCTCCCACATTGTTCTGGACGCCCTTACCAGGAGCGGTGTCAGACCATGGCGTTATCTGGGCTTCCTTTCGGAGAGGGTGAGGGGAAAGTCGTACAGGTGGTCGTTGGAAACCGGAGAGTCTCTACACGAGCTGGTTTTGACGGCTGTTCTCTTTTTAGGAACGGCAATGCTTTTAATTTTTAGCTTGAACAATATCGGAATCTGACATGGAGGTGTTGTAAAATGCTTAGACCGGAAGGTTTGGAGTACCGGGGCGGGGCCTGGGACAGGTTATACGATGCCTATCAGAAAGAATATCCTATCGAGGCGCGAATTTCCCGGGTCACCTGGGAGAACGACAACCCCGTTTGGATATTGGACCTGGACGTGGCCAAGGGATATGTACTGTCATCGGAAACGGGTCTCGGCGATGCTGCCTTAATACAAAAATTTACGGGACAGATTGTTTTCGTGAAGATAAAAAAAATAAACAAGAAGTCCGGCATTGTGACTTGCAGCCGGCGTGAGGCCATAGCCGACGCCAGGGAAGAACTGTTCAAGCAGTTGAAGGTCGGACAGGAAGTAAATGCCGTGGTGAGGGTTATAACACCGAAACATCTCCTCGTTGACGTCGGGGGCGGGGTTCTGGTGAACGTGCCGCGGTCGGCCGCCACCAAAAGAAGGGCTTTCAGATTGAATGAGATTTTTTCACCGGGGCAGGTGGTGACGGCCAAGGTGGTGGCCCTGGACGAAGAGAGCGATATTATTTCAGTGACTATGGTCAACGGAGCCAGCCCCTGGGAGACGGCAATGGAATTCCGAAGGGGGGAGAAGGTCGCGGGTGTCGTGGTTCACCTTAATTCGGAATTTGTAATGGTCGAGATGATAGATGAGCCCGGCCTTGTTGGTATAGCCGATCCTCCTCTGGATGGAAAAATCGGCAGGGGTGACAGGGTCACCTGCAAGGTGAAGAATTTTAACAGGGAAAAAAAGAAATTAAGCCTCGTGTTGCTGTGCCCGTGATGAGGAGTGGTTGTTATGAATTCAAACCGTGTACTTGTAGATTATACCCGGGCTGCCCCGGGGTTTATTACATCAAAACGGGCTTTTTCCATGATGGAGTTTATAAGATCGTGTGACGGCGCTCCGGAAGAGGCTTTGGCATTGTTGTTTCGAAAAAGCAAACTGCTGCTGAGAAAACTCAGAGGGGCCGGGATGGTATATCGGGTATGGGTTGAAAATACCGTGTTGTGGTTACCGGTTAATACGCTTCCTCCCTTAAACCCGGATCTTTTTTTCCGGAAAACGGCCATAGGTTGGCTTGCCGCCAGGCTTAAGGAGTCCGGTGGGCGCTACGAAAAGGGAAGTGCTGTTTTCCCGAACGGGGCTGTTTTCCATGTCGCCTTGGTTCCACCGGTGCCAAAGGGGTCTTGCCTCGCGGTCATTATGAGACCAGGAAATTCATATCTACAGAAGGGTTCTGTATGGGTCTTCTGGGAGGACTTGAAGACCAAGAACATTAAGGAATGTCTAAAATCGGTTTAATAGAACAAAAGAAGCGGGTTTGCACCCGCTTTTTCTTTTTTGTAGCATCCAAAAAACTATGCCAAGCGTTGAAATGGTAAAAATGCTTGGCATAAAGAAAGGACTGATGTAATTATGTTAAACCAAACTAATCCTTCTGTCAACGGCAATGGAAAATTTTGTCTGCGTCAAGATTTAGTAGGTAGAACTCCCAGTTTTTTTTATTCATACTTAGAGATAGCCGAGGAAAGAAAACTCTGGGGCCGGGGTCCGGGTTTCAATCCGGCTACAGGACCTGCGGCTGA
>JBMOPD010000051.1:0-4492 GCA_049323615.1 Bacillota bacterium | reverse complement strand
CTCCATATCTTCAGATATCTCTATAATTAGCTATTATGCTGGGTTTTTCCTGCTTGCGATTTTTGATTTTTCCTGATTTTTTCAGAGTTCTTGAGTATTGCAATGGAGTTTTGCAACACTCTCCTAGGGGAGGACTCAGTTTATGATCAGCAGTCTATGGGCTCTGGCCATCCTCTCGGTGACAAACGGCATAACCATCCTGACCTCATATATTGCCAACAACACCTTTCCCCAACCCCTTTCGGAAAACGAGGAAGCTGAATACATCACACGCCTGAACAGCGGGGACGACAAGGCCAGGCATATCCTGACCGAACACAACCTGAGGCTGGTGGCCCATATAGTAAAAAAATTCGACGGCAGCGGCGAAGACACCGACGACCTCATCTCCATCGGCACCATCGGCCTGATCAAGGCCATTGACACCTACCGCCCGGATAAGGGTACCAGGCTGGCCACGTACGCCGCCCGCTGCATTGAAAATGAAATTTAAATTGCAATACCTAGCGGATTACATTGGTAAAAAAAGTACCGACTTCCTGCTCCGGCAGCCGTGCCAATATGGTCACTCCAACATCTCTCAATCCTTGCCCGCCGGGTCTTCCTCTGCCGCTTACCGCCACCTGGCTGACCAATGCCCTCACCAGCGCCTTCTTTTCTTTAAATTCCAGCATATCAAGCCGTGACAGGACCCCTCTTGCCAGCGTTCTCAGTTCTTCCAATCCGGAAAAATGCCTTCGCGCACCCTGGAGGACTGTTTCCAGTTCTTTCTTCCGGTCCTCCAGCCTTTCCTTGCGCTTTTTGAGATCGGCCAGCTTGCCCCTGGTTTTGCCGTCCAGTTCAAACAAGCCCGAAGCCAGTGCGTTCAAAACCGCCTCCCGGCCTTTCTCCACGTCGGCCATATGTTTTTCTACCCGCTCCAACTCCCGTCGCAGTTCCTCTTCCCGCGGTCCTTCGCCCGCAGCTTCCCGCGCCAGGGTATCCGGATCGTCCAGCCAGGCACAGACCTGTTCCCAAACCGCCTCTTCAAGTACACTTGCAGGTATTGCTTTCGACGGGACACAGCCAACGTTTTTTGCGCCCTGGCTGCTTTTCCGGCACGTATAGCGGCGTTCCTTCTTGCCCCACCACTTGGCGAAAACACCGGTCATGGTGTTTCCGCAGTCGGAGCATGATATTATGCCGGACAAAAGGTATTCGTTTCTGCTCGACCCGGCCCACAGGCGGCGGGCCTCCTTCAGCTTACGCTGCGCTTTTTCCCATACCTCCGCTTCCACCAGCGCAGGAACCTGGATAGTATATTCTTTATACCGCCATTGTCCCTTGTAAACCGGGTTGACCAAAATCTGCCTGATCACATTCCGGTGCCATACGCCCTTTCCTTTCCTGGTGGGCGTCCCGGCTACATTAAGCCTCTTTGCTATACCGTTCATACCTATGTCTTCTGAAATGAACCATGTGTAGATATTTTTTACTACTACTGCCTCATCCTCATCGACGTGGATCTCTCCCGTTTCTTGATCATAAACGTATCCATAAGCATAAAACCCTATCGGAATGCCTCCCTGCCTTGCTTTTTGGTTTTTACCCCTGACCATCCGGTCACGGATTTTTTCACGTTCGTATTCGGCTATCGCACCACGAATTGAGTAAAAAAGCCTTCCCTCCGGCGTGTCCTTCCAGTCGAAATCCAGAAACTCCAGTCTAACACCGGCTTTTTCAAATTCTTCAGTAATAAGCAGCTGGTGAGCCAGTTTTCGAGACAAACGGTCGGGATCACGAACGATAATAATATCTATCTGCCCATTTTTTACTGCCTCACGCAATGAGTTTAAACCTGGCCTGTCCAACAGGCTTCCGGAGATTCCCTCGTCCGCATATTCAGTAATACTTGAAGCCCCCAGTGAAGTAGCCCGCCGGCCGCAGGCTTCTCTCTGTTCGGCCAGTGAATAGCCGTAACGCGCCTGGTCGTCTGTACTTACTCTGATATATATTGCTGCGTGCACTTTTCTTTCTCCTCTAGCAATTTTTTGGCAAGCAGACGGTATGCATCTCTCAAACCACTGCTACCATTTTTAGAGTATATCACTTTAACAGATACAAGTGGACGCTCAGCATTGTTTTTAACATTTACTTTGCGCATCCCGCATAGCCCCTTTCACTATATTCTACGCGGCTACCAGATTGTCCTACAACAACTAATTCCGAATGCGGCCAGCTTGTACTTAAGCAGGCTTGTGAACCTCCTCCGGCACAAGGCCGGAGGCTTCCCAGGTCACAGGCTGATACCCTGCCAAAATAGCAGGGTCTTACACAGCCTCGCTGGGCTACACCAGGGGCTTAAGCCGCCTGGCGGCCTGGTCCAAAGGCATCTACTGCTCGGGCGGTGAGCACCGCCGGTCGCAGATACGTTGTTTTTGGCACAGTTCTATGCTCAGGTATTATCTTGCCGTGTAATCCTACTGAACGGATGTTGAGGCAATCTACTATAAAAAGCCGGGGAAAACCGGCTTTAAAAATCTCCTGATAGGTTTTTAGTTCGGTAGTATCCCCTTGACGTCCGCCTCGAAATCCTCCAAATTCTTTGCCTTTACTGCCCGACGCAGGATTTTCTTCAGCAGGTCACCATCTTTAGTGAACCTCCTCCGGCACAAGGCCGGAGGCTTCCCGGGTCAAAGGCCGACGCCCTACCGAAATAGCAAGGTCTTACACGGCCTCGCTGGGCCACACCGGGGACTTACGCCGCCCGGCGACCTGGTCCAAAGGCGTCTACTGCTCGGGCGGTATGCACCGCCGGTCGCAGATACGTGGTTTTCGGCACGGTTTCTTGCCCGGCCATTATTTTTCCGTACAGCCCAACGGAACGGATGTTGAGGCTGCCCACGACATCACGGTGGCAGGAGAAGCCGCAATCCTGACAGCGGAACACCCGGCCCCGGAAAGTACCCTTAGCACCGCACGTCGGGCAGGTGGAAGAAGTGTTCTCTTCCCCAACCAGTACCATTTCAACCCCGCGGGCAGCTAGCTTATATTTCAACAAGTTGAACATCTGGCCGAACGTCCACTGGTGCATCCGCTGGTTGTGCCGGTGTCCGCGATCTTTTTTAGTTACGTCGAGAGGGTTGCCGACATACAGGACCTTAACTGCTCGTTCAAAGCACCACCTGGCGACCAGGGCAGTAATCGTATGCAGCAAATGTTCTTTCCTCCGGCGCATCAGTTCGAGGAACTTCCGTTTTTTGCGGGTGAGCCTGCACCAGCGCCGGGAACCTTTCTTGAGCCGGGAGAGTTTTCGCTGGTACTTGCCCAGTTCTTTGTTCTGTAGCCGCCACCAGGAGCGCAACAACCTGCCTGATATGACCAGGCACTCGTTGCCGTCGGTGAGCGCCAGGGAATGTACTTCGCCGGGATCTGCTCCGGCCGCCCTGCATCCTGTTACCTGTTCCAGAACCGGTTTCTCAACGCTCAGGTGGAGCCAGTAGCAGGTACCTTTCCAGATGAGCTGCGTCTGGCATATGGCGGCAGGGTCAATCCTGGCCGACAACTTAAACTCTAAAGGTTCCCGCCCTCTGCCGTTTGACAAGAAGATGCGGTTGCCCTTGAAGGAGATTGCGGCTTTCTTCCAAGTAACGGTGAAGTAATGTTTCTTACGCCAGGGGTAGCGCCAGGACGTTTTGCCGTTTTTCCTTAACTCATTTGTCCGCCGGCAGGTCTCTTCGTAGAGTTCCGCCAGGGCCTGCACGCTTTGGGAGTGCAGTCTGAAACGTCCCTTGAAGAACTCTTTGAGCTGACCGCCGGACAACCAGATATCATACCTGTTATAGATGGTCCGGTGGAGGTTGACAATGGCGTTCCAGCACATGGCCGCCTCGCGGCGGACGTCACCGGCTATTCTCCTTTGGCTTTCGTCCAAACGCAGCAAGATTTTTTCAGTCATTACCCGGTTGCCGGTTTTAGTTTTCTTTGCTTCTTTGTAACGGGACATGCGCTTTCACCTCCCTTCTGGTTTTCGATATACTTCCTGATAGTTTCAGCGCTGACGTTTCCGGCAGCGCCCATATAGTACCCCTACTCCAAAGGCCGCTGCTCCAAAAGTATTTTCTTTTGAGCCGGGGAAATGTTTTGAATATCGTGTTGGCGGTGGTGCTTTTCAGGGTTTTTACGATTTCCGCAGGTGCTACGGCGGGTGGAGCGGAGAGGAATATGTGCAGGTGGTCCGGCATGGTTTCCAACTGGATGAGGTTATAGCCGTAGGCACCACATATTTCCAGAATTGTGTTTTTAATCACTGTTTCAACCTTTCCCCTGATCACCTTATGGCGATACTTCGGGCAAAAACACGATGTGGTAATTGATATTGTAGACGGGCAGTGTATATTTTTAGTAGGTGTCTGGAGGGGTAATAAAGAAATGAGACCTCTAGAGGTTACTTCATAAGAAGTAGCCGACTCCCAGGCAAGGAGTGAGGTCTCGTGGTAAAAATTCGGCAATT
>JBMOPD010000050.1:0-49250 GCA_049323615.1 Bacillota bacterium | reverse complement strand
CCGGTAATATCGCTCGATTGATGCCTTCTCCCTTTCGATAGCAACCTCTAAAGTATTGTACGTCCCAAAAGAAGGAGCCGGGCTTTAGGAAAGGCTGTAAGCATTCTGGATTCTGGATTCTGAATTCCCGCCGCTGGAACAGCGGCGCCGCCCGGCAGGGCGGCTTTTTTACACCGGAACAGGTATAAAAAGGATTATATTGTCAAGAATAAACCTGGAAGAAAATGTTCATTGTGCCAATGACCGAAAGACAGGGGGTGGGCGTTATGAAGGTGGTCTGGGAGATGTTGAGCGATGAGAAGATCTGGGCCATGCTGGGGGATGTAAACCGGGAAATTGACCAGGATGTTACCAGGCTGATGTTCATAGAGCTTTTCAGCAGGTTAAAAAAGCAGGAGGAGGAGAACCTTGCCCTGCGTGTTCTGCTGATGGAGGAAGAACTGGTGGACAGGGAATTATACGAACTAATCCTGGGTGGTGTGCGGGATTTCCTGAGGGAGAAGGACAGTGAAAAAACAGCCGAAAGTGATTTTTTTGCCAGTTCGGGCGTTCCCTTCCCGGAGTGGGTCAATTTTAAGCTTACGGGGCAGTTTAACAAGTTTGAGCCGGGTTCAGGCAGGCAATAATTTTTATATACATCTCAAAATCTGCCGCGGGCAGGTTTTTTTCTTTTATATGTAGAATTTTCACTGAACCGGCAAGGCAGATAGTTGTTCAACCGGAGGGCAGCTATGATGATAGGCGGCATCGGAACCGATATTGTGGAGATAGACCGCTTGAAAAGGGTTGTGGAAAGCAAAGGGACCCGTTTTTTAAAGAGAGTGTTTACCGAGGGTGAACTGACCTTCTGCTTGGGCAGGAAGGACCCGTATCCGTGTCTGGCGGCCAGGTTTGCGGCCAAGGAGGCGGTGTTCAAATCCCTCGGCACGGGACTGGCCGGGTGCAGGTGGACCGATGTTGAGGTTGTCCGCACCGGTACGGCGGCCCCGGAGATAATTCTGGGCGGAAACGCCAGGGTGATGGCCGAAAGGGCCGGGTTTGCCCGGATAATGATCAGTATCAGCCACGACCGGAGCAGGGCAGTGGCCTTTGCCCTGGCCGTTAAAGGGGGTAAATGACCAATGAAGGCTGTGACCGCTCAAGAGATGAGGGAAATAGACCGGAGGGCCATAGTTGAATTTAAAATACCAGGTATTATGCTGATGGAAAACGCGGGCTTGCGGGTTGTGGAGGCGGTGCTGGAGAAACTGTCCGCTATCCAGGGCAGGACGGTGACCATTTTTGCCGGCAAGGGAAACAACGGGGGAGACGGGCTGGTGGTTGCCAGGCACCTGTTTAATATGGGGGCCGATGTCAAGGTCCTCCTGCTGGATAGCCCCGACAACATCAGCGGTGATGCCGCCGTCAACCTGGAGATATGGCAGAGAATGGGCCAGAAGGTCTATACCGTTACCCAGAAGGATGATTTCAATGTGGTGAGATTGTTTCTGGTCAGGACGGACATTATTGTAGACGCCATCTATGGAACCGGCTTCAAGGGGAAGGTCAGGGAGTATGCGGGCCGCATAATCGAGGCCATAAATGCCTGCGGAAAGCCGGTAATCGCGGTGGATGTGCCCTCGGGGCTGGAGGCCGACACCGGGTTTGTGCACGGGCCCTGTATAAGGGCCAGTCTGACGGTTACCTTTGGCCTGCCCAAGGTGGGGCTTTTGCTGGAACCCGGAGCAAGCTATGCCGGTGACCTGAGAGTGGCGGATATCTCCCTGCCGGCGTCCCTTCTGGATGATGAGAGGCTGAAATGCAACCTGATCGACAGGAATCTGGTCAGGGGATGGCTTCCTTTCAGGCCCAATTCGTCACACAAGGGGGATTACGGCCGGGTGCTGGTGATTAGCGGGTCCCGGGGCATGGCCGGGGCGGCCTGCCTTACCGCCGGGGCGGCGGCCAGGGCCGGGGCAGGGCTGGTTACCCTGGCGGTTCCCGAGGGGATCTATGGGCCGGTGGCATCCAAATTGACCGAGGTAATGGTGGCGCCGGTTCCCCAGACCGGTGAGGGAACGCTGTCCAGGGAGGCCCTGCCGGTTATCGGGGGGATGCTGGAAAGGGCTGATGTACTGGCAATGGGGCCCGGACTGTCCACAAACCCGGAAACCGTGGAGGCGGTCCGTAAGATAGTTTCCCTTTCCCGTATTCCCATAGTGCTGGATGCCGACGGCCTGAACGCATTCATAGGGCATACCGAGTTGTTTAAAAAGGTGAAAAATCCACTGGTACTGACCCCCCATCCCGGGGAAATGGCCCGGCTGGCCGGCCTTTCCATTGAGGAGGTACAGCTCGGCAGGCTGGATACGGCCCGGTCCTGGTCTTCAACCTGGAAGGCGGTGCTGGTTCTGAAAGGAGCCAGGTCCATTATAGCTTTGCCGGACGGAACCACGTACATAAACACCACGGGCAACCCGGGCATGGCTACGGGCGGCAGTGGTGATGTGCTGACAGGTATAATCGCCGGCCTCCTGGCCCAGGGAATGGAGGCGGCCAGGTCCGCTGCGGCAGGAGTATACCTGCACGGGCTGGCAGGAGACACGGCGGTCAAGGATACGGGGATGATGGGGCTGCTTGCCGGTGACATCCTGCAGGCCCTGCCGGCAGTAACCAGGATATTGGAGAGTCATGAAAGCTAATTCCCTGACCACAGAGGTGTTGCTTATGATAGATCTTCCTGCCTGGGCTGAAATAGACCTTGGCGCAGTTTCCCACAACATAAGGGAGATTCGCCGGGTGACCGACCCGCGGGCCGAAGTGATGGCCGTGGTCAAGGCCAACGCATACGGGCACGGGGCCGTTGAAGTATCCAGGGCGGCCCTGGCCAATGGGGCCACCCGCCTTGCCGTGGCCAGATCCGCCGAGGGGATTGAGCTGCGCAGGGCAGGCATAGGGGCGCCCATTCTTGTTCTGGGGTATACTCCGCCCGGGCTGATCCGGGAGGTGGTTGAATACAGCCTGGAACAGACTGTTTATGGGGTGGAATACGCCCTGATGGTGAATAAACAGGCGGCCGGTATGGGTGTAAAGGTCCCCGTGCACATCAAGATAGACACCGGCATGGGAAGGCTCGGGGTAATGGCCGGCAGCGGCTCATCCGTGGCCGAGGTAAAGAAAATAGCCGCCCTGCCGCACCTTGAACCGGCGGGTATTTTCACTCATTTTGCCGCCGCCGACAGTGCCGATAAATCATTTACCGCGCGCCAGTGGGAAAGTTTTACCGGTATTATAGCTGATTTAAGCCGGGAAGGCCTGGAATTTCCACTAAAACACTGCGCCAACAGCGCCGCCATCCTGGACCTGCCGGAAAGCTGCCTGAACCTGGTCAGGGCAGGGATAATACTCTACGGACTTTACCCATCGATGGAGGTAAGCAGGCAAAAGGTGGACTTGAGGCCGGTTATGTTCTTTAAGACCAGGGTAGCCCAGGTTAAGGAGGTCCCGGCGGGTTTTTCCGTAAGTTACGGGTGCACCTACATTACTGAAAAGGCCACTGTCATCGCTACCCTTCCGGTGGGGTACGCCGACGGGTATTCCAGGCGCCTTTCCTCCAGGGGAGAGGTGCTGATCAGGGGCAGGCGCGCCCCTGTGGTGGGCAGGGTGTGCATGGACCAGTGCATGGTTGATGTGGGAAATATACCCGGGGTTGTTTCCGGTGACGAGGTGGTTCTCTTCGGCCGGCAGGGGGACCGGGTGCTGGCCGTGGAAGAAGTGGCCGGGTGGATTGGGACCATCAATTACGAGGTGGTATGCCTGGTGGGGGCCCGGGTGCCCAGAATTTACGTACGGTAATGCCGGCGATAAAGGGGAGGCCGTTAAAGGGTATGTGAATTAAGGAATGGGGACACACCCCTTCGGGGAATGTCCCCAAACTAAAAATTTATGAAGGAGAGAGGGATTCTTATGGAGAGGATTTGGGCGCCGTGGAGGACGGTGTACATAGGAAAGGACCACGGTTCCACTTGTATTTTCTGCGACAAACTGAGTTCGGACAAGGACACGGAGAATTATGTTTTATACCGGGGCGACAAAACATTTGTGCTATTAAACCTGTACCCATATAATAACGGCCATCTGCTGATAGCACCCAAAAGGCATGTGGGGGACCTGACGGATTTAGATGAGGATGAAATTACCGAACTGGGCCTTGTGACCCGGAGGATGACGCGCCTGCTCAGGTCTGCCTTTAACCCGGAGGGATTCAACATCGGTGTAAACCTGGGTAAAATCGCCGGTGCGGGGGTACCCGGCCATTTTCACATTCATGTGGTGCCCCGGTGGGGTGGTGACACCAATTTTATGCCCGTCATCGGTGATGTCAGGGTAATCTCCGAGGGGCTGGACTTGACCTACAGGAAGTTGACCGAAGCCATGGAGAAAGAACAGAAATAGATGCACGGGTAGTTACAAGGGCTGCCGGAAACGGCAGCCCAAATCTGTGCTTTTAATCCAACTTTTTGGTTGACAGGGGATGGATGAAAGGGGTAAATTTAACATAGCTAACTATTAAACCTATAAAATATTTAATATTAAGGGAGGGAAATCTTTTTTGGCAGGAAGGGACTGGACCTCCGATTGTACAGAGCAGTTGGAGAAAATACGCGAGAATCTTTTCTCCCTGTATACCGACTTCATGTTTTCCAAAGACAACAAGGACGGCCTTTCCCACGTGCAGACCGTTCTGCTCAAGTATCTCCTGGACAAGGGGAGATCAACGGTATCGGCCATTGCCGACTATATGGGGGTAACCATGGCCGCCGTGTCCAGCCTGGTAGACAGGCTGGTGAAGGTGGGTCTCCTGAACAGGGACCGCAGTGAAACAGACCGCCGGGTTGTATACATAAGCCTGACGCCGGCGGGCAGGGAAGCCATAGAAGAGTTTTTGATCAGGCGCCGGGAGAGATTAAAGCTGCTCATATCCAAAATGGGTAAGGAGAACGCCGAAAAATTCATTGAGGCGCACAAAATTCTGCTGGAGACCCTGGAACAAATAATTAGAGAAAAAAAATGAACAGGAGGGCCCAGATGGAGCTAAGGACTGAGGTCCCGGAGGTTAAAGGGAAGAGGAGGAAGTGGGTCAAGCCGGTTATAGCAGCGGCCGTACTGGTGCTGCTTATATTGCTGATACTTGCCAGGCTGGGGGCAAGGAAAACCGACAACACCGCCACCCAGGAAAGGCTGCAGCCGGTTGAGGTGGCCAGCGTGATGAGCCGCCCCTTCAGTGATGAATTAAGCGTGGCCGGCATGGTCACCCCTTTCATGGAAGCAAACCTGTCTCCCAAGGTGACGGGAAGGGTCAGTGCGGTGAATGTCAATGTAGGCCAGAGGGTAAAACAGGGTGAGACCCTGCTCACTATAGACCAGACCGATTATTTCACGGCCCTCAAACAGGCCGGGGCCAGCCTTGAGTCTGCCAGGGCCAATGCCATACAGGCCGAAACGGCATATGAAAATGCCAAGATAAATTACCAGCGCCATGAAGATCTGTTCAAACAGGGGGCGGTGTCAAAAAGCCAGCTGGAGTCGGCCAAAGGCCAGCTGGCCGCCGCTGAAAGCGGCTACAAGGCAAACCAGGCGCAGATAATACTGTACCAGGCGCTCTTGGAAAAGGCCCGGTCCGATTACAGCAATACCGAGGTAAAGGCTCCCTTCCCGGGGGTGGTGGCCAAGCGCCTGGTGGACCCCGGGGAAATGGTTTCCCAGCAGACGCCGGTCTTTACCTTGATTCAGGATGAACCCCTGCTGGTCAAGGTAAACCTGCCCGAAAACGTTGTCACCAGGGTTTCCATTGGGCAGCAGGTGGACATCAATGTTGCCGCCACCGGCAGGACATACAAGGGAACGGTGAGCACTTTGGCCCCCCAGGCCGACCAGCAGACCAGGGCCTTCGCCTCGGAAATCAAGCTGGCCGACGCCGGCCGGGAGGTGAAGCCGGGTATGGTCGCAAACCTGATCATAAAGGTCAAGCAGGTTGAAAGCGCCCTGGTGGTGCCCACCGACGCGCTGCTGGACGAAGAGGGCGGATCGGGCGTTTTCGTGGTGGAAAATGGTGTCGCCCGCCACCGGAAGGTAACCACCGGCATGGTGGGGCAGGGTTATACCCAGGTGCTTTCCGGCTTGCAGCAGGGAGAAGCGGTTGTTGTGCGCGGCAATCACCTGCTGGTGGACGGCATGAAAGTGAGGGTGGAAGGAACCAGGAATGAAAGCACACCCCGGTCTGGGGGTGAATCCGGTTGAAAATAGCCAATTTCTCGGTTGACCGGCCGGTGGCCATCACCATGCTGATTGTGGCCCTGGTGCTGGTGGGGGTGGTATCACTTCCCAGATTGCGGGTGGACCTTTATCCCGATATGAACCTGCCCTTCGTGCTGGTCACCGCCGATTATCAGGGCGCCTCCCCGGCGGAGGTGGAGAACCTGGTCACCAGGCCCCTGGAGTCCGTCCTTTCGACGGTCAGCAACGTCCAGGAAATAATCTCCTGGTCGGAGCCCGGCGTCACCCGGATAGGCATCAGGCTGGACTGGGGGACGGACATGGACCAGGCTTCCCTGGACATCAGGGACAAGGTGGAGATGGTGAGGGACTTTCTCCCTTCCGAGGTAAAAACGCCCCGGATTCTCAAAATGGACCCCAACAGTTGGCCGATAATGTCCTTTACTCTGTCGGGTTCCGACCTGTCTGAAATGAAGAGGGTGGCCGAGGACGTTATCCAGCCGCGGCTGGAGAGGGTCGAGGGGGTGGCCTCCGTTTACATCACCGGGGGCCGGGAGAAGGAGATAAAAGTCGTTCTCAACCAGTCCAAGCTGCAGACATACGGCCTGACGGCCGGACAGGTGGCCCAGTCCATCAGCTCAGAAAACCTGACGGGAACGGCGGGCAGCACCGCCAGGGGAGCGAACGACCTGGATATCCGGGTGATAGGGGAGTATAAAAAGGCCCGGGATCTCGAGAACATAGCCATAATGCTGCCTGGAGGCGGTTTCGTACGCCTGGGGGACCTGGCCGAGATAAGGGACGATTACAAAAAGACAACGCAGATAAGCTACGTTAACGGGAAACCTTCCGTAAGCCTGATGGTTATGAAGGAAACCGGCAGCAATACCGTGCAGGTGGCCAACCGGGTCCAGAAGGAGGTGTCCGGCATTCAGTCGGTCCTGCCCGGGGGCATCAGGTTGGACACGGTAATGGACCTGTCAATTTTTATCCGGGGGGCCATTAACAACGTGGTACAGCACGCGGTAGCCGGCGGGATACTGGCGGTGGTGGTGCTTTACCTTTTCCTGCGCAGCTTCCGCAGCACCATAGTGGTGGCCCTGGTGATACCCATATCCATTATCGCCACCTTCAGTATGATGTATTTCGGCAAGCAGACCATCAATATGCTTTCCCTGGGGGGCCTGGCCTTGGGCCTGGGTTCACTGGTGGACTTTTCGGTGGTGGTGCTGGAAAGCATATACAGGTACAGGCATGACGGCCACAGCATAATCGAGGCCGCCAAACAGGGCACCGCCGAGGTGGGCAACGCGGTAACGGCGTCGGCGGCCACCCAGGTGGTTGTGTTCATGCCCATCGTGTTCGTGCAGGGGCTGGCCGGCATACTTTTCGGCCCCATGGCCCTGACGGTGAGCTTTTCGCACCTGGCGGCGCTTTTTGCGGCCCTGACCCTGGTACCCATGATCACCACCAGGATGATGAAAATAACCATCGCCGACAGCGACGACAAGGCATCCAACGGGAGGGGCCGGCTGATGGAGGTCCTGCACCTTCCCGCCGAAAAGTTCGTCAGCCGCTACAAGGTCTTTACCGGCTATTATACGGGCTTGCTGGACTGGGCGCTGGGACACCGCAAGACGGTGGTGCTGACTTCAGCCGGACTGTTCGTGGCCTCCTGCGTATTGCTTTTCACCGTGGTGGGCACTGAATTCATCCCCCAAATGGACCAGGGCCAGATCAGGATTACAGTGGAACTTCCCTCCGGTTCCCAGCTGGCCGAGACCGGCAGGGTGGTGGGCCGGGTGGAGGAAATAGCTTCCTCGATACCAGCCACGGATATAGTTTTTTCCAGGGTAGGCAGCGGGGGATACTTTGAAATGATGGGGGGAGGAACCCCCGAACTGGCTACCATTCAAATCAAGCTGAAACCGCTTGAGGAAAGGGATGTTTCCACCGTTCAGGTGGTGGAAACGCTTCGGGACCGGCTTAACCGGGTGCCGGGGGCCAAATTTACCGTTCAGGTGGCCGACGACAGCGGCGGTCACTCCGGGGCCCCCATCGCCGTCAGGATCAGGGGGGACGACCTGAAGGTCCTCAAGGAACTGGGAGATATAGTGGCGGCAGAGGTCAAATCGGTCAGGGGAACACGCAACGTGACCAGCAGCCTTGAGGACGCCAAGCCGGAACTGCAGGTGCTCATTGACCGGCAGAGGGCGGGTCAGTACGGCGTCACCGTGGGGCAGGTGCTCAGCGCGGTGAGGACGGCCTTTGACGGACAGGTGGTTTCCCGGGTGAGAACCGGCAAGGACGAAATAGACGTGAGGCTGATGTATCCCGAGGATTACCGCCTGAATATCAACAACGTGGTAAACACCATGATTACCTCCTCCACCGGAGCCCAGGTGGCTCTGGGGGACGTGGCCGCCGTGGAGGTGAGGCAGGCTCCGGTAACCATCACCAGGTACAACCAGGCCAGGCTGGTGGAGGTGAATACCGAGCTGGTGGGGCGGGACCTGGGCAGCGTGAACAGGGACATCCAGGAGAGGCTGGATACCATAAAGCTTCCGGCGGGTTATACCATGGACCTTGGCGGACAGGCCAAGGACATGATGGAGTCTTTCGGGGACATGGGCCTGGCCGTACTGCTGGCCATCGTACTGGTGTACATGGTGATGGCGGCCCAATTCGAATCCCTCTTCTATCCCTTTGTGATCATGTTTTCCATACCGCCCACCATCATCGGGGTGGCGGTGGGCTTGCTTCTTACGGGATACCACCTCAGTGTGCCGGCCATGATCGGTTATATCATGCTGGTGGGTATTGTGGTCAATAACGCTATAGTGTTGATTGATTACGTCAACACCTTGAGAAAGAGAGGCCTTAGCCGGGATGAGGCCATCCGCCGGGCCGGCCCCATCAGGCTGCGCCCCATCCTGATGACCACCCTGTCGACGGTTCTGGCGCTGCTGCCGCTGGCCTTCGGCAGCGGGGAGGGATCGGAGGGGCAGGGCCCCCTGGCGGTGGTGGTGGCCTTCGGGCTGACCTTCTCCACCGTGGTCACGCTGGTTCTCATACCGGTGGTTTATACCATCTTTGACGACCTGGGCCGGGCAATAGTGAGGAGAATGTCACTGTGGTTCGGACGCGCATGAAATAACAAATACCCGGGCCGCTGCGCCCGGGTATTTTATTGACTTATCTCCTGTTTTCAAAGCCAATTATTTCTTTTACCGTATTGACCCTGGTCTGGATGTCGCCCTGCACCACTATGTAGGGAACATTCATTATGTCCAGGAAATTTTTTATCTTTTTATCCACCATAATGGCAAATTCCTGGTCCTGGTAGCGCACCCCGTCCCTGGTCAGGGAAAACTCCCTGGGCACGTAGAATATCTGATAGCCCGGCAGGTCCTGCATGGCCCACTGGAACAGTTTCATCAGGGAATAAACCTCTTTGGGATTGTTGTAGTTGCAGGACATCAGGCCGTAAACATAGTTCAGGATGGTGGCGTTGTCACAAAACAGTATTTCACAGTGCTTAAATTCCGCTTCCCGCTGCTTCTGGCCCTCGTAAAGGAGAAACTGCTCAAAAATACTGGTCGGCACACCGTAATTGACTATATATGTGCGGGCGAATTCCAGGCAGACATCGGAGTTGTATCCGGCCAGGCTGTAGTCCACGTCCAACTGCTTAACCAGCGTAGTTTTTCCCGTCCCCGGGCCCCCGATGATGGCAATCTTTCTCTGGCTGCCCATGACTATACCTCCAAAAAATGTTTGTCAGCCATCAGCTATCGGCTGTCAGCCGTCAGCTCACCAGGGACTAATCCCCAATCCCTGCTATTTTACCTTTTTTTCCGGCCGGCCTTAACCGTCCCGGAGGCCTTACGGGCGGCAGTCTTTTCAAGTTTCAGCGGGACACCGCATATCTTGCATACAGGGTCTGTTTTTTTATGGCTTACCCAGTATCGCTTGCCGCAGCGCGGGCAGTTTGCCATTTTGCCCTGTCCCAGCCTGATTAGAGTGATCAGGACAAACCCCAGGGCGAAACCGATTAGAAGTATCCATAAGGTTTCCATACCACTTGCCTCATTTCGATTTTACGGCCTGTAAGAATGATTACGACCAGCGGGATCCATTTTCCTTCTTGGCGGCTTGTATCTGTATGCACAAACTTTTGATATTTTATGGCTGTGTTAGCAGGATTAAAAGTGAATGTGCGGAATTACTCTTATAGTATAACATGCCTGAGGGGTGGGCAAGGGTGGCTTTCAGAAAAGACGACATGATAGATGAAATAAATGTCAAAGCCGGAACTCTTGACTGGTATACCAAGAACAAGAAACTTCTTGATAAGTCCGTCCCTGAAGTGGTTGTTATAGATAAATCCGTTGGTGATTCCTATTTCAAGCTTGTCCGCAATGAAAAATTTCAGTTGATTTTTACCCACCAGACACCGTCTTTCAAAAGGGTGGCCGTGGGTGACATAGAAAAGGTGGACTATTTTGACGGGATCCGCATCCAGCTTACCTGGAGCCCGGAGGACAGCTTTATGAAAATCGCCGATACCACCCTGGAACAGAACTACTTTATTTGTAAGGCGGAAAACTTAGATTAATTGAACAACATCCCAGGCCCAGCTCCTCCAGTTTTTCGGAGGTGGGAATACCCGTCCGGGGATCCCATCCCCTGGCCCGGTAATATTCGCTCAGTACAGCTTTAACCGCCCCGGGATCCAGGGGCTTTTGGCCTGAATTTGACTCTTCCCGGTAAAACCTGGGTGGATAGTCGGACTGTTCGGGCCTTTCCCCGTGTTTCAGGTTAAACAGCTTGATGGTGTTCCAGATGCGCTCCCCCGCCCTGGCCACATGTTCCGGAGTGATATCCAGGCCGGTCAGGGCCGTGACCAGCTTTGAAAACAGGACGGGGCCGACGGTGTGGAGAACGGGGGGCCTGATGCACATGCCCAGGGCGTTGTATATGGATATCAGGTCCTCGGACCATTTTGACATCAGGGGGATATTTACGTCCCTGGAGGCCGGGTCGAAGGCGGCTTTTTTTAATTCCGCGGGCATATCCAACCCTTCGAAGACATGGTCCGGCAGGTCGAATTTTTCTGTCTTGTAGGGAACGGGGTTGTCGTTGTGCTTGAGGTTTTCCACCGGGTTCCTGGTGCGCAGGTGGTCGCCGCCCCGGATGTTGGTGATGTAGCCGAAGGTCCAGGTTGACCAGCGCCCCCTGGGATCGGCCAGCATGCATTCAAGCCCCTTCACATGTATGGCAAAGGATTCCGACCCGGGGAACCGGGTGGAGGCCAGGCGGGTTCCCTCGGCCAGTACGTTCCCGATACCGCGGCGCCGGGCAATCATCTCCAGTAGTTTGAAGGTCCCTTCCTCATTTCCCCAGGGCAGGGCAAACCCAAGATCGTTCCGGGTTATGACGCCCCGCTGGTACATTTCCATGGCAAAGGCCACGGCGGCCGAAGCCGACACCATGTCCAGGCCCAGGCGCTGGCAGGCCCCGCAGACGGCCGCAATGGCCGGCAACCCCTGTATGTCGCACCCGGCGCCGAACCCGATGACCGGGGTAACCTCCATATCCTTAAGCTCCAGGCCGGCATAGGGTCCCTCCTTAACCTTTACCCAGTGGGCGCAGGCGATCGGGCAGGCCTGGCAGGAGACCCCCCGGTTGGTTATACCGGAAAGCTGCTTGCGGCTTCTGGTCTCCATCCAGTTTTCCGGCGTTCCGGTCTGGTAATTGCGTCCCGGCAGGCTGCCGAATTCGTAGTAGGGTATGCTGGCCAGCATGGTGCCGAACTTTTTGAAGGCGGGATAAAAGGGAGACCCGTATATGGCCCGGCGGGTTTCCTCCAGGGCGGAGGTAAAATCTTTAGGCCGGGCCACCTTCACCGGCCCGGTTCCCCTGACGGCTATAGCCTTAAGGTTTTTACAGCCCATTACCGCCCCCAGCCCGGTGCGGGCCCAGGCGTCAAAGGGGCCGTTTTCAATGCTGGCAAAGCGGACCATGTTCTCGCCGGCCGGACCGATAACGGCCACCTGTGTTTCAGAGTCCTTCGTCTCCTCTTGAATTGTCCTGATAGTATCCCAGGCATCCTTCCCCCACAGGTGGGCGGCGGGAAGTATTTCCACCACGTCGCCTGATATCCGGATGTACACCGGTTTCTCCGACCGGCCCCTGATGATCAGGGCGTCGTAGCCGGCGTATTTCAGTTCCCCGCCCCAGTAGTTGCCGGAATTGGCCGTGCCAAAGAGCCCTGTGGCCGGAGACAGGGCCGAGGCCTCGGTGCGGCATGCGGTGGGGACGCTGGTGCCCACCAGGGGGCCGGTGCTGAACACCAGTATGTTTTCAGGGCCCAGGGGATCCGTATCCGGCTTTAGCTCCCGGTACAGTATGCCGGCGTTGAACCCCAGCCCGCCGAGGTATTGATCAATCAATTTTTCCGGCAGGTCTTTTTTCCGGACCGTGCCGGCGGTGAGGTCAATGTCCAGAATATTTCCGGCGTAACCGTAGTACACCATCACGTGCCGTATGGCTGCCTTTGAAGGCAGCCGTTCCGGCGTTCACCTCCACAAGTTGCGCATCAATCGGCAGGGTCCGCCACCTCAATTATCTTCAGGGCTCCCGAGGGGCAGGAACGGGCACACACCCCGCATCCCCTGCAGGAAGAGGAAAATGTAATGTCAAATACACCCTCGAAGTCTCTTTTTAATATTTTGATATAAGCCAGGGAGGGCCTGAATTCATCCCTGTTTTGCAGGGAGCAGGCCAGGGAACAGGTTGTGCAGCCGGTGCAGAGCCGGGGTTTGATAACTATTTCCTTGGCCACCGTTTTCACCTTTAAAAAATTTTTGTATATTCCTATTTCTTTATTTTTTTTAAAATACCTTTCCAATCATGTAGGAAACTCGTTAGTCAGCAGGGAATTAATAATAAAAATCCCTGGCCAAAAACTGAATGTTACTGAATGTTATAGTATTTATTTACTGAAGGCAATACTATCTTTATCTAAAAAGCTTTTCAAATTGCTGTTTTTACCGGGTTTTAAAGCGACAGGCATTTATATACGGAGGAGGCGGTTAAGGTGTTACAGATCCCCAAACTCAAGATTGGTGATTTGGTCCCGGCTTTACCCATTATACAGGGAGGTATGGCTGTCAGGGTTTCCACGTCTTCTCTGGCGGCGGCGGTGGCGGAGGCCGGAGGCATCGGAATAATCGGGGCCACCGGCATGGGCATAGAAGAAATGCGCATGGAGATAAGGGAAGCCAGGCGGCTGACCAGGGGAATCGTGGGAGTGAACATAATGTTTGCCATCAGGAGGTTTGCCGACATGGTTAAGGCGGCCATGGAGGAGAAGGTGGACGCAATATTTACCGGCGCCGGCTTTTCCCGGGATGTGTTCAAATGGGGAAAGGAGGCCGGCGTACCTATCGTTTCCATTGTCTCCTCGGCCAGGCTGGGCATACTGGCGGAAAAATTCGGGGCGGCGGCGGTGGTGGTGGAAGGAACCGAGGCCGGCGGGCACCTGGGTACAGACAGGCCCCTTTTTGAAATAATGCCGGCCATCAGGGAAGCTGTCAGGATCCCATTGATTGCGGCGGGTGGGATTGTAAACGGGGAAGGGATTGCCAGGGCTTTGAAGTTGGGGGCTGATGGAGTTCAAATGGCCACCAGGTTTGTTCTCAGCAAGGAGTGCGGCGTTTCCGAATCCTTCAAAAGGATGTACCTGAAGGCAAAGCCCGAGGATGTGACGGTTATTCCAAGCCCTGTGGGCATGCCCGGGAGGGCGCTGAAAAATTCCTTTGTTTCCAGGCTGCTTTCCGGTGACGCGCCGGCCCCTGAAAAGTGCGACGCCTGCCTGAAGCAGTGCAGCGGTCAATACTGTATTTTGGGCGCCCTGGAGAACTCAAGGACCGGGAAAGTGGAGGAAGGGGTTGTTTTTGTGGGGCAGAACGTGCACCAGATAAAGGAAATACTTCCGGTAAAGGATATTTTCAGCAACCTCCTGTCCGAACTTAAGTATTTCATGGGCGGCACAAAGGCCGGGTGCTTTTAGGTGACAACCAATTTGACATATTTTTTTGTTGTGGTGTATAATTATTTTCGTGCCGTGGTCAAAAATTAATGAATTTTCTAAAAATAATTTTCCCCACTGAAGGAATAGAAATATAACTATAGAAAATAATTAAATAACAAACTAAGGAAAGGGGTAGCGGCAATGACACTGGCCAACATTGATTTCCCGGTACTGGATGATATTGAAAAAATGTTGCTGCGCGAAGCCGGTTCAACGGTGCATTACCCCAAGAACCACATTATTTTTGCAGCGGGTGACCTGGCCGACAGGGTATTTCTTATTGAAAGCGGTTGGGTCAAGATATACCGTCTTTCCTCAGACGGGCGCCGGGTGACGGTGGGCAGTATAAGAAGTCCGGGAGAGATGATGGGGCTTGCGGAAACCCTTTGGGGTGGTGAAAGAACGTGTTTCGCCGGGGCCATAAACAATGTCAGCCTGGTCATCATAAGAAAGAATAAGTTTGAAGAACTGCTGGCCAGACATCCCGTGCTGGCCCTGAAGGTGGCAAAACTGCTGGGCGCCAGGATGAGGGAGGCTGAGGGAATCATCCATGAGATGGTGTGCTGGCAGGCCCCCGGCAGGCTGGCCCTGATGCTGCTTAAAATGGGGGACCGCTGTGGGGAGGAGTCCAAAAGGGGAATCAGGATAAATCTTCAGCTCACCCACGAGGAACTGGCCAATATGGTGGGCACCTCCAGGCAGACGGTGACATCCCTGCTGAACACCTTCAGGATGGAGAAAAGCATCGACTACGAGGGCCGGGGGATCATGGTATTGAACCCGGATAAACTGTCCAAGTGGGTAACGTAGCAGCTTGCCTGCCGGTGTTCTCTATATCTTTAGGCGGCCAAAAAGAGGCTGGGATTTTTAAACCCCAGCCTCTTTTATATGCGGGTCCTCAAATGTTTGGTTTAATCCTGTAGGTATTGGCGGACAACACTTTGGGAGTGCAGTCGGGGCATATGATTTTACGGTGTTCCTGCCCAAAGCGCCCTTTTATATTGGCGCTTATAAAGTCAATGTGCTTAACCGTGGCGAAGGTTTGGCCGCATACCTCGCACTCAACCAGTTCCAGCCGGCTCATCAGGGTGCCGCACATGCGCATCTCCCGGAATTTGCCCGTGTCTTTCATGGTAATAGCCCCGGTGGGACAGTTGACATGACAGGTGCCGCAGCCTATACATATTTCCTCGGGATGCTTGAAGTCTGATTCTGTCCCTTCTACGCCGTTGATGTAACCCAGCCGGATGGCGTTCACCTTGAGGTGGGTGCGGCAGTTGTCAACACACCGGCCGCAGGAGATGCAGATGTCGCAGCGCAGGCACCTGCGGGCCTCCACCCTGGCGGCCTCCTCGTCGATGGTTTTGGTTATTTCCTCAAAGGTGTTCTTTCTCCCGGCCAGGTACAGCCCATGAAAATCAATCAGGCTGGGCCGGGCCTTTTCCATGCCTGTCACCGGGATTAAGGTCTTGCTTCTTCTCTTCTCTCTATTTACGTCAACCAGAAGAATTGTATCCCTCAAATAAGCGTCGATGCCGGCGGCAGCCCGCTTCCCGGCGGCAATGGCCATGATTACGGTGGCCGGCCCGGTTACCGAATCACCTCCCGAAAAGACTCCCGGCTGGGAGGTTTCCATAGTCAGCGGGTTTTTCACCACAATTCGCCTTTGGGCGACGTCAACCAGGGTTACAAACAGCTTCCCCTTGATGTAGGTAAGAACCGGCTGCTGGCCGGTGGCAAATATCACCGTGTCGGCTTCGATTTTATATTCCGAGTCCTCCACCGGAACCGGCCTGCGGCGTCCGCTTTGATCGGCTTCGCTGAGGGCGTTGCGAATGCATTCAATATAGCTGACACGGCCCTCCTCCCCGCCCACGTTGACGGGGGAAACCAGGTAATCGATAATGACGCCCTCTTTTTCCGCGTCTTCTATTTCTTCCGGCAAAGCCGGCATTTCCTCCCGGGTGCGCCGGTAAACAATCCTCACTTCCTTCGCCCCCAGGCGTAAAGAAACTCTTGCCGCGTCGATGGCGACGTTGCCGCCTCCCACCACTACGACATTTTTACCTTCAATGTTGATTTTTTCTTCTGCCGCTTCACCTAACAGTTCTTTGTTGACCGTTCTGAGAAAGCTTACCCCGTCATAAACGCCCCTGAATTTATCCAGGCTGGGGATTTTGGGCTTGGAACCTTCCCAGGCCCCCGAGCTCAGAAATATTGCGGCGTATCCTTCTTTTTTCAGCGCACCGATGTCATAGTTGCCGGAGATGGGTGTGTTAAGCCTGAATTCCACTCCCATGGCCTTTATATAGTCTATTTCGTCCCTGAGCACATTCCGGGGAAGCCTGTAGGGAGGAATTCCGTAGGCCAGCATGCCTCCCGGCTCGGACATGGCTTCAAATATGGTCACCCCGTAGCCCCTTTTGGCCAGGAAATAGGCGGCCGAAAGCCCGGCCGGCCCCGACCCCACCACGGCGATTTTCTCGCCGTATTTCCTTTCCGGAGGCTGCGGCCGCCTGTTTCCGCCCGCGCAGGCCTGGTCGTAGGCCAGCCTTTTCAGGGCGCATATGGCGATGGGGGTGTCAACCCGCCCCCTGACACAATATTTGGTGCAGGGATGCTCGCAAACCCGCCCCAGGACGCCGGGTAAAGGTACATCTTCCCTGATCAGATCCAGGGCTTCCTCATACCGCCCCTCGCCGACCAGGGCGACGTAATTGGGGACGTCGATGCCTGCGGGGCAGGCCGCCTGGCAGGGAGCGACCACCAACTGGGGGCACTCGGCGGCCGGGCAAACCCTTTTTTCGATATGGGCAGCGAAATCACCCATATTGTCCCGCAAAATGGAGATGACCTGTTCAGCCACCGGCCTGCCCCTGTCGCAGCGGCACGAATTTATGACGTCACCGGCTAAAAGGCCGATGGTCCCGATAATGTCCGGGTCCCGGGGGGCTTCGCCTTCCCTGACTGCCTCCAGCTGTTTCAATATATTGTTGAACATGCGGCGGCAAAGGCTGCAGCACGCTTCTTCCTCTAAAAAGGAGTTGATTACATCCTCGGTGTACTTGACCATACAGCCGCTTTCGGCCATAAATTCACCCCGCTATTTAATGGTCTTGCCCGAATATATTTCCCTGGCGAACCTCACGCGCTTTGTGTCCGGCAAGTGGTCCGCGGTGTCAAAAGTCAGGCAGTTGGTGGGGCAGGCAGTGACGCAGGCAGGTTTCCGCCCGGCGTCGATACGGTCCTTGCAGTAGTCGCATTTTACGGCCACATCTTTTTTCATGTCCCACTGGGGGGCGCTCCAGGGGCAGGCTATGATGCAGCTTTTACAACCTACGCACAGGTCCGGATCGATGAATATGATGCCGTCCCCGGCCCGCTTCTGAATGGCGCCGCTGGGGCACGCCGCCAGGCACCAGGGCTTTTCGCAGTGGAAGCAGGACATGAATACGTAAGCCGCCCGGGGTTTGCCGTCCGTTTTATCCGGACCCACCTCGACAATCTGGTTCGGCTTCGGTCCCACGCCCAGGCCCTTGTTGATTTTGCACTGCACCTGGCAGGCACGGCAGGAGATACATTTTTTATCGTCATGAAATAAATAGTAATGGCTCATGGTTACCCTCCCAAGTCAAATTCGTGTCCTTTTGACGGTTACAAAAGGCCTGTCAAACCGGCTTCACGCTGACATAGACATGCTGTAAGGCCGGGCTCCCGCCCACCATGTCGGTTACATTTTCCTGGAGCATGGTGTCGCTGGCCCCCTTCTTGTAGCACCTGGTCAGCACCGGCACTTTGCGCCCGAAGCCGTGCAGTATGAATACCGCCTCGGGGTGGATGAGGTCGGTGACAAAGGCCTTGATGGTCTCTGTCCCGCGGGAAGATGACACTTCAACCGTCTGGCCGTTCTTAACGCCCAGTTTCTCCGCTTCCCGGGTGTTGATCCAGAGCACGTTTTCGGGTGTCAGCTCATTCAGAAGCGGGTTGTTCTGGGTGGAAACGTGGGTATGAGCCACAGTCCGCCCGATCATCAGGCGGAAGGCGCCCTCCCCGGGAGAGCTGACCGGCTCGTAGGCGGGGAAGGAGGGAATGCCGTTCTGTTCAAAAAGGCTGGACACAAATTCTATTTTCCCGGACGGGGTTTTCAGCTTCAGGCCGTCCTCGCGGTCCCAGTAAATGGGATCTTTGCTGAGAGAGACCACGCCCTTGGCCTCGAAGTCCTTCAATGTCAGGCCGGTTCCTTCCAGCTGGTAAGTCCACAAATCCTCCAGCGAGTTGTAGGGGAAGTATCGGCCGATACCCAGCCTTTCGGCGAGGAGTTTCATTATCTCCCAGCCCGGCCTGGTTTCGTACCTGGGTGTTACCGCCGGGTTGCGGATCACCAGGCTGGGCTTCAGGCCGTTGGCCTCCTGGATGGAGTCGCCCCTCTCCAGGTAGATGGACTCCGGCAGGATGACGTCGGCCATCCAGGCCGTTTCGCTGTAATGGATGTCAATGGCCACCAGGAGGTCCAGTTTCTCCATGGCCCGCTTGTTGTTTTCATAGTCGGGAATGGAAAGCATGGGGTCATGGCGCCAGACCAGCAGGGCCTTGATGGGGTACGGGTCTTCGGACAGAATGACATTGGGAAGCATCTGGACCACCCCATGGGCCGGATCGGGCGTGGGAAATTTCGGTGTTCCCACCCCGTCGCACCTTTCGTCGGTTACCTTGGGCAGATCCTGGTCCAGCAGTTTCCTCAGGGGCTTTTTCCCTGCATCCTTGGCGCCCTTTTTGATGAATACCCCTCCGGGGGCTTCAAAGTTGCCCATGAGGGCGTTCAGCATGATGAGGGACCTTCTGAAATAAACCTCGTTTAGATAATGGGAGCAGCGGTAGCCGTAATGGAAAACCACCGAGGGCTTGGCTTCGCTGACTTCCCTGGCCAGGGAGACGATTTCGCCGGCCGGTATTCCGGTTTCCTGCTCCGCCCACTTCGGACTGTATGGCTCAACAAAGCTTTGCAGCGCCTTGAAGCCCACCACCCAACGGTTTACGAACTCTTTATCATAGAGGCCTTCCTTGATAATGACGTGCATCAGGGCGTAGTTCAGGGCCAGGTCGGTGCCCGGCCTGATCATGAGGTATTTGTGTGCCCTGGTGGCGGTGACGGTTACCCTGGGGTCGATGTAAATCAGTTTGGTCCCCTTGTCCATAGCCCGGGTTAACTGCTTGACTACCTTAAGTTCAATCGATTCGAAAAGATTCCGGCCATACGCAACAACATACTTTGCCTTTCCTATATCAATCCCTATGTTGCCGTCCGGATACCCGGTCAGGGACCGGAAGGCTGTATTAAGAGAACCCTTGCAGCAGGAATCGTGGGTAAAGTAGTTGGGGGACCCGATGGCCTTCATGAAGGTCTTGCTTATGTGCGAGTTGAGGTGGGCCCTTTCGGTCAGCGCTATGCTCCGTCCGCCGTACTTATCCTTGATTTCCTTAAGCTTTTCGGCCACGTAATCCAGCGCTTCCTCCCAGGAGGCTTCCCGCCACTGCCCGGAACCCCTGGGGCCCGTTCTGATCAATGGGGCTTTAAGCCTTTCGTCATCGTTTAAAAGGCTGACCCCGGCCGCCCCTTTGGGGCAGATACTGCCTTCAATACCCGCCACATGGGGGTTTCCCTCAATAAGCTTTACATCATCATTTTTTACCATCACTTTAATCGGGCATCTTACAGTGCACATCAAACAGATGCTGTATATTTCCTGCATAAAAAAAGACCCTCCCTGTTGCTTTTGGCGCCGCACTTTTTTTGCTTTTTAGGGCACCGAAAAATTCTGGTAAGAAATTAAGGTATTTCAGGAACTCAACGGATTATCCCCCCCCCCCGCCTTTAATAACAATTTGTGATGCATAAGATAATATTTCGTTATAAAAAAAATATCAGATATAGGACATTTTCAATGTCACGGCATTGACAAAAACAATGTCTAATTGACGACAAAAAAATATCATTCAGCCGACATAATAAAGGATTAAATCACAATTGTGAAATAGCCGACAATTTCTTGGTCGTACTCAGGACAGCAAAGCGGCGTTTTTTCTGATACTCTAAATAAAAGCTTCAGTGAGTTCGCGCTGGGGGGAATGGCGTTTTGAAACCCATGGCTGATCCCGGGTTCAGTGAATTGTCTGTAAAAGAATATGAAGTTGAATTAATCAGGGACATGGGCAGCAGGATTGAGTATAAAAAAGGCCAGGTGGTTTACAGCCCGGGTGACTCAGCGGAAAGCATATACCTGGTGGAATCCGGCCTGGTGAGAGTATACCGCCTGGCCGGGGAGGGCCGCAGGGTTACAGTGGGAAGCATCCGGGGGCCGGGGGAGCTGATCGGCCTGGCCGAGGCTTTATGTGGAACGGTAAGGACCTGTTTTGCGGGGGCAGTGGAAGATGTGGCGCTTATTTCAGTGACAAAAGAGGATTTTATCAATTTTCTGAGCTGCAACCCCTTTTTTCTGAATAAGGTTATACGCATACTGGCCTGCGGAATGCCCGAAGTGAATCCCTGATCTGAAACGGCAGCCCTATAATCTTGGCAGGTGGTTGATGTAAAAGGAATAAGGTTAAAGGATATTTGTCATCTTGTTGACATTGTATATGTCGTTAAGATGACAATGCGGCGGTCGCCTGGCTGACATTGGTCAGCCGTTTTTTTTGGTAGGGTAAAAAAGTAAAGGTTCTTTCAGAATAATGAAGGGAAAGGAGGGAACTTTAAACATAAGTGATGACCGATGCCGGGTAGGGTAGGCAGGTGAAGATTAAAAGGCGGATCAGTTCTTATCAGTGTCGGTTAGCGTGAGAGGCTTTTGGTATCGTAGTTTTCGTTTTCTAAAAAAATTTTAGACAATGGCGAAAAATTGGGTCTTCCAATGTCCGTGCTTTACTCCGGAAGTGTGTAAGGCAAATCTGGAACGAAAGAGGTGTAAATACCCGGCAGGGAGGGCCGTCATCCCCGCGTTCCGGCTGTTTATGGCAGGAGCGGGGATGAATTCAGTATCAGCCGGGGACAGGTTTGTTCGAGAAAAAAAGGTTGTATAAGGCATCTATAGTTATTCTGGTATTACTATTGAGTGGACTGGTATTTGGCACATTGGCGTCGGGCGCGCAGGTGGGCAACGACCTCGGCCTGGGAGGAAAGCTGGGGGCGGCCATCGCCAAGGCACCCGTAGGGACGGGCGCAGGGCAGATCGATCCCAATGCCCCCCGCGGATTCCTGGGAATACCCGGTGCCCCCAGGGTTAATCCCATTCTGGCCTTGCTGTGGGCTGTCTGGGTGGGCTGGATTTTCTCAACCGTGGGCGCCTTCGGCGGCATCATGGCCGGTGTGGGTCACATGACCGTCTTTGGATTGGGTGACTATACCAAGGGCTTTAAAAAGACGACCCCCGAGTTAAACAAGATTCTCACCGACTGCATCCGCATGGCCAACCAGTGGCTGGTGGGTCTGTCTTCGGCCATCAGCAGCCTGAACTACCTGCGGGCCAAGCGTCTGGCCTGGCCCCTGGGTCTGGCCCTGGGTCTCGGATCACTTTTCGGCGGAGTAATGATCCCCATCATCACCGGCGGCAAGATATCCTTCAGCCAGTACCAGGGCTGGTTCGGCGTGGCCGTGTTCGTGGTGGGCGGCTTCCTCCTGTACGAGACCACCCCCAGGGGGCAGGCGGGCAAAAAGGCCGCCAAGGCTGCGGCCCAGGCCTTTGAAAAGAGTGTCAAGGAAAAGGGTGCCCAGCAGGCGGAAGGGATCAAGGTCACCAAATGGGGTCTGGGCAGGATCGAATTTTCCTTCTTCGGCGCCGAGTTTGGATTTAACCCCATTATGGCCTTTATCGGCGGCGTGATCATCGCTGCCATTTCCTCCTTCCTCGGAGTGGGCGGAGGCTTCCTGTATGTTCCTTACCTGACCAGCCTGGTGGGGCTGCCCATGTTCGTGGTGGCCGGCACATCGGCTCTGGCGGTGTTCGCCAGCATGGTGATGAGCATCGCCTCTTACCTTAACTTCGCCGGGGCCGCCGTGGACTGGGCGCTCATCGGCACCGAACTGATTGGTATATTCATCGGTTCCATGGTGGGCCCGCGCACCCAGAAGTATATCCCCGACATCTGGCTGAAGCGTATATTCGTCGTGCTTGCTTTATATGTCGGCCTGGGATACTTCAGCAAGGGCTTTTTCGGCACAGCCTGGGTACCGATGTAAAACAGTGTCTTTTATCTTATCGTGGGGCCGGCGGCAACTTGATGCCGCAGGCCCCGGCGTTAGATTTTTAAAGGGAAAGCGGGTGTAAAAAATGGATTGGTGGACGGCGCTTGATGGATTTCTAATCAGCCTTTACCGGCTGACCGGCTGGCCGGTACCCGATTATTTTACCGGCACATTTTTGCTGGCCGTGATTACCGTACTCATCGGCGACCTTACCACTTCACTGGTCTTCCGGGCCAACCGGGGCTATTACACCCGGCTTAACTCCCGCCTGGGAGAGCTGCACCAGTTATCAATGGTGGCTCTGCGTTTAAAAGAAAAATCCGAATACAAGGCCGTCAACCGTGAAGCCAACGATACCTTCGGGCTACTGTTTTTCAGCATGTTCGGCCTTTCGGCATCCTACCTGTGGCCTGCATTCTTTGCCCTGGCCTGGATGCAGACCCGGTTCGGGGACATCAGGTTCCCTCTCTTTTTTAAGGGCTGGACCACCGGTTATTTTTTCACCTTCCTGGTGTGCTACCTGCTGGCGCGGATAATTTTCGCCCGGCTGAAACCATATATACCCTATTTTAAAAATGTAATGAATTCAGATTTTAACTTGCGTGATGTTAAATAAAGCGGAGGAGAGGTCAAATTGCTTTTAGACATTAATGCTCTTTCAGAGAAGGAACAGCTAACCTTCGAAGAAACGGCCGACGCCATGGAATACCTTTACAAACTGACCTATCACCCGGTGGCAGTCAAGTTTTTCTGGGACCAGGCGGAGTATGATAATTTCAAGGCTGAAAAAATTCCCGGCCCCAAAATGACCGTCTGCCAGATTGCCCTGGCTTCCCGCATGAATGACTGCATTGTGAAGGCAACCGACGACAACCTTATGTGCGGCAATGCCCGCACCTGTTTCGGATTTCGGGAGCCTAGCGACCCAGAGGTTGATGACCATGTAAAATATACTGTTGACTGGGACATGGCCAAAGAATGCCTCTGGGCCAAACCGAGACTCCCCAAGGGATTAAAGGGATTTGCCACCGCCCCCCTGGGCAGGGCCAATTTTGAACCGGATGTGATATTTTTAGTGGTCAATCCTCTGCAGGCGTACCACATCCTGAATGACTATATAGGCGGCAAAAAGGTACCCAACCTTACATTCAATCATACCATCAATTCGGCCGTTTGCGGCGGGATGGCGTATTGCTACAATGAACAGAAGCCCAACATGAACACCATGTGCGCCGGCAGTTATACCTCCGGGAAAACTGAAACGGGCGAGGTCAACGTTTTTATCCCCGGCAAGGACATTGGTGATTTAATCAAGCAGCTGATTCGCCGCACTGCCAAATACGGCGGGTCCTCCATGGTGGGATCACCGGGCCAGGAATTCCCCGGCCTGCATGTCTGCAAGCAGTGCCCGATGGTCCGCTTCAAGGATGCCGAATAGGGTTCACCAAAATAATGCTTATCGAAAAACCTGCCTGCGGGCAGGTTTTTTCTGCTTACGCCGTCAAACGCCTAAGGCTGTTGAAAAGCAGCAGGGTACACTGGGCAACGTGGCGGGATTTTCTCAAATCCAGTACCATTAGCTTTTTACCGGTTACTTTTTTAAAACCGAATTTAGTCCAGAAATTTGCCGCCCTGCTGTTTACAGGGTTTAATGTTATTTTTTTTACGCCGAAAGTAGAGACAATACCTAAAAGGTGGCAGATTATTCTGGAACCCAGTCCCTGTCCCCTCATTTCCCCGGGCAGGTTGAAATCTATAATAAACAGGTCCGGGCCACGTTTAATGCTGGTTATAATCTCAAGGTACAGCCTGAAAGGAATATCCATGCCTTCGAAATCGCAATAGATCGACTTTCTGCCATTCAGGCCGATACCTTCGTAAATGTTGGCCATGACTTTAAATCCGGTGGCCTTTGAAATGTACCGCGCCAACTCGTATAACGCTTCCTGAAGGTCTTTATCTTTTAAAAGTTCAATGGTGCTTGTAAATTTACCTGTTTTTTTAATTGCCAGGATTTGGTTTAACATCATGGCTATCATTCCCATCGCCGACATTAAACAGTCTTTTATGATTGTATTCTAGCATGTTAAAAAATAAAAGTTAAATCGCTATGTTTTATATTTTCAATAAGCAAAAATTATACTATATGCCGAACGGGAGCGTGCCGGACTTAAGAGGTAATTTTGCCGGGGCCAACCTGTTGTTGAACAGATTGAAAAAATTTAACCCCGCATTTATAACCAATGGCTGCGGGGTTAAAACAGTATCCCGGCCGTCAGCTGCCGGTATTTGACAGATAGGCCGGAATGGGCGGCATATGGCGGCCTTTTTGGGCAGGGCTTTAACTGGGGTCCACCTCATCAAAGGCAAGCCGCGTTACTCTGGTAAAGTCTCCCTTTTTCTTCTCTTTTCTGGTGGCATTTTCTTCCAGGAAATCATAATTTCCGGCTGCCACCGGCGGACTTTCCTTTACGATATTTTTGTCTTTATCCACCTGATCACCCCTTTGGATATAATGAATAAAAGAGATAAAAGTTATTCTTTTAGTAAAAAAATTACTTATATACTTCCCATTTTTTTAGGTTGAGGTATAATAATTTTAAACAGCTCAGGAAGAGGATTCTTGTTTTGCCTCCTGCTCGGTTCAGTGGTGGGGGGAAAGGTAGAAACCGGGATTCCCTTAACCATTTGGGCTAATCGAACTGAGGAGGTTTCTCTAATGCAGGACAAAGTTCTCGTATGCAAGGATTGCGGCCGGGAGTTCATTTTTACAGTTTCCGAGCAGGAGTTTTTTGCCGAAAAGGGATTTGCCAACGAGCCATTGCGCTGTCTGGACTGCCGCGCGGCCCGGAGGAGGAAGGATCGGGAAAGAGGAGAGGGGAGCGGCCGCCAGAGGGAAAAATATCCGGCGGTGTGCGCCAGGTGCGGTGCCGAGACCAGTGTGCCATTCAAGCCCACAGGAGACCGCCCGGTGTATTGCTGGGACTGTTTCAGTAAAAGTAAAAGCTACGCATAGAGTTAGCAACCCGTCACAGTCTAGTGACGGGTTTTAATATTTTACAGTTTAAAGGGCAGCATTTCAGCCAGCTGGGTGGAGATTTCCTCCAGATTTAGCGCCTGGGGATCCAGCAGGTACTGGAGGCAGATTCCGTCGATGCAGGCCAGTATTATTGAAGAAAGGGCTCCGGTTCTGGTCTGGTCTGAATCCACATCCAGGGTATTAAAAACCTCCTGTATATCCCTTCGCCAGGCATCATACTTTTGCCTGAACTTGTCGGAAATGGTTTTGCTTTCCAAAAGGGCTTCCTGCAGCAGATAGTAGTTTATTTTCATAAGGAAATCATACTTGAGCAGGCTTTTAAAGGTCATCAGTATTATTTCCCCACTGGACACATTTTTGTTCCGGCGGACCACACCCTTGGCCACCTCGGTGATCTCGTTTATGCTTATGTCCAGGATGTCGTATAAAAGTTCATCCTTTGAGCGATAGTAGTAAAAAAGTGTGCCCTTGCTTATACCGGCGTCCGAGGCAATGTCTCCCAGCGTGGTTTTAAAGATGCCCTTTTCAGAAAAAAGCTTTATGGAGCTGTTCAGAATTTTTTTCTTGTTTTCCTGCAAGGCCTTCCCCCCAGTACCTCCATAACGTCTGTCTTTTTAATATTATCCGGAAAATTTTCAAAAGACAACCCGGCCAAGTAGTCAGAATATTTTTGAGAGTGTATTGATTATTCCCCCGGCAGTGTTATAATCTAATTAATCGGTCGGCCAGCCGACCGAAATTCCCGTTGATTTTTAAAGGGGGGGTTTGACAAATGTTATTAAAAAACATTGTGGTTCTGGGGGGCGCAGGCGACATGGGCAGCCGGGTGGTCAGGGAACTGCACGGGAGCAGGGAAGTTCATGTGACGGTGGCGGATTACCGCGTTGACAGGGCCAAAAAGCTGGCGGGGGAACTGGGGGGTGAAGTGAGCGCGGTATTTGTGGACGCCAATGACATGGATTCCCTGCAGGCTGCACTGGCCGGGAAAAACCTGGCCGTAAACTGTATCGGGCCTTTTTACAAGTACGCCTTTAAAATTGCCTCGGCGGCCATCCAGGCCGGGGTCAGTTACATTGATATCTGCGACGATGACGACGCCACCATGGCGCTTCTGTCACTGGACGCCATGGCCCGGAGAAAGAATGTCATCCTCATTATCGGAGTGGGCTGGACTCCCGGCATCAGCAACCTGCTGGCGGCCTACGCGGCTGGACAAATGGATGTGGCCGAGGATATCGACATGACGTGGGTGGGAAGCGCTTCGGACAGTGAAGGGATAGCGGTGATTAAACATGTCTTTCACGCCGTGACAAGAAACACACCGATGTACAACAACTGCGAATGGGT
Organism: Bacillota bacterium; assembly: GCA_049323615.1. Classification (GTDB taxonomy): domain Bacteria; phylum Bacillota; class Desulfotomaculia; order Desulfotomaculales; family Desulfocucumaceae; genus JBMOPD01. The sequence continues at coordinate 22,271 of JBMOPD010000050.1, read as the reverse complement.
GGATGTGCCGGCCCTGAGCGGGGTAAAGAACGTCACTTTCCCGGCCCCCATCGGAACCGTCCCGGCTTATTTCTGCGGGCATCCGGAGCCGGTCACCATACCCCGTTTTATTGACGGGGTAAGAAATGTCACCCTGAGGGGGTACCTTCTGCCCGCCGACATAAACCAGCTGACAAAGCTGCTGATTACCCTGGAAATGCTTAACAGCGAGGAAAAATTCACCGCCCTGGCGGATTTCATGCAACCCCTGCTGCCCATCCTGAGCAACTTTGGCGGGGCGTCAGCCCCTCCGGTTTCCGGGATAAGGGTTGACGTAACCGGGCTGAAGGACGGCAAGAAGATCACTAAAAGTTACTGTTCGGCGGACAGCATGGAAAGGTTGACGGGGATTCCACCGGCCATTGCCGCCCTTATGTTCCTAAGGGGCCAGGTTACCGTTCCGCCGGGGGTTTATGCGCCAGAGGGCTGCTTTGATCCCGTTCCTTTCTTCGAGGAACTGGCCCGGCGGGGAATAAAAATAGAAGAGGCGCCTTAATTTCACCTGTCGTAGAGCGCCAGCAGTTCTTTGGCCCGCCTGTAAATGGGGTACTCCACCATCTTTCCATCCACCTGGATGACGGCGGTGCCTGAATGCTCGGCCTCGTCAAAGGCGGCTACCACCTTGCGGGCGTAAGTGATTTCTTCCGGGGTGGGGGAGAAGATCCGGTTGACCGGCTCCACCTGGGCCGGGTGGATTACCAGCTTGCCCCGGAAGCCAAGCTTTCTGGCTGTGGCAGCCTCGGACTCCAGTTTTTCCACATTGCGAATATCGGGAAACACAGTGTCCAGGGGAGGATCTATGCCGGCGTACCTGGAGGCGAGGACCAGCTGGCTGCGGGCCAAAAACAGCCCGTCGCTTTCGGCCGGATACCTCAACCCCAGTTCCTGGGAGAAGTCGACTCCGCCAAAGGCCAGGGCCATAACCCGGGGGGAGCAGGAGGCGATTTCCGCGGCCCTTAAAATCCCGCCGGGGCTTTCAATAAAGGGTATCAGCCTGGTTTTTCCGGGAGGTAGGCCCTTTTTTTCCTCCATCAGGCCCAACAGCCAGCCAATTTTTAAAATATCCCCCGATGATTCGGCCTTGGCCACCATCAGCCCGTCCACCGGCAGCCCCACCACCGCATTGAGGTCGTCCAGGATGTATTTGGAGCCGGCGGAGTTTATCCTGACGAAGAGTTTAACCGGAGGGGGCTGGCGCAGTATTTCCTTCAGCAATTCCCTGGCGGTATCTTTCTGGCTGTAGGCCACCGCATCCTCCAGGTCCAGTGTCACGGCGTCGGCCCCCGAGGCCATCGCCCTGCCTGCCTTTTTGAGGTCGTTGGCCGGGGAAAACAGAACCGTCCTTAACATGAAAATCCACCCTTCGATGTTTTTGTCGGGTTGACTTTATGATACCACGAAATATAGTTATATGCCTTCTCCGGGTGGGAAAAAATTACCGGAGGCATAAGCCTCCGGTGAAAGAAGTTGATTAATTAATTAAGCCGATCCTTGCACCTGCTTGCGAATTTGTTCAACAACATCGGGGTTTGACAGCGATGTAACATCGCCTACATCCGTCCTGTTGGAGATTGCTGCCAGGATGCGGCGCATAATCTTACCGGAACGGGTCTTGGGCATATCGGGAACAATATAAACATTATTCGGCCTGGCGATCTTGCCCACAACTGTCGAGACAGCCCCGGAAATTTTGACGGCCAGTTCCCGACTGGCCTTAAAGCCGGGTTTAAGGGAGACATACAAATCGGGAACCGTGCCTTTAATCTCATCCTTGGCGGCTATAACTGCCGCTTCAGCAACTTCTTCGACCGTAAGGGCGGCAGACTCGATCTCCTTGGTGCCCAGCCGGTGTCCCGCCACGTTAATGACATCGTCTACCCGGCCCAGTATCCGCACATACCCGTCAGCTGACATCACGGCCGCGTCGCCTGCCATGTAGGGCCAATCCCGCCAGTCCTTGCTGTTCGGGTCTTTGCAGTACGTCCCGAAATAGGTAGAGACATAGCGTTCCCGGTCTTTCCAAATGGTTTGCATTAGTCCAGGCCAGGGATTTCTAATGCAAATGTTACCAGCCTTGCCTTCCCCCGGCTTAATCTCGTTACCCGCATTATCGAAAATCACCGGGTGAATACCGGGCACGCCCGGGCCGGCGCTGCCGGGTTTCATGGGGCTGAGGGCCGGCACGGTGCTGCAGAGAAAACCGCCGGTTTCCGTCTGCCACCATGTATCAACGATGGCCGCCTTTCCTTTGCCGACCACGTTGTAGTACCATCTCCATACCTCGGGTTCAATGGGTTCTCCCACCGTGGTCATGTGCTTGAATTTATAATTGTACTTTGCCGGCTCATCCGGACCCGCTTTTCTAAGCCCGCGGATCGCTGTCGGCGAGGTGTGGAATATATTTACGTCCAACTCCTCGGCGATTCTCCAAACCCGCCCGGCGTCCGGGTAGGTGGGCAGCCCTTCGTAAATTACCGTACTGGCGGCAACAGCCAGGGGTCCGTATACGATAAATGAATGGCCGGTAATCCAACCGATGTCTGCCATGCACCAGTAAACATCCTCGGGATGAATGTCCTGGATAACCTTTGACATCCAGGCCACATAGGCCAGGTATCCGCCTATGCTGTGCTGCACACCCTTGGGCCTTCCCGTCGACCCGCTGGTGTACATGAGAAAGAGAATGCCTTCGGCCGGCATGGACACGGGCTCCACCGTTGTTCTGACATATTTTTTCAGGAGGTCGTTCATAAAGTAATCCCGGCCCTCGATTAAAGGAGCAGAGGAAGAGTACTTTCCGGGATAGCGCTGCCAGATGATCATCTTCTCAACATCCTGGCCTTCTTTTTTAGCCACCTCGGCGGCCACATCCCCGACGGATTTGTGATCAAGCAGTTTGCCGTTCCGGTAATAGCCATCCATGGTGATCAACACGCTGCTCCCGGAATCCCATATCCTTTCACCGCAAGCCTGGCCGCTGAATCCTGCAAACACCTGGGAGTGGATTATCCCCAGCCGGGCACAGGCAAGCATGGTTATAGGCAGTTCCGGAGTCATCGGCAAGTGCAGGGTGACCCGGTCGCCTGCTTTTAGTCCGCAAAAATCCCTGAGAACCGCAGCCGTCTCATTCACTCTTCTGTATAGTTCCTGGTAAGTCATGTGTACAATTGGTTCGTTCTCGGGTTCCGGGACAAAATGGATGGCTGTTTTATTTTTATACTTGGCCAGGTGCCGGTCAACACAGTTATAACTGGCGTTTAGTTTTCCGCCCACAAACCATTTCCAGCAAGGGGCGTCGCTGGTGTCCAGCGTGGTGTGCCAGTACTGATCCCAGTCAAGTAAATCGGCAAATTCTTTGAAGCATTCCGGGAATTTCTCCAGGCTGAACCGTTCAAATACACCGGGATCAGTCATGTTAGCCTGGCCGATAAATTCGGCAGGCGGGTAAATATATTCTTCCTCCTGCCAGTGTACTGCATAGTGGGCTCCGCTACCGTTTTCCTTTTCTGACAAAGTGCCAAACCTCCTTTTTATTATTTTTTATATTGTTCATCACCTGTGTCTCATATTGAAAAACGTCGTTTCATTATTTATAACTTATTGGTGTGCGAAAGTTAATACATTTCTGCCTAGTGGCAATATTTTGAGTTTGTCTGACACTGGGGCGGGTTCAATGGTTTAGATTAAAAAAATTGGGTAGTTGCGGCTTGTTAAGTCCATCTCTACCCGATTATAGTAAAATTGCAGATGTGCTTTAGGGCCGATTGTTATCCGAACAGCCCGGCTCCCATGGAAAATACGAACAGGATAGTGAAACCGAGGAGAACAATCAAGGTGATATCTTCACTGGCCATAATTATTTACCCCCCTTTACACAACGTCCATCTCTAGCTTTTAAAGGCCGGCTTGATAGGTTTGCCGGGAGTGAGCACTTCGTCCACAACAATATTCAGCTCTTTGTCGGCCCGGGCGATCTGTTCGTCGGTTACGGTGGCCATCCCGGCCTTGAAGCACAGCGCCCACATCATGACCATTCCCAGCAGCCACCAGACGATCTGCCAGGACCAAAGGGCTGGGAAGCCCGCAAAGGAGAAGGCTTTGTTGCCGATCAGGGCCAGGGGGCCGATGGCCGAAAGGTACCACAGCGGTACAATAACTTTAAGGGCGCTGCGCCACCTCTTCTGGGAAGGAGTGGGAGAATCGATGCTTTGCAGCCACTCCCGCATCTCTTTTTGACGCTCCCTGATTTCCGGCGTATCCTTCACTCCCAGCCCGCGGCACAGGTAGGCCACGGCCAGGGCCGCGAAAATCCCCCAGCCGGCGGAGTGGATTGTGAGCGGGTACCTCCATACCCCGTAAGTTAAATACACTGCCACTATTCCGGCCAGGATGCCGAGAAAGACGCCTATGCCCGGATACCTGAAGCCCCAGATGACTCCCAGCAGGGGCAGGTACATGATAAAACCGAAGGCTGTGGCCAGCGCCCCCAGCATCACCAGGGCGTCCGCCGAGGTGAAGCCGACCAGAAGGGCCGCCACTGTGATGGCCACCGCCAGCAGCCGGGAGGTCCAGATCTGTTCGGCATGGCCGGCGCCGGGGCGGATGTAGCGGAAATAAACGTCCCGGCAGATGATGGTGGACCCTGTTCCGACGTAGGGGGCGGCGGTGGAGTGCATGGCGGCGATGGCGCCGATGAACACGATCCCGAGCCAGATGCCCGGTACGAATTCCTGCATGAGTTTGGGCACCACATCGGAGTCCTTGGCTATTTTGAGCGTATCAGTGAGGAATATTCCGCCTAATCCCTGGAAGGCGGAGAAGAAGAAAAGGGCGAAGCCCACCAGCCAGGTGGAGGCAAAGGCCTGCTGCCAGGGGAAGGGACGGGGGTTTTTGTTGGCAAAGGCCCACATGGTGAAGGCCGGGGAGGACTGAATGCCCATCAGGGAGAACAGGTAGGTAAGGATCATTACGCCGGTCCAGATGGTTTTCCCGGTGGTGAACTCTATCACCGAGGGGATTTCCAGGTATTTCTTGGGCAGGGTGGCCAGCTTGGCGCTGAAGACGCTCCAGCCCCCAAAATGATAAAGAACAAAAACACCCAGGACAATTATGCCCAGGACGAGAAATATGCACTGCATGGCGCCCACCCATGAGCTGGCGCGCATGCCGCCTGCGGCCACGTAGAAAAGCACTATGGCGGCCAGGAAGATGGCGCCCAGTTTAAAGGGGAATCCGGTTACCCACTGGAAGAGCGCGCCGGCGGCCATGAATTGAACGGCGGAGTAAAAGGTGGAATACAGGAAAGCCGCTATTACCACCAGCCAGCGCACGCCCTCGTTGCCGAAATAATAAGCGTACATGTCCCCCGGGGTTATAAAGCCGTAGCGTTTTCCCAAAAGCCAGGTCCGCTTGGCGAAGAATGTGCCGGTGATGGGAATGGTGAGCACGTAAAACGAGCAAAAGGCGTAGGCCAGGCCGGCCAGCCAGATGGAACCGGGGTGGCCCACGAATGTCCAGCCGCTGAAAGAGGCGGCAGTAGCCGCCAACAGGTAGGCGATCATGGGCACCTGCCTGCCGGCAACGGCGTAATCACTGGTTGTCTTGGATTTTATGGCGCCTTCCAGGCCAAAGTACAGGCAGTATACTATATAGAGACCCAGCAGGATCCAAACCCATGTGACACCGCTCATATTAACACCCCTATCTAAGTTAATTACAACTAGAAATTTTCCCTGATCCAGTTAACTGATGCAAATCGGATCAACCACCCCCCTGGTACTGTTTTTAACCCCTTGATCTATATCCCATCACCTCCTTCCGCGCGGAAAATGACGAAAAATACAGAAGATTCTGTATTAATTTTGAAAAAAATTATAGCTACTATCTGACTAATATTGTTTAAATCGAATTGATGAGGAAAGGTATTTGTGAGTTATGTTTCATATGCGTAAACACCGTTTCATTATTTTGCTAATAATATTTATACATTAAATGTGTAAGACAGTTAATAAAATTCAGTCTAATTGTTATATATCGGTCCCGGTTGACACTACAATATGGGTGAATGGATGTTCATGTATAACATAACGTGGTTTCCCCATTTAACACCACGGCGGAGATAAGCTGCACCCCCGATTGTCCCGAACAGGATCGCGCCTCCCGGATTTAAAGGGCATCAGGGGATCGAAAAAAAAGAGGGTACTCCTCCATGGTACTCCTCTTTGAAACGAAGTTTTCACTTGCAGAAAAAATTAAGCTATTCCATAGTGGAAATATCCCCTGCCGGGAGGCCCAGTTCCCATGATTTCAATACCCTGCGCATCAGCTTGCCGCTTCTGGTCCGGGGCAGGCCGGCGCAAACTTCTATTTCATCCGGCACCAGGTGGGGTGCCAGCCTGATTTTAATAAAGTTGCAGATGTCCTGTTTCAGTTCTTCGGACCAGGGATACCGCGAATCCAGTACGATGAAGGCCTTGATTATCTCACCCCGCAGGGGGCTTGGTTTTCCAATCACGCCGGCCTCGGTGACCGCCGGGTGCTCCACCAGCTTGCTCTCGATTTCAAAGGGACCGACCCTTTCACTGTGCACCTTGATAACATCGTCGATCCGGCCCTGGAACCAGAAATAGCCGTCAAAGTCCTTATAGGCAAGGTCTCCGGTGAGGTACCAGGGAGGCATGCGGAAATATTCGTTATATTTTTCTTCGTCCCGCCAGATGCCCCGCATCATGGCAGGCCATCCGGCTTTTATGGCCAGCTGGCCCATTTCGAAGGGGGGGAGCTCTTCTCCCTGTTCATTTATTATGGCCGCATAAATGCCGGGAATGGGTTTGCCCATGGAACCGGGTTTTACCGGCAGGCACGAAAAATTGGCAATCATCAGCCCTCCCGTTTCGGTCATCCACCAGCTGTCATAGACTGTCTGGTTAAAGGTGCTAAGGCTCCAGCGGTTGACAATGGGGTTTAACGGTTCCCCCACGCTCAAAATTTTCCTGAGCGCCCTGAACTTGTATCTCCGGGGGATGCTGCCGCCCGCGGACATCAGCATCCTCAGGTAGGTGGGGGTGGTATACCACACCGAAACCTGGTTTCTTTCCAGCAGGCTGTACCACTTCTCGGCCTCAAAGGGGCCGCTGTATACCAGCGTGGTGACCCCGTTTAACCAGGGCGCCCAGACACCGTATGAGATGCCGGTTATCCAGCCCGGGTCGGCGGTGCACCAGTAGACGTCGGTCTCCTTCAGGTCCAGTACCCAGGAGCCCGTTTGATAATACTGGAGCGCCCCTTCATGGACATGGACGACTCCCTTGGGATGGCCGGTGGAACCGGAAGTGTACAGAAGGAGCATGGGGTCCTCCCGGCTCATCCATTCCGTTGCCGGACTGTCGTCTGACAGGGCCATCAGTTTGTACCAGTCGTTTTCGTTGTTATTGCCGCCCACCACTATTACCTTGGCCTTTGATGCTATTTCGGTGTTGGAAATGCGCTGGCGCAGGAGGGATGTGGTGACTACCAGAGACGGCTCGCTGTCCAGAAGGAACCCTTTAACGGCGTCACTCATGTACTTGCAGTGCAGGGGAACGGCTATGCCCCCCATTCTCACCACGCCCAGGAGACTGATGTAGAATTCCGGGCTGGCCGGCAAAAATAACACAACCCGCTCCCCTTTTCGGACACCTAAACCTTTCAGCACGTTGGCGAACCGGTTGGTCAGATTCTGCAGGTTCCTAAAGGTGTAAAAATTCCTTTTAGTACCCTCGTCACTGATCAGGGCCACCCGGTCCCCCTTTCCTTCCAGTACGTGCCGGTCGATACAGGAATGCACAATGTTAACCGGGTTTTCCTCCTTCCAGCCAAGTTCCTTTTCTGCGTTTGCCCAGCGGAAGGTGGCATATATCCGGTCATAATCATTCAGGTTGAATTCAGTAGGGCGCGGGGCGCCTTGAGGATAATCCGTTTTCACCCGGATCAACTCCTTTATACTGAAGTATTATCCATGTGTGCCTTATATTTGGAAGAGCCGGCATTTATTTGCCGGGCGAGTTTTCACCCAGCCCTCTGTGATAACCCAGTTGCATAGAAATGGAGGCTGATGTTTCTTTCAACACGGTGACCAGCCTGTATATCCTTTCCAGGGATAGTCTTGAGCTGGGCCCGGTAATGCTGAGGGCTGCAATAACACTGCCGTTATGGTTATATACCGGTGCTGCTATGGCCCTGACCCCTTCCACCATTTCCTCCGCATTGATGGCAAAACCCTGGGAGCGGACCTTTTCCAGGTGAGAAATCATCTGATTGATTTCTGTAATGGTGTTGATGGTGTACTGCTGGATCTCCTGGCTTTTCAGGATGTTGACGACATTTTCCGTGGGCAGGTATGCCAGCAGCACTTTCCCTGCCGCGGTACAATGAAGCTGTGACCTCAGGCCCAGGTTTACCGTTATTGCCTCGGGGGAGAGCGCCTGCTCCACAATCAGTACCTCATTCCCATCGAGGACGGCCAGTTGCACCGTTTCCCTGGAAATCTGCACCAGTTCTTCCATATACGGAATAGCGACCTTGCGGAAATCAAGGCTGTTTAAAGCCTCCAGCCCCAAATACATTATTTTGGTGCCCAGCTTGTAGCGTTCCGTATTTGGGTCCTTTTCAGCAAATCCATATGCCTGAAGGGTGGAAACAATCCTGTGGACGGTGCTCTTATGCAGGCCCAGCAGCTGCCCCAGCTCAGTACAGCCATATCCCTGCGGCTTTCGTCCCAGGGCTTCCAGTATTGCCAGCGCTCGCTCAACCGAATGTACCGGGTTTTCCGGGAAATGTTCAGCCATCTGCGAGCCTCCTTTGGGTGTGCTGCAAAAATAAATTCAGAATACTGCAAAAATATATAGTATAAATATAACTCTTTTATGAGATAAGGGCAAAGAATCTTTTCCGAACCGTTAGTTCCGGGAGGTGAAACGTCGTTTTAATTGGCTCCGTTGCCTGATTTGTTTGTCATGGATTATAATGGCTGCAAAGGATGGCAAATGTTTTGGTGGCATTTGGGAAGGGGTGCCGGTATGCCTGTACAGGAAGAAAAGGACCGGATAATCCGGCGGGGAGAGTTTTTCCGGTTAGCCAGGGGTGGGGCCGTCAGAACCGGTTCGGGGGAAGAGATTTTTGTGCCCGAGGTCTGGGTGCGCAGGCTGGGCCTGGAAAAAGGCGATCTGCTTTCTGCGGTCCCCCTGGGCAAACTGGGGGATTCAGTCCTTTACGAGTTTACCGTTGAGGAACGCAGGGGGATGGGGGTTTCCCCGGACCGGGTGTCGGTTACGGGGCCGGTTATATTTCACGGCGGGGAATGGATGATATACAGCGAGGAGGAGGGTGAACTGATCACCCTCCGCTCCGGCGAGGCCAGGGCTATGCGGCTGAGGGAAGGCGACCTGGTGGAAGTGGCCTACATGAAAGGTGATTTTTCCAGCGCCAGGATCGCCTGGAAGTACGAGGAGACCGACCTTCCCGACGAGACCGGGACCGGCGTTAAAAAACCCCGGGCAAAAGGTGAAGACCGGCCCAGGCTGGATGTAGCCGACCCGATACTGGCCGACCGCACCGTTCTGGTGGTGGGGGCGGATATTTACAAGGAATCCTTCAAGATGATGTTTGAGCGGAGAGGCGCACGGTTTTTCTGGGAATCAGGTTTCCAGGGAGGGCCGGGCAAAACAGTGGAGTCTAAGGTCCGCCAGGCGGATGTGGTGGTTATTGTCACCGAGATGATGTCACACCGTATGCCGGCCGTTGAGGTGATGTGCCTTAAGCACAGGAAGCCTTTTGTTTACGCGCCCTCAAAAGGTTCATCGGGAGCTATCCGGCAGTGCCAGAAGGCGCTGGGGGGGCCGGGTAAAAACATTTATGGGGGCGGGACTGAAGGATAAAAAGGGCTGGCAGGGAATATTTCCGGCAAAATATTACTTCGTATTGTCCGGCCCCAAGGGTGAAAAATTAGAAGCAAAAGGATATTCCCCTGGTTAAAAGGATGTGGGAAGCCGCAGATGGCTGAACTGGCATACCGGACGGTATTGGTTTATTTTATGGCGCTGCTGGTGGTGCGGCTGATGGGCAAGAGGGAAATCGGGCAGTTGTCCCCCTTTGATTTCGTGGTGGCCATAATTGTTGCCGAAATCGCCGCCATCCCCATGCAGTCGCCCACGGTGCCCCTCTGGCACACCGTCGTCCCCCTGACTGTCCTGGCCCTGCTGGAGATCGGCCTCAGCTTTTCGGCCCTGTACCACCGGAAACTGAGGGTTTTTCTGGACGGCAGGCCCCAGGTGGTGATCGAAGGGGGGCGTATTTTAAAACACGAGATGAGGCGGGCAAGGTATAATCTTGATGATTTGCTGTCCCAGCTGAGGGAAAAGGGCTATCCCAGGCCCGAGGATGTGGAGGTGGCGGTGCTTGAAACATCGGGGAGGCTAAGCGTTATCCCCAAATCCTCCAAGAGGCCCGTAACGCCCGAAGACCTGGGCCTGTCCCCGGCCTATGAAGGACTGCCGGCGGTATTGGTGATGGACGGGGAGATCGCCCGTGAAAACCTTGAGCGCAATGGGCTTGATACGGCCTGGCTGGAGTCGAAACTGGGGGAAATGGGGTATAAGCCGGGGAAAATTTTTCTGGCCACCCTGCAAAGGGACGGCAGTATCTTAATCAATGAGGATAAGAAGCTCTAAAAACAGGTATATGGCGGGTCGAAAAAAAGGAATTAGCCGGTTATTGGTAGAATTGACAGTAAGGACCAATGGCGGCCGCAAAATTATTATAGATTGGGTGAGCTCCTTTGTTCCAGGTGGACAGGAAACAGCAGGTTGTGATCATCGTAATTGCCGCCGTAATCCTATTTACCGCGGGATACAGGGTTTCCCGGTGGCAGGGGGAACATTACCATGAGCCGGGAAAAGCGGACAATGTGGTTCAGGCCGGTAATTACGAGGGCAACAGGGAAATAGTGGTCCACGTGACGGGGGCGGTGGAGAAGCCGGGGGTGTACAGGTTTACCAGGGAGATGAGGGTTTCGGATGCCCTGGAAAGGGCGGCGCCCCTTGACCGGGCCGATGTTCAGGGTCTAAACCTGGCGGCCCCCTTAAAGGACGGGCAGAAAATCGTGGTGCCCTTCAAGCAGGAAAGCCCCCAGGCCGGTGTAACAGTTCCCCAGGGCGGCGGGACGGCTCCCCCACAGAAGCCGGTAAACGCCAGGGGAACTAAAAAGGTCAATATAAACCGGGCCGGCGCCGCGGAGCTGGAAACCCTGCCGGGGGTGGGTCCGGCGCTGGCCCGGCGCATAATAAACCACCGGGAGAGCCTGGGTCTTTTCACTTCGGAGGAGGATATAAAGAGTGTGCCGGGAATAGGGGACAAATTGTACGATCAGATTAAAGATTACATTTCAGTTAACTAAGTATAAGGGGTATTTAATATGGATCTGGAACTGCTGGCGCGCCTGATGCAGCTGCAGATGGTCACGCATACCTATGACAACCGGGCGCGGGAAGGGAGCATCAAGGGGCCCGATTTTACGTTGATACTGGCTGCCCTGATGGAGGGGCAAAAGGGGGGGCGGGGGCTTCCCGCCCGGCCGGCGGCTCCCGCCGTAAAGAGTGTGAAAAGCCATTCTCTCCCCCTGAAAGAAGTCCATTCAGGCGTTAAGGCACAGAAAAGGGGCAGCCGGAATAAAAGCCAGGTGTCCGGCCCGGGCCTGGAGGCCGTGGCCGACCGGGTGGCGGCCAAATACGGGCTCGACCCGGCGCTGTTAAAGGCCGTTATAAAGGTCGAGTCCGATTTTAACCCCCGGGCCCTGTCCAGTGCCGGCGCTATGGGGCTTATGCAGTTGATGCCCGAAACGGCCAGGTCCCTGGGGGTTGAAAACCCCTTTGACCCGCTGGAAAACCTTGAAGGGGGAGCAAGGTATTTAAAATCCATGCTGGAGAGGTTCAACGGCGATCTCAATCTGGCCCTGGCGGCGTACAACGCGGGGCCGGGAGCGGTTGAACGCTACGGGGGGGTGCCGCCGTACGCGGAGACCGTTTCGTACCTTAAGAAAATAAACAGGATTTTAAAAAAGATTACGGGCTAGGATTTAAGTGAAATAGCTTGTGTTATAACAGTTCCTGGGCCGGTCCAATCATTTGGTCGGACATGGCCGGGAGTTTTTGTACCGCCTCATTGATTTCAACTACGCTGGACAGCATCGCCTGGGGCATGTAATATTCACTCCGATCGGCCCCGATCCGGCAGAGTTTACTTGATCATCAGCTCAATACCGCCGGCCATTATTTCCTGCAGTTTTTTGAACTTCTCCACCGGTCCGGCGCCCTTGTCCCTGGTGTAAAAAGATATCTTTTTGCCCTGACCTTCAAATACCAGTTGGGGCAGCAAAAATGGGCGGCGGCGGATAAAAGTAACCCTGGCAACCCCGCTCAGGTCGATGGAGAAGCTCTTCGGGTGCAGCCGCGTTTCTCCCGGTTTGCCCAGCCCGCCGGGCATTATGGGGTCGTTCCGCAATATAAAATCTGTAAAATTTTCCCCCATGTACCGCGCCACCACCCGGTCCCGGTACCACAACAGGCTCCAGTTGTCCTGGGTGGGGCCGTTGTAAGTGATCCAGCCGGCCATCTCCAAAAGACAGGACATTGAATACACCTCGGTATACGTTATTTTGCCCTGAATGGCTGTCAGCCATCAGCCGTCAGCAGTTGAATCCGGAATGCGGGGAAAGGGAATTATCCCCGGAGCTGGCGGGACTGGGGCTTTTAACCCGTATCCCGGCAGGCCCGGGGATAAGCCGGTTATATTACCGCCAAACCACTAGGCTTCGATAACAGCCTCCACGTCCCTGGGCAGGGGTTTCGGCGTGGTGAGACAGGACACCGCCACGAATATGATTATGGCGCCCATAAGGCTGAAGGTGTAGGAAATGATGCCGTGGGGCATGGTCCATATCTTGAACCTGGCCAGCAGCTCCACGGCCACGCTGAATACCACCGAAAACAGTATGGCCGCCACGGCCGCCTCCTTGGTGGCCCTCTTCCAGTTCAGCCCGATGCCCAGGGCGGGCACGATGGCCCCGGCAAACAGGCCCCAGCCCACCGCGCCGAGAATGGCCACGAACATCTTGGCGTAAAAGGCCACCAGTGTTGAAACTATCATTATGGCCACCGTGGCCCAGCGGCCGGCGGCCAGCTGGTTCTTCACGGTAAAGCCCAGGGCCGCCGGGATGTCCCTGGCGATACAGGCCGCCCCGATATTGGCGAAGGCGCTGCCGGTGGACATGATGGCCGCCAGCAGGCCGCCGAACACTATCCCGGCCAGGACCGGGTGGGTAAAGTTAAGCAGAAATGTGGGAGCGGCCAGGTCCGGGTTGGCCAGGGCCGGGGTGGTTTTATTTGCCACCAGGGCCCGCATGGACAATCCCACGCTCATCCACAGCAGGCTGCACAGCATGTAAGCGACGCCGCTCAAAAGGGCCGCCCAGGCCAGCTTTTTAGGATCTTTGATCATAAAGAACTTGTGGATCATGTGGGGCTGGCCCGAATTGCCGATGGCGAAAACAAAATACCAGGTCAGGCAGGTCAGTATGGGCATCGCCCCGAAGGGGCCGATCAGGTTCGGGTCCACACCAGCCAGGGTGGTGGTTATGTTGGACATCCCCCCGCCGGCAAAGATGGCCGCAAAGAATACCGACACCGAGGCGAATATCATAATGAAGCCCTGCACGAAGTCCGTGTCCACCCCGGCGATCATGCCGCCCACCACGCAGTAGAACAAAACTACCGCGTTGGCGATGATCAGGCCGGTGACCAGTGAACAGTTAAATATGGAGACCATCACCAGCCCGGCGCTCAGTATCTGGGTGCCCATATAGGCCAGGCAGGCCACCAGCAGCGCCACGGCCATGCAGAACCTGCCGACGTTGCAGTTGTAACGGGCATATATGGCGTCCGGGACAGTCAATACTTCCCGGGTTTCGGCCAGCAGGCGCATGCGCTTGCCCAGCACCAGGTAGGCCACGGGAAAGGCCAGGGACTGGGCGAAGGTAATCCACAGGGAACTGGTGCCCTTGGCGTAGACCAGCCCCGGTCCACCTACGAAGCCGAACCCGCTCATGATGGACGAAAAGGTGGCAATGGCCAGAAACCAGGTGCCGATCTGCTTGCCGTAAATAAAATAATCCGACGCCGTTTTAACCCGGCGGTAGGCATTAAAGCCGATGAAGGCCATTGCCAACAGATAAATTCCCACTATTACCATAACGGTCATATTGGTGCTCATTTATATCCTTAACCTCCTTTCACCGGTAATCAAGTCAGGCAGAGGGGCTTATTTTGCCGCTGTCCGGGACAGAACCGGCTTCTCCAGCGGGCGCGTCACCCTTTAAGGCCTTTATGGACTCGAATTCTTCCTCGGTCAGAACAAATTTACTGAAATTAAGTGCGTAAGCAATCCCCAGCACGATGGGGAAAAGCCAGATCACATATACCAGTATGGCTGTGGCCGGGTGGAAGCCCAACACCAGGCTGGTGGGGGCTTTGCCGGGAGTCCAGATGGAAAAGATGGCGGCAAAGGCTACCAGCAAAACGGCTCCTACCAGCAGCAGTACTGGACCGATGGGTCCCAGGGAACCTTTTTTCTGGCCTCCGATGGCGGCATAGGCCATGATAATTAAAACTGTAGCCCAGGCAAACACCAGGTACCATTTCATCAGGGCCGAAATCATTAACACTGCGCTTAGTACCGCCATTGCAACAGCCATGGCGTCTCTGTTTATTTTCATTAAATAAAACCTCCTTTCTTATTGGATTGACCGGTTAACCGCCAGTGGTCTGACGCCATCACCTCCGTTCCCCGGGAATGTATTACGGTTCTCAATAGGCAAATGGCATGAATACAACCTTACTGTCAAGGGGGTTAAATCTGGCTCCAGCCCCCGTCGATGGTGTATCCCTGGGCGGTAATGAAGCCGGCCGCGTCCGAGCACAGGAACAGGGCCAGGAACCCGACCTCTTCGGGCTCCAGGAGCCTTTTCATGGGCACGGGGCGTAAAATAACCTCGGACAGAACCTTATCCTCGGGCAGGTTGTGGCTGGCCGCCAGGTCCTTCAGCTGGTTGCGCACCAGGGGGGTATCCACGTAGCCGGGGCAGATGGCGTTGACGGTAATGCCGTAGGGGGCGGTTTCCAGGGCCACCACCCGGGTAAGGCCCAGCAGGCCGTGCTTGGCCGAGACATAGCCGGCTTTGTATGCCGAGGCTATTTTGGCATGCACCGAGGCAATGTTGATTATCCGGCCGAAACCTCTCTCCTTCATACCTCCCAGCACCGCCCGGCACAACAGGAAGGGCCCCACCAGCAGCACTTCCAGCATGCGGCGGTAAACCTCGGGCGCAAAGTCTTCCAGGGGGGAGACGTGCTGGAAGCCGGCGTTGTTGACCAGAATGTCCACCTTTGCTTGCTCCACCTGCCGGATAAAACCGGGGTCGGTGATATCGCCGGGGAAGGGTTCCCCCTGCAGATTCTGCGCCGCCTCCCGGGTGCGGTCGGGCAAGAGGTCGTTTACCAGCACCTTTGCCCCGGCCCGGCTTAAAACCCGGGCAATGCCGCAGCCGACCCCGGAGGCGGCCCCGGTCACCAGGGCGGTTTTCCCGCTCAAATCAACGTTCAGGTTTACTTTTATATCTTGTTCATACATGCTTTTACCTCCAAAATCAGGGCGTTTCCACAGCATTCATCAACAAATTAGCCGGTTGGCAACCCCCTTTGCTATAAATTCTAAATAGTATGAATTATGAAAAAGCATTTTTCATGCCAGTTACAGGGAGTTGTTCAGGGTATACCGGCCTGGCCCGGGAGAAAAGCATTTGGGGCTGTAACAATAGCCGCTTTGTGAGGGGTTTTGATATGGGGGCGTCCGGTTTTCCGGAACTATTTTCAGGAAGCCCTTTATTTTGCCCAAATACATGCTGTTTCCGGAAATCCGGAATAATTCCGGTAATCCGGAAAAAATCAGTTCATGTTGTGCCGGGTGAGCTTTTCATAGAAAGTAGATTTACTCAGCTTCAACATTTTTGCAGCGTTAAGCTTATTGCCGCCGGACAGCTTTATGGCCCGCTCCAGGATGGCCTTTTCGTAGGCTTCAAGGGCTTCTTTCAGGGGTCCGATGTGATCTTCGCTGCCCGTCAGTTCGTTTCTGGTCAGGTAATAGGGCAAAAAGGACGGTGTGATGGTATCGCCCTCTATTACATTGAGGGCCCTTTCCAGTACGTTTTCCAGTTCCCGGATGTTGCCCGGCCAGCGGTGATGCAGAAGCACCGCCAGGGCGTCGCCGGATATTCTTTTTTGTCCGCAGCCCAACTGGCGGGAGAGCTTTTTTAAAAAGAATTCCGCCAGCGGGGGGATGTCCTCCATCCGCTCGCGCAGCGGGGGGATTTCCATGGTGACCACGTTCAGGCGGTAATAGAGATCCTCGCGGAACTGGTTTTTCCTGACCATCTCTTCCAGGTTCCGGTTGGTGGCCGCAATCACCCGCACGTCGATTTTTTTTGGCCTGCTGCCGCCCACCCGCTCAATCTCGCGCTCCTGCAGCACGCGCAGTATTTTGGCCTGCATATTGGCCGGCATGTCGCCGATTTCGTCAAGGAAAATGGTGCCGCCGTCGGCCAGTTCGAATTTGCCCGTTTTGCCGCCCTTTTGGGCGCCGGTAAAGGCGCCCTCCTGGTAGCCGAACAACTCGCTTTCCAGGAGATTTTCCGGCAGGGCGGCGCAGTTTACCCGGACAAAGGGGCCGAGGCTGCGGGGGCTGGCGTTGTGGACGGCGTGGGCGAACATTTCCTTGCCCGTCCCGCTTTCACCCAGCAGGAGGACGGTGGAACTGCTTTTGGCCACCTTCAGGGCAATGGATTTAAGCCTTTCAATCTGCGGGCTTTTTCCCACGATGCTGTCGATACGGTACCTGGTGCCCTGGTATCTCTTCAACTCGCCCTTGTAATACTCCACCTCGTGCTGCAGGCGGGCCACTTTGTCGGCCAGGGTTTTAAGCTCGCTGACGTCCTGAAAAAGCATCCTGCCCACCGCGCACACCACCTTGCCGTCTTTTTTGATGGGGAAGCGGGTGCAGATCATGTCCCCGCCCTTTATCCGCTGTACCGACTCGAATTCGGGGATGCCGGTCTCCACCACTATGTGCATGCGGGTATTCTCAATGACATCCCTGACGTCCCTGCCGATCACGTCTTCCTTTTTCACCTCGAGGAATTCGGCGTATGCCTGGCTCATCATGGTGATGCGGGCGTTTTTGTCCACCACCACAATGCGGTCGTAGGTGTTGTCCAGGATGGCTTCCAGGAGCTCCCGCTCGCTGCGCTCACTGGCCAGTTCGTCAATCACCTGCTTCAACTCGGTAATGTCCTGAAGTACGGCCACCGCCCCGATGACCGTTCCGTCCTGAAAGACGGGCGACCGGTTGCTGAGATATGTTTTTTCACCAATGGTAATCTGCCGTCCGATCTGCGGCTTTCCGCCTGTCATTACCTCGTTGAGGCCATTGTAGGGAACCAGTTCGGCCAGCGGCCTGCCGATCAGCTTGGGGCCCGCCGTTCCCAGCACCCTTTCCATGGCGCGGTTCAGCGTAACAATCCGGCCTTCGCGGTCCACCTCGATGATGGCGTTATAGGTGGCGTCCAGCATTGTTTTCAGGCGGTTGATGTAACTTTCCAGGTTGACCACCGGCGGGCACAGGGCCATAATGCCCACCGGCCGCCCGCCGTCCTCCACGGCCAGCAGATAGCGGGCGCCGCCGCTTTTTACTTCCCCAAGTTTATCCTCCGGGCTGACCAGATAAAAATCCCGGGGCAGGTTTTTAACCGGCTCGTCCGGGTTGCCGCAGCCTTCGGCATAATCCAGCATTTTTTCAGGATCAAGCACTCCCAGCGGCCGGTCATTTTCATCCACCAGCACAAGACAGCCCTGGGACCGGCGCATTTCCCGCACCGCCTCCCTGACCTTCAGGCCGGCGCGGGTAATAACAGGAATGGACATAACATCTTTTATCTGCATCCTGCAACCCTCCCGGTTAATATAACAGTCAAACATGAAAATTAATGAACATAGTTAACATTACTACTAATTAATGAGGAAATTTTCAATTAATTATTCTACCCGGCAACTTTAAATCCTTTTCCATTAGATTTCGTAATAGGCCGCACGGGGTTGAGATTTAAAAGTTAACGCCGGTACCGGCAATATGTAGTAAAAGGATGAAGAGGGAAATAGTGGGATAATGGAGAATAATGTCCAATATTATCCGTAAACATTGATTAAAAGATTTATTGCGGGGGGTGGGTTTGCTTGGTATCCAGGCCCCTGGTCCATATAACGCTGGCCTTTGCCTCGGGCATAGCCCTGGCGGGCTTAACCGCCCTGCCGCCGTGGATTCCCTTCCTGGCCGCCCTGGTTGTAACGGCTGTGGCCGGGGTGGTCTTTTTTGCCCTGCGGCGGGATGTTTTCCCGGTCCTGCTGGCGGTCTTTTTTTTACTGGGGGCGGCGGTGGCGGCGCCCCAGGGAAACACGGGGGCAGAAAAGTTTATGGGCCGGGCGGTGACGCTGGAGGGCTATATCTGCAGGGAGCCGGAGGTCAGGGGAGACAGGACGGTTAACGAACTGGAAGTGAAAAGGGTCTGCCGGGAGGACGGGGTCAGTGAGGCCGGAGGGCAGGTGCTGCTGTATATTCCGGGACGCCGGACGGACCTGGATTACGGGGATGTGGTCAGGGTGCAGGGGAGGCCTTACCTGCCCGGAAGTCCAGGCAACCCGGGCCAGTTTGATTACGGTAAGCATCTTGCCGCCAGGGGGATATGGGCGCTGGTTTCCGTAAAGGACAGGGACAGTGTGGAGAAGATTTCCTCCGGCGGAGAGAATCCCATCGCCGGCGCGGCTCTAGGCATCAAGCAGAGGCTTATGGAAGTGAACCGGGCCACCCTGGAACCGGAGCATGCCGCCCTGGTCAACGGCATAGTGTTCGGCAGCCGCGGGGAGATCAGCCCCCGGGCCAGGGAAATATTTAACGAGGCCGGGGTCGTCCATATCCTTTCGGTAAGCGGCCTGCATGTGGGGCTGGTGGTGGCCGGCGTACTGGGCCTGCTGAGCCTGACGGGGCTGCAGAGGCTCGGTTTTCCGGTGCTGACCGCCGTTCTGCCGGTGTACGCCTATATCACCGGGATGGGGCCGGCAGTGCTGAGGGCCGCGCTGATGGCCTGGATTCAGCTGCTGGGCCACCGGCTGGGCCGGGAGAGGGACTGGCCCACCACCCTGGCCGCTTCGGCGCTGATCATCCTGGCCATTTCTCCACGATCCCTGTTTGAGCCGGGCTTTCAGCTCTCCTTTGCGGCCACCTGGGGGATACTGCATATCGGCCCGGTAATTGACCGGCGGCTGGAGTCCATGGGGCTGGCCAGGCCCTGGGTCAGGGGGTTCCTGGCGGTCCCCCTGGGCGCCCAGGCGGGGACCCTTCCGCTGGTGGCGTACTACTACAATATACTTTCCCTCATTTCCATCCCCGCCAATCTCCTGGCGGTGCCCCTGGTGGGCCTGATCCTGCCGCTGGGGCTGGCGGCCGCCCTGGCCGGCCTTGTACATGTAAAGATCGCCCTGCTGATCAACTACGCCACGGCGGCGCTGCTGGATTTGATGATGTTGCTGGTGGGATTGATACACAGCCTCCCCGGAGGGGTTGTTTATGTACCTCCCCCGCCCGCCGCAGCCATGTCGGCCTGGTATATATCCCTGGTTTTCCTGGCCGGGGCCGCGGGGCCGGGGAAAAAGGCGGCGCCTGTTGTCCGGGGCTTTATGGCCGGGCTTTTGGCCTTCTCCCTGGTCATGTCCTTTACGGCCGCGGGGGGATTGGGCAGGGGCGACTTGCAGGTGCACGTGATCGACGTGGGCCAGGGGGACAGCATCCTGGTGCGCTTTCCCAACGGGCGCAGCATGCTGGTGGACGCCGGGGGGTGGAAGGATGAGTTTAAGGTGGGGCGGGGGGCCGGCGAGGTGGTGGCCGCCTACCTCAGGCGGCTGGGGGTAAAGAAAATTGATGCCCTGGTGCTGACCCACCCCCATGAGGACCACGCGGCGGGGGCCGGCTTTTTGGCGGGCCGTTTTGACATCGGTACGGTCCTGGTTTCCCCGGCCGGGCACCGGGAGGATACCTCCGAGCGGGCAGACCCGGCCTATGGGAAAATGCTTGCCGTGATGAGTGAAAAAAACATCCCGGTGCGGGAGGTATTCTCCGGGGACATGCTTACCCTGGACCCCCGGGTGCGGGTGGAGGTAATGGGGCCGGGGGCGGCCCTGCTGGCCGGGACCAGGTCCGACCTGAACAATAATTCGGTGGTGCTGTCCATCAGGTACGGCCGGAAGTCCTTTTTACTGACCGGGGATATCGAGGAAGCGGGGCAGGCCCGGCTGATGGAAAGCGGATTCGGGCTCAAGCACAGCGTGCTCAAGGTGCCCCACCACGGAAGCAGGTATGTTATACCTGAATTCATAAACCGGGTGCAGCCGGACCTGTCGGTAATATCGGTGGGCAGGAACTCCTTCGGCCAGCCCGACCCCGGCACCGTTGCCCTGGCGGGAGCGGAGGGAAAGCCGGTTTACCGGACCGACCGGGACGGGCTGGTGATGTTCAGCTGTGACGGGAGGCGGATCAGGATGACTACGGGCAGACATAAAGAGTGAAAGCACACCTGAAAAATTTGTGCCTCAATTTGAAAAGCGGCTGCAGGGGCCGGCGATGGATTTGTCGAATATCCAATAAATATTGGATATTTTTTGAAAAAAATTGTTGCTTTAGCATTTCAGGTGCTTGCGGAAAGGAGAAAAGTATGGGCGAAGGTATTTTCAGGCAGAGAAACGGGATGATTGCCGTTGATATTGTGGCCGCATGCGGGGTTATGACGCCGCAGCAGTTTTCCGGACTGGCCAGGCTCGGGGAGGACTGCGGCGTATTCAGGTTTAAGTTGACCTCCCGCCAGACAATGGTGGCCGTCCTTGACGAGGACAGGGCCGGGCAACTGATCGGCGCCCTGCCGGGCCTGGGACTAAAGGTTTCCCCCTATGGGAACGTGGTCAGGGCGGTGAAGGCCTGCGCCGGGAACAGCGCCCTCTGCCCGCGGTCCGTGGGTGAGGCCCTGGACCTGGGAATCGCCATCCAGGAAAAGTACCTGGGGCTGGAGATGCCCAAGGACTTTAAAATAGCGGTGGCCGGGTGTGCAAGGGGGTGCACCGACCCCTACTGCGCCGACCTGGGCGTAATAGCGTCGGGCCGGGAGGTTTTTGACGTCGCCATTGGTGGTTTTGGGGGAAGCGCCAGGCCGCTGCACGGGCAAATTATTGCCCGCCGTGTAATTAAGGAGGATGTCTTCTCTACAATCGACCACGTTCTGGAACGTTTCAGGGCCCTCGGGGAGCCGGGGGAAAAGCTGGGGCGCGCCATATCCCGCCTGGGCCTGGAGCCTTTCCTGCCGGCCGGCGCCGCGGCCGGAGGCCGGTCCGGGCCGCCTGATGATTTTACAAAATTTTTAGGTATTTAATGGGTGGGGTGATATTTATGAGAACAAAAGGACTGGCCGGTATCGAGCTGGAGAAAATGACCGTGCCGCTGGAAAAGATCTGCTCGCACTGCGACTACCAGAATACTCCGGACTGCAAGGAGTCGGCATGCCTGGTGGGCTTTGCCCGCAAGGTCCTGGCCTATGCCATTCAGAAGGGCCTGCTGGATATACCGGGGGCGCACAGCCTTATTCCCAGTGGTGATTTTAAGCCGTACTACCCCGAAACGGTGGCCCCGGCCCTGGCCGAAACCTGCCACCAGTGCAAGGAGTGCCGCGACAACCACAACCCGGACTGCGTGGTGGCCCTGGTCAGGAGCAGCACGGAAAACACCGTGCTCAGCGAGAACATAAACTATCCGGGCAGCGTCTTCATGTACCTGGCCATGGTGAAGGAGCAGCACCCCGAACTGGCCGCCCTGCTGGCGGAGGAGTTGAAGAAGAAATAATTTTTTACCCCCTGTCAGTTCCAATACCTTTAACTTTAATCCGGTAAGTAACAGCAGTTTTTTCTTTCGAAGCCTTGGTGGCTACCAAAAATAGGATATTGTGTTAAGCGTTGTATGCAGTTTGTAGTTTCTTAAGTCGGCTAAAATCTAAAGCTTTT
>JBMOPD010000049.1:0-50216 GCA_049323615.1 Bacillota bacterium | reverse complement strand
AGGGGTTAGCCAGGTAATAATTGCAAAGTGGCTTGAACGAAGTTCAAGCCAGCACTTTTAGGTGCTGGCTTGTAACATGCCCTTATAGGGCTAGAGCAAACCACCCGTTTTACGGGTGGTCATGATAACTTGCTAAGAGCAAGCAAGAACCGTCCCTACTTGCTTCCTTGCTTCTTGCTTGCGCATTCCATGGCCTTATTCACCATCGTCCTCATCCTCCCAGAATAGTTCAGGGTATTGTTCCGGCGCTTCGCCGCGACTTTCGATGATTTCCGGCCGTGTGGGGGGCATGTCGGAATGCAGGATTTCCTCCGCCTGCACGCTAAACTTCCATTCGTCACCGAAATCAAAAAGATACAGGAACTTTTGCCCGCGCTTCAGCCCGAGCCTGCCTATTGCGGCCTTGTCGGCATAGGGCGGCCGGTCGTTATACGGGCTCCAGTAAGCCTTTCCAGTCCATGACTTCCCGTCCATGAAAAAGGCGTAAAGGTGGTCGTCATCAAAGCAATAGGCTTCCTGTATGGCCTTGTGCAGGTGGTGCAGGGTATGCGCCGACGACAGCCTTATACGCCGCCACACCCCCCTCTTGTACGCCACCTTGAAGACGTACACGTTGCCGCCTATATCCGCCGGCCGGTCCGAATTGCCAAACAGCGCGTCAATGGCCGCCACATTCAGCATATCTTTGGGGAAGATCCCCTCAAACGCATTTTTAAATGGCTCCTTTTTTTTCCCCGCCACGGCCCTTTCAATGCCCAGCCGCTTGAGTATGGGTACAAGGGAGTCTTCATGCCATACCCTTTCAATCATACGCACGTCAGGTTTCACGTTATAAACCTCATACGGTCTTTCGAGGCAGGCCCTGATCATGGCCAGGCCAAAGGCGGTAGGCGTCACGGCCTTAATATCGGGGTCGTTTTTTCTTGAAAACGCCTTTTGCTTGATAAATGCCTCCTCACATTCCCAGAAGCCGAAGTCCCTCAAATGGTATATAACCGGCCCGGCACAAACGAAGAATCTGTGGACGGGGTTTTGAGCGCTGTAATTGCCAAAATCCTCAATGTCCGCAAAAACTCTCTCGCCAGGATTTTCATTCTTCAGCGCCTCAAAGCCTATGCGGGTATAAATGAAATGCCCGAACATGGCCCCGGTGTCAATGTATAGAGCCGAATAGTCAAGCCTTGTCCAATAAGAGCGAAACAGAAACATATATTTTGAGAACAGGTTAAGATCTTTGTATTTTTCAAGCCTGGGCCCGGGCACAAGATGTATATCGTCATTCCGCCCCGGTTCCTGAATGAACATCCCCGTTTCAAGGGCTATGTGGAAAAACAGGTTGACGGTGAGGTAAACCGGCTGGAGATATTTTGCGCCGTCCACTTCCCGGGGCCTTGACAGCAGGGCATTTATCTCAAAACAGTCTTTCTTGCCGATCTCTCCGCGCGCCTTGGTGAGCTTTGGCTTCTTTTGCCCGAGGTAGGAGCAAAAGGCGTCAAAATCGCGAACGGTCCTCTCAATGTCGGCCTCTTTTGCCGTATACACAGACATCCATCCTTTTCATAGTCGAATAAAAGAACGAGATGCATCCACTCCGGAATACATCCTGATTTTACCACAGAATACGCCAAAAATATTAATTAAAATAATCTGAGTATGAGTACAAACATAGGCCTGTTTTTAACGCCGCAGAATCGATGGTGCCAGGCCCTTAACTTTTTGACAATTCTCGGAGGCATGGCGGTACACCAATCAAGACAGTTCCAGCGGAGGCCGGATTCGTCCGCCAAGGGTGCAACACCGAAAACGCTTCACAGCGCTTTGGAGAAACTCCTGTGGTCGTCCGACCGGACAGTGGATTCAACTCCCCCCGCCTCGGAAAAGCTGGAGCTGGGTTCGGATTAATTCGGCACCGATAATGCAGAGCGGGAACGCGAGAACTGCTCCTGCTCCCATATTAATTTTTTCTGACCGGAAGGGAGAACAAATCGTCGCCGGATAAGAATCAGTGTGGTTTACACGGTTTGGTAACCATAACCATATACGGTAACACATGCCACCATAAATGAATACACTGTATAAAATATTCCAGATAAGGAGGAATATGTATGGTTAACAGTTATCCAGTCAAACCGGAATCTGATTTGACAAGAACTTTTGTCTTTTTTCAGAGCTTTACGGGGAGGCTTGATTCAGACTTTCAGGACAGGGTAGTAAATGTCGAATTCTTCTGCGGGGACTGCTGTAAAAAAGTCATTGGGGCAACATTGTCCAGAATAGGCGCCGATTTTATTGAGCTGTCCTCCACCACACCCTTTCAGGTTCTTACTTTTATACCCGGCGTGGCCACTCCCTTTGTAGAGAACATCAGGGTCATTATCATTCCTCTCAGACAAGTTTGCAGCGTCGAAAGAGTCACGGTCTAGCCAGTTTGACCACATTCAAAAGGACTGCCCTGCTTGCAGTCCTTTTTTAACTCCATTTATGCGGATCGGCAGTCCGGTGGCTCTGTTAAATCCGGCGGAAAGGCCCGTTCATATTTTTACTGGAAATTACGGGAGCACCTGGCCGCGCATTCGATGTGTATTAAAGAACCGTCCCCGGCGTCCGTTATACCTGGTAAAGAGGAGCTATTTCTTTTCTTCCCGGAAGGAAAGCCCTGCCATTATGTAGAAAAATAAAAAATTATGTAATCGTTTTGGCAGGAGCTGGACGGGTTGCGCGTGGGGAGGATAAAAGCAGGACTGATGTTGTTTTTTAAGCCGAAAAGATTTTTGTTTCCGCTATCCTTTTTTCCCATTTTTCTGTTTATGATGGCCTTGCCCATGTCTGTCCGGGAGGAAGAGCAGGGTCCGGGGCCCGACCCCGGCCCGGTGGCCCGCAAGTATACCGTAGGGCAGGAATTGCCGCCGGAGGCGCTGTTTCCGGCGGTATCGCTGAGCGCGGGGCAAAAACTGGACCTGGACGACACATATTACCTCTTCTTCAGCAATGTGCCGGAGATGCCCACTGAGCCGGGTATTCTCTGCCGGGTGGACGACGTGCTGTCCCCTTCGGGCATGGTGCGGGTTCTTTTCAGCCACATGAACCTGCTGATCGACTGGACCAGGCGCCCGCTGGCAAATCTGCCGGCCACCGCGGGATTTGCCGTAGAAAACCGCACCGGCCGGAAACTGGACGTTTATGCCGTGCGGGGGGCTATGGCGGCCAGCCGGTCCCCGGACGGGCAGTATAATTTCGTGGAGGACGCCGCCCCGGTGAGGCCGGGGGACAGTGAGCCGCTTTATTTTGGCACGGCGGTGGGGAACTATATGGTGCAGCAGTGGTTCCTTTCGGAAAACAGGCCGCCGGAGATCCTCGGCAGCATACCTCCCGGCGGGCGGGTGGTGGTCAGTGGGGACGTGGGGCCGCGGGGCTGGATAACCGGAATGTACGATTTGAAGTTCGTTGATTCCGACACCGGCCGGCAGGTGGGAAAGGGCGACCTGGCCCCCGGTGAATCGGTGGGGATCAAGACTTTTCTGGCGCCCCCGGGGGCAGACCTGAATTCTTTCATCGACCAGGCGGAGAGGCAGGGTGGGGTACTGCCCCTGCGAAGGAACGACATGAAGCACATGCGGGGCCTGTTCAAGCCCGGCAGCTACCCGGATAACCCGCAGGGCGAGGCTGTTTCCAAGCGGTTTACCGTCAACTATTCGTCCGCCGGCGGAAGGGCGGCAAGTTTTGCCCTGGCTGCCGGTGAAAACGACCAGGGGGAAGACCCCGGGGCGCCCGGGTATGTGGCCGACGTGTTTGTAAACGACCGGATGCGCAACGGCTTTGACCCCTTTGGCCGGGATAAAAAGGGTGTCAACGGGGGGAACTACGGGGTTGACTATGCCATAGACCTCAATCTCACCGGCCCGGTGGCACTGGTGGCGCAGGGCGCCCTGGGCGACGAAACGCCGACCCAGGAGGCCTTTATCGACCTGCACAACCAGATCCTCACCTTCCGGCTTGACGGCATGGTTAAAACCGTTTTTTTCAGGGATCCCAACTATGACAAGTTTTACACCGACTTTTCGCTCCTGCGCCCCCATGGCTACGGCCGGGTGATTGCAGTTTACCCGGAGCGGGGAGAGCATCACCACATTCTGCGCTTCACCCTGCCGCCCAACAGTTACGGGCCGGTGCGGTTCTACCTTCTGCCCATGGGCCAGTGAGGCGGAGGAAAAATTCATCCCGGCATTTTCCCGCACATTTAGCCTGTAAGATAAATTTTGGCTTTTACAGAAGGCAGGAGACAGGAGGCAGGAGGCAGAAGTATGGTTATTAAAAAGATTTAAAAAGGAGGGGGAAAGGAGAATGATTCTGTCCTACGTCAGGAACAAGCACTGCACCGCCCTTGACCTCCCGGACGGAAACATTCTGGCCCGCGCAGTGGTGGAGGAAACAGCCTTTGCGGCCGGGGTGGAGATGGTGGTCACCGTGCCGGGGCTGGAGATAACTTCAATTGAGGCCGGGATTGACCGCTGTTTTGAGGACCGGTGCGGGAATGCGCCGCCCCTGGCCAAAAACGCCGTGGGCCTGCGGGTGGGGCCGGGGATCATCAAGCTGGTGAACAGCACGGTGGGCGGGCCCGGGGGCTGCCCGCGGCTGGCCGACCTGATACTGGAGTGCTGCGAACAGGTGATCCTGCGCTTTACGGTGGACCCCCTGAAAGCCATCCTGGACAAGGAAGGCCGGGAGATGGTCGAGGCCTATAAAGTATTCCTGGAACAAAACCCCCGCCTGGTCAACAGCTGCATCGCCTTCGCCGAGGGCAGCCCGCTGCGGGAAGGAGTGGAACTTGAGGAATGAAATTACTTCGGAGAGGAACTCAGAACACAGAACTCAGAATTCAGAATAATTGATGTATTTCAACATCGGGAGACGTTAAATGCCGATACATATGTTGCAGGAAAGGGATTGAGAACATGCTCGGGTTTAGCCGGACCAAGTGGGTAGGGGTTGAACGGCCCGCACAGGACGTTTTCCTGGCCCACGGTATACTGGAGGACCATATATACGGGATGGAGATTGATGTCCGGGTAAAGGCGCCGGAGTTTGAAATAACCTCCATAGAGGGGAAAATGAGAAGAATAACCACGCCGGAGTGCCCCAAGGCGGTTCCCGTTTTGCAGAGCGCCGTAGGCCTGCGGCTGGACGACCCCGGCCTGGTCGGCACGGTCAACCGGAAGGTGGGCCGGGAAGGGTGCCGCCATTTCGCCAATTTGCTGCTGGAGTGCTGTGATGCCATCCTCCGCTGTGCCCTCTTTGAAAGATGGCCGGAGGAATCAAAGAAGGGCCGGACCCGGGAGGGTTTCCTGAAGGAGCGGCTGCGGGAAATGACCTTTTTGAAGAATAGCTGCATGATATTCAGGGGTTAGGGGTTAGGGTAATGATCGTAGATTTACATATTCACACCAGCGCGCTTTCCCCCTGCAGCAGCCTTGACCCGGAGGAGGCCGTCCGGGTGGCCAAAGAGGCCGGCCTGGACGGGATCTGTTTTACCGAGCACTGCCGGGTGTGGCCGGCCGCCGAGCTGGAAAGGCTGTCCGCCAAGTGGGATTTCCCGGTTTTCGGAGGCATGGAGGTGGAAACCAGGGAGGGGCACATGCTGGTTTTCGGTCTGGCCGAAGACCAGCCGGGCCTGGTGGCGGCCGCCGAACTGCGCGGGCTGGTGGACCGGGCCGGGGGCGCGGTGGTTTACGCCCACCCCTTTCGCGGCTTTCTCATGTTCGGCTTTGGCGACCTCCAGCTGACCGTCCGGGAGGCCTGTGAGAGGCCGGTTTTTAAACTGGTGGACGCGGTGGAAACATTCAGCGGCAAGTCCACCAAAAAAGAAAACAGCCTGGCCCTGGAGGTAAGCCAGAGGCTGTCAATCCCCGGGGTGGGAGGCAGCGACGCCCACTCCGCCGGGGAGATAGGGCGCTGCGTGACGGTCTTTGAGAAGCCCGTCAGGAATATGGCTGAATTGATCAACCAGTTGAAAAAGGGAAAATACCGGGCGGAATATCTGGGTAAATAGCTGTAGCCGGACACGCGGGCGGCCGCTCCGGCAAATATTCTTCTAAAGGAGATGATTACCGTGGAAGGTGAAAGGTCCACCGACTGGACCGCCGTAATCCGGAAGATAGAGGCCCTCTTGCGGCTGAAAACATTTCCGGTGGGGATCAAGCTGCTGGAAGACGAGGCCACGCTTGCCGCCAACCGCTGGGCCCGCCGCCCCGCCGGCAGGACCACCCTCTGCCAGCTGATCACCCAGGTGCGCACCTTTGACTGGACGGTGGGCGCCACCGCCGCCGACTTTCCGCCGGGGATGTGCTCCAGTATCATCGGGCTGGCGGAACCCCCCGAGCAGGTCAGGGACGGGACGTTCCGCAGCCTGGTCTGGTGCAAAACCAGGGAGGACGCCAAGAAGTGCGAGGATTCCATCCCCCGCATTCCCACCGGGAAGTACCGGGCCATCCTGCTGGCCCCCCAGGTATACAGTCCCTTTGAGCCGGACATGGTGCTCATTTACGCCAACCCGGCCCAGATGATCCTGATCATCAACGCCCTGCAGTTTGAGAATTACGAGCGGCTGCAGTTTTTCTGCGTGGGGGAAAGTTCGTGCTCCGACGCCATCGCCCAGTGTTATCTGACGGGAAAGCCGTCCCTGGCCATCCCCTGCTACGGCGAGAGAAGGTACGGTCACGCCCAGGACGATGAACTGGCCATCGGCCTGCCGCCGTCGTATGTGGAAAAGGTGGAGAAAAACCTGGAAGAGCTGTACGCCCGGGGGGTGCAGTACCCCGTTTCCCACCTGGGCGCCCAGTGCGACCCGCTGCCCGGCATGCCGCCGGCTTACCTGGACCTGGCTCGAGGCAAAAAGATTGAGGGGCTGGGCATCCCCAGACGAAGGATAAGCAGGTGGTGAAGAGAATGACAAAAAAGGACCTGGCGCAATTAGCTTTTAAAATAATGGCCATATTTGCTTTCATCGATGCAATAAAGGCCATATATTATCTTGCCACTTTGCCGAATTTGCACGGGGCGAAAACCGGTATAACTTCAACTGTAATTGCGCCATGCCGGCCTTAATGATGCGCACAGCGGGCAGGATTAGCCACCGTTTCCGGTGGTTTTTAGGAAAAAATTTTAAACTTATTCCGGGTTCTGTCTCCTGGACTCTGTATTCTGACCCGGAAGCTTTTCAGGACAAGCTGTTTTACCGGCGGCTTCCGGCTTTTTTGCCGGGCTGAAGACAAAAACCGGGACCTTTAACTTGACCGGGATCGATCTCACGCTGACCCCGCCCTGGTCCTCCTCCCCGCCATCCGTGGTAGTGGCGGGTTTTTTCATGTCCTGCACCCTGATCAGGAAAATCGACAGCAGGGCGGCCAATCCGGCCAGGGCGGCGGCCGACCAGAACATAACGGCCCGGTTATATCCCATCAGCAGCCCGAAGGCGGGCGGTCCCAGGGCCACTCCGAAAAACCGCACGCTGCCGTACAGGGAGGTTACCAGGCCTCTTCTCTGGGCCTGGCACGAGCTGGTTATGATGGTGTTCAGGCAGGGCAGGGTCAGGCCGGTGCCCACCCCGGCCACTGAAATAGCGATAAAAAAAAGTATTGTATTGCGGTTGAAGATGCCCAGCACCGCCAGAGAGGCCGAAATCAGGGCCAGGCCTGTAAAAACCAGCCATTTCATAAGCTTTAATTTTTTCTTGATCAGCGTGCCGGTGATAAAAGAGGTTGAACTCATGAAAAGAACGGGTATGGCCAGGGCCAGGCCCTTTATGACCCCTTTCATGTTATACCTGTTTTCAAGGTATTCCGACAGGAAGAACAGAACGCCGAACAGTATGAGCAGGGCAGTCATGCCCGCAAAGAAGGAGGTCAGCAGCATGGCCATCTTTTTCTCGAATATCTTTTTGATAGACTGCAGGTACTGGCCCACACTCTGGTTGGTGCGGTTCGAATCGGGCTCCTTCACCAGGAGCCAGAGGCCGATGACGATGGGAACGACCACGGCCGGAAAAAAAAGAAAAGTGGCATACCACGCGATAAGGCCGAGCAGTGAGCCCAGGACCGGGCTTAGGACCTTGCCGAAGCCGTTGGCCGCCTCGATGATGCCCAGTGACTTGCTCCTGTCCTTGCCGGCGAACAGGTCACCGCACAGCGCCATGGCTATGGGGGCGGTCCCGGCGGCGCCGATGCCCTGCAGGATGCGGCCGCCCAGTATGGTGGAGTAGGCGGCGCCCTTGTCCAGGTAAACTCCTGCCAGCCCGGCCACCACCCCTCCCAGGCCGTACAGGATGAGGGACGGAGCGATGACAACCTTTCTTCCGAAGCGGTCAGATAAAAAACCGGCCAGCGGTATGATCAGGCCGGCAGGCACCGAAAAAAGGGTGATGATCATGCTCACGTCGAGGTCGGACAAATCCAGTGCGCCCTTGATGGCTGGGAGTACTGGAATAATCATGGAGTTCCCCAGCACCATAATAAACGGGACACCGCTTAAGGCCGCCAGCACGGCGGCTCCCGGCTTTCCCGGCATAGGCTTCACTCCCCGGCTATTAAGGCGGTAAAGTACAATATTCCTGTGTCAAAAAAACAGAAAAATCGGTTCTCAGATATTTTGCCTTGCAAGTACAGATGGTATGCATTTCCTCCATTCTGCCGGCATATAAAAATTTAAAGCCTGTGCGGGAGGATGGTTCAATTGTTCTTTGTCTTTGAAAAAATCGTGTTCGGCATGGCGGCCCTCAGGATTCTGTCTTCCTCCATTGAATTTACGGCGGCGCTGCTGATGCTGCGCTTTAATAATGTGGAAACGGCCTTCAAGATAAACGCAATGCTGGCGGTGGTGGGGCCGACGGTGATGATTACGGTGACCTCCCTGGGACTGGTGGGCCTGGCCGGAAAGGCCTCTCCCCAGGGCCTGGCCACCATCCTGCTGGGCATAGCCCTGATCTTGATAGGAGTACATAAACTCTAATTTCAATATTTCCAAACTTCAGTATTGACACTGCCTTCATGCTCTGGTAAGCTATTAAAAATCGATGAAAGTAACCCTTTAAGTCGGTCCCGTGAGGCCGGTAAGGTATTATAAGGGAAGGTTCAACATGGCCTGACCGTGCCCTGTACCGGCACTGTCAGGCTTTTTTATCGTTAAGAAAGTTATTGTACGTCCAAAAGAAGGAGCCGGGCTTTAGGAAAGGCTGTAAGCATTCTGGATTCTGGATTCTGAATTCTGGGTTCCTGCCGCTGGAACAGCGGCGCCGCCCGGAGGGTGGCTTTTTTACGTGAACCCGGGGAAAGGGGTGAGGGTTTTGCCAGCTTATAAACAGAAAGCGGTGGTCATGGACAGGGAAGGCATTCGCCGCGCGCTGACCAGGATCGCCCACGAAATAATCGAGCATAACAAGGGTACCGAGAACATGGCCCTGATCGGCATCCGCAGCCGGGGGGTGCCCCTGGCCAGGCGGCTGGCCGAAAGGATAATGCAGATAGAGGGCAGGGAAGTGCCGGTGGGCATGCTGGACATCACCCTCTACCGGGACGACCTGGGCACTCTGTCCCCCCAGCCCCTGGTGCACAGGACCGAGGTGCAGTTTCCCGTTGCGGGCAAGACCATCATTCTGGTGGACGACGTGATGTTTACCGGCAGGACTATCAGGGCGGCCCTGGACGCCGTCATGGACCTGGGCAGGCCGAGGCTGATCCAGCTGGCGGTGCTGGTGGACCGGGGACACAGGGAGCTGCCCATCAGGGCCGACTATGTGGGGAAGAATGTACCTACATCGAAGAAGGAAGACGTTTCGGTGCTTCTTGACGAGACCGACGGTGATGAGAAAGTGATTATCACCGAGGAGGACAAGTTCCGATGAGACCTGTTCCATCCTTTAAAGACGGTCCCGTGAGGCCGGCAAGGAAGGGGTTTAATACGGTACTTCACAGCCGGCCTCAACCGGACCCGATTTAAGGGCTGCCCGGGTGAGGCGTTTTTTATTTAAGAATCCAGAATTCAGAATTCGAAAATCCAAAAATGGGAAAGCCGGGAATTACCCGGGAGATAAAGTACCTGTATAAAATGGGGTGATAACGGGAATGGCGCCATTCAAAAAGGACCTGCTGGGGCTTGAGGGGGCCGGAGAGCGTGAAATCGGACCAATTCTGGACATGGCGGCCTCCATGAAGGAAATAATGGGCAGGCAGATTAAGAAGGTTCCCACCTTGCGGGGCAAAACCGTGGTGAACATGTTTTACGAGCCCAGCACCCGCACCAGGACATCCTTTGAGCTGGCGGCCAAGTACCTCAGTGCGGACGCCGTGAATATTTCGGCCTCCACCAGCAGCGTGGTCAAGGGGGAAAGCCTCAGGGACACCGCGGCCACCATCGCCGCCCTGGGGGCGGACGTGGTGGTGCTGCGCCATCCCATGGCCGGGGCGCCCCACCTGCTGGCCAGAACGGTGAATTGTGCGGTGATCAATGCCGGTGACGGGGCCCACGAGCACCCCACCCAGGCGCTTTTGGACCTTTTCACGGTAAGGGAGAAAAAGGGCGGGATCAGCGGACTGCAGGTGGCTGTGGTGGGGGACATAATGCACAGCCGGGTGGCCCGGTCCGACATCTGGGGGTTTACCGCCATGGGGGCCTCGGTGCGGCTGTGCGGCCCCGCCACCTTGATTCCGGCCGGAATTGAAAAGACCGGGGCCAGGTGTTTTACCAGGATGGAAGATGCCCTGGAGGGCGCCGACGTGGTGATTATGCTCAGGATCCAGCTGGAGAGGCAGCAGCAGGGGCTGTTCCCGGGCAGCCGGGAATATGCCAGGCTGTACGGGTTAAACCGGGAGAGGCTGGCCCTGGCAGCCGAAGACGCCCTGGTGATGCATCCCGGCCCCATAAACCGGGGCGTGGAGATTTCTCACGAAGTGGCTGACTGCGTGCAGTCTGTTATAAATGAGCAGGTAACCAACGGTGTGGCCGTGAGGATGGCCCTATTGTACCTGCTGGCGGGAGGTGGGCCCGGTGAAGTTGCTGATTAGGGGCGGCACGGTGGTGGACCCGCTGGCGGGCACACTGGCCGAGTCCGACATACTGGTTGAAAACGGGGTAATCACGCAAATGGGGGGCGGAATATCCGCCCCCGGCGCTGAAATAATCGAGGCCCGGGGAAAACTGGTGGCCCCCGGCCTGATCGACATGCACGTGCACCTGCGGGAGCCCGGCTACGAGGCCAAGGAAACGGTGGAAACGGGCTGCCGGGCGGCGGTGCGGGGAGGATTCACCGCCCTGGCCTGCATGCCCAACACCAACCCGGTGGCCGACAACCGGGCCGTGATCAGGTATATACTGGAAAAGGCCCGGGAGGCCGGGCTGGCCAGGGTATACCCGGTGGGGGCCATTACCAGGGGGAGCAGGGGCGAGGAAATCACCGAGATGGCCGATATGAAGGATGCCGGAGCGGTGGCCCTGTCGGACGACGGCCGGCCGGTGGCCAATTCCGCGGTGATGCGCAGGGCCATGCAGTACGCCGGCATGCTGGGCCTGCCGGTTATTTCCCACTGTGAGGACCTGGAACTGGCCGCCGGGGGAGTGATGAACGAGGGATTCACAGCCACCAGGCTGGGCCTGAAGGGTATACCCGCCGCGGCCGAGGAGATCATGGTGGCCAGGGATATCGTACTGGCCGGGCTTACCGGCTGCCGGCTGCACATCGCCCACGTGAGCACGGCCGGTTCGGTAAGGCTGATCAGGGAGGCCAAGGCCAGGGGCGTTCCGGTGACCGCCGAGGTCACCCCGCACCACTTCACCCTGACCGACCGGGCGGTGGAGGGATACGACACTGCCACCAAGGTAAACCCGCCGCTGCGGGGGGAAGGCGACGTGGCCGCCCTCAGGGAGGCCATGGCCGACGGAACCATAGACGTTATTGCCACCGACCACGCCCCCCACACCCCGGAGGAGAAGGACGTGGAATATGACCGGGCGCCCTTCGGCATGACGGGGCTTGAAACGGCGGTGGGCCTGGTGTGGACCGAACTGGTGGCCACAGGTGTGTTGAGCCCGGCCCGGGCCGTGGCCATGATGACCGTGAAGCCGGCGGAAATTCTGGGAGTGAAGGCGGTGCTGCTGGCGCCGGGGTCGGCGGCCGACATCACGGTGATCGACCCGGACCTGGAGGAGAGGGTGGACCCCGGCGGCTTCTGCAGCAAGGGCAGGAACACCCCCTTCGCCGGCAGGGTTTTGAAGGGCCTGCCGGTGATGACCATGGTAGGCGGGAAAATAGTCTACCGCAGATAGACCTTTAGGGACAGGGGATAGGAGACAGTACACAGTCAACGAGGAGACAGAAGGAGAAAAGAATGATTACCGGGACTTACAGTAAAAAAGACAGAAGAGGAATACACGCGTCCATTCTGTCTCCTGTCTCCTGACTTTTAATATATACAGGATAAGCATAACCGGAGGTGTGTAGTTTTGAAGGCAATACTGGCACTGGAAGACGGCACGTACTTTATCGGCAAACCCTTCGGGTCCAGGGGCGAACGCTGGGGCGAGGTGGTTTTTAACACCGGGATGACCGGCTATCAGGAAATACTGACCGACCCGTCCTACTGCGGTCAGATAGTGGTCATGACCTACCCCCTGATCGGAAATTACGGCATCAACAGGGAGGACTTCGAGTCCCAAAAGTCCTACGTGCGGGGCTTCGTGGTCAAGGAGGAGTGCGGCCATCCCAGCAACTGGCGGGCGAGTTACAAGATCACCGACTTTTTGGCCAGGGAGGGCGTGCCGGGTATCTCCGGAGTGGACACCAGGGCCCTGACCAGGCATCTGCGGAGTTACGGCACCATGAGGGGTGTGATCAGCACCGGCGCGTCGGACCCCGCCGCCCTGGTGGAAAAGGCCCGCAACTGCCCGCATCTCTCCGGGCAGCAGATGGTGCCCGAGGTTGCCACCGGTGAAGGATACCGGATCCAGGGGGAGGGACACCGGGTGGTGCTCATGGACTTCGGATCCAAGCTGAATATTATCCGCCACCTGCAGAAGCGCGGCTGCGATATACACGTTGTGCCGCCCACCACCGGGGCGGGGGAAATAATGGCCTTAAACCCGGACGGCGTCCTGCTCTCCAACGGGCCGGGGGACCCCATGGATGTGCCCTACGCCGCCGGGACCGTCAGGGAGTTGGCCGGGCGGGTGCCCATGTTCGGAATATGCCTGGGGCACCAGGTGATGGCCCTGGCCATGGGGGCAAGGACCTACAAGATGAAATTCGGCCACCGGGGCGCCAACCACCCGGTCAAGGATTTAAGCACCGGCAGGGTTTACATCACCTCCCACAACCACGGCTTCTCGGTGGAGGAGGCATCCATGGCCGGGGCGGGGCTGGTGGTTACCCACAGGAACCTGAACGACCAGACGGTGGAAGGCATGAGCCACGTGAGCCTGCCCATGTTTTCGGTGCAGTACCACCCGGAGGCCTCGCCGGGGCCAACGGAATCGGACTATCTCTTCGACCAGTTCATTGAGCTGATGGATAAACGAAAATCGTAGGAGACGAAAGGCAGTTCGCTCTGACTGCTGACAGTTAAAGCTTTAGGAGGTAAAATATGCCGCTTGATACTAGCCTTAACAAGGTAATGGTAATCGGGTCCGGGCCCATCATTATCGGGCAGGCCGCGGAATTTGACTACGCCGGCACCCAGGCCTGCCGGGCCCTGCGGGAAGAAGGCCTGGAGGTGGTGCTGATTAACAGCAACCCGGCCACAATCATGACAGACAGCAACATGGCCGACCGGATTTATATAGAACCGCTGACTCCGGAGTTTGTGGCCCAGGTAATCAAGCAGGAAAGGCCGGACGGCATAGTGCCCGGCCTGGGGGGACAGGTGGGCCTTAACATGGCCAAGCAGCTGGCCGAGGCCGGGGTGCTTGGCCAGTACGGCGTGCGGCTCCTGGGGACACCCCTGGAGGCCATCAAGCGGGCCGAGGACAGGGAAGGGTTCAAGTCCACCATGGAAAGCATCGGGGAGCCTGTGCCCGAGAGCGTGGTGGTGGAAACCGTGGAGGAGGCCGTGGAATTTGCCCGGAGGATAGGCTTCCCGCTGGTTGTCCGCCCCGCTTACACCCTGGGCGGCACCGGCGGCGGGATGGTCTACAACATGAAGGAGCTGGTTGACGTTACCACCAGAGGCCTGAATGCCAGCATCATTCACCAGGCCCTGATCGAGCGCTCGGTGGTGGGATGGAAGGAAATAGAGTTTGAGGTCATGCGGGACAACAACGACAACTGCATCACCATCTGCAGCATGGAGAACATCGACCCCATGGGCATCCATACCGGGGACAGCATAGTGGTGGCGCCGGTGCAGACACTTTCCGACCGGGAGTACCACATGCTGAGGAGGGCTTCCCTGAAAATAATCCGCGCCCTGGGGGTGGCCGGGGGCTGCAACATCCAGTTTGCCCTGGACCCGGTCAGCTTCTCATACTACGTCATAGAGGTCAATCCCCGGGTTTCCCGGTCGTCGGCCCTGGCCTCAAAGGCCACAGGCTACCCGATTGCCAAGGTCTCCAGCAAGATTGCCGTGGGGCTGAACCTGGACGAGATCAAAAATGCGGTGACCGGAAAGACCTATGCCTGTTTTGAGCCGTCCATCGACTACACGGTGCTGAAATTCCCCCGCTGGCCCTTCGACAAGTTCACCCAGGCCGACCGCCTGCTGGGCACCCAGATGAAGGCCACCGGAGAGGTCATGGCCATAGACAGGACCATGGAGGGCGCCCTGATGAAAGCCGTCCGCTCCCTGGAAATAGGCGCGCCGGGGCTGATATTGAACAGCCTGGAAAAGCTGGGCGACGATGAGATTGAACGCGGCCTGAAACACGCCGACGACAGGCGGCTGTTCATACTGGCCGAGGCCGTGCGCCGGGGCTTGCTGGTCGACCGCATACAGAAAATAACCGGGATAGACCGGTTCTTCCTGGATAAGATACAGGCAGTGGTAAAAATGGAAAAGAGGATCCGCGAAGAGGGGCCGGCCGGGCTGACCCCGGAACTGGTCCGGGAGGCCAAGCGGATGGGCTGCGCCGACGCCTACCTGGCCCAGGCCGCCGGGGTGACCGAGGAGGACGTGCGCAGAATACGGCGGGAAAATAATATCAGGCCGGTATATAAGATGGTCGATACCTGCGCCGCCGAATTCGAGGCGGTGACGCCCTATTACTACTCCTGCTACGATACCGAGGACGAGGCTCTGCCCACCGGAAACCGCAAGGTGGTGGTGCTGGGCGGGGGCCCCATCAGGATCGGCCAGGGCATCGAATTTGACTACTGCTCGGTGCACTCGGTCTGGGCCATCCGGGAAGAAGGGAAGGAAGCCATTATAATCAACAACAACCCCGAGACGGTAAGCACCGATTTTGACACCGCCGACCGGCTGTATTTTGAGCCGCTGCTGGCCGAGGACGTGCTGAACATACTGGAGAAGGAAAAGCCCGAGGGTGTAATCGTCCAGTTCGGCGGGCAGACCCCCATCAACCTGGCCGGGAAGCTGCACCGGGCGGGCATAAAGATACTGGGCACCGCGGTGGAGGATATCGACCGGGCCGAGGACAGGGAAAAGTTTGACAGCCTGCTGGTGGAACTGGGCATTCCCAAGCCCCCGGGCAGGACCGCCTTTTCTGTGCAGGGGGCGCAGGAAATCGCCGCCGACATCGGCTTCCCGGTGCTGGTGCGCCCCTCCTACGTGCTGGGGGGCAGGGCCATGGAAATTGTTTACAACAACAAGGAACTGCTGAACTACATGGCCACGGCGGTGATGGTCACCCCGGAGCACCCGGTGCTGGTGGATAAGTACCTGCAGGGGGTGGAGCTGGAGGTTGACGCCATCGCCGACGGTGAAACCGTCCTCATTCCGGGCATCATGAGGCACGTGGAAAGGGCGGGGGTGCACTCGGGAGACAGCATAGCCGTTTACCCCGCCGACAAAATAGAAGATTCAGTTAAAAACCAGATCATTGATTACACCATGAAACTGGCCCTGGCCCTTAATGTCAGGGGCATGATCAACATCCAGTACGTGCTCCACCGGGGGCAGGTCTACGTGCTGGAGGTCAACCCCAGGGCCAGCCGGACGGTTCCCTACATCAGCAAAATCACCGGGATTCCCATGGTTTCCCTGGCCACCAGGGCTATCCTGGGCAGGAAGTTAAAGGACCTGGGATACAGCAGCGGGCTTTACCCCGAATCGAGGCTGGTGGGGGTCAAGGCCCCGGTGTTCAGCTTCTCCAAGCTGCACCAGGTGGATATAACCCTGGGGCCCGAGATGAAATCCACCGGGGAGGTCCTGGGGGTCGACTTCAGCTACCCCAGGGCGCTGTACAAGGCCCTGGTGGCCGCCGGCTATGTCTTTCCGCGCCAGGGAACGGTGCTGGCCACCATCGCCGACAAGGACAAGGAGGAAGCCCTGCCGCTGATCCGGGGGCTGCACGGAATGGGATTCAGAATCTGCGCCACCGGGGGCACCGCCGCCTTCCTGCGGGAAGCCGGGATTCCGGTGGAGAAGGTTAATAAGATAAGGGAGGCTTCCCCCAACATCGCCGACCTGATCCGGTCCGGCAAAATCAACCTGGTTTTAAACACCCTGACCAAGGGTAAGGCCCCGGAGAGGGACGGCTTCCAGATCCGCCGGGCGGCGGTGGAATACGGGGTGCCCTGCCTGACCTCCATGGACACTGCCATGGCCACCCTTGAGGTGCTGAACCTGATCAAGGAAGGCGAGGAGTTTCAGCTGGTCCCCCTGCAGGAGTACAATTGACGGGACCGCCCAAAAAGTCCTCTCACACCTCAATTGGCATCTGGAGCTTTTTGGGCGGCCCCCGGGGCTTAAGACCATTATTTTAAGGTCTCTTCACCCTCAGGGGCGGGGTTGTGTGGCGGTTTCCCGGTTTCGGTGAGCTTTTTTTCAAGCTGTTTAACCCGGGCCTGCAGGCTGCGCACCTGGAGGTTCAGCCTGACCTGCCTGGTAATGGTGAAAAGAAGTGTTACCAGCACTCCCGTGGCGGTGGAGAACAATATTACCAGCACCAGCGGGAAAGAGGGCAGATCCCAGTACAGGAATTTCATCGTTATCTGCTGGGAATTCTGAATGGCAAAGACGGATATGGAAAGCACGAACAGCAAGGCCACTACCAGATACCACTGCATAAGCGCACCTCCGTTGATATAGCTGTAAGCTATTAGCGATAAGCGATAAATTGGGGTATGCAGGCTTACTGTGTTGGCATGGTTCTTCAATATATTGAAGTCTTCTTTATTTTACCAGATTATAGCTGGGGTGTGACAGGCCGGTGTATAATAAAAAATACCTGATTATCAAACAGGAGGAGTTGGCCCCGGGCCACCGGCTGATGTGCCTGGATGCGCCGGAAATAGCCTACCTGGCGGCTCCCGGCCAGTTTCTGCACGTGCTCTGCGCTGACGGGCAGGACCCGCTTTTACGCAGGCCGCTATCGGTACATTTTGCCGACCGGGAACGGGGCCGGGTCTATATATTATACAGGGTTGCGGGAAGGGGGACGGCCTTCCTTGCCCGCCGGACGGCGGGGGATTTCGCCGATGTCATGGGGCCCCTGGGCAGGGGTTACACCCTCCCCGGTTGCGGGGAAAGGGTGGCCGTGGTTGGCGGCGGCATCGGTGCTGCTCCGCTTTTTTTCCTGCTGGGGGAGATTAAAAAAATTTACGGCGGGAACACCGGCGGCGTTTCTGTTTTCCTGGGGGCAGCCACAGCCGACGCCCTGCCCTGGGCCCGGTGGGTCCGGGATATGGGGTTTCCGCTGCAAATAGCCACCGGCGACGGTTCGGCCGGATTTGCCGGCACTGTGATCGACCTGCTCAGGGAAAGGGGAGACCGGCAGTTTGACCGGGTTTACGCCTGCGGCCCGCTGCCCATGGTAAAGGAACTGGCCGCCGCGGTGGGGCCGGGGCCCGAGGTGGAAGTTTCCATCGAGGAGCGCATGGGATGCGGGGTGGGGGCGTGCCTTTCCTGCGTCTGCAAGGTCAGGGCCGGGGAGGAGGACGCCTTCAGGTATGCCCACGTGTGCAAGGACGGCCCGGTGTTTAACCTGCGGGAGCTTGTTTTATAGGCTTTAGGGATTAGTGTAAGCTACCGGATGATCTCCACCTGAGTGCCCACCTCCACCAGGTTGTAAATTTCTATGATATCCCTGTTTGTCATGCGGACGCACCCCCCTGAGGCGTAAGTGCCTATGGATTCTGGCTCATTGGTGCCGTGGATGCCGTATTTTATCCCCATGGGGGCCCTCCGGTCGGGCTTTTCGGAGCGGAGGTCGTATTCCCCGGGTACGCCGATGCCCAGCCAGCGGGGGCCGAAGCGCCCGTCTGAGACGCCGGGGTCCAGTGAAAACTTGTTTTTTATAACGAATTTTCCTTCGGGGGTATATTCCGGTTTTTCTCCCGTGGCCACGCGGTATACCTTCACCAGGCTGCCTTTTTTATACAGGTAAAGGATGTTTTTGTGCTTGTCCACAATAATCTTGTCGCCGCTCCAGCAGGGATCCGGGTAGGTTGCCAGGACCACGGGCCGGGGGACTAACCGGACGATATATTCAGTCCGGCCCACTGACAGCCTGAGGTTGTCCCCCTCTCTTTCGGCCAGGGGCCGCCGGTTCTCCGGGCCTTCCGGGAGAAGGCCGGTGTCGGGCGGTGGAAGGGATACACGGCTGGTTTTGCCGGTAACGGCATCCTTTACCGTGACGGTATTGTTCCTGAGATAAACGGAGTGGCTGTTGTCCGCATATATCACGCTTCCGGCGTCGGCGGCCGGCTTTCCGGCAGAACCCCGTATATGTGTGTTATAAGGCGGTATTGCCAGTATTAGCCCGATCATGGCAACAATAAAGAGAATTCTGACTTTCAATTTTAGGCCTCTCTCAATCACTTGCTGTATAGTTAAATTCTGGCTCCTGAATTCTGACTGCTGACAGCTGATGGCTGACGCCTGTTTTCAAATTAGTATTTGCTTTAAGACTGCGGGTTTAAATGAGGTAAAATCTGCATGGAAACTGTTTGGCCTTCAGATGATGAAAAACTTGAGGGAAACGGTTATGAATTTAGAGGTTAACATAGGCGGCATAAAAATGAAGAACCCGGTTGCCACCGCTTCGGGCACCTTCG
The DNA here is from genome assembly GCA_049323615.1 of Bacillota bacterium. Classification (GTDB taxonomy): domain Bacteria; phylum Bacillota; class Desulfotomaculia; order Desulfotomaculales; family Desulfocucumaceae; genus JBMOPD01. The sequence continues at coordinate 31,006 of JBMOPD010000049.1, read as the reverse complement.
GCTACGGCCGGGAGTACGCCGGTTTTGTGGATCTGAGCAGACTGGGAGCAGTGGTGATCAAGGGCACCACCCTGCTTCCCCGCCCGGGCAACCCGGCCCCCAGGATTGCCGAAACCCCGGCCGGGGTGCTTAACGCCATCGGACTGGAGAACCCGGGGGTAGAGGTGGTGATCGAGGAACAGCTGCCTTACCTGGGGCGGTTCAATGTTCCGGTGATAGTCAACATCGCCGGGGATACGGTGGAAGACTACGCCAAACTGGCCGCCAGGCTGGATGGCCGGCCCGGGGTGGCCGGGCTGGAGGTGAACATCTCCTGTCCCAATGTGAAAAAAGGGGGCATGCAGTTCGGCAGCGATCCTGCTTCGGCCGCCGAGGTTATCCGGGCAGTCCGGGCGGCTACTGATAAGCCGGTAATTGCCAAGCTCTCACCCAATGTCACCAGCATCGCGGCGGTGGCCCAAAGTGTGGTGGGCGCCGGGGCCGGCGCGGTTTCGCTGATCAACACCCTGCTGGGGATGGTCATAGACATAAAGGCCAAGAAACCCCTGCTGGCAAATGTCATGGGCGGCCTTTCCGGCCCGGCGGTGAGGCCGGTGGCCGTGCGGGCGGTATGGGAGGTGTACAGGGCGGTAAAGGTCCCCATCATCGGCATGGGGGGGATAGTCACCGCCGAAGACGCCCTGCAGTTCATCATGGCCGGGGCCAGCGCGGTGGCCGTGGGGACGGCAAACTTTGTCAACCCCCGGGCAACCCTGGACGTGCTGGAGGGAATAGAGAACTACATGGGTGAAAATAATATCAGGGATATCAAGGAGCTTGTGGGTATTGCCCATATTTGTCAGAATTAAGAATAACAAAGTGGTATTCGGTGAAAAAGTAAGGACGGGGGTGTGGCCGCTGAACCCTGACAGGCTGATTATTGCCCTGGATGTCAGCGATCCCGGAAGGGCCATTGAGCTGGTGGACTTGCTTAAACCCTACGCGGGGATGTTTAAAGTGGGAATGGAGCTTTTTTACAGCGCCGGCCAAAGAATAATCAATGAGATTAAAAAGAGGGACTGCCGGGTATTTTTGGACCTGAAGCTGCACGACATTCCCAATACCGTGGCCGGGGCGGCCGGGGCGTTAACCCGGCTGGGGCCGGACATGTTCAATGTCCACGCTGCGGGCGGCCCGGAAATGATGAGGGCGGCCGTCGCAGCCGCGGAGGGGGCGGCCCGCCGGGAGGGGAAAGAAAGACCGCTTATAATCGCCGTAACAGTTCTTACCAGCATTGACCGGGGTACATTTAACAACCATATTGGGATCAAAGGGCGGATTGAGGATTTCGTGGCAAGCTGGGCAAAAATGGCGAAAAACTGCGGCCTCGACGGTGTGGTGTCTTCCCCCGGGGAGGTTTCCCTGATCAGGGAGGCGTGCGGGCCGGAGTTTTTAATTGTGACACCGGGAGTAAGGCCGGCCTGGTCCGCGGCCGGGGATCAGAAAAGGGTAATGACTCCCGCCGCCGCCATTTCGGCCGGGGCCACGTATATTGTGGTGGGCCGGCCGATTACGGCGTCTCCGGACCCCGCGGACGCGGCCAGAAAAATACTTGATGAAATAAAGGGATGTGTCGTTTGACACATCCCTTTGCCGCCGCCGCCTTAAACTAACGATCTTTCCGCCCGTTCAATGGCCAGCCGGACCAGGTTACCGCAATTCCGCGAGGAAACGTTGCCAAAGTCCCCGTCCCTGGCCACCACGTCGGCCACACCGAGTTCCTTGGCCAACTCGAATTTCAGCCTGTCAGACATGATACCGCGATTTCGAGCCATTAGCCAACCCCCCTTTGTGCCGGCAGCGGGGCTTTAACGATATTCAGTTTTTGGGGCATTTATATTATTTCACGAATGAATTAGTTTAATGTCAGGAATGTTGTGCCATTGCTGAAAAATCCGGTATTGGCAGGAATGGTAAGAAATTCATAGAAAAACTTTTATCAGCTTATGGCTAAAAGCCAAAGGCTGACTCAGTAACTTTGTCGGGGAGTGGTATAAGTTTGCTCGAAAGAGAAAAGATACTTAAAATTTTTAAAGAGACCGGGGCAATGTTGACCGGGCACTTCCTTCTTACCTCAGGCAGGCACAGCGACAGGTATTTCCAGTGTGCCCTGGTTCTCCAGCACCCCGTTCACTGCGAGGCCCTGTGCCGGGAGCTGGCCGCCAGGTTCGCCGGCGAAAAGGTGGAGACCGTGGTGGGGCCGGCCATGGGCGGAATTGTTATATCCTACGAGGTGGCCCGCCGGCTTAAGGCCCGGAGCCTGTTTGCCGAAAGGCAAGAGGGTAAAATGATCCTGCGGCGCGGGTTTGCAATTTCCCCGGGGGAAAGGGTTCTGGTGGTGGAAGATGTGACCACCACCGGCGGGTCGGTAAGGGAAGTTATTGATCTGGTCGGGGAGGCCGGCGGCCAGGTGGTGGGCGCCGCCGTTCTGGTGGACCGGAGCGGCGGGGAAGCCCGGCTGGGTGTACGTACCGAAAGCCTGCTGCAAATCCCCGCGGTGTCGTACAGTCCGGATCAGTGTCCGCTCTGCCGGCGGGGGATGCCGTTCGTCAAGCCGGGCAGCAGGAAAAGCTAATCATGGAGTTTTCCGGGAGAGTGAACAGCTTGACGGAGCAGCCCAGGAAAACCATTATGTTTATTGTTGATTCCTTCAATCCGGAGGCCCTTAAAAGGGCGCTGGACCGCAAGATGGTGCCGGCCATGGAATTCCTTAAAAACCGGGGCTACTTTTCCGACCGGTGCGTTTCGGTTTTTCCCACCATGACGCCCACCTGCGCCAGCACCATTGCCACCGGGGCGCCGCCGTCGGATCACCAGGTGCCCGGCTTTGTCTGGTTTAACCGCCTGGAGAAGCGCATCGTGAACTACGGCATTTCTCCCCGGGCAGTCTTGAAAATAGGGGTTAAGAGGGTTATTCAGGACCTCCTTTTCAATCTTAACCACATCCAGCTGAGCAGAAAGGTCAAGACTTTGTATGAATCCCTGGAAGAGGCCGGTTATTCCACGGGCGCGGTCAACCCCTTTATATTCCGGGGGGGCCGCCCCCACCGGGCCAGGATTCCCCTGCTCATGCAGCTGCTTTCTGCCTTCAGGCTGGGAGGCAGACTCTGGGGTCCGGGGAACCTTTTTCTCGGGCAGATCTGTCCCCCGGACAGCCCCCCGTGGGACGTGCTTACCATACGGCATTACCTTAGAAAATTCGGTGTCAATGACGATTACTCCGGTACGGTGGGGAGGTGGCTGATTCGCAAGGGGCGGCAGCCCGACCTGCTAACCGTCTACCTGCCGGACACCGACGGGTACGCCCACCGGCACGACCCCGGCCGCAGCGAGGAATCCCTGCAGAGGGCGGACCGCCAGCTGGGTAAAATACTGGGGGCCTTTCCCAGCTGGGATGAGGCCATGAAAAGAAACACCATCATTGTGGTGGGTGACCATTCCCAGAGCCTGGTGGGAGCCGATGCAGCCAGCACGGTGGACCTTTCCCGGGAGCTGAGGGAATTTTCGCAGGTAAGCACCGGCGGGGAAAACGGCCCCTCCCGGGAAATCGCCCTGTGTGTAAATGAAAGAATGTGCCATATCTATATCCTGCGGGAAAGGGACAGGCTGCTTCCGGCCCTGGTAACAAGGCTTGCCGGGATTGCCGGGGTGGACCAGGTGGCCTGGAAGGACGGAGACCGGTACCGGCTCCTGCAGGCCGGCGGGGGAAGCCTTTCTTTCCGGCCGGGCAGGGACCTGTGGGACCAGTACGGGCAGGGCTGGTCCCTGGAAGGAGACCCGGGGGCGGCCGGGGCCAGGGTTGAGGGACATAAAATAATTTTCGGCGATTATCCCGACGCCCTGGCCCAGATTGCCAATGCCCTCAACTGTGAAAATGCAGGCGACATTGTGGCCACCGCCAGGTTGGGGTTTGAGTTTACCGGGGAGCTCGGTTCCAGGCACCCCGGCTGCGGCAGCCACGGGTCGCTGCACAGGGATGACTCCCTGGTCCCCCTTATTGTGGCCGGCGCTCCCTTCGGCCCCTCTATGCCCAGGCTGCTGGACCTGGCTCCCTTTGTGCGCTCGCAGTACGGCCTGGCATAGGGGGCAGGCGGCAAAAGAAAGAATATTTAAAAAATTTTATTTAAGATGATCTTTTTTCGGTATTTTGTGTTACAATTTACTAAAAGCAAATATGGTATCAGATGATGTCGGTGGAAGAGTCCCGGTCCGGGCGCCGAAGGAGTAACCTGTAACAGTGGCGTGTGTCAGGGAAACTTTCAGGCAAAAAGACTACCGGCGGATGAAACTCTGGAAAGTCCTCCCAGGAGGCACCCAAGGGGAAAAAGCCGGCAACATGCCGGGAAATCTCTCAGGTAACCAGACAGAGAAAGCTATGGCTTCTCTGTCTTTTTGTTTTTCAGGTAATAATAATGTTCCAAAGGGGTGGTGGTGTTGGCTGAAGAACTGAAAAAAACTCCTCTGTACGAGGTCCACGTGGCGGCCGGGGCAAGGATGGTTCCCTTCGGCGGCTGGATGATGCCCGTTCAGTACCGGGATATACTGGAGGAGCACCGGGCGGTGCGGGAACGGGCGGGGCTGTTTGATGTCTCGCACATGGGGGAGATAATCATCCGGGGGCCGCAGGCGGAAAGTCTTATCCAGGGGCTGGTGACCAACGACATATCCGCCATGGAGGACGGGCAGGTGATATACAGCCCCATGTGCAACCAGGGCGGGGGCGTGATTGACGACCTGCTGGTCTACCGCCTGGAGGCGGGTCATTACATGCTGGTGGTAAACGCGGCCAACACCGCCGGGGACCTGGCCTGGATAAAGAACCAGGCCGCGGGAAAGGTGGAGGTCAGTGACGTGACCGGCCGGACGGCCCTGCTGGCCCTGCAGGGCCCCCGGGCGGTGGAGGTGTTAAGGCCGCTGGCCCGGTTTAATCCGGATGCCCTCGGCTACTACCGGTTCACCCGGGGCCGGGTGGCCGGCATGGAATGTATTGTTTCCAGGACCGGGTATACCGGCGAAGACGGTTTCGAGCTGTACCTGGACGCCGCAGACGGGGTGAAGTTGTGGCAGGCCCTGATGGAGTCGGGTGAAAATACCGGCCTTGTGCCGGCCGGCCTGGGCGCCAGGGACACCCTGAGGTTTGAGGCCTCCATGCCGCTGTACGGGCAGGAACTGGACGACAAGACCACACCCCTGGAGGCCGGCCTGGGCCGTTTTGTAATGCCGGAGAAGGGGCCCTTCGTGGGCCGGGAGGCGCTGCGGAAGCAGCGGGAAGAAGGCCTTTCACGGAAACTTGCGGGATTGTCAATGCTGGACAGGGGGGTGCCCAGGGCGCATTACCCGGTAATTATCGGAGAAGAAACAGCCGGAGTGGTTACTTCAGGCGGTTACGCCCCCACCCTTGACGCCTACCTGGCCATGGCTTATGTCCCCCCCGGGGTGAATGCCGGCGACAAGGTGGCGGTGCTGATCAGGGGGAAGAAATGCGGGGCGCGGGTGACACCCCTGCCATTCTATAAAAGGAGGAAGTAAAGATGGTTTTGGAAGGACTGTTTTACAGCACTGATCATGAGTGGATAAAGGTGGACGGGAAGACCGGCCGGGTGGGGATAACCCATTATGCCCAGGAAGCCCTGGGAAGCGTTGTATTTGTCGAACTGCCGGAGGTCGGAACCGGGGTGGGGGCCGGCGAGTCCCTCGGCGTGGTGGAATCGGTGAAGGCCGCGTCTGATTATTACAGCCCTGTTTCCGGGAAGGTGACGGCGGTAAACGAGGAGCTCCTTGACTCCCCCGGCCTGATCAACGAGGACCCCTACGGCAGGGGCTGGATTGTGGAGATAGAGCTGGCAGACCCGGCGGAGCTGGATAAGCTGCTCTCCCCGGAGGCATACAGGGAATTGTTGGAAAGCAAGTAGGGAAAAGGGATTGGGGAGGGCTGATCCCTATTTCTGGAGGTGATGAAATGCGCTATGTTTTAAACACCGCGGATGACCGGCGGGAAATGCTTGACCGCATCGGGGCGGCCGACATGGAGGAACTTTTCAGGGACGTTCCGCCCGGGGTAAGGCTGAAACACCCCATGAACCTCCCCCATCCCATGGCCGAGCCGGAACTTTCCCGCCATATGAGAGACATGTCCGCGGACAACTGCAGCCTGGATGACTATGCCTGCTTCCTCGGCGCCGGGGCCTATGACCATTATGTTCCCCATATAGTTGATCAACTCTTGCTGCGATCGGAGTTTTATACCTCCTATACCCCGTACCAGGCGGAAATCAGCCAGGGCACCCTGCAGGCCATATTTGAATACCAGTCGCTTATCTGCGCACTCACCGGCATGGATGTGGCCAACGCCTCGCTCTACGACGGCGCCAGCGCCCTGGCCGAGGCGGCCCTGATGGCCTGTGAAGACACAAGGAAAAATAAGGTTCTCCTCTCCGGCGCAGTTCACCCGGAGTACAGGCGCACCGTCCACACCTACCTGAAACACCGGGGGATAACTATAACTGAAACCCCCGTCACGGACGGAGTAACCGGCCCGGAAGAGCTGGCGGGGCTGGTGGACGGCCGGACAGCGGCGGTAATAATCCAGCAGCCCAATTTCTTCGGCTGCCTGGAAGAGGCTCCGCGGATCGGGGAATTGGCCCGCCGCCACAACGCCCTTTTCGTGGTCTGCGCCGACCCGGTTTCCCTCGGGATTTTGGAGGCCCCGGGGGAGTACGGGGCCGACATAGTGGTGGGTGAGGGCCAGGGCCTGGGCAACCACGTCAGTTTCGGCGGGCCTTACCTCGGGTTCCTGGCCTGCCGGCAGAAGCTGGTGCGGCGTATGCCCGGCCGGCTGGTGGGGCAGACGGTTGACAGGCTGGGGCGAAGGGGTTTCGTGCTCACCCTGCAGGCCAGGGAACAGCATATCCGCCGGGAAAAGGCCTCCTCCAACATCTGTTCCAACGAGGCCCTCTGCGCCCTGGCCGCCACCATCTACCTCAGCTGCCTGGGCAGGGAGGGGCTGCGGCGGGTGGCGGAGTTGTGCCTGCAAAAGGCGCACTATGCCCACAGCCTGATCACCTCCATAAAAGGAGTGGAACCTTCCTTCAAGGCGCCTTTCTTTAAGGAATTCGCCGTGAAACTGGCCGAGGACCCGTCGGCGGCGAACCGACGGCTGCTGAAAGACAAAATAATCGGCGGCCTGGACCTGGGGCGCTTCTATCCCCGGTACTCCGGGCACATGCTGCTTTGCTGCACCGAACTGCGCACCAGGGGGGAAATTGAACGCCTGGCCGCCGGACTGGAGGGGATGTAAAATGGCCGAACCCCTTATTTTTGAACTGGGCGCCCCCGGCCGGACTTCATCAGTAATGCCGGACTTTGACGTTCCCGTCCGGCCGCTGGAGGAGATGGTACCGGAGGGACTCCTGCGCAAAAAGCCCCCCGCACTGCCCGAGGTGGGGGAGCGGGAAGTGGCGGGCCACTTTACACGCCTGTCCGCCCTCAATTACGGAGTGGACACCGGGTTTTACCCCCTGGGTTCCTGCACCATGAAGTACAACCCCAAGGTAAGCGAATTTGCGGCCAGGCTGCCGGGATTCGCCCGCCTGCACCCGTACCAGCCGGAGGACCAGGCGCAGGGGGCGCTGAAGCTGATGTGCGAAACCCAGTGCTACCTGGCCGAGATAACCGGCATGGATGAATTTACCCTGCAGCCCGCGGCCGGGGCCCACGGGGAGTTCACCGGCCTGCTGATGATCAAGGCCTACCATGACCACAGGGGTGAAACCGGGCGGCGCCGGGTCATCGTACCCGACTCGTCCCACGGAACAAACCCGGCTACCGCCGCCCTGTGCGGGATGGAGGTGCGGCAGATCAGGTCGGGCCCGGACGGCACGGTGGATATCGACGCTTTAAAGGAGGCCCTGGGGGACGACACCGCCGCCGTGATGCTGACCAACCCGAACACCCTGGGCCTCTTTGAGAAGGATATCGTGGAAATTGCCGGGGCGGTGCACCGGGCCGGGGCGCTGCTGTACTGCGACGGCGCCAACATGAACGCCGTACTGGGCATTTCCCGGCCCGGGGACATGGGATTCGACGTCATCCACCTGAACCTGCACAAGACTTTTTCCACGCCCCACGGAGGAGGGGGGCCCGGGTCCGGCCCGGTGGGGGTGAAGTCATTTCTGGCGCCCTTCCTTCCCACCCCCGTGGTCAGTTTTAACCCCGGGGAGGGGAAATACTGCCTTGACAGCGATCGCCCCCTGTCCATCGGCAAAGTGCGCTCCTTTTACGGCAATTTCGGGGTGGTGGTAAAGGCCTACACTTACATCCGGGCCCTGGGCGGGGAGGGCTTGCGGGAAGTCAGTGAAAACGCAGTGCTCAACGCCAATTACCTGCTCTCCCTGCTCAGGGAGACTTACCGGGTGCCCTTTGACCGCTACTGCATGCACGAGTTTGTAATCACCCCGCCCGATGGTTTCAAGGAGGCCGGGCTGCATACCATCGATATAGCCAAAAGACTGATGGACTACGGCTACCACCCGCCCACGGTCTATTTTCCCCTGATCGTGGAGGAGGCGCTGATGGTGGAGCCCACCGAGACAGAAAGCAGGGCCACCCTGGATGCCTTCGCCGGCGCCATGCAGGATATAGCCCGGGAGGGCCGGGAAAATCCGCAACTGCTCAAGGAGGCCCCGCGTGTGACGCCGGTTTCCAGGCTGGACGAGGTCACCGCGGCCCGCAAACCCGTGCTGCGCTGGCAGCCGCCGGCGGGGGGTAGTTAAATGAAGTGGCGGCTCTTAGATACCGGCCGGAAAAGCGGGTCCTACAACATGGCGGTGGACGAGGCCATAATGCTGGTGCACTCCCGGGGCGGAAGCCCGCCCACCCTGCGCTTCTACGGCTGGGACCCGCCGGCCGTGACCCTGGGGTATTTTCAGGAGCCGGAAGAGACGGTGGATTTTGAGGCCTGCAGGAGGCTGGGGGTGGACGTGGTGCGCCGCCCCACCGGGGGCCGGGCCGTCCTGCATCATGAAGAGGTGACTTACAGCATCATAGCCCGGGATGACAACCCGGTGGTGTGCGGGTCGGTGGCCGAATCCTACCTTCGCCTCAGCCGGGCGCTGGTACTGGGGTTGGGCCGCCTGGGGGTGGAAGTGTCTTTAAATGAGGCCGGGGAGCCGGCCCTAAAAGGGGCGGCCTGCTTTGACGGGGCCGCCCTGTATGAACTGGTGGCCGGCGGCCGCAAGCTGGCGGGCAACGCCCAGTGCCGGAGGCACGGCTGCGTCCTCCAGCACGGAGCCCTGCCCCTGGTGCACGACGCCCGGACCCTTTTTCAGGTCCTCAGATTTCAGTCGGAGCAGCTTCGGGAGGAGCAGCGGCAGCGCTTTTGCCAAAGGGCCACCTCCCTGGAAGAGGCTTTGGGCCGCCCGGCGTCGCCTTCCGAGGTGATCAGGGCGCTGGCCGGGGGCTTTACCGAAGCCCTGGGGATTGAACTGGAGCCGGGCGAGTTGACAGCCGAGGAGGTGTGCCTGGCCGAAAAACTGGGCAAGGAAAAGTACGGTAATCTATCCTGAAAATACCTTATCCTGTAATGCTCATTCTGTCGGAATCCAGAATCCAGGAGCCAGAATCCAGAATCCAGAATGGGAAAAGCAGGAATGAAGGTGGTTTCATGATTCGTGGTGCCGCTGGCGGCATGGGAAACTATCCTGGAAATCTTGTTGGTAAGGAGTCAGGAGGGTTTATAATGATTATAGGTGTTCCCAGGGAGATAAAAAGCAACGAGGACAGGGTGGCCATTACGCAGGCCGGAGTCAAGGACATGGTGGCCGCCGGCCACCGGGTGATTATCGAGGCCGGCGCCGGGCAGGGCAGCGGGATAAGCGACGACGCATACAGGGAAGCCGGGGCGCGGATAGCCGCCAGGGAAACGGTGTACGCCGAGGCCGAAATGATTATAAAGGTCAAGGAGCCCCTTCCGGAAGAATATTCCTTTTACAGCCCCGGACAGGTACTTTTTACCTACCTGCACCTAGCCAGGGAGCCGGAACTTACCAGGATGCTGCTGGACAGGAAAGTGACCGGCATCGCTTACGAAACCATCCAGACCGACAACGGGGCGCTGCCGCTGCTTACCCCCATGAGCGAGGTGGCGGGCCGGATGGCGGTGCAGATAGGCGCCCGCTTTCTGGAAAAACCCCAGGGGGGGAAGGGTGTCCTGATGGGCGGGGTGCCCGGAGTCCCGGCGGCCGATGTGGTGATCGTCGGCGGCGGCACCGTAGGCATGAACGCGGCCAAGATGGCCCTGGGCATGGGCGCCCAGGTTACCATTATCGACCGCAGCGCCGAGCGCCTGCGTTACATTGACGACATATTCGGAAGCCGCATCAAGACGCTGATGTCAAACAGCTACAACATAGAGAACGCGGTTAAATACGCCGACCTGGTGATCGGGGCCGTGCTGGTGCCCGGCGCCAAGGCGCCGCACCTGGTAACCGGGGAAATGGTCAGGCAGATGAAGCCCGGCTCGGTGATTGTGGACGTGGCCATCGACCAGGGCGGGTCGGTGGAGACCATCGACAGGGTAACCACCCACAGCAACCCGGTCTACGAAAAACACGGGGTAATACACTATGCGGTGGCCAACATGCCCGGCGCGGTGGCCCGGACGTCCACCTTCGCCCTGACCAACGTTACTCTGCCCTATGCCCTGGAAATCGCCGGCAAGGGGTTCCTGCGGGCGGTCAGGGAAAGCAGGGCCATAGCCCGGGGCGTGAACACCCACAACGGCCGGCTTACCTGTAAGCCGGTGGCCGAGTCGCTGGGGTTGGAGTATACACCGCTCGACCAAACCCTGGAATAAAGCCGCCGAAAATTCCGGATTCTGAATTCTGGATTCTGACCGAAATTTCAGGCCAGGGAGTGATTAAATTGTCTTCCCGTTTTCCCGCATGGCTTAAAAAGAAGCTGCCAGGGCACGGCGATATCCAGTCAACCAGGGACCTGATCGGTGAGCTGGGCCTGAACACAGTCTGCAGCAGCGCCATGTGCCCCAACATGGGGGAGTGCTACGCCCAGAAAACGGCCACTTTCATGATTCTGGGAAACAGGTGCACCCGGAGGTGCACTTTTTGCGCGGTGGAAAAGGCGCAGCCCGCTCCCCCGGACCCGGCGGAGCCCCTCCGGGTGGCCGAGGCGGTGGCGGCCCTGGGGCTGCGCCACGCGGTGGTAACGTCGGTTACCCGGGACGATCTGGCGGACGGGGGCGCCTCCCAGTTCGTGGGCGCCATCCGGGCCATCAGGGAAAGGCAGCCGGGGACCACGGTGGAGGTGCTCACCCCGGATTTCAGGGGCCGCCTCAGGTCCGTAGACGAGGTGGCCGCGGAGGCCCCCGAGGTATACAACCACAACATAGAGACCGTGGCCAGGCTGTACCGGCGCGTCCGCCCGGGGGCGGGCTACCGGCGCAGTCTAGCGCTGCTGGAGAGGGTTAAAAAGAGGCAGCCCGGGGTGTTGACCAAATCCGGGCTGATGGTGGGGCTGGGGGAGGAACTGGCGGAAGTGAAGCAGGCCCTGGCGGACCTGCGGTCGGCCGGCTGCGATATCATCACCGTGGGCCAGTACCTGCAGCCCTCCCCCCGGCACCTGGAGGTCAAAGAGTTCGTCACTCCCGAGACTTTCGACGTTATAAGGGAAACCGCCCTGGCCATGGGATTTTCGCACGCCGTCTGCGGCCCCTTCGTGCGCAGTTCTTACCGGGCCGGGGAATGCCTCACCCCAGGGGGCCGGAATTACGGGTCGGGAGACACTTCATTCAGTATCCTGTTATAAACCTGCCTGTACACGGGCAGCCTTTCCACCTGACCGAAAGTTACCAGGTCCGTTTCGGTCACGGGCTCACCCCCGTCCAAAACCAGCAATTTCCCCACTGCCTGCCCCGGTTTTACCGGCGCGACAATCTCCCGGTCCTTCATAACGATCTCTTCTATTGCCCCATTTTTCTTCACCGGCACTGTCACCACAACGTCTTTCAGGCACCCCACCGGAACCCTGGTTTCAGTCCCATCGCGCACGCTTATGGAGGAAAAAGCCTCCCCGCTTCTGGCCACTGTCTGGTTTTTAAAATTGGCGAAACAGTAATCCAAAAGCCTGATGGAATCGGCATAGCGGCTGTCGCTGTGCAGCACAACGGCAATCAGCCGGCGGCCTTCGCGGCTGGCGGAGGATACCAGGCACTGGCCGGCCGCATTGGTGGTGCCTGTTTTAACTCCGTTGGCTCCCTGGTAGCTCCACAGCATCTGATTGGTATTGCTTAAAAGACGCCGGCCCCAGGGTCCACTTATGGCGTGGCCCCTGGTGGCCACTATTTTGTTGAATACCGGATTCTTAAGGGCGTGTCTGGTGATTGTGGCCAGGTCATAGGCGGAGGAAAGGTGTTCCTTGTGCGGAAGGCCGTTGGTATTGCTGAAATGGGTGTGTTTAAGCCCCAACAGGCGGGCCTTGTAATTCATCCAGTCAACAAAAATCTCCTCCCGGCCGGCAATATACTCGGCGATAGCCACACAGGCGTCATTGCCCGAATGCATTAAGGCGCCGTACAACAGCTCTTCCAGCGAAAGCCTTTCACCGGCCCTTAAATAGATGCTGCTTCCCTCCACCCCGGCCGCCCGGGGACTTACCGTGACCACCCCTTTTAAATCACCGCACTCTATAGCCAGCAGGGCAGTCATTATTTTGGTGGTGCTGGCGATGGGCCTGGGCTGGTGCGGGTTTTTGGCGTAGAGAACCTGGCCCGTGTCCGCATCCATTACCACCGCGGCATCCGCCGTTACCGTCACCAGACCGCTTTTGTTGAAATTTCCCGCCGGGAACGCCGGTAAGCCCGGTTCGTAGAGAAAAAATACATCATCCTGAAAATCCGCGGTTTGCCCAAACACCGTTCTGCCGCCCCAGGCAGTGGAGAATAAGACAGTAAAGATAAATAAGAGTACCATTGTTTTGTTATTAAACAAAGGACTCACTCCTATAAAGGCATTTTTGTTTAGGGTGCCCTTTTGGCCACAAAGTATGAAACCCCTAAAAAAAATATGCGGTCCAAGGCCTGGGCCGGATATAGAGTCCTGCCGCAGAAGTGGTGCACATCGCAGGTATCGGGATAATTTGAATAAAGGTCTTTAAAAAAAGGGGATAACTATAGAGATGATATTTACTCCGGCTGAACAGGAGGGAAAATCTATTGGCCCTGAAGAAAGCATGGATAATGATTATCCTGTTTATAACGCTGGTTTTAATTCCGGAAAATGTTTATGCCCGGTCTTTAAACGCAATAATATGCCCCATTAATTGCGACCAGTCCCGGGAACTTTACCTCAAAAGCCCGCCGCTCAAGGGGGATGACGTCAGGGGACTGCAGCAAGCCCTGCACACCCTGGGTTTCTATAATGACCCGCGGAACGGTGTCTTTGACGCTAAAACCGAAGAAGCTGTCTGCCGGTTCCAGAAAAAATTCGGACTGGCGGTAAGCGGCAGAGTGGAGGAAAATACCTGGGATGTACTGGCCGTGACCATTGAAAGGCCGGTGCAGTCAAATATAAAACCGCCGCCCCGGGGGAAAAAGGTGATCATGATAGACACCGACAGGCGGCTCCTTACACTGTTTAATGACGGTGAGCCTTACTGCCAGTTTCCGGTGGGCATAGGCAAGCCGGAGACCCCCACCCCTATCGGGACGTGGAAAATTGTCCGCAAGGCGGCCAACTGGGGAACCGGTTTCGGAACCCGCTGGATGGGCCTTGATGTAAACTGGGGAATTTACGGCATTCATGGAACAAACAAGCCCTATTCAATCGGCGGTTACCATTCCCATGGCTGCATACGGATGCATAACACCCATGTTGAGCAGCTGTACAGCTGGGTCTCCGTGGGAACCCCGGTGATCATTGTGGGAAATCCGTTTTTGTACATGGAGCCGACGTATAAAATGATGCGGCAGGGGGATGTGGGAGCCGCTGTGATGGAGGTCCAGGGAGCGCTGAAAAGGCTTGGCTATGACATTGAGGTGGACGGGATCTGGGGCCCCGGCATGGAAAAGGTGATCATACAGTACCGGAAGGATATCGGACTTCCCTTTGACAACGCGGTGGACCGGGCGGTGTATACTTCCCTCGGGCTCAAAGGATAGCCATTGGCCATATTGGAGAAAGAACATTTCGTCAGAAAAGTGTTCGGGCCGGAGATGTTTTGCTTTTAACCGGTTAATTAATTTCTACCCCGAAAATCTTTACCTGATCCCGGCTTCATATATTGTTTCCTGTTCAAACGTAACAAGCCGGCCGGGTCCGGCATATACAGTTAAGGTATACGGATGAACAGGGGGAATCAAGGTGTGCCAAACGCAAAACACTCCTATCATTGACGCTCTTAAAAAATACACGGATAACTGGACGGTCAGGTTTCACATGCCCGGACACAAGGGAGGACAGGCGGCGGACAATTTGGTGGCCAAATTCCTGGGGGATAAGGTTTTTGCGGCCGACGTCACCAATGTTCCCGGCCTCGATGACCTGCACCAGGCCCACGGCGTGATCAGGAAGGCCCAGGAACTGGCGGCCGGAACCTTTGGGGCCGATTTCACCTATTTTTTGATCAACGGCAGTTCCTGCGGGCTGCAGGCCCTGGTGATGGCGGTGTGCGGCCCCGGGGAAAAGATTCTGGCGCCCCGCAACATGCACCGTTCCATTTTGAGCGGGATCATTTTAAGCGGCGCCGTTCCCGTTTTTTTCAGGCCGGAATATGACTGCCATTACAAGATTCCGCTGGGAACCTGCCCGGAGACAATTGCCCGCAGCCTGGAATGCCATCCGGATGTGAAAGCTGTTATTCTCGTTAATCCGACGTACCACGGCATCACCTCGGATGTCTCCTCCATTGCAAAAATAGTCCATGCCCGAAACATTCCCCTGGTGGTTGACGAAGCCCACGGTCCCCACCTGCATTTTCACGAGGTTTTGCCCGCCACCGCCCTGGAAGGAGGAGCGGACGCCGCCGTCCAGGGAACCCACAAGATATTATCGGCCTTCACCCAGGCTGCGATGCTTCATTTAAAGAGCAGCCTCATTGACCGGCAAAGGCTGGAGGCGGCGCTGCGGCTTCTTCAAAGCACCAGCACATCATACCTTTTACTGGCCTCCCTGGATGCGGCCAGGGCCCAGATGGAAGCCTGCGGCAGACAGCTGATCCAGGAGGCCATCGAACTGGCCGCTTATCTAAGGGAGAAAATAAACAGGCTGAACGGGTTTTCTTCCTTTGGGGAGGAAATGGTAGGAAAACCGGGGGTTTTCGGGCTTGACCCGACAAAGGTGACCATTTCGGTGCGCGGACTGCAGGTCACCGGTCTCTGGGCGGAACAGTGGCTGAGGGAGAGGCACGGTATACAGGTTGAGATGTCGGACATGTTTAACTTGCTGCTGATTGTCACCTTCGGCAACTTCCGCAGTGATGCCGACCGCCTGTTGAAGGCGCTGCAGGAGATGGGCCAATACGCCGCACAAAACAATATAAAAGCTCAACCATACTGGGCTGCCGGGCAGGTGGATGCTTTTCCCGGCATACCCGACCTGGTGATTACACCCAGGGAAGCGTTCTGGGCCCCGGTGGCCGCCGTGCCCCTGGCAGAGGCGGTGGGCAGGGTAAGCGCCGAAACCATTGCCTGTTATCCTCCGGGCATACCGGTAATTTGTCCCGGGGAAAAGGTCACCGGGGAAATTGTGGAGTATCTTAACGTTTTGCGCAATGTGGGCATGCACTTCCAGGGGTGCCACGACGCCAGCCTGGAAACCGTGCACGTAGTCAAGTAATTGTTAATTCAAGTTAGTAATTTAATGTTTTACTTCCTGCAATTACCTTAAGTAATTGCGACATTATATGTGCCATTTAACATTGTTTTATGATAAAATGTGTGAGATTGCTGTTTTCCCCGAAAGAACGGCAATCTTTTTAAATTAATGGGATTAGGAGGCGGTGAAATGTTAGTAAGGAAATTATGCAAATTTTTGCCTGTTATAGCGGTGGCATTTCTGGCGGCCTTTTTAAGCGCCGGATCTTATTTAGTTAACCAGCGTTCTTTGCCGGTTTCCAAGGCCTTTGCCGGCCCGGGCAGCCGGCAGCCGGCGGGGGAACAGGTAAAGCCTTTATGGGAGGTGCTGAGGGAAAAGGGTATAACCGACCCGGGGCCCGGCTTGAAAATTGTTATTGACAAGTCGGACCACACCCTGTCCCTTTTTTACGGAAATACCTGGCTGAAATCGTACCACGTGGAGTTTGGCGAGGGGGGGATGGGCGACAAGGAAGTGGCCGGGGACCGCAGGACTCCGGAAGGGACCTTCTATGTGAGCGAAAAATCAGTTTTGACCCCGCCCGACTATTATCTGGGGTCCAGGTGGCTGAGGCTGAGCTACCCCAACACCGAGGACGCCGGCCGGGGACTGCGGCAGGGATTGATTGACCGGTGGACCCATGACGCTATAGTGGCGGCCTTCAGCTCCGGTAAAACCACTCCCCAGCGCACCGCCCTCGGCGGAGGGATCGGCATTCACGGCGGGGACAAGCCGGAATTCGGCGACAACTGGACCTGGGGCTGCATCGGGCTGACTAACCGGGATATTGAAGATTTTTACAACTATGTCGGCATCGGCACGCCGGTGATGATCAACAAGTAACAGAACTTTGGCGGGCAGGGGAGGCGCCCTGTTTTTCAAGGCGGGGCGCCCCAACCTGGCATCCGGCTTTGGCAATAGGCTTAAAACCTTTGTTTCAGGGCCCTAATTTTTTTATTAACAACCTTATTCTTTTTATATCTGAGGTATCTATCCCGCCGATTACATATAAAACAAAAAAATAAAAGAAGGAGCCGAAGAGGAGATTCAATGACAGGCTGAGTAATCCCGGCGCAAAGGACGAGGCCAGGAGAGGTTTGAGTTGCAGCATGGCAAAGGCCGCCGCCGCCGAAGCAAAGATGGGTTTGTAGATACATAGGGTGCAGTTGATTTTAAGGCCGGTAATTTTTTTCAAATCCCGGTAGTTAAGCAATGACATTATTATGTATGAGGTTCCCATGGACAGGGCGGTGCCCCGTATGCTAAAGCCGGGAACTGCGGTCAAGTAATAAATGCCCAGAATTTTAATCACGGAGGCCAATAGCAGGTTTTTAAAAGGAATTCCCGCTTTTCCAAGGCCTTGCAGAATTCCGGTGGTGGTTTGTTGCAGGTAAAGGAAGGGGCCGCTCAAGGCCATTATGAGGAGTGAATCCCCGGCTGATCCGTACCCGAAAAGCACCTGGCAGAGATCATGGGGCATAACAAGGAAAATTGCCGCCACCGGTGAACCAACCATGACAGTTATGCGAATGGCCTCCTCAATCCGGCTCCGTACCAGGTAAATCCTGCCCTGGGCCAATGCGTCACTGACCGCCGGAACCAGGGCCGTGGCCAGGGCAATAGTGACCATTCCCGGGCTGAATAAAAGAGTCTCGGCGATGCCGACAAACTGTCCGTAGGTAGCCGTGGCGTCGCCCAATGACATGCCGGCCAGCTGGAGCCTTCTTGGAATAAGCAGGGCGTCCAGTGACATCAGGGCAGTGGATACAAAACGGGTTAAAGTCACCGGTATGCCCAGGTTGAATATCCTCCCCAGTGTCCCGGCCAAGGGTTCGGCGGGGAAAGAGGGTACCGGGATACGGGGCCGCCTGGTAATATAGATATAGACCATAAAAATGAACCCCACCAGTTCGCCGCAAACCAACCCCAGGGAAATTCCCACCGATGCGTAGATCACTCCCCGGGGAAGAAGAATCCAGGCAATACTTAAACCGGCAGTTACCCGGACTAACTGCTCAACTACCTGGGTAACAGCTGTGGGGGACATCCTCTGCAGGCCCTGAAAAAACCCCCGGAACGCGGAACACAGGGATACTATAAATACCCCGGGCACCAGGCTGATAAAGCAGAGATAAACATCGGGATTGGGAAACAGATGTTTTACCAGCAGGGGGGATCCGGCAAGAAGCAACAGGGTAAAAAAAAGGCTAACGGCGGAAATAATGGCCAGGGAGATCTTAAAAGTACGGTAGGCGCCGGGCAGGTTATTCACGGCCACCTCTTCGGCCACCAGCTTGGAAATGGCCACCGGGATACCCATGGTGGCAAGGACAAACACCATCACATAGACAGGAAAAACCATGCTGAAAAGGCCGACGCCTTCAGGCTTAATCAACCTTATCATCAGGATCTGGTAGATAAAACCGATACATCTGTTAAAAACGCTTGCCGCCAGCAAAACGGCGGCCCCATAGACGAACGATTGGCCGGACATGTTCCCACCTCTGATGATATATGTATGTCCGCCCAAATCCGTCTATGTGAATATGTTGGCATAATTTACCGGGTTTCTGTTTAAGGCGGCCGGTAGTTTAAAGGGGCAGTTATTCCCGTTATGTTTTGGAGACCAGTATTACGATCGGTGTCTGTTGGTCGTCATTGCCAAAGGGATTGTCTTTCAGGTGCCTGATTATTTCTTCCCGCTTTATACCGTCGGTGGCGGCCAGGATATCAACGTTTCCGGCGTCATTTACGTCGGCTATGACCGCCTCGGCGCCGACGGCCTGTTTTATTTTTCTGACGATAGCCTGCGGATCCTTTGGCCCCAGGATGATGTGCCGCTCAAAGGGCCACATCGTGCCGGCCACGTCGTCAATCTGGGCCAGGTGGCGGCCGGCCACCCGGTAAAAATCCCCCCTGCGGCCCACCAGGCGTCCCAGGCCCGCAGCTATTGCGCCCAGTATGATGCGCGGCTTGCCTGCCTCCTCGATGGCCAGCTGCATGGCCGGCGGGGTGGCAAGGCTACCGTCCTTGCCGGGGAAGCGGCATAAAAAACGGGCCAGCCACCCGGGTTTCACCGTGCCCGGCAGGATTGCCCGTCCCTGGCTGATGGCCACCACGCTTTCGGCAAGCGCGACGATATCATCCGGTGACACTATTTCACCGGTATATTTTTTCACCACGTCCACTATATCGTCCTTTTCTGTGACAATGTGCGTTCTGATTGAAATCCTGCCCGCTATCAATTGGACCACCCTTTATGCTTCGGCCTGTCAGGGCGAAATATCTTACTAAACCGTTGAAAATCCCCTCCGCCGCCTTTCTATGTACTGTCGAGCTGCGCAGGAGTCCTTCTTCCACCCAGTTGGTGATGGTCACCACCTCTACCTCTATTGCCGGCACATTGCTTAACGCGGCAAGTTCGGGCTGCTCCCTGATCCCCCTGTCTTTGACTTTCAGCTTTTTAATCAATCCGTTTTGCACGTACTGGGCCAGCCTGGCGCTGCGCCCGTTCATGGGAGCGTACAGTGTGGCCGCTCCGCCAACAGCGCTGTTGGCGTGAGAATATGTATGGATGCTGATATAGACGTCGGTGCCTTCCTGCCTGGCCATTTTAAACCTCTTTTCCCTGGGAATGTTTTCATCGCCGTTCCTGGTCAGGACAACACCGGCGCCCGCCCGCCGTAGAAGTTTATCCAGGTTTTTTGCCACCGGCACCACCACTTTTTTTTCCAGAAGGTTCACCGGCCCCCTTCCTCCGGTGTCTTTTCCGCCATGGCCCGGGTCAATCATAATTTTTTTATCATTAAACAAGTCAATTATAAAAGAGCGGTTAAAAATAACCTCTAAACGAAAGGGAATGCCCTCGAAAGCCGCCGGGTGGAATTTTGCGGGATGTTCAAGTACGATTTCCATTTCTGCCGTCTCTGTGTCTGCCTGCCATATTCCAACTTCCCGCAACAGGCCGTCGTTTACCTCTAAAATTCCTTCCGGCATGTTTACTATGGCTCCGGAGCACTGGACAAAAACCCTGTGGTCCGATTTTGTAACAGTATAACGGTAGGGCTTTGTACACTCAATTACTACCTTGGAATACCATTCCCCACCTTCTCCATCTGTCACTTTTGAGATCATGTTGGTTATTCTCGGCATTTTCCGGGAAGACAAAAAGCACTCCCCCTACTGCGGGCTGTATCAGGGCGCATTAAAAAAACACCGGCGTTAATATCAAAAGAGAAAACTTATCCAAGAGTAAGTTATAAGGCAAAGAAGTCATTTCCTAAACAGAACATATTTAATGATACTGGAAAATATGCTTGTAATATTACTTTTTTCATTCTTTGTAATATGCTGATTCTATTTTACGCTCAAACTTGTATACCCCGTAGTTGTCCAATTACTTTTTTGCCCTGGGGGTCTTGTTACTGCTGGATGATTCCACTATGAGATACTTTAAAATACCGCAGGAAATTCTCCTTGCCAGCAGTAATTGATAATCACCGCTCAGCAGGCGTTTCCTGTCCTCCGGGTTGCTTAAAAAGCCCACCTCGACCATTGCCGCCGGTATCCCGGTATTGCGCAAGACATAGTAATCACTGGTTTTTACCGTTCTTTCAGGGGATGTGCTGTGAATCGATTGCAGTTGGCCCAGGATGCATTCCGCCAGGAGCTTATTTTTTTCGGATTTTGGATAATAAAATACCTCCGCCCCGCTGCGGCTGGCGCTGTGATGAGTGTTTACGTGAATACTGACAAACAGGCTGGCTTTGGAACTGTTGGCTAATTCCACCCTTTTGCCGAGGTCGCGGCGTTGAGATTCCTTAACCAGATGGTAATCGCCGTGGCGTGTCAAAATCACTTTCACACCGGTTTGTTCCAGTACTTCCTTTAGTTTTATGGCAATTTGCAGGTTTATGTGTTTCTCATATATATCTTTATATATGGCGCCGGGGTCGCAGCCGCCGTGCCCCGCATCCACCACCACAACCTTCCCCTTTAAAAAAGCAACCTTATTGGCCGAAGCCGGTTGAATCGGAGCGAAAAACAGAAATAGAATTAGCAGGAACAGAGATTTCCTCATTATACACCCTCCGCGTTAATTTCGTTTAACCTTCCCGTGATATTCTTTGACAAAAGTATTGATATTATTTCATTTTTAAAATAACACAAGAAACAGATTAAGGTAATTGAAGGAAATTTAACATCAATTTGTTAAGCTAAGAACAAATAATTTGAACATAATAATCTAGTATAAATCTAACCTCATATTTTGTTGGGTGGTGTCAATTAGCATGAAAAGATTGGCATTTATTATTTTAATACTTATTTTAATTGTGTTTCAGTTGCCTGCTTATTCTCATGGCCATATTAACGCTTCTGCCACAGAAACCGGGGATGATGATATTTACAACAATTTCAAAGGCATGGAAAAACCTTACGATGGCCCCCTCCCCTGGAAGAACAACGCCAAATTTCGGGAAGTTATAAGAAAACACAACACGCCAATACTGATGGCGGCATACAAAGCTGCCCTGCCCGATCCGATTATGGCCGAAGCTTATAATATAGCCCTGGCGGCTGATCAGCTGGCCGGCAAAGTGGTCCGGCCGGGTGAAATTTTTTCCCAGAATAAAGCCATCGGGCCGTATACCGGGAGCCGGGGATACCGGCCCGGCCCTACATACGCCGGCAATAAACTTGTTACCACCGTGGGGGGAGGAGTATGCAAAATTGCCACCATGTTATATAACGTGGTGACTTTCAGCGACCTTAAGGTGGTCATGCGGAGCGAACATGCCATGATCGTTCCCTATGTGCCTCCCGGTCAGGACGCCACCGTATGTTATGGAGTGTTCGATTTCCGTTTTATGAATGACACGGACGGGCCGGTTGTAATATGGTCGCAAAAGGTGGGGGACACACTTTACATGGCCCTGTACGGGCGCAGTAAACCACCTAAAGTGACCTGGCAGCATAAGGTGTTGAAGAGAAAAAAATGTTGGACGGAATACCGTCTTAACCCGTCCCTGCCGCCGGGAACCGAAAAGGTGGCGGCGCCGGGCCTGGACGGATATGTGATAAAGTCATGGGTAACCATAGAAACACCCGATGGGAAAATCACCGTCAAAGAGAAGGGGATCAGCAATTACGACGCAAGCCCGCGCATTATCGAGCGCGGGCCGCGTAAACGGAAAAATTAATTCTATATCCGCAGGGGGCTGTCAGAGGGTTTATAAATAAAAGAGGTTGGGTCGCGGGATGAGGATGGATACGGATTTACTGTTTTTTACCTCTGTTCTTCGCTATTTTCCACATATCTTTAATATCTTTAAGGGGAATTTTCCTGGCCAGCGGGCCCACCATGCCGGGCATCTCCCACCTGAAAAAATTATACAGGCGCTGTTTGGCCGTATTGAAGTCACCGGCGCTGATGAGCAAAAAGGCTCCTCCGCCAAGGAGGGTGAAAATTACCATCCACAACAGGGCGGACCATACGCCGGACCGCCGGGCCGTGGGGTCGGTAACGGGCTTTTCGTATTCAGGGGCCCCGGGGCGGCTGGAAGGGCCGGTGATACCCAGCACTATGGGGACTGCATCGGCCAGCCGGTCAATGCCGCTCATGGCTTCTTCCTTGCGGTTGGTGTAAGTGCCGGCTTCAAGCAAAATGGCGGTTGACATCAGGTCCTGGTTATAATTTCCCTCACCGATAAAGATTTCCTTGACAATGGGCCAGTACATCTTATTGGCATAGGCCATCAGCCGCTTGGCGAAATCCAGATTGGCCGACATGTGGGGATTTTGCCGCCCCACGACGATGCGGACCTGGGCCACCTCTTCATTGGCGATAAATTTCCGGTAAAACTCAGGATCATCCACCCCGTCGCGGTGTACATCGAACACCGCGATGGGGTTTTTCTTCAGCAATTGAACCGCCGTCCGGCGCGACCGGTAGTAGGCGTTATTGTCATGGGGGTCGTGGGGGGTTTTGTCGTGAAGCACCCTGGCCCCGTCACGTGACAGGGTGTCTTTATAGGCGTCCCCGACCTGTATGATGCCGCCGCGAAAGGGAATGGAAGCCGTGCCGTCAGAGGGCAGATAGGATTCATCGCTGTGCGTGTGATAAATGGCCACCGGCCGGTTACTCCACCCCGGTGTGGCCGCCGGAAGCGCCATTTTTGAAAAGAGTTCGCTGTAGGCTAAAAGATCCCTGTCCATTCCCACAAACCGGGCCGTGGCGGAATTGCCGCCCGCTCTGCATACGCGGTAATGCTTTCCTTCTGCTGTAATCACCTCATCGCCGGCCCGTACCCGGCGGGAAACCATTGTTACCGGACTGCCTTTTTCATCTTTAATTGTGTATGTTTTACCCGCCCCATGTTCATCATCAATGTGTTGCAGAACCTCCGGGAAGGTTAAAACCGGCTGGAATGCTTTATGTGTATGCCATAAAACCAGCAGCAACACGCCGGCTGCGATAAACCCCAGACCTGTAAATATCCTGTTTTTAATGGTCTCCACCCCCCGGGTTGAATTTATCAAGACAAAAGCCTGCTTTTATAGATTGTTCCTTTGGCAAGAAAAATATGAAAAAGCCATTTTCATAAACATAAACATACCGGGGTTCATTTCCGGGGATCGGGGCGTCTGTGCCGCTGTTTCCGTTAATATGCCATCTCGGAAAGATACACAAATTCTATGCCCATCTTTTCCATCTCGGGAACCATTTCTTTAAGTGCCCTGGCGGTTACTCCGCCGCCCTCACCGACGTGGCCTATGCCGACAGCTTTCCCTCTTTTCAGGGCCTCCTGGCCCAGCTTAAACAGCTGTTTTTTTACATTGTTCAAATTTTTTACCTCATCGAGGAAAACAGTTCTCTCCACACAGGTGATCCCCAATTCCTCAGACAGGGCCGGTATCCTGGTTTTGTCGGTGGTCCTGCTGTCCAGCACGAAGAATTCTTTCTCCAGGGCCACCTGCAAAATGGCCCGCATTATTTGATCATTGGCCGTGACGGCCGAACCCATGTGGTTGTTGAATCCAACGGCGTAGGGCACACTGTCAAAGTCATTTCTTACCAGGGATTTTACTTCCTCTTCGCTGAGCCTGGTGGTAATTGCCCCCGGCCCCAGCCAGCTGGACTTTCCCCTGACGGGCTGCAGGGGCAGGTGGACGATTACCTCATAACCTTTTTGGGCAGCCGCTGCGGCATGGCTCCGGGTGTTTTCCAGGTTGGGCATAACAGCGCAGGTGAGCGGGATATCAAGGGAGAGGATTTCTTTTACCCCTTCGCTGCTGTATTGGCCGAAATCATCGATTACCACGGCCACCTGGGCCTTTTTCCCCTCCCTTGTCCCTCCCGGTATCCGGCTGCAAATGGGGCTGCCGGGTGTAAAGGGTGAGCTGATGTCTATATGCCCCGCCAGGGTTGCCGCCGGCTTCCCGTTAAGTGTCAGGCGGACGCTTTCAGTTCCGGGAATTTTCAGGGCTTTGTTGACAATGAAATATACCGCCCGGTATTCTTCCTCCCCGCCCAGTGACATCCCTGAACTGGCTGATTTAACGTCAATCAGCGCCTGGCTGCCTCTCACCTCAACGCTGCCGATTGTTAAGCCCCGGAGAAGGCTGAGGGCGGCGCTGTCCTCTTCCCGGGCTATTGACCGGTGGTATTCAGCGGAAACCGCCAACGGAGCGGCAGAGATTTGTTCTTCTTGACAAATGGTTTCATTTATATTGACGGTGCCTTGGCCGGTAATTTTTTTGCCGGCGCTCTCCTGCCCGGAAAAGTAGTTTATGATTCCTGAAAAAATAGCGCCTGCTATTTTTTCCCGGTATTCCCGGCTGGCGATGTTTTCTTTGTCCGCCCTGTGCGTAAGATAGCATGTTTCTACAACCACCGCCGGGACGGCCAGCTTGTTTAACAGGTAATAGCTGCCCGGCTTGTCGTTGCGCTTGCTGTTCTCCGGAATTTTTATCAGTTCCCTCTGTATCCGGTCGCCCAGTGTAATGCTGGCGGGGGAATTGTTCTGGTAAAAAACTACGGCCCCTGTCCGGTGGGCCTTCTGGCTGGCGTTACAGTGGACGCTTACAAAGATATCGGCCTTTTTTTCCCCGGCCAGTAAAATCCGTTTATCAAGGCTTGTTTCTGATTCAGTGCCCGGCCAGGGAAACCACCGGGAATCACTTTGATCACGGGTCAAAATCACCTTTGCCCCGTTTTTTTTAAGGAGAACAGCTGTCTTTTTTGTTATTTCCATGGCGATATCTCTTTCGCACACACTGTTTTTCCTGCAATAACCATGATCACGCCCGCCGTGGCCGGGGTCCAGCAGAACCGTTTTGCCCTGTAAGGGGTATTCGGCTCCGGTTTCCTTTGCCTGAACTTTTACCGCTGTGATAAATAAAACGCAAAAGGTTAAAAACGCAAATGATACCAAAAAATGTTTCTTTGGTAACATCGGCGGCCCCCCCCGAGAAAATATTTCCCGGTTATTTTGTATATAAAGAAACAAATTAATACCATGGCGCTGGTTGTTAAAGGTGGATTCATTCAGACCAAATGAGTTCAGGGCTTAAGCCGGAGGGGCGTATGAAGAGATTTTTGGTTTTGTTCTTCCTGTACATGTTTTTTATGCCGGCAGTGCCGGCTGCCGCCGACCCTGTCTCTCCTCTCCAGGGAAAGGTTGTGGTGGTGGATCCCGGCCACGGCGGGTATGACCCCGGCGCGGTAAGGGGAGGGGTGTACGAAAAAGACATCAACCTGCAAATTGCGCTTAAATTAAAGAAATCCTTGGAGGAAAAAGGCGCTGTGGTAATCCTGACCCGTAACGGTGATTACAACCTGGCTATAGTCGGCCTGCATAAAAGGGAAGCCCACCGCTATGATCTGGGTAAAAGGCTGGAGATGGCGGATCAGTCCAAAGCCGGCCTGTTTGTCAGCATTCATGTCAACTGCATCTGCAACCGCATCCACGGGGGGGCCGAGGTATTTTATTATCCACATTCGGAAAAGGGCAAACTGCTGGCTGAATGCATCCAGGCCGAACTGCGGTCAATACCGGGCATCCAGAAGAGAATCGCCAAAACCAGTGACTGCTACGTGCTGCGAAATGCCAGGATACCGGCAGCGCTGGTTGAGGTGGGCTATTTGAGCAACCCCGGCGAGAGAAATAATTTGCTGAACGGTGAGTATCAGGCATTGCTGGCCGAAAAGATTTCCTGCGGCATCCGGGAGTATTTCAATATGGAAAAAGCCGCTATTCTGGCTCCTGGATTCTGTATTCCGGCCCGGAAGCTTTCCAGGATAAGCTATTTTCATGGCAGTTAACCGGGAAAAAAGTTGGTATAAGCCGGCATTTCCTCCGCATAATTTAATGTCAGGGGAGGAAGGGATTACCATTGATTGTTCTGAATGTCAGCAGGCACAGTTTTTTTATTGTGTTTGCCGTTTTTTTAATTGCCCTGGTCCCGCCGGTCTATAAAATAATTCTGGCTAAACATAATAAAACCGTCCCGGAGCCCGGGGAAATAAAGGAAAAACCCTCACCGTACGGTGAATTTCTGGCCTGGGAAGAGGCAAACAGGGTTTTTCCCAAATATGCCAGGGCCACAATCATAGAACTTGAGACAGGGCTTCAATTTCGCGTGCAGAGAAGGGCAGGCCGATACCATGCCGACGTTCAGCCTCTGACGGCCGGGGATACCGCGGTCATGAAAATGATATACAACGGGAAATGGAGCTGGAAGCGAAAGGCAATCATTGTGCAACTGGATAACGGACGAAGGATAGCCGCCTCTATGAATGGAATGCCACACGGGGGCGGCGCCATACGGGGAAACAACTTTGACGGCCATTTCTGTATCCATTTCAGGGATAGTAAAACGCATACCGGCGGGGAGGTAAACACGGCCCACCAGATAATGGTTTGGAAGGCGGCCGGCAGGGTGGACGAACAGCTGGTTTCTTTACCGCCCCGGAGAGTCATAGACGTGTTTTTTACTGCCCTTGACCAGGGCGAGGCGTCTATCGCCGGGAAGGCTGTTGATGCCGGATCGGTGTATTCGGCCCTGTTGCCGGAAGGTTTTCTGGAAATAAATTCCGTCAGGGTAGATAAGGTGGTTAAAGGCAATGACAAAAACAGTTTTAATGTCTCTGTCTGGGTGGTTTACCGGGGTTCAGACAGGGAATGCAAGAAAAATATGTTGATCACAATGATAAACATTGAGAATAAGGGCTGGAAAATTGAGCCCCAGTCGCTGCTGCCCCTTTTGAACAGGGAGGCCTGGGTTGAAATAAGACCGTGGTATGATAAACAGTATGAAAAAGATTACTATTACTGCTCCTGTGCCGCTTAAAAAGTGGAAAGCCGCTGGTAAAACGGCTTTTTTTGTTTAATATCGGACCAGAGAAACAACTGCAACAATTGTTTAATGTTTTGAAATATTTGCTTTCATGTTAAAATGTACAGGGCTGATTTAAGGATACCTGCAAAAAAGAGGTGTTTTTATGGACGGTTCGGTGGCCACCAAGGCAATGATTACGGTAAGGTTTTTGATAGTCTTTATCGCGCTGGCCGGCGGCATACTGATGATTAAATTTGCCACCGTTGAGGCCAGCCTGAGGATAAACGCGGCCATTGCTTTGATTAACACCACGCTGCTTTCGCTAATAAACGTCATCGGGATAGCCGGGATGGCCGGAAAAGTACCTCTGTACAAGCTGGGACTGGTTATCGCCGGGGTGGTTCTAATTATTTTGGGGACCGTTAAAAGAAAGGATTCGCCGGGGGAAAGGGGTGGCCATGATGAATAGCTCACTGGCCACCAAAACCATGACCGTGGCCAGGTTTCTTATAGTCATTGTGGCGCTGGCCGCCGGCATCCTGATGATCATGTTCCCCACGGTGGAGGCCAACCTTAGAATAAACGCCGTGGTTGCCCTGGTGAACCCGCTGCTTTTGGCCTTTATCAACCTGGTCGGGATAAGCGGGATGGCCGGGAAGGTGTCGGTATACAGGTTGGCCCTGGTGGCGGCCGGGGCGCTGCTGATTGTAATCGGTACATTATAGACAGCTGTTGGATGAGGAGTTGGGACGGTGGGATGTAAGGAATCAGACCATTTGGTCTCGGTGGCCGGCGGCGCTGCCTGGGGGGATGAGGACTCGGTGAGGCGGGTGGTCCACGCCGCCCTGGCGCGCCTGGGCCGCTGTTTAAAGAAATATGGGGACAACCCTCACTACGTTCCCGGCTGCCCGCCCCAGATGTTTCTCATTACCGACGAATTTAGAGAACTGGTTGGCGGGCAAAGGCTTTTCGGGCCGAAGGACCAGTACCGGCTGGCCTGTGAAGAAGAGGAAGGCGACTGATATCGCAGTCACCACCCGGCAGGGGTGGTGACTGCGCCGTTGCCGTCAGATGCACCTTTTCAGTGCCCGGTCCAGGTCCTCTTTTATGTCCTCGACGTCTTCCATGCCTACGAAAAGCCTGACCATCGAGGGGTTGACGTCGTGAAGCTCCATGTACTCCCGGGTAACGTTTTTAGCCCCAATCATCGGGTACCAGACCAGGCTTTCGTAGCCTCCCCAACTGGCGGCTATTTTAAAGTAGCGCAGGCTGTCCATAAACTCCGGCACCCTGGCCGGCCCCGCTTTCAGCTCGATGGTCATCAGCGACCCGGCCCCGCGCATCTGCCGGCAGGCCAGATCGTGCCGGGGATGAGAGGGCAGCATGGGGTAGTATACCCGGGCCACCCCGGGGTGGCCCTCCAGGAACCTGGCAATTTCCAGCCCCACCCGGTTGAAGTGCTCCATGCGCACGGGAAAGCTGCGCAGCCCCCGCAGCACCAGCCAGGCTTCAAAGGGCCCCAGTATGTTGCCCAGCAGGTAGTGCTCCCTCTCCGCAATGGCACTGATCAGGTCCCCGTCTCCGCACACGGCCCCCACCAGGACGTCTCCGTGGCCGTTTAAGTACTTGCTGGCCGAGTGGATGACCAGGTCGATGCCGAAGGCGCGAGGGTTCTGGTTATAGGGGGTGGCGTAAGTGTTATCGATCATGGTGATGATGCCCCGGGTCTTGGCCAGCTCAGCCACGGCCTGCAAGTCCTGCAGGGAATACTTGGCGCTGCTGGGGCTTTCCAGGTATATTATCCTGGTTTCGGGGGTAATGGCCCGCTCAAATTCCTCCACGCTTTTACCGCTTACAAAGGTGGTATTGATGCCGTAATCCGGAGCCACCTCGGTGAGCACCCGGTAAGTATTTTTGTAAATGCTGCTTACGCATACCACGTGGTCTCCCGCCCGGGCGACGCCCATGACAGCGGCCCCCACGGCCCCCATGCCGGATGCAAAGAACTTGCACCCGGCTGTTCCCTCCATGGCGGCCATTTTCTTTTCGAGGATCTCAGTGGTGGGGTTTACGGCCCGGGTATAATAGTAGCGGTCGGTTTTCAGGCCTGAGAAGTAGTCCTGGGCCTCCCGGAAGTCCTTAAAGTAAAAGTTGACCGTTTCAAAAAGCGGGGGAACAATAGAGTCGTTAAAGTCCCCCTTTTTTTCCCCGTGGTGCACGCAGGCGGTGGAAAATTTTTTTGTCATGTGAACATCTCCAGGCTGTTTATTCCGTATTTTCGTTGCCCCGCACCCTGCCTGCAATCCCGGCAGTGTACAATTAGAATGTCAACTGGCCCACATTTTTCCTTATCCTTTCAATGGCTTCCTTCAGGCGGTCGGTGGGCACCGTCAGGGAGATGCGGATATAGCCGTCCCCTTCGGTGGGGCCGTAGCCCGCGCCCGGGGTGACTACCACGTCGGCCTTGTTGAAAATCATCTCGGCAAAGGAGCCGGAGGTGTACCCGGCCGGCACCGGGGCCCAGATGTAGAAGGCAGCTTTGGGTTTTTCAAGCTTCCACCCCATGGCGTTCAGGCCTTCCACGCAGATGTCCCGGCGCTCTTTGTAGACGTCGCACATCTTTTGGGAAAAGGACTGATCCGACAGCAGGGCCTTAATTCCGGCCATCTGAATGGCCTGGAACTGGCCGGTGTCAAGGTTGCTCTTCAGGCGCCCCAGGGCTTCCACCGCGTCTGGGTTTCCCGCGCACCAGCCGATGCGCCAGCCGGTCATGTTGTATGGCTTGGAGGCGGACCCGAACTCAACGCCCACTTCCTTCGCTCCGGGGAACTGCAAAAAACTGGGCGGCCGGTAGCCATCATAGGCGATGTCGGAATACGCCACGTCGTGACAGATCAGTATTTCATACTCCTTGGCAAAGGCGATGGCTTCCTTGAAGAAATCCTCGGTGGCTATGGCCCCGGTGGGGTTGTTGGGGTAGCACAGGAACATCAGCTTGGCCTTTTTGGCCACCTCCGGGGGGATGGCGCCGAGGTCGGGGAGGAAGCCGTTTTCGGCCTTCAGGGGCATCCAGTAGGGATCCCCGCCGGCCAGGATCACCCCGTTGCCGTAGACAGGGTAGCAGGGGTCGGGAATCAGGGCGGTGTCGCCGGGGTTGATATAGCACCAGCTAATGTGGCCGATTCCTTCCTTGGAACCGATCAGCATAACCACTTCGTTTTTGCCGTCCAGTTCCACCCCGAACCTGTTTTTGTACCACCGGGCCACCGCCTGCCGGAAGGCCGGCATGCCGAAGTAGGAGGAGTACTTGTGGTTTTGGGGGTTCCTTGCCTCCTTGCACAGTTCATCGATGATGTAGTCCGGGGTGGGCAGGTCGGGGTCGCCGATGCCCAGGTTGATTACGTCCACACCATTGGCTCTCTTCTCCTGGATCATCTTGTCCAGCCGGGCGAACAGGTAGACCGGCAGGCTGCTTAACCGCTTGGCGGTCTCAAATTTCATGCTTACTTCTCCTTTCTAAAAAAATACTCTACCTTCATCCCCGTCAAAATTTCTTTCGCCGGGTCAGGCGGAGGATGGAACAGCAGCTGAGCTGATTCGCAATATTCAGGCTCCACTGGCCTCTTCAACTTTTATCGCAAAGTCCGGGCAGACCATCAGGCACCTTAAGCAGCCCATGCATTTTTCAGTGTTGGCGGCCACCATGGGCTTGTAGCCGGAGGGGTTGAAGGACCCGGACACCCTGAACACGTCCGGGATGCAGA
>JBMOPD010000048.1:0-51118 GCA_049323615.1 Bacillota bacterium | reverse complement strand
CCGGCATAACGTAGCCCCGTCAGGACTTCTCCTGGTGGCTGAGGCTAATCAACCAGGCTTAGGAACGTATAACTCCTGGTTATACGCTACCCCAAGCCCCCGCCTCTATAGGCGGGGGTTGTTGACTTGTTACGCAGTATCTTTGAATTACGCCACACTCAATGTTACATTTCTAAATTTTTAATAGAGACAGTAGCAAAAATACTTCCCCCCTCATATTATGGAATTAAATAACAAATAAGGGGGTAATTTTTCATGGGTTATGGAATGGGTGGAGGCGGTTCTCATTTTGATGGTAGCTTCATTCTTTTCTTAATACTGATTCTGTTAGTCTTCTCCATGCCGTTTGGCGGTGGCTATGGCGGTGGTTATGGCGGTGGCTATAACAAATAATTTATTGCCATAAAAATCGAAATCACATAAGGGCTCAAACCTCATAGGTTTGGGCTTTTATGTTATTACACATTTTTAACATGTGGTTCATCAGATTTCACTTTTTTCCAGCGCCTCTGCCATCGTTTTTGAATCCGGTTTCGTATATATAGCTGTGGTGTTCAAATTTGCGTGTCCCAATACCTGGGCCACCGTCACCAGGTCGGCACCGGTCCTGATCATGTTCGTGGCCGCAGTATGACGTAGAATGTGAGGGTAAATATTCAACCCGGCTAAGTTACCTATGCGCCTCACCACCTTTTCTGCATATCTTGCGGTTATGTGGCCGCCTCCACGGTTTGGAAAAAGCCATTCATTATTTGAGTGCTTTTTCTCGCGTTCTTCCAGCCACTCTCGAATTACCCTCCGGGCCTCTGGAGGCACTGGCACCTCTCGGTACTTATTACCTTTACCCCTTACAGTCACGTTTCCATGGCGTTCACCAATATCCAGGTTGACAAGACGAATAGACACGGCCTCGCTCACACGAAGGCCACAACTCATTAGCAGACGTAGTAGAGCTAAATCCCTTGCCTTACAACGCCTCTCAGCCTCACGTAAAAGCCGGTTCTGCTCGACACGTTCCAAAGCCTTCGGCGGGACCTTTTGTTCCCTGATCAATTTCGGAAAGTTTGGCAGACGAGAAATATGTCCTGCCTGTTTCATCCACTTGTAATACTTCTCCAGCGCGGCCAGTCTCCGGTTTATTGTTGCCGGCTTTAAACCTCTCACATTCTGCAGGAAACCTTGATACTCCCGGAAGTCGATGCTGGTTATCTGCTCCGAATCTTTTAATGGGCCATTTGCTTCTTCGTACCATCTGAAAAAATATACCAAGTCTTTCCGGTATGCTTCCACCGTGCTACGGGCCATACCAATGGCATAAATCTCCGCAATAAAATCTCTTAAATAATTTCCCGAACCATTTTTCATGCGTTAGACCACCTCAATAAATGTAAAAACCCGGAAATCCGGGTTGTATTAGTTCGGGAAATGCTTATTTACCGTATTTATTTATCCTAATGTATAACGGTAGTTTCAACGAACAGATGTTCAAAAATATGTCGCGAAAATTTTTAACACTCCCAAATAACTTTACAAAATTCTTATAAACGGGAGTCATGAAACACAAGTATTCACGCTAATTTAAAGTAGCCCTGAATAAGAAAGTTTAATAATCCCCACTCTTTTATATAATGATAGCATTGTGGCGGTCTAAAGCTAGGCCACTTTTCTTTCAGATGATGGAGTTTAATTGGTATAGGAAGTCTTTGCGCACTATTTAAAAAGATTCCAACGGCCATTGAAGCACCTTCAAAATAATCATCAAATTCTTTACGCGATACGCCAGCTAGGTCTTCAACATGACGCCAAAGCTCATCCGGTTGCATCGTTAAAACTTGAGTCACTTTAAATGAACCAACAATTGCCTTTGTTGGAGATGAAACATAGACCAAAACGAGATCACCTTTCTTTACACGCGGGGAAACACGCCGCAATTCAACAGTTTTGATCCCATCAAAGATTTTTTTTGCATATTCTGGACGGATTGATATTAGAAGCGCATGTCTATTCTTGTTCATTTTTTTACCCCTTTGCTAGATTTGAATACCCTCGCTGTAAAGGCGTAAAAAAGTACGTCCTGAAATCCGTAAGGGTGCTTGTAATTGGGAATTACGTCCTTCTTCTTCCAATAGAATTCTTTGTAATGTTTTCCAGGGAATTGGCTTGTGGAATAATTCCGTGTTACTAAATCGAACTGCCATAATTTCCTTATCAATATTATTTTTGGCTACTTCAACAACGTTTACCCATTCATATACACCAAGACGACGGTACCGACGAAAAAGATCCTTCGGTTTTCCTATTGTAATTTCGTCGAGATGGGAACATGCCCGTATACATTTTGAACCATAATAACGATTATCCTGACTAACATACCATAATATGCGAGCAGGAGCTGAGAGAACTTCAGGGTACCTAGCCCTATAGTATACGTTTTCGCAGTTTAATGACAGTTCCGGCTTGGAGCCGAAAAGGTTTTGAACAGCCATCTCTTCATCGAACAAGTCTAGTGCCCATTTAGGCTTTATAGGTATAATGAATGAAGGAATATTTACATCTCTAATTTTAACAGGCCACAATACTTTTTCTATATTGAATAATATCGTAATATCGTCTTTTACAATTGCTTCTTCTAAGGTTATTTTTAACCCTTGAAGGTATCTATTTTCACTTGAAAATTCAAAGCTTAATGTATCAATTGTTTTCAACAATTCTTCAGGTGTTCCAATACTCATAAAATTAAATTTCATCCATGTATCTGCAAACCTTGAAAAATTATTTTCAGCAAGAGCACTTACTACATCTTCAGACAAATAATTATCCGTTACTTTTGTTTGCACTCTTTTTTCACAAGATGACAACTTGACTGAATTCACGATTAGATGTCTTGCTAGGGTTCCAGATAATAACCCTTTTAGAACTCTGAGTATAGATATTTCCAATACTTTATCCTTGCTTCTATCATAAGATATTATTGCAAGTGGGGCGTTATCCGCATCATATACTATGCGTGTCTCATACACTACGGGATTTGCTAGTAAACGATGTAATTTTCGTCTGAAATCTGATTTAGTCTCCTTTAACCATGATTGCTGGAATAAATCTGCTATCATTAAATCCTGCCCGGGCTGGATAAGTTTGATTTTTATATGTGAACCAGCAAGGCGACTGGGTTGGTATTCGACTTCTCTAATTAATTCATCAAGGTGTATTATTAAATCACAAGGTCGGACAAGTGACAATCCAAATAATTCGTATATGTAATCTCCTTTTTGTAATAGAGCTTCATCGCGGGTAACAAAAAATTGAACACCAGCCACTATTGTTTGTGCCACCTGTCGGAGATCTGATTCATCACTTAACTTTTTCTTTCTGGGGAAGATAGGGCGGAGATTTTTAATTATCCTCTCTTCGACTTCGGGGTTTCGATTGATTGTTGGAAAAGTACTTGCAATGTATCGCTGTTGATTTATTACAGTCTGTTCTTTATTTCGATTAATCTCGTTATACATTTCCGGAGCTAAATACAGAACTAAATTTTCCTGAAGCCAGTCCTCTAATAATGATTTTGATTCCTCATTTTCAAGACATGGTTCGCTTTGTAAATCATAAAATACATTAGCATCTATTACTGCCCTAAGTTTTTCCTGGTTTATTTGCTCATCGACAATATTAAATAAAGTTGCATGACCATGATCAATCCACCAGAAAGTTAATAATTTGCCGTTGTAGCTTCTCCCAATCTTATCGCTTAACGCAATAAATCCCAATAGCGGCCAGATTCTTGTTGCGGGAAAATCCCGGCGGCACCAGAGTCCAATTCCATAAAATTGTTTTGTTGTCTGTCTAAGATAGTCAACAAGTGCTTTAGCAATTCCTTTATTTCTCCAGGATATTTCAACACAAAGATGAACAATAATAATTCTTCCTCGGGAGACCCTATAAAGTAGGTATCCAATACAATTTTTTTGTTTATCTAATGCAATAATTATCTGTCGCCTTTTTGCGTGATCATTAAAAGCACCATCTGGGAAATAACCAAGAGTGTCACTATTGGACCTCCATAAAGCTTTAACTGCTATTAAATGTGGTGAATTATTATCAATGGGCTTTATTTCCATCAAACTGGCCTCCATCACCCAATCAACAAAGAACCGGTCGCTTCTCCATTGACACTATGACAAGTGCCATAAAGTATGCTCCGGTTCTATCTACCTATGTTTGAAAGAAATACTTGTTTCATTCATTATGAAACCTCCCCGGGAAAATACGGAAGCACTACCATTAAATACTCCCTTCTATAACAAATACACATTTCCTGCAAAAGTGTTTTACAAAATTTTTTTGCAGTGGGCTTGGAAAAGCTGGGTGACCATATTTAAAGCCTGTCCCCGCATACTAGTCTTTGTAATCGACATTGAAATACTCATGCATTTAAGGTTCATCAAAAAAATGCGATCCGAGGTATCCCTTTACGATCCCATAGGTGTAGACAAAGAAGGAAATGAAATAACACTGCTGGACATTCTTGGAACCCATCCGGACGTTGTGTCCGAACTGGTGGAAACCAAATTTGAACAGTTAAATCTTCTGGATAAGATACAGAACATTACCCGGCGGGAGAGAATGGTCCTGGAATACCGGTTCGGCCTGGTGGACGGGACCCGTAAAACCCAGCGGGAGATAGCAAAAAACCTGGGTATTTCCAGGTCATACGTCTCCCGCATTGAAAAGCGGGCGCTGATCAAGATAATCAGGCAAATGTCCGCCAATGGTATGTGAAGGCTAATCACAAGAATATATTATTTCAACAATCGGCACTTTTACCATGCATCCGCGTATTCTATGACACTGGAAGCACCCAGTGAAACAGCCCGCCGGCGGCAGGCTTCCCTTTGTTCAGTCAGGGAATAGCCGTGGCGGGCCTGGTCGTCCGTGCTTACTCTGACATAAATTGCCGCGTACATTTATCTTTCGCCTCCGGCACTTTTCTGGCAAGCAGCCTGTACGCGTCTTTCAAGCCGCTGCCACCGTTTTTGGAGTAAACCACTTTAACAGTCACAAGTGGACGCTCAGTTCTATTTTTCGCGCCTGTATCGCGCATTCCGCATAGCCACTTTCGCTATATTCTACGCGGCTACCGGATTGTCCTACAACCATAAAAATTAAAACCTCCAGCAAAATTCGGAGGTTTTAACATGCAGAAATAATCTTGGGCTTGAGTAATATCAATTATTTTTAGATTTCTTGCCTTTCTCAACATTCCAGCGAGATCATTAATTGATCCAGCATGGCTGACTTGACAGCTATGCGATGCAATTTTCTCAAAGACTCACTATCATTGATAGCGCTTAGCCTTTCAGCCAATTCACAAGGTTTTCCGCCTGTTTTTTCTTCCAGGGCTTCTAAAATGAAATCAACGCTGGTTTTTATCCTGCCTTTTTCTATCCATTCTTCGCGGATACCGTCAAACAGCGGAGAATTCTCCATGCTAAATCATTCCTGTAACTGCCAAAGTTATTTCTAGTTTGGTAGGTATTTTAAAAATAGAGGCCCGGTTATCGATCCTGTTAATTTCTTCTCCATCCGCACCGTTGAGCGCGGCTAAAAATATGACCCCTTCCGGCAAGATTGACTACTACAGGATAAACCTGTTTGCAGTATGACCTGTGGTTCATCGCGATGTACTCCGGGAGCCTTAACGGCTCTAGATGCTAAAGCCAGGGGCGCCATCGCCCTGAAAAAATTTTCTTTAATCAGCCCTGTGCTGAACGGCCAGGTGCAAAACCAAAAAGGGTATTTTGAAAAGCTTTGCGCAGAGCCCATTGAAATGCCTTACTACGGGAAAAGGAATTACTCACCGAAAACACTTTTTGGCTGGCTTATCGACTACCGCCACGGCGGCCTCGACAGTTTGAAGCGACTGAACAATGGAGCTGGCTGATGCGGTTTCGTGTCCAGAAAAAAATTACTGGGTCAATTTTTCGGTCTCTGATTACAAATCCGGTTTTCTTTGCCGTTTCAATTATCCAGTCAAAATTCAGCCCCTGACCCGGGCGGAGGAAACGGGTACGGATGGCACATACAGCGAGTCGCGGCAGTTCCTGTTCAGGCCCTCACTGGTCTGAGATCCCATAAATTCCTTCAGTCGCCTGTAATGAAAGCATATTTCCTCCCTAAGCATAGTCAGATCCTCAATTTGATGGTCGATTTGCCGGATCCGTTCCTGGACAAGCTGCAGGAATCTTTGCCGTAACTGACCGGTACAGTCCTCCTCACGAATGTACAGGCCCTTTAATTCCGCGATATCACTGAGGCTCATTCCAAGCCTTTTACACCTCTGAATGGTCCTGATCAACTTTAGAGACTCCTGATCATAGAGACGATAATTACCCTGTGTTTTGGCAGCCGGATTCAGGAGGCCAAGCTCCTCATAATACCTTATGGTCCGGATGGTCAGCCCAGACTGCCGGGCCAGTTCTCCGATACGCATCAACCCATCTTCATGCACGGCTGTTCACCTTCCGCCCCTCTTTCACGTTTATTCCCTTTAATAATATATCCTTAAGGGGGTGGTAACAAGATGTTCATTTACGGTTCCCATGCCGGGAGTGCCGTGAAATACCGCCAGCCTCCGCCTCCCTTTCCGGCACTCCGCGGGCGACGGGGAGGGCAAGAAGCAGAAGCAACCCGATCAGCATAAAAACGTATGTCATACGGCCCCCTGCCGGCTGCGACAGCGGAAAGAGAACACTTAAAGCCACCGGGCCCACCACGCCGCCCAGAACGTTGCAGAGCTGCCGGAGGCCACTGATGGCGCCTGCCGCCTCGACGTTAACCTCAAGGCCCGCCACCGCCAGCGGGATGCCGACCATGGCGCCTCCTGCCCGGCTGAGGGCAAGAATTACAGAAAGCGCCACCAGGGACGTCGGGCCCCAGTACATGGCCATCAAAGATCCGGCGGATACCAACATACCCGCCATCACCATCGGGCGGTAGCCCACCCCGGGAAGGTACTTACCCACCAGCGGCGACACGAGCATCTGGGCCAGGGCGCCGGGAGTGAGCAGGGCTCCCGCCTGGGCAGGAGTGGCCATGATGGACGGGTGGGTCTGGACGTAGAAGGATAAAAAGAAAAGTGTGCTGTACATGACCAAACCCTGAAGGAAAGACAACCCCAAAATGATACCCATCCCCCCGGCGGTGAACAACGCCGGGTCAAGAAAGGGTGCAGGGAGACGACTTTCAAGCCGGATCAGCAGGATCAGCAGGATCACGGACACTACCAATAATCCCAGGGGCAGCGCAGGAGTGAGCCCCGGCTGGCGGGCCAGGGTAAAAAAGAGCATGGCCGACAGAACTGCTCCCGAAAAAGCCGCTATCCCTAAAACGTCCAGCGTGGCCCGGCGGCTTCCGGATACCGCCTCCCGCATGAAAACCACCGCCATTATGGCAATTACCATGCCCACGAACGCGTTGAAAAAAAAGATAACCTGCCACGGAAGGCGGACCACCAGGAATCCTCCCAGGTTCGGTCCCAAAACTGCCGCCAGGGGGCCCACCATCCCCGCCAAGCCCATGGTTTTGGTGCGCTGGCTGTCCTTTAATACCACGCTTATCAATTTGAACCCCACCGGCGCAAAGATACCTCCCCCAAACCCCTGCAGGAAGCGGAAGCCGATGAGAAGCCCGACACTACCGGGGAGAACCAGCCCCACCAGCCCGGCGAGCAGGGAACCCAGTGAAAAAAATGCCAGCCCAAGGAGGAAAGCCCTTTTGACACCCCAGCTGTCGGCCATCTTTCCCCCTATGGGCATGGCCACTGCGGCGGCCATGAGGGTGGCGGCGGTGACCCACGGCAGCCATCCTTCGGCCTGGGGGAAGGCCCTGCCCAGGGTGGGCAGGGCCGTGATGACCACGGTCATCTCCATGGTGCCGAAGAACATGGCCAGGATCAGGATGAAAATGCTCCAGGTGTCCCTATCTGTCTTCACCGGCCAGCCCTCCTTATGCGGATTGCTTCACTGAGCCGGGCCGCGGAGGGTACCTCGCCCACAAACACCGCCCTGCCGTCGATCCCGATAACTGGTGTGACCGAAAAGAGAAAGAAACTGATCTCCCAGAACCTCTGGGGATCCCCGGGGCTGGAGAAAAGCCCCGCCCCGGGGAAACCAAGTTCGCTGCGCAGCGCGTTCCACTGCCCCGCGTCCCCGGCGAAGGGGAGTGCGTGCCCTCCGGCCAGCAGGGCATCAATCATCTGATCATAGTAGATTAATCTTTCTGCCCTGGTGACGCTTGGGATTACCTCTATTTTTGCCAGGTCACCCACCTCCTGCCTCATCTGGTGCAGAACCCGGGCCAGGGCGGCGTTCTTTCCGGTGAAATCCGGTACACAGCAGTTTAGCCTTGGAAAAACCCTAACCACAACGTTATCATTCACCGCCATCCCCTCCGTAGAGACAGGAAGCAATTTGCCGCAGCCGGGACAGCCCTTTGACTTCTTCCGGCCAGAGCTGTACTGCCGCAATCTCCTTCCCCCGGAAAATCTCCCGGATGCGGGCAAGGTGCTCCTGCTGCATCTTCAACCTTTTCCTGAAGTAAGGGGTGCCGGCGCGCCGGACCTCTTCCGGTGGAAGCACCTGGTTGACCACTATCCCCGGGACTGTAATCCGGTGGGCGGAGAGTTCCTCCACCGCCCGCTCGGCCTCGGCGATGGGCAAGCTTTCCGGCCACATGACGTAAATAAAAATCGTCCGGCCGGGATTGGCGATCAGGTCCATGGTCTCCCGTGTGCGGCGCTCCTGGCCGGCAATCATGGTAATTATTTCTCCCTTGTCACCGGTGCGAAATTCGGCGAAGGGGTCACCCGCCCCGTAGCGCCTGGTCATGGTAAAGGGGAGGAAAATCTCGATCAGTGCCCTTCCCCCCGGCGCCGTGTCAAAAACCAGGGCGTCATAATCCCCGGCTGTTTCCGTATACAGTTCCATCAGCTTGTAGAAGCCGGCCATCTCCATCATGCACGGGGTCACCTCCCGGCTCATCAGTTCCAGTACCTCGGAAGATCCGAAGACCTCCTGAACGGTTCCGGCCAGCCGGTGCCAGTTTTCCCGGACTAGCTCCCGCGGGTCGGTCTCCATTGCGGCGAGCAGTGGCGCGCCGGGGATGGAAGCCATCCGGCAACCGATGTTATTCTCGAAAATATCGCTCAAGCTCCTCTGTAAGTCGGTAGAAACCAGGAGGGTCCTGAACCCCCTGTCAGCAAGCCAAACAGCGGTGGCGGCCGAGACGGTGCTCTTGCCCACACCGCCCTTGCCCGCGAAGAAAATATACCTGGTTTCCGGCCCAGGCGTCACCAATTCACGGAACATGGCGAATCCCCCTTTCAATACCTGTAATTCGATGATAAACCCTCACGTATGCGTGAGGGTCAAGAGCTTTTTAAATGAAAATATCGAAATAATAAGTCCTACTTAACCTCATTTTCGCTGTGCCCGTATTACCGGGTGAAGTACTAAGGAATGAACGGAATGAACGGGGACGTTCTTTACATGTTGACATATTTCTAGCACTATAATATCTACTACCTAAGATAGTTACCGTTCGATAAAAAAACACTAAATTGCGCTTGCGGAAAAATGAATTATTAAATATAATAAGTTAAAATTAATCCAATTTGCACTAAATTAGAGGAGATTGAAATGAAGCTTATATGGGTAATTATTGTAATTTTAATAACATTGGTAACAATCATAAATTTTGGCAGTAATAATTTTAATAAAGTGATAAAGAAAGAAATTAAACAACTAACAAGCAACATGAGCAATCCAGCAGCCAAAGTGTTTACTTACGCTGACATTAAGGAACTGCCTGAACCCGTACAGAGGTATTTCAAGTTCACTTTAAAAGAAGGGCAAACATACATTAGATTTGTAAGACTCAAACAAACTGGTTTGTTTAGAACTAAACCAGAACAAAATTTTATGCCTATTAAAGCAGAGCAATACTTTACAACAGAAAAACCTGCTTTCATTTGGAAAGCAACAGCAAATCCAACAAGTTTCATATGGATTGGAGTAAGAGACAAGTATTACCAAGGCAAAGGAAATATGCTTGTCAAACTCTTTTCAAGCTTTACGCTAGCAAATGCAAAAGGAAAAGAAATTGATATATCATCACTGATTAGATTTCTTTCAGAAGCACCCTGGTTTCCGACAGCATTACTACCAAGCGACTATCTCGAATGGATTGCAATTGATTCTAATTCAGCAATGGCTGTTATTACTGATGGCCAATATACTGCCTCGGTTATTTTTACTTTCAATGAGCGCGGGGAAATTATCAAATTGTCCACAAAAGACAGGTATATGGATAACGATGGTCAGTATTCTAAAGAAGAGTGGATATGTCATTACAATAACTACCAAGAAATTAATGGCGTAAAAATACCCATTGAAGGAGAAGTCGATTGGAATTTACCCAAGGGTACTTTTAATTATGCAAAACTGAAAGTAACCGATATTCAGTATGATAACCCATTCCAGTAAATACTTGATCATGGTTATTGCACATAAATAACACAGTGCATTCTATTAATTTTACTTTCCGAGGACAAAGCCTCAATCAAATGGAAGATACCAAAAAAATAACGGTAGGGTAAGTTGACCCCTGTTCCAATGGCAACCTCCAAAACATTTCCATACGTCCGTTGCAGCAATTTACGGCGCAATTTTC
This sequence comes from Bacillota bacterium, assembly GCA_049323615.1. Classification (GTDB taxonomy): domain Bacteria; phylum Bacillota; class Desulfotomaculia; order Desulfotomaculales; family Desulfocucumaceae; genus JBMOPD01. The sequence goes on along the minus strand of JBMOPD010000048.1, from coordinate 40,390 downwards.
GTACCCCAAGAAGAAACTCCTGAAATGGGTCTTGTAAAGCATACTGACGAGCCATTTTATTATACTTTTGCTGAATATCTTCTTTGTTGTAATTACCTTGTGCTACTTTGACCACAATTTCATCCCCTGTATTTTTAAACCAAGTTATTATTTTTTAAGGTACCGTGGCTTCAGGAGCCTTCAATGGTATAAATCCCTCCAGAACTAAAAATTATTCTTACCTGCCTTGAAAGCGTTGCCGGCACGATAGAGACACATAACCCTTGATGCGAAGCGAATAGGAAAGCGTAGTGCGGGAAATCCGCATGCTGTCTTCGCTTTTGTTGCAGCCCGGAAACTCGCTCACCGTCCTTTTTTACGGCTTTGTCATCAGACTCCAGAGGTTCAGTTTCCTTCCCCCCTGCTAATCAAGCTGAAAACCGGCGTTGGGGTTTAATTCCCGCCCTCGGTCCCAAAGGGTTCAGGAAACCTTTCAGCCGTGGTACGGACAACCTCCGGCGTGACCTGGCCTGCCGAATACAAACCTGCGGCGGAGGTAATGAAGTCCCCGGCCAATGCCCTGTGCCGGGCCGAGTTCTCTGGCTTGAACAAGACCTACCATCCAGCCCGGCAGGAACCATCCCAGAAGGCCCCAGAAAATCCCGGCCAGGGGGGATTGAAAAAGGGCCGCAGTTAAAGCGAAACACCCTGCCGCGCAGGCCGCCGGGAGGCCGAAACGGAAGGCCATACTCCGAAGGACGCTGACCTCCGGCAGGGAACCGCCGGTGACAGCATAAAAAACAAGGAACACGGACAACAGCAGAAGAACGGTCAACAATCGGCATCACTCCTAAAATAAAAAGCCGGGTTATTCCCGGCGGTTGACATTTCAATCTTAGCGATTTCTTAAAAAAGGGAACGCTGGAAATACGGTTCGCGTGCCTCACACTGCCGAGGTACTAACTACGGCCCCTTAAGTTGTTGCAGCAACTTAAGGGGTTCCGCATTTAACGCCTTCGGTCGGCGATAAACACGACACAGTTCAAAGATATTGCGTAATTTTTGGTCTTCTCCCCATCAGGGGGAAAATTTCGCTGAAACCCGCCCGGGCCGGTAGTTGCCAGCCTTACTTTCGAAAATGTTATTAACCTTCCTCTGCCAGGATAGGCCTGCGGGTTTTAAGCAATCGACTACCGGTGGATAAACTTTAGAATTATATTGAATGCGGCCACCGCTGATCATTGCTCTTAATGACGTGCCAGGCTCAGTCCCCTAAATAGGCAGCCCCCGTTAAACAGAACGGGGGCTGCATTTTGTATATGGGGGATTACTGTTCAACCTTCTCCTGGGGCTTAAACTTGTCAATCACGTCAGGAATCATTTCGGCCAGCTTGGCCAGACTGCCCTTCTGGGCCAGGGAGTACACCTGCACATTATCCCCCTGCATAATGAGCAATGCGGAAGGGGCAAGCTTCATACCGGCGCCCGCGCCGGTGCCTTTACCTCCATGGTGCTTCTCATCCTGTCCCTCACCGCTGCCCATACCGAAACCTACGGTAGCTGTCAAGATGGGGATAATGGTTGTGTTGCCGTTGATAATCGGCTCGCCAACGATGGTCTTGGTCGAGATAAGATTCTCCAGGCGGGATACAAGGGCCTCAATGTCTTCCTTAAACATATTGTTCAGCCTCCTTTGGTTTTCTTCTGATGAATTTGGTTTTAAGTTGGGCCCACCAAAGCTTCCGAACCGGTTCGGCCAGAAGAAGGCATATGGTGAACCACAGGATCACTATCGGTACGATCCGGCCTGATGTTTCCCCGGTTACATCGATAATTTGCCCGCTGAAATCGGCATCCAGGTCAAAGTTGAAATGCTCAGCGTGGAGCGCAGCGATCAACCCGACGAGCAGTCCGGTTAGGGCCGGGTCGTCGGTGCCATAGACACCGCTCAACCGTAACCGGAGCCGGAAGGATTTGAAGAGCCTTTTAAAGTACCCCAAAACGACGGTCAGCAACTTCCTGTTAAGCACCGTATTGACTGCGGATAGATTGAATCCGTGTCTTTCCCCCTTCCGCCCGGTTTTCTTCGTGATCTTCTTTGCCCTGACTGTTCCAGGTTTCTTGCGGGAGACAGGGAGCGCGATCCCGGCAAGCCGAAACCCGAACGACATTTTCCTCCCGTTAATTCCAATGGCGGCGGCAAGCAAACCCCAACCCCAGGCGAGCCTCACCTCCAACCGCCGCTCCTCCGGACGTAGGCAACCCTTGACTTTAAAGGTCAGCGGTACGCTTAAAAGCCCTACAGGCAACAGGACCAGGATTAAAATAAGAACTGTCCATCCGCTCAACGCCGATCACACCTTTTGCCGGTAATCATGCCTGCCAAAGATGAAACACCCCGGATGACGGCGGGCAGCCCGCGTCCGGTGGCCTTAGCCAAGCGTCCCAGTTGCCGAGGACCTGGAATCATGGATACCCCGGCAAGGACCGGTTTCCAGGCCAGCTTTTGGGCATCCCAGAGACTGAATCCGGATGTTCCTTCTGTTTCCTGTCTGGCCGCCCTGGCCCTGGCGATAGCCTGCTGGCGGATGAAAGGAAGCTCTGCCGGGACCTCAATCTCCTCGTCTTGTTCCAGTTCCAGCCAAAGCAGCCTCAGCCGGGACAGTTCCCGCCGGCAAGCAGGGCAGCGGCCCAGGTGGTGGCGAATAATTTTTATTTCGACCGGTTCCAGCTCGCCGTCCAGAAAAGCTTGCAGGGCTTCCGTGCTGCACTTCAATACTATCCCTCCCATCCGTAAACGTTTTCCAGTTTACGCCGCAACTGCTGTCGGGCACGGAAGAGGTAAGTCTTCACGGTGCCCAGCGGCAGGTCGGTGGTTGCTGCAATTTCTTCGTAGCTGAGCCCTTCCCGGTGCCGCATCACAAGTACTAACCGCTGCTGGGGAGGGAGCCGGTTCACTGCTTGCTGGATCACTTCACGGGCATCCCGCCATTCCGCGGCAGCCACCGGGTCGTCTGTACTTCCAGCAAGGGTATCTCCGAGCACCATGCCTTCGGCAACAGGCTGCTCCAGGGAAACTGTCTCCGGTGCACGCCGCCTGAGGTAATTCAAGCAGGTATTTACCGTAACCTGCCGTAGCCAGGGCTTAAAAGGCCGGCCAAGCTGAAACCTGTCCAGCCCGGTCAGCACTTTCACGAATGCTTCCTGGGTGAGGTCCAGGGCGTCCTCCCGCGAGCCGGTGATTCGGAAACACAACCGGTAAACGTAGGCTTCGTAAGCGGATAATAATAGACGACAGGCCTCTTCATCACCTTCACGGCAGCGGATGATCAAGTTGTGGTCTGTGTTGGTGTCCACCGCTGCGCCTCCTTTAGGGCTCCCAATTATATATAACCCCATTAAAGGTGAAAAGTTTCAGTTTTATACAGAAAATTATTTTGCCGGAGACATATTAAGCCCTTTGCCGCAGGCAAAATTTGTAATAAACTTTATAACGCCCTCCGGAACCACATTAAGCTATGTTAATACTGCGCAGCAAGCCATTCACCTTTAAATCCATTCCAATTCTGTATCTGTTAGGGTTCCGCCTGCATCTCCTGTATTAAGAGTGCCTCTTGGTTCAATTAACATTACGGTACATTCCTCATCACAAATAGGTTTGTGTTCTGTACCTCTGGGAACAACAATTAATTCTCCTTTTTTCAACTCAAATATTTTATCCCTAAATGCCAACTGCATTCTTCCTTCAACTACAAAAAATACTTCATCAGTATCTGGATGTCTGTGCCAGATAAATTCTCTTTTTGCTCGAACAAGCTTGAATTGGTAATCATTTAATTCGGCAATTAATTTGTATTTATGGAGTTCTTTAATCATCTTAGCTTTTTCTTCTAAATTTACGACACGAATTTCCATATTAAAACCTCCTAAAAATTACTTGACTTTAGGGAATACCCAACAATGAAATTGATTTTTTAAATTAATTATTTAATTTGAGCGATATAGCAATATATACTGCCGCTCCCCAAATAATGAGTGCTGATATTTTATTAATAAATATAATCCATTTTCCATCCGGGTCGAGTGTCCCCAGAATCCTTCCTGATAGTGCCAACCCGAAAAACCAAATCCAGGAAACAAAAATGGCAGCTGTAGCAAAAATCCATTTTTCGTTGGCAGTATAATGAAGCGAGCTTGTTCCAATCACACCAACGGTATCAATGATGGCATGGGGGTTAAGCAAGGATACTGACACAGCGAAAATAATTTGCTTCTTGGGGGCCATAGCCTCCTGATGAACGTCATTTTTCACCGCAGATGCGCTTTTCCAGACAGTCCACCCCATATAAATTAAGAACAAGAATCCGGCACCAAACAATAGAGCTTTTAACCAAACCAGATTTAAAACCGCAAGTGAAACGCCAAGCACAGCTGAAAGTATAAGCAGCGTATCACAAAGTGATGCGGTTATGATCACAGGAACAGCCCGTAAAAACGTCGGCTGGCCGGCACCCTGGTTAAAGACAAACACGTTTTGAACACCAAGGGGCAGAATCAGTCCGAAGGCAAGAACAAATCCATGGATGAATGCTTTCATTTTAACACTTCCCGCTAAATAAACGATAATAGAATCTTAATAAAAAATAATGCTTAAATCACCATCCAATTGGCTGGAATTTATACCAACCAAGTTGTATAATAGCGCCAATAATTTAATATGGCAGGGATTACATTTTATGAACTTGAGCTGGAAGCCTGATAGAATGTCGTCAATTCCGTTGTATCTTCAAATTAAAGAGTTTATAAAAGAAAAAATCGAAAATGGGGAATGGACCACGGGAAGTAAGATCCCTCCCCAGAGGGTACTGGCCGACTCGTTGGGGGTAAACCGTAGCACAGTGGTTTTGGCCTTCGATGAACTGAGTGCAGAAGGTCTTATTGAGGGTAAAAGCGGAAGCGGTACCACTGTTATTAACAACACATGGGGCTTGTTAAATTCTTCTCCCCCTCCGGATTGGAATTCCTACGTCAAGGCCGGTGTCCACCAACCTAACTTAACAACGATTCAACAAATAAACCGGGAGGAATTCAACCCAAACATAATTCGGTTAGGTACAGGGGAGCTTTCACCGGAATTTTACCCGGCCGGGATGATGAAAGAAGTCTTAAGCGTTATACCCGATCAAATTAAATCCCTGGGTTATGAAGAGCCAAAGGGCTTACTTCACCTGCGTGAGCAAATAAGCAATTATTTAAATACTATAGGCATTGATTCTTCACCGTCGGCAATTTTAGTTGTGTCGGGGGCTTTACAGGCCTTGCAGCTTATATCCATTGGCCTGTTACACCGCGGGTCTACCGTTTTTTTAGAGAATCCTTCTTACCTGTATTCTCTTCATGTCTTTCAATCGGCAGGAATGAGGCTTTGGGGCCTTCCACTTGACGAGTGCGGGATCCAAACCGCGGCCATTACCCGGCTTAAGCACCGGCTAAGGGGAGCTTTGCTGTATACCATTCCCTCTTTTCATAACCCTACAGGTATTCTGATGACGGAGGAGCGGCGCCAGGAGTTAATAAGGATATGTGAAAAAGAGCAGCTGCCGGTGATCGAAGATGATGTGTACCGGGAGCTGTGGCTGGATTCCCCGGTTCCCAGCCCCTTAAAGGAACTGGACAAAAATGGTCTGGTGTTATATCTGGGAAGCTTGTCTAAGGCATTATGTCCGGGGTTGCGTATCGGTTGGGTAGTAGGCCCAGAACCTGTCATCAACCGGCTGGCTGACATTAAGATGCAAACCGACTACGGATCCAGCTCCTTGTCTCAGTGGGTTGCGGCAAAGTGGCTTTCCAGCTGTTTATACCACAAGCACCTGGAGCGTGTCAGAGAACAACTGAAGATTCGCAGGGAAGTGGCTTTAAAAGCTATTGAAAATTATCTTTCAGACCTGGCGACATGGAGAATTCCCAAAGGAGGCTTTTATATTTGGGTACGGATAACGCCTTCCCTTTCAATGCAAAAATTATTTGAAAAGGCGCTGCAAAGAGGCATTTTACTTAATCCCGGATATGTTTATGACCGAAATGACAATAAGCACCTGCGGATATCTTATGCTTACGCCCCGTTACGGCATCTTGAAGATGGCATTCACCAACTTTCTGATATAATAGTTAGCTGCTGTAAGTAAAAAATTAAATGCCGCTGACTTAATATGGCCGGACTCGACAGTCGGTCCCAACGACAAGCCCTGGTGCTGTAAAGCGGTGGCATAAGGCGATAGGGTGGAAACGGATGGCAATAAATATATACAATACTTTGTTGCACATTACAAAGATTAAATGCAGCAGATCACTGCATTGCTTCCCGGTAAATGCGCAGCAAAAAAGCCGAGTGCTTGGTCCGGCAAATAAATGACAAGGGTTATTAGATCACAGACAGGTGAACATGTTAGGTAGTCGTTTCTTCCTCCGGGTTGCCTGTAAAACCAAAAAAAGCTAAGCATTATTTTGCCCTTGAAATTCTTATTCTCTTAGGCACCACTCCAAAATGCCGCCTCCATTTGATTTTCCTTTTTTTTATTATTTTAAGGGTATCCTTTATTCTTGCTAAATCCTCCATGATTATTTTGGTATTAAACCATGCAGCCACTGAAGTCGCCAGAATAATGATGATAATTAACCAGAAAATAAGGCCCACTAGTTACACTCCCTTTTTCACTGCCTTCAGCGATATTCTCACGATAAATGAGACGGAACCAACGCCCGGACAGTTCCGCCTCGTAGTAAAAGTATTATTTAATTGACCTACGGGTTTACTGTATAAACATAGGCCTGCCGGCCGCCTTTTATTTGAATGACAGCAACCGGTTTGATGGGGTTACCATCCTGGTTAAAGTTGATCTTGCCGGTGATCGCCGGGAAATCTTTCATGTTCTGCATGGCTTCTTTGATCTTGACAGGATCACTGGAATTAGCTAATTCAATAGCCCGCAGCAGGATTTGGGTGGCATCATAGGCCAGAACTGCTATCGCATCCGGCACCCTTTTCAAAGGACTCCTTAAAGTTTTTGGCTAAGCCCTCTGCGTATGAGTTCTCCCGTTCGTAAAGTATGGCGACGGTTTTTTTCTTCAGGTTCTCAAGGGCGAACTGTGACGGAGTCGGGGACGCTCTGCCGCCCCCAGGTGAGCAAGCCCAGCAACAAGCGCCCAGCTTAAACGAAGGTGGGACTCCATTATCGACCCCCGTACCGCCGGGTTATCGTCACGGGCAACGATGCTGTAAGTCACTTCATTGTCGTGAAGAACAGCCCTGCCCCCCGTGGGGCGGCGGACCACGTCGACGCCCAGCCGCCTGCAGGCTCCGAAATCAACGATATCCCCGGGGTCCTGAAAATAACCCAGGGTTAAAGCTTTTGGTTCCCACCCGTAAAAGCGCAGGGTCGGGGGGCTCATTCCACGTGAATGGGCCAACATAACGGCTGTATCAACGGCCATGTTATATGCGCCGCAATTTCGCCCCGTGTCCAGGAGCCTCCACTTCATCTGGCTGCCCACCACCGTCGGATACCCGGCTCAGAATTTGCGGCTTGCAGGCGGAAAGCTTTTCCCATGTCTCCTTTTACCCTCTTCGTATAATATTTCTGCGACTCTTTTTCGGGCCGCTTGTTTTTATCCCTGATCAATGAGGTTCCTATAACCTTCGGCGGAAAGCAGCTTATCCAGATCCGCCGGGTTCTCCAGCTCCACTTCGGCGATCCATCCCCTGCCGTAGGGATCCTCGTTTATCATTTCGGGAGAATCCAGCAGGTCGCTGTTTACCTCAGTCACCCTCCCGGAAACGGGGCTGTAGTAATCCGATGCCGCCTTTACGGACTCCACCACACCCAGGGACTCGCCGGCCGCCACCCGCGTTTCGGTTTCCGGCAATTCAACAAACACGATAGTCCCCAGGGCTTCCTGGGCATAATGGGTAATCCCCATCCGGCCCCTTTTTCCGTCCACTTTTATCCACTGGTGTTCGGCGGTGTAAAACAGTCCGTCCAAAATCATCGGTACTCCTCCTTGAAGATTAAGTGTGGATGCTCATCCCGCATACCGCCTCGGCCGCCTCCACAAGGGCCTCCGACAGCGTGGGATGGGCGTGTATGATGTCCACCAGCTTATGGGCGGTGGCCCCCAGGCTGAAGACAACGGCCGCTTCCGCTATCAGGTCGGTGGCGCGCGGCCCCAATATATGAACACCCAGAATGCGGCCGCTGCCGGATTCCGCGATGATTTTCACAAAGCCCTCGGTGTTTCCCATGGCCTGGGCCTTTCCCGACGCCATAAAGGGAAACTTGCCGGTCTTGAAATCCAACCCCTTGGCCATGACCTCCTGTTCAGTCATGCCCACGCTTCCTATTTCGGGGTGGGTATATACGCAGGACGGAACGGTGCTGTATTCCATTTCCGTTCCGGGAGCCGCTATTTTCGCCTTGCCCCGGATGTAGTCCACCCTGTTCTTTTTCAGCAAAAACTCAATGCCCTGCACCAGCCTTGATACAACCCGGGTTTTCCTTTCCATCAGGCCGGGAAGGCTGAACGACACGTCTCCCGCGGCGATGCCGAAATCCCCCGCTTTTTTCAGGGCATGAAGGATTGACGCGGTTTCCGCCATTATTTTTGTGGGGATGCAGCCGCGGTTCAAACAGGTTCCCCCCACCTTTTCCTTTTCCACCAGGGCCACCCTGGCCCCTGACCGGGCGGCCCTGATGGCCGCCACGTAGCCTCCCGGCCCGCCGCCGACAACAACTGCCTTATAAATAAACATTACCTCCCAGTCTCATTATGAAATTCCCAAGGATTTACATCACCGCCGCCGGTTACCACGGGGACACCATGTTGCCGTCTGCGTCAAAACGCAACGCCTGCCTCTCCACTTCCGAGTACCCGTTTTCCCGGCAGGAGGCCAGCAAATCCGGAGTTACCAGGATCTCGTTCAGATGAAGCGTATTGGGTATCCAACCAAGGCTGCATTCCTCCAGGCTCTTTTTCAGGCTCTGGGCAGCCGCCTGGAGGGCCTCCCGGTCGGTGTCGAACACCAGGGGCAGCATCACGCGTTTGAGGTAGCCAGTGGTCAGTGCGTTTAAATAAGTGGCCTTGCGATCTATGGCCTGTTCCAGCCTTTTGGTAATGAAATCCGCCACCCCCACGCCGTTGGCGTTGCCCTCGCTGGCGGCAGAAAGGGCCCTGACGAAAATCCTTTTGGCCGGCTGACCGGCCAGGTCATAATCCCCCGTTACCGAAAAACGCCCGATGACATTGGTGTCCAGCCCGGTTCCGCTGAAGTTTTTGCCCATTTCATCGATCACCAGAATGTCTGCGCCGGTGAAGGGAAGGCGGGGCATCAGACTGCAGGCGTGCTGCAAAAGGATTGGCTCCCTTTCCATAATCCGGTCCCGGGGTATGCCCTCGAGAACAGCCACCTCCTCGTCGGAGTTTTCAACCAGGGCTATGCCCCCGATCACGGGCAGGCGCTCAAGGGCCAGCCTGCCCAGGTCCGCCAGGGACCTGGAAAGCGTTTCCACCGGCTGCTCGTGGAAGATGGTGGCACCTGGAACCTTGCCCAGGCCAACCACCAGCATTTTTATCAACCCGCTTTCGTAGCTGCCGTGAAAAGCCGTGTGCGGCTTTATCCGGTTCACCATGATGATGCCGTCCGCGGCTGCCGCCCGGCTGTCGGCATAGAGAGGCAGGCTTCCGGCCTGGCCTGCCTTGATAACGTCCTCCCCGTCTATAATGGGAGCGCCCGTGCTTTCAGGAGTAATCCCCAGGTGGGCCAGGATGTCAAGCCGCCCCTTCACCGTACCGCCCCCGTGACTGCCCATGGCCGGCACCAGAAACGGGTCTCCGCCCTTGCCCCTGACCCAGCGGACCACCTCGCCGATTATTTCCCGGTAATGGGGCAAGCCCCGGCTGCCGGCGGTTATGGCAATGCTGTCCCCCGGCTTGATCTTATCCCCTTCACATATCTGTTCGAGGGCCTGTTTTGTAGATTCGGTAACGCTTCCCACCCTGGGACCACCCGGAGGCGCCCGGCGAACCCGGCTGAGTTCCATAAGGCCACGCCCCTTCCTTTCGCATATCCGGGATTATTATATATCACCATTCAAACGGTGAAAATACTAGCCCTCAATCCCCGCCAGCCTTTTAGCCAGTGCCCCTGTTTCTTTCAGGGAAAAATAAAAAAACCGCCAATCCTTTTTACGAATTAGCGGGTTTGTCCCCGGCGCAGCTTTATATTTGCCTAAAAAGTCAATAATACTCCTCGCTGACATTTTTGCCCATGTCCTGCAAAATCCTGATCAAATCACGGATTATATACTGCTTGTAAATGTATATGGCCGGCATTTCAGGCCCCTGCTGGGCCGGGTTGGCGGCAGTGCCGACGATGAAATGCACGCTGTCGGCAACCAGCAGTATGGCCGCCAGCCTGCTGGCCCCGTCCCTGCCCCTGAGATCCCTGGGCCCGGATCCCTTTTTCAGGTGCTCCATGGCGTCCACCAGCGTAACGGCGCCCTCGGTAACCAGGTCGATACCGGCTATGGAGCCGGCAGGCGGTATCCTCTCATGCCGGGAGGAGGGATCCACATTCAGTTCCCTGCCCAGGACACGGGCCACAATAGCGGCGGTGGTGCCGCCGCAGACCACTTTAATCCCCTCCGACCGCATCAGCTTATCCACCACCGGCACGTCGTCATCCATGTCCCGGGGAGGACCGATCATCACTACCACGTGCTGCGGCCTGCGCACCTTGATCACCGCCACGCTGGCGTCATCCGCCGGTTTTTCACCGTAAATGTGATTGCACAGCCTGGCAATTTCCCTGGCCCATTCCGCCGCATTCACGGCCGGCGAGTACGTCCCCGCCAGGTACATACCCACCCTGCTGCCGTCCCAGGCCACGTTCATCGTCCTGCCGGCGCCGGCGTGGATCATGCCGTCGGTGACTATAACCAGCCAGTCGTTCTCGGTAACCGTAAAATAGCTCTCCCTGATCGGCTTGCCGCCGATAATCCTTTCAGTTCTTTCTATGTTTTTCAAGCTATTGCTTTTACCGATATACGACGGGGGATTTTCATATTCCACCAGGTACGCCCGGCCTTCCCTGGTGACCTGCAGGATGGTAAAGGTGCTGTAGGCCAGTTTGCGCACCTTGCAAATGGGCAGGGTCTGGGCCACGGTCTCAATCACGTCGTCTATCCGTCCGCCCATTTTCAGCATGGTACCGGCGGTTTTGGCGGTAAGACGGGAAAGTATGTTGGCTTTCACACCGCTTCCCAGGCCGTCGGCCACCACCACGATGTGGCCGGTGTCGGTATGCGCCACCTCGATGCTGTCACCGCACAGCTCCTCCCCGTCTTTTTTCAGCTGGGCCGTTCCGATATCCACGCAAACCTTCATCTGCCGCCGCTTCTCCTTTCGCTCCTAAAAGGAGTCTTTCCCCATCAGGTCAATTAATTTGCTTAAAAGGACCTTGGTCTCGGCGGTTGTTTCTCCCAGGAGGCCGGCAATCTCCTGGGCCACCGTCATCTGTTTGGTGAGCACCTCCCGGGCCCGGGCTATGGTCTGTCCCTTGACCAGCTCGAACTGCTCCCGCTGCCTTTTTTCCGCGGTAATATCCACCAGGATCCCCACCACGGCCCTTTCGCTTTCCAGGGGGAAGATTATTTCCCGGGTCACGATGTCCAGTTCAGGATAGGAATGAAGCCGGTTCAGCATTTCCCCGGTCTCTATCACCTTGATAAAATTTTCCGGGTTGATCAGTGTGTCCAGCCTGCGCCCGATCATCTCCCGGGCCTGACACTTGAACAGCCGCCCGGCGGCCGGGTTGACCTCTTTTATTGCCAGCTGGTAATCCACTATAATAACGGCATTGGGCATGGCCGCCAGCACCAGGTTGGACATGGACTCCGCCCGCTTGCGCATAAAGGGAATGCACATCTGCACCTCGGCATTGCCCTGGTAAACGGCCACGGCCTTGTCCCTGCAGCTGTCGTACCCGCAGGCGCCGCAGTTCAATTCATCCTCGGGCTGGTACTTGCCGGTCCGGGCCAGGATTTGCTTGAGGGCGCTTTCGTCCGGCATGGGCAGGGAGACCCTGCGGCTTTGATACTCCCTGCGCATCAGTTCGGGCGGCATTTCGACCCCGGCGGCGTCCCCACCCTCTTCCCACCCGGCCCCGGCTTTGAAAAAATTGATTACCTTGCGGCGGCGCGTAAAAATGTCCTCGTCCCGGCAGAACGAAAGGGGGCCGTCGATGCATCCTCCCCGGCAGGCCAGGAGTTCCATCACGGCCGGCGGCCCGGCAATTTTATCCTGGGACAGGTGCTTCAAAAAGGTAATGCAGTTTTGCAGGCCGGTAACGGTAATATAATCAGTTTCCTTTTTATCGTCTGCCTTTAAGGCCCTGATCATTCCTCCCTCGATGGGGAAAAGCCTCGCCAAACCGGGCCGGGGGCCGTCAAACCCTTCCACCGGGAGATCGCCGGTGTCCAGGCCCTCTTCCTGCACCCATTCCCATAGTTCATCAAATCCCAGCACATAGTCAACGGCATCGTCTATTCCCTCTGTACGGGCCTCGGCCTTTTTGGCCGCGCAGGGGCCGATAAATACAGTCCGGTAACCGGGGTAAACCTTTTTCATATACCGCCCGTGGGCAATCATCGGCGATACAACCGGCGCCAGCATGGGTAAAGCCCCGGGATAGTGCCTCTCAATCAAATTAACCACCACCGGACAGGCACTGCCGATCAGGGGAAGGTCAAACCCCATCTGCCGGTGCGTCCTGACCACCAGCTCGGCCCCCAGGGATGTTTCCTGCACCCGCCCGAACCCCAGCTTTCTCAACAGGGCTGGCATCTGCCCCGGCTCCCGCAAGGGGAGGCCGGCGGCGAAGGACGGGGCAACCCCCGCTGCCAGAGGGCTGCCCCGTTGCAACAAAAGCCTGACCTGATCCAGGTCCGACGCCACTTTTTTGGCCTTTTGCGGACAGGAAAGCACGCACCGGGCGTCATGGACGCACAGCTCGTCGATCACCCGGGCGTGCAGCACACCGGACTGGTCCCCGGCGCTGAAGCGGATGGCCTTGACCGCACACCCCCTGAGGCACCGGTAGCAGTCCCGGCACCTGGCTTCGTTGGTAGTAATCAGTCCCATAACCAAACCTCTTTTCCGGCCCTCTCATCTGACAACCATCACCGGGCATTTGGACCGCCTGACCACCCTCTGGCTGACGCTTCCCAGGAGCCAGTCCTCTATGTCGTCCAGCCCCCGGCTGCCAATGACGACCAGGTCATATTTGCCCAGCAGCGCTTCCTGGATAATCTCGCTGGCCGGCTCCCCCCAGACCGCCTTTTCCTTATAGTTCACTTTAAAGGCCGAGCACTCCTTGACCGCATTTTTTAAAACCCTTTCACCGAATTTCTCCACCCGTTCCTTGATCTGATAGTAAATTTCCCCCATTTTACCGCTGTAGGTCTCAAATATCTCCATCGGCGAGGGAAGCTGCATGACGTGAAAAAGCATTATTTCCGACCCGAAACACTCCGCCATTTTAGCTGCAGTTTTTATTGTCAACACCGAAAGATCGGACCCGTCAACGGGCACCAGAATCTTTTTGAACATCGTTTTTGCCCCCTTTCTTTCTAAATTGTAAGAAAGTCTAAAACTTGCCCCGGGCGGTATATTTGGTGTGCAGCAGGTGGTGTGACTTCTCCCCCAGGGGCCGGCCCAGAAATTCTTCGTAAATCCTCTTGATGGAGGGATTGTCGTGGGACTTGCGCATGGTCAGGTTTTGGTCCTCCCGGTACAGGGCCTGGGCCCTCAGCCTCCGGATTTCGTTGTTTACCGGGATGGGCTGCCCGCCGCCGCTTACGCACCCGCCGGGGCAGCACATGATCTCAATAAAGTGATACTCCGCGCTGCCGTCCTTGATCTTTTCCAGGATCTTACGGGCGTTGCCCAGGCCGTGGGCCACGGCCACCCTGACATCGCCTATGCCGTCCACCGGCACCACCGCTTCCTTGATGCCGTCAAGACCCCTGACCGCTGTAAAGTCCAGGTTTTCCAGGGTTTTTCCGGTGGCCACCTCGTAGGCGGTGCGCAGGGCAGCCTCCATCACGCCCCCGGTGGCCCCGAAAATGGTGGCCGCCCCGGTATACTCACCCAGCGGGTCGTCGTAGTACCCGTCCTCCAGGTTGGCGAAGTCTATACCGGCCTGCTTGATCATCTTCGCCAGCTCCCTGGTGGTGATCACGTAATCCACGTCCTTATACCCGCTGCCGGCCATTTCGGGCCGGTTGCACTCGAATTTTTTGGCGGTGCAGGGCATCACCGAAACAACCACCATGTCCCCGGGATCAATGCCCGCCTTCTCGGCGTAATAGGTTTTTGCCAGCGCCCCCAACATCTGGTGGGGGGACTTGCAGGTGGACAGGTGGGGCAGCAGCTCGGGGTAAAAATGCTCGATAAATTTGATCCAGCCCGGGCTGCAGCTGGTGATCATGGGCAGCACCCCGCCCTCTTTGACCCTCTTTAACAGCTCGTTCCCTTCCTCAATAATGGTCAGGTCAGCAGCAAAGTTGGTGTCAAAGACGCGGTTGAAGCCCAGCATCCGCACGGCCGACAACATTTTTCCGGTAACCAGGGTGCCGGGGGGATAGCCGAACTCTTCCCCCAGCGCCGCCCTTACCGCCGGGGCATCCTGGATGACCACGAACTTTGACGGGTCGAAGATGGCGTGCCAGACCTCTTCAATGTTTTCCTTTTCAGTAATGGCCCCCACCGGGCAGACCAGTACGCACTGCCCGCACATGGCGCAGGCCACATCGTTCAGGCTCTGGCCGAAGGCGGGCTCCACCCTGGTTTTAAAGCCCCGGCCCTGGGTGGAGATGGCTGATACCGCCTGAATTTCCTTGCACACGGTGACACAGCGGCGGCAGAGGATGCATTTTTCCTGGTTCCGGACGATGGAGGGGGAGAGGTCGTCAACGCGCCCCTCGCTCCTCTCACCGGTGAACTTGACTTCCCTGATCCCCAGCTCATCGGCCAGTTTCTGCAATTCACAGCGCTGGTTGCGGGGGCAGGTCAGGCAGTCATCCATGGGGTGGTCGGAAACAATCATTTCCACCGCAAATTTCCTGGCCCTTCGCACCCTCTGGTTATTGGTGTGCACCACCAGCCCCTCGCCGACCGGGAATACACAGGCCGGCTGGAGGCTGCGGTTGCCTTCGATTTCCACCAGGCATACCCGGCAGGCCCCTATGGCCTGCACCTCGGGCAGAAAACAGAGGGTGGGAATCCTGATATTGGCCTTTCTGGCCGCCTCCAGGATGGTGGAACCTTCTTCGGCCTGGACCCTGATCCCGTTTATGGTTAAATTTACCATACACTTATTCACCTTCCTTTTCAAGAAATTTTAATCCCCGCCTGCTTCTTGAGCCGCTTGCAGACTCCCGCCCGGCAGTGCCTGTCGTGGATGTGCTCCAGGTACTCGTCCCTGAAGAACTTCAGGGTGGTCAGCACCGGGTTGGGGGCGGTCTGTCCCAACCCGCAGAGGGCGGTATCCTTAATATTGGTGCAGAGCTCAATCAGCCTGTCGATATCGTCCTCTCGGCCCCTGCCCTGGGTAATGCGGATGAGGGTCTCCAGAATTCGCTTGGTGCCGATCCGGCAGGGCGGACACTTGCCGCAGGATTCGCTCTGGGTAAATTCCATGAAAAACCTGGCAAAATCAACTATGCAGGTATTCTCATCGGTTATGATGAGCCCCCCGGAACCGACGATGGCCCCGATTTTAGTCAGTGATTCGTAGTCAATGGGTATCTCCAGGTGCTCCGCCGGGATGCACCCGCCGGACGGGCCGCCTGTCTGGGCGGCCTTGAATCTTTTCCCGTCCTTGATGCCCCCGCCGATTTTATAAACCAGGTCCCTTAAGGTGGTGCCCATGGGCACCTCAACCAGCCCGGTGTTGTTGATGCTGCCGGCCAGGGCAAAGACCTTGGTGCCCTTGCTCTTTTCGGTGCCAAACCGGGCAAACCACCCGGCCCCCTTTAAAATTATGGCTGCTATGTTGGCGTAAGTCTCCACGTTGTTGATCAGGGTGGGGCACCCAAAGAGCCCTTTAACAGCGGGGAATGGCGGCCTTGGGCGGGGCTCCCCCCTTTTCCCCTCGATGGAGGTCAACAGCGCGGTCTCCTCGCCGCACACAAAGGCCCCGGCGCCAATCCTGATGTCCAGGTCAAAATCAAAGCCGGTGCCGAAAATGTTTTTTCCCAGGTACTTGTAGTCCCTGGCCTGCTTGATGGCCCAGCTCAGCCGCTCAATGGCCAGCGGGTATTCCGCCCTTATGTAAATGTAGCCCTGGTTGGCCCCGATGGTATAGCCCGCAATGGCCATGGCCTCAAGTACACTGTGCGGGTCGCCCTCAAGCACGCTGCGGTCCATGAAGGCCCCCGGGTCCCCCTCGTCGGCGTTGCAGACCACGTACTTCGCCGGCCCTTCCGCCTGCCTGGTGAACTTCCACTTGAGCCCGGTGGAAAACCCGGCTCCCCCGCGCCCCCTCAGGCCCGAGTTAATCACCGCGTCGATCACCTGCTCCGGCGTCATGGAGGTCAAAACCTTGTTTAAGGCCTGGTAGCCGTCACGGGCTATGTATTCTTCTATGTTCATGGGATCAATCAGGCCGCAGTTCCTTAAAACGATTTTCTGCTGGTATTTGAAGAAATCTATATCCTCAAGCCTGGCCACGGCCCTGCCCGTGGACGGATCTTTATAAAGCAGTCTTTCCACCAGCTTGCCCTTGGCCAGGTGTTCCACCACAATATCCTCGGCATCCCCGGGAGTCAGCTTCTGGTAAAGGATCCCTCCGGGATTGACAAGCGCCAGGGGGCCCAGGTTGCAGGAACCTATGCAGCCGGTTTCAATCACTTTGACTTCATTCTGCAGGCCGTGGCTTTCAATCCTGGAAACAATAGCGTCCCTTATCTTGCGGCACCCCGATGACACACAGCCGGCCCCGGCACAGACCAGAACTTGCGCACGCCATGATTTCACTTCCTATCCCTCCTCTTACTCGTATTTTTCTATGATCTCGTTTACCTTGACCGGATCGACCTGGGCGTAAACGTCATCGTTGATCAAAACCGCCGGGGCCAGGCTGCAGGCTCCCACACAGCGCACCTCGTTCAGTGAAAATCTCCTGTCTCTGGTGGTATCGCCCACATGGATGCCCAGCCCTTTTTCCAGGTGTTCGATAATTTTCTGTCCGCCCCGGACATAACAGGCCGTACCCAGGCAGACCTTGATCTCGTGCCTCCCCTTGGGCACCATGGAAAAGAAAGCGTAAAAGGAAGCCACGCCGTAAACTTCACTCAGCGGGACATTCAGCCCCTCGGCCACCATTTCCTGAACCCGCCTGGGCAGGTAGCCGAAAATGCTCTGGGCTTTGTGCAGCACCTGGATCAGCGCGCCAGACTTGCCCAGGTTCTCGTTGATTACCTCCCGGATTTTCGGGTAAAGTTCCTCCTCATTTACCGGAACACAGGCACAGCCCTGGTTTTCCATTCTTTTCCCTCCCTTATTCAAAAAGACTGGTTGGATGACCGACAAACAAGTCACTTTTGCTGAAACGTCCTGGTGAAATAATTTCCAACAATAAATTTTGGAACTTTTTTTATCCCCTCCTCCAATAAGTTATTACAATCACAATTCCTGAGAAAAAAAAGGGGGGTTGATAAACAATTCACGGTTTTTCAAGCCTGTAATTAAACCTATCATTTTCCCCTTTTTTATTTCTGACTGCATTCCTGACAATTGTGAACAATATCACGAGTTAATTGTACCATTCAAAGACATCTACTGTCAATAAAATGTAACTAATAAATAATATCTTAGCCTTATAAAGAAATGTCGTTATCAACTAAATGTTTTTACTTTTCCAACTAATCTAAACAGGCGGGAAATGGCGTATAAAATAAGGGGCCGGTGTAAGAATAAAAAAAAGCGTCTGTCGGCGCAGTGCTGAAAAAAGGAGGTCCCATTGTGATAGATAATAAAAATGTGATTGTGTACACCACACCCACATGACCCCACTGCCGTACTGTGAAAGAGTTTCTTTCACGCAAGGGAGTAAATTATACTGAGTACGATGTGGCCAAAGACCGGCAGGCCCGTAACGAGATGGTCCGGAAAACCGGCCGGCTGGCAGTTCCTACAATAAGGGTGGGCAACGATGTGGTGGTGGGATTTAACCCCACCGAACTGGAGAGAATACTTCATTAGAAGCGGAATTGGGAATTGGGAATGAGGAATTGGTATAGCCGGTCCTGAGTCTCAATTCCCTAACTTTTTCAATGGCTTTTTTATTTGGATTTCTTGTTTTTAATCATGCGCTCCTTGCTAATCGCAACCTTTGCTCCGCCTGTTCCCAGTCGGGTTTTCCTCCTCAGGTAAAGCATCACCGCCAGCGCCGCCAGCATGGTGACCAGCGAGGTAACCTGGGCCGTCTTCAACCCCCACATGGTCAGGCTGTCCGCCCTGAAAAACTCAAGGACAATCCGCCCCGCTGCATACAGGACGAAATAAAGCGTGGCAATGAAGCCGTGGAAGGGCTTTCTGAAAAGTAAGAAGAGAAGCAATGCCATTGCCGCCAGGTCCCAGGCAGCCTCGAAAAGAACTGCCGGAACCAGCGGCACGGCGCCATAGGCGAGGTACGCGTCGGTGCCGGGAGGATAGACCACCCCGCAGGCCGAGGCCGTGGGCACACCGTAGCAGCACCCGTTCAGATAACAGCCCACCCTTCCCAGGGCCTGTCCCAGCAACAGGCCGGGAGCCAGCATGTCCCCAAATTCCCAGAAGGGAATCTGATGCTTCCGGGTGTAAAGGATCACCGCCAGCAGCCCTCCGGCAACACCTCCCTGCACCGACAGGCCCCCCTGCCACAGGGCGGGAATTTCGGCCAGGTGGCTCCCGTAGTAATCCCAGTCAAAGATCACTTCCCACAGCCGGGATCCCAGCAGCCCGGCCAGCAGCGCGTAAACAGCCATGTTCAGGACGTCTTCCTGGTATTTACCCTTCTTCCGGGCCAGGTACCAGGCCAGCGTTATGCCTCCCAGCATGCCCAGGGCCATCATCAGCCCGTACGACCGGACGGGAAAAGGTCCTATATAAAGCAAGATCTGGTGCAAGTCAAACTCACCCGCGCTTTAAGTTAAATTTAGCCACAGAGGACACAGAGAACACGGAGGTAAAAATTTCATCTGTCAGTAACTGCTTCCAAAAAGATAATGCCCATCTGAAGGCGATGGGCCAAAAAATATTCCTAAAATTCCGGATTCCGGCTCTTGAGTGCTTCATCACCGGTTACAACAGGCTCTCCAGCTTTTTCGCCAGAACATTTTTGGGTGTAAAACCCACCATCTGCCCCACTATCTGTCCATTTTTAAACATTACCAGAGTGGGGATGCTCATAACACCATATTTTTTAGCCAGGTTCTGGTTGTTATCCACATTGACCTTGCCAACCTTAACCCTGCCGGCAAACTCCGCCGAAATTTCCTCCAGCACAGGCGCCATACTCCTGCACGGGCCGCACCACGGCGCCCAGAAGTCAACCAGCACCGGCTGTCCGGATTTGATAACCTCCTGTTCAAAACCACTTTCACTAATTTCTATAGCCACCCGTCATTCCCCCTCTTAAAGCTGTCAGCTGTCAGCAATAATTTTCAATAAGTCCGGAACACAGCAGATGGGCTTTTCGGACAGCCGCACCCACAAAGGCCGACGGCCTTTATATTACACTCCTCACCCACCCCTGAATCCGGTGTTTACCGAAGGCTGGGAGCATCCCGACCCGGACCGGATTGAGCAGCCGGTAATCAACTGCTCCACTTCCTTTGTCTTGCATTCCGGGCAGGTCACCTTGTCGCGTTCGGACATCCCGGTCATTACAGTAAACCTGTGCCCGCATTTTTTGCAGCGAAAATCATAAAAGGGCATTCTCTTCACCTCACTTATCCACTGATTGCGCCGTTGGGACAGGCAAAAACACATTCCTCGCAGTCATCGCACAGTTCACTATCGATCAGCGCCGAATTGGCTACCAATTTAATAGCGCCCCGGGGACAAACCTGGGCGCAGATTCCGCATCCCTGACATAAATCCTTCACCACAGTTGCCATTTTGATTTTCTCCAGCGCAGTTTATTTCTATGATAATATGATAAGATTACGCTGGTACTTTTGTCAATAAAATTTTAACTCAGGTCGGAACGCTTGAACAGCTGGATAAAGTTTAAAATAAACTGCAGCTCCTTTTCATTGAGGTTACAGATCATGTTCAGGACGGACTGCACGTTGGGGTGCATGAGCAGTTCCCGCAACTCCGGGCTCATCAGGCTCAGCATCTGATCGACGGCGCCGGGCTCCATGATGAAATAGCAGGGTGAAACACCCATCACCTCGGCCAGCTTCTCCAGTGTTTTCAGCGAAGGCTGAACTTTCCCCTGTTCAATCTGGCCGATCAGGCCGGCGGTGACCCCCGCCAGGTTGGCCAGCTGGGCCTGGGTGAGGCCGTATTCCTCCCGGAGAGACTTGAGCTTGTGACCGAGGGACCCCTCGTGTCCCATCAGGGTGGAGGGTGAAACACCCAGCCCTTCGGCTATCCTTTTCAGTGTGTTAAGGGCCGGGTAAACGGTTCCCCGCTCTATCTCGCTGAGGTAAGAAAGGGAAATGCCCGCCTTGTTGGCCAAATCCTGCAGCGAGAGGTTCTTTTCTCCCCTCATCAGGCGGATTTTATCTCCCAGGGAAAGGCCGGTATCGGCCACATCCCCCTCGATAAGCTGGGCCTTTGAAACATTGAGGGCGGCAGCCAGTTTGTCAATGGATTTTAATGAGGGGCGCTTGGATCCCCTTTCAATTTCGCTCAGATAGGAGAGGGAAAGGTTTGCCCGCTTGGCCATGTCCTGCAGCGTATATCCGCGTTCTTCCCGCAGGGCGCGTATATGATCGCCCTTAACAATCATGGCTTACACTCCCGTTAAAGTAAAATTATACTGTTATCCTACTATACTTTTTTTAGGCAGTCAATCAAACACAAGTGGTTTTTAAATTCACAGCGAAAAAAAGATATACTCACCCTTTTTAAAAGCCCGAGAGCATGATAATGTTCTCCATTATTTCCCGGAAAACAGGGGCGGCGGTTTCACCACCGCTGACACCCTCCCGGACCAGGACGGTTACGGTGAACCGGGGATTGTCCAGGGGCCCGTACCCTGAAAACCAGGCATTGACCACTTCCCTGCTGCCGCCCAGCTGGGCCGAGCCGGTTTTTCCAGCAGTTCCGCCCTGGCTCACCCAGGCCCTCCGGCCGACCCCCTGCCTGGTCACCATCACCATCATTTCTCCGATCTGGCGGGCAACCTCCGGGGACACCGCCCTCACCGGTTCCCCTGGCCTTATTTTCCGCGGCGCACCCCTGGCCGGGCGTATTTCACTTACCAGCCTGGGCTGCAGGTAAAGCCCTTCATTGGCCACGGTATTTATCATGGCGGTTATCTGCAGCGGAGTGGCCAGAACAGGGCCCTGCCCCACACTGCTGCTCACCAGGTTGTATTGTCCGGCAATGAGGTTGAGGTCCTGGCGCCGGTCGGGGGCCGCGGGGTAGCCCAGGATTCCCTGGTTGTCCAGGCCCAGGGCCCGGGCATAGCCGATCAGCTGCCGGGGGCCCAGTTCCTGGCCCAGCCTGACGAAGACCGGGTTGCACGATTGGGCGAAGGCTTCGGCCAGGGTGATGGACCCGTGTCCCTCATCTTTCCAGCAGCGGACCGGTTTTTCCAGGCTGCCCCGGCAGTAAAAACGGGTGTCGGGCCTGACCACACCCCCGGAAAGCGCGGCCGCGGCCACCACCACCTTAAAAATTGAGCCGGGCTGGAAAAGGGACAGCGCCTGATTGACAAACCTTTCGTCTTCACCGGAAGATACCAGGTCGCCTGCCCCCGGGTCCGGGTTATATGCCGGGCGGGAAGCTATGGCCAGTATATCCCCGCTTGACTTGTCCATAACCACCACCGCACCCTTTTTAATATGCCTGTCCATCACTCTCTCCACCATTTCCTGAATATCCGCGTCAATGGTGGTGACCACGTCACTGCGGGTAAAGTCCCCCAAGCCGGTGTCCACCATTACCGGTATTCCCGGCAGGGGCTTGCCCAGGGCATCGGTATAAAGACCGGCAAAACCTGAGGGATACTGCCCTCTCAGTTCCCCTTCGTAGAAGTGTTCCAGCCCCTTCCGGCCAACCCAGTCACTGAGCCGGTAAGTCTTTTCTCCGGACCGGTTGAGTTCTTCAAGTTCCCGTAAATCCCTGATCCTGCCCATGTGCCCCACCACATGGGCAGCCAGCGGGCTGGGACCGTAACGGCAGGTATAGGGCGCCACCAGCACCCCTTCCCACCCCGATTCCTGTATTAACCGGGACTGATCGGCGGTGATCCTGAAGGGCAGCAGGGCAGGTTTTTTTTCCGACAGCGTTTTTGTGACAGTGAAAAAATCGGCCCCGGTAATGGCGGAAAGGCCCCTGGCCACCGCCTCCGGATCCTCCATTACCGCGGGGAATACCAGTATCCTGTTGGACCTGTACAACCCTGTAAGGGGCCTCAAATGGCGGTCTAATATTTGGCCCCTGCTATAGTCCTCCAGGGCAACGCCGTCCGTTTCGCTGGCCAGGGCCTTCCGGGCGTAGTGATTCCCCTGCACAACCTGAATATAGCCGGTGCGGGCGGCCGCACAGATGAAAAAAAAGACCAGTATGGTTAATGTCCATACCAGCCTTCTCTTTGTCCTTTCCATTAATCCCAGCCTTCTTCACATTTCTCCTGTTAATAGCTTGACCAGGAAAGAAGGAATGTAAACGGGGCTGACGTTTCGGGTCAGGGACAATCCCTAATCCCTGTACATTCATTCCAATCTCCTGAGGAGACTGAATTCCTTCACCGGCTGGTCCGTGGGAATGAAGACCGTCTGGCAGGGGTGCGGCGCCTGATCTAAAGACCGGCCGTCCTGGTCCAGCATGGTCTCCACCTTTAATGTGCGGTTGGGACACCCCGGACTCAACACTTCCAGGGTCTCCCCCCGGAAAAACCGGTTGCGCTGTTCCACCTCCACCACCTTCCGGCCCGGGTGGTAACCCTTCACCAGCCCCACAAAAGTGCAGTTCCTCCGGTAAATGCCGTCCACATCGCCGTGCCCCGCCAGGGCGGCGTCGCCGGACAAAAACCCGGCGGTATAGTCGCGGTTGCTGACCTTGCCCAGCTCGTTCCACCATCCGGGATCCACCGCAAAACCTTCGGTATTTTCCACCAGCCTGTCAATGGCCTCCCGGTAGACCTTCACCACCGTGGCCACGTAATGTATGCTTTTTACCCGCCCCTCGATCTTGAAGCTGTCTATCCCGGCCCCTGCCAGGTCCGGCAGGCGGGACAGCAGGCACAGGTCCCGGGAACTCAGTATATATGAGCCCCTTTCGTCCTCGAATACCGGGAAGTACTCTCCCGGCCTTTTTTCCTCCATTAAAGCGTAACGCCACCTGCAGGCCTGGGCGCAGTCGCCCAGGTTGGCGTCCCGGCCGGTCATGTACTTGCTCAGCAGGCACCGGCCGGAATAGGAAATGCACATGGCGCCGTGTACAAAAACCTCAAGCTGAACCTTTACTTTTTCCCTGATTTCCCTGATCTCAGCCAGGGAAAGTTCCCTGGCCAGCACTATCCTGGAAACCCCCTGGGCCTCCCAGAAGGTAGCTGCCGCCGTGTTGGTGGTGTTGGCCTGGGTGCTGAGGTGCACCGGCAGGCCGGGAAAGTTGCGCCGGACAAGGTGTAAAATTCCGGGATCGGCCACGATTAAACCGTCAGCCCCGATCTCCCGCAGCGTCCCGATGTATTCCCGCAGCCCCTGAAAGTCACGGTTATGGGCAAAAATGTTCACCGTCACATAAACCTTCACTTTGTGCCGGTGGGCATAATTGACCGCCAGCGGCAGCCGGTCCAGGGTAAAATTTTCGGCGCCCACCCGCAGCCCGTACTGAGGGCCCCCCAGGTACACGGCATCGGCGCCGTAAACCACCGCTGCCCTGAGTTTTTCCATGTTACCGGCCGGGGCCAGCAGTTCCGGCCTTTTCATGCCCTCACCCCGGTTCTTCACTGCTGGTATTTTTTCTTGTTGATATTATGCTCGGCCAGGCTTGAGGAAAATGCGTGGGTTCCGTCCGGCTTGGCCACGTAGTAGAGGTAGTCCGTGTCGGCAGGTTCCACCGCGGCCAGCAGTGAAGCCCGGCCCGGTGAGTTGATGGGGCCCGGCGGCAGTCCGGTCACCCGGTATGTATTGTAAGGCGAATCAACTTCCAGATCCTTGTAATATATTTTTTTCTTCTGCCCGCCCAGGGCGTATTTTACCGTGGCATCTATCTGCAGGGGCATGCCCAGGCGGAGCCTGTTGTATATCACTCCGGCTATCAGCGGCCGCTCTTGATCAACGGCGGCCTCCCCCTCGATCATGGAAGCGATGGTCACGGCTTCGTGCAGGGTCAGGTTCATTTTCCGGGCTTTCTTTTCGTAGTCCAGCTTTTTGATCTCGGCCTCAAACCTGTCCAGCATTATATTTATTATCTGTTCTTCACCCGTTCTGCTCCCGGCGTGGTATGTGTCGGGAAAAAGGTAGCCTTCCAGGCCGGTGTCCGTGGGCATCTTCTTTAAAAACAGGTGCTTGAACCTCCAGGGCTGGGCCAGCAAACTTTTAAACCTTTCCCTGTCCGCCAGGCCCTTTTGCACCAGAAGGTCCGTCAGTTGGGCCAGGCTGTAACCCTCGGGCATGGTGAAAATTATTACATCAGGAGGACCGGTTACCAGCCTGCTTACAATTTGAGGCAGGGACTGGCCCGTATTGAACAGGTAGCGGCCCGGTTTGAGCTTCTGGTCCACACCGTGCAGCCGGGCATAAAAGGAAAGCAGGTCCGGCCCCCTGACCAGGCCGCTTTTGAAAAGGATGTCACCGATCATGGAACAGTTGGAGTTTTCAGGTATGTTAATACTGGCTTCCCGCACCTGTTTCCCCGCTGCCACCGGCGTAAGAAGGGCCTTCCAGTAAAGGGCGGCCATTAAAAAAAACAGCGCCAGTGTGAAAAGGATAAAAAATAAATATGCCCGCCTTGAAGGTGAGACCCTGATTTCCGTTTTATTGCGCATATACCACAGCCTGCTTTTTTAAATCATTATACATTTATTTACCCATAAAATAACATAATTAAAAACTATTTTTAGGGCATAATACAAACAGGCCACCAAACGATGTGCTTTGCACATAAGGCCTGGTGGCAATTTGCCGGAGTTCTGGAGAACTCGGACCAGTCTAAACGGCGCTTTTGCGTAAGGCTTTGACTTCCGGCCGGGAAAACTCGCCTTTATGGCGAGTTTTCCTTTTTATCGGACGGTGTTTTTTGAGCGGGTGGGACTATTTTACCATTGTCGGTAACACCCGCACCGCCGGTAATCTCTCCCGTTCCAGGATTGGCGGGATTGGCGGTGTTGCCGGTACCGGCGGCGCCGGTACTGCCGCTGCCCGTTCCTCCCTGCCCGGGTACAGTATTTATATTGGCATTAACCGCCGGCGGGCTTTGGGCGCCTGGCGGCCGGCCGGCGGGCCCGGTCAGGACCAGCTGGTCTACAGTGTTATAAATGCTGGGGGGTAAATCCTCGACTCTGGCGGACCCGTTTTCCAGCACAACTCTTTGAGCGGTAACGCGCATCCCGGGGCTCCCTTTTCTTTTTACCCTGGTCTCCCCGGCCTTCAAACCGGGGTCTTGCAAAAAGAGTTCCTTAAAGGGACTGGTTTCAACGACCATGGTTTTAATTATCACCTGCCGGCGGTAACCGGAGTTCCCGTATATTTTCACGGTAAGCCGGCCGGATTTGACGAAGGTTTTAAGGTATAAATAATAAGGTGTTGAATTTTTGAACCGGAAATCTATATAATTATACGCCACAGTGGCGTCCCGTCCGGGCAGTACATAGGCTACCGGTATGGAATGGTTGCTCCGGTCCAAAACTTCAAGGTTGGCCAGTAATACAGCATTGTAAAGAGTGGTGCTTACCTGGCAAACCCCCCCGCCGGTTCCTTCCACCAGTTCATTGTTGATAATCACCTTGGCATTCTTGTACCCTGCCTCGGAACTGCGCGGACCGACCACATCGTTGAAAGAAAAAGCATCCCCCGGGGAAATCAACAAACCGTTAATGGCGCCGGCGGCTACCCTTATATTGTAAGAGCGGTCGGCGTCACTGGGATCAAAGGTGGTGGTATAGGCGGCCAGCAGCCCGTTTATCCCCATGTCCAGAACCTCCCGGGTGGTTACCCGGGGACTGGCCTTAACCAGCGGCAGTTCTACCTCCGGCGCCGAGTCACAATTTTTAAATACTTCCAGAATATCCTGGTAAATCTTTTCTATGTCAGCGGTGATGCCCTCCTGGGAAGGAACAACCTCCACCGTTTCGTCGGGGTTGATTTTCAGCTGGGCGTCTTTTGGCGGAACGGTGATTTCCGAGGTGATCAGCCTTAACTCATGCTCCAATTTTGATTGATCAATGCTTATATACAGCGGTATCCGGACACCCTCCTTTTTCGCCTGCTGCCACTGCCTCCAGCGCTGAACCACGCTTCCCCGGCGGCCAACCTTAACGGCCTCGTTCAGCACCCTGTCCCTGTCCACGCTAACCCCAATCTTTGCGGGCTGAAGCCGCCAGGCCCTGTCGCCGTACCGGACAACCAGCGGGGTGGACTGGACAACTTCCTTTTCCAGCAGCAGCAGCTTGCCTTCCGCCATTTCCCTTGTCAGTCCGGACAGGTCAACGTCCAGTACATTGACGCCGGGTAAGATTGTATCCGGCCCGGTAGCCACCGCCACACCCAAAAAGGCCAGGGCGCCGAGGCAGGCGAAGACCACCGACAGTATCGCTATTTTCATCCCTCTACTGCTCAAGATCCCCCTCCTTCATGGTTAAAGACGGAGGTCCCGACATAAAAGTTCCTGAAAACGACAAAAAGCCGGTGGAAGCAAATTCGATTTTCCAGCTTTCGAACCTTCCCTGTACCGGCTTATCATATTAAAAGAGCAAAAATCCTTTTTTCATGGCATACCTGAAGCTCGAAATCCAAAATCCCAAAAGAATTCAAACCTAAACACCCGGTCCCGGAACCTTTGGGACGGGCAGCCAAATGCACCCGGTTTTAGGACTCTTCCTGAGCCATCATTTCTTCCCAGGCATCAGCCACTTTTTCCCATTCCTCGTCATCCTCAATGTCCACCAGTATTTCGTTGCCCTGATCGTCTTCGGCAAACTTGAGTATGATTGCCTCGTCAGACTCCTCGTCCACAGGCAGCAGGATGGCGTACTCGGAGCCGTCCAATTCCAGTATATCTATTACTGTGAAGTCCTTTTCTTCTCCGTCATCGTCAATCAGGGTAATGATTTCGTTCCCTTCCCCGCAGTCACACCCGTTGCCGTGGTCATGGTGGTGAGTCATTATTATCACCTCAACTCAAAAAGATGAGGATATTTTATCCTTTAATAATATGATTGTCAAGGAAGACGTTTATTCATGTGTTTATTCATTGAATAGGGGGTTTTCCCCCGGCGTCAAGATAACCCTGAAGGATTACCGCCGCCGCCATCTTGTCGACAACTTTTTTTCTTTTGGCCCTGCTCATGTCGGCTTCCAGCAATATCCTGGTGGCTGAAACGGTACTCAGCCTTTCATCCCACATTTCCACCGGCAAACCCAGCTTTTCCCGGAGCATGGAGGCATACTCAATGGCCTTTTGACCGCGCTCACCCACCGTCCCGTTCATGTTTTTGGGCAGTCCCAGCAGTATCATTTTGACCTCATAGCGGTCAATTAATTCCTTAAGTTTCTGGATTTCCCCGCCGGTATTCCTTTCCCGGCGTATTACCTCAACGGCCTGGGCAGTCCAGCCCATGGGATCGCTTACCGCCACTCCGATGGTTTTGTCTCCCAGGTCCAGGCCCATAATACGCATAGTCTTCACCGCACATTAAAATATATTATGCCACAGAGGGCACAAAGAACACAAAAAAGAAGAATACAAGAGTCAAGAGTCAAAATAAAAAATAAATATTCTGGATTCTTCCTGCATCCAGGTTTAAATTATTTTTATGCACATTTCCCGGCAGGCCGTGGCACAATACCCACAGAGCCGGCAGCCGGCAGCGTCCACCACCGCTTTGCCGCCTGTCAGCGCAAGCGCCCCCTCGCTGCACCTCTCCACACAGCTGCCGCAACCGGAGCACCAGTCTTCAATATGCAGCCTCCTGTTGCGGCGGGAAACCATCAGTTCAAGCTCCCGGCCCACCTGCCTGCCTTCAAAAAAGGCAACATTGTAGCGGACCTCGGCCAGGCTCTGCATGCCGACGGCCACAGACGAAAGGCCCGGGATCGAAAGGACAAAGTCAAAGGCTTCCCTTTTATCATTGATCAGGTTTCCGCCCCCCAGCGCCTTCATGCCGTACAGGCCTTTACCGGCCATGAAGGCGTCTGCTATGGCGGCCTTCATATCCTCCACCGTGCCGTCACGGATGCCGATGCCCTTCATGTTTATCAGGGGGTGAATAACATCAAACTCCTGCACCGCCGCCGCGGCCCGTACCCCCCGGACCGAGTGGGTCGATATCCCCAATGCCCTGACGGTGCCTCTTTCCTTTGCCTCAATCATTTCCTCCACGGCATCCCAGTGGCCTCTGATAGTCAGTTCCGACTCCTGTTCGTGGAGCAGGAATATGTCGATATAATCCCTGCCCGTCTCCTTGAGCGCCTTCTCTATGCTGCCGCGCATGCCTTCCCGGGTGTAGGCGTATGACTTGGTGGCTATCACCACGCTGCCGGCCCGGCCGGCTATGCCTTCCCTTATATATTCATAGGTGCCGTAAAGTTCAGCAGTGTCTATGAAGTTTACCCCGGCGTCAAGGGCGCCCTGAATAATCCTTGCCCCCTCTTTTACAGGCAGTTTGGCCTGCAGCGGCCCGATGGTCAGCGCCCCGAAGCAGAGCCGGGACACCCTGATCCCCGTCCGGCCCAGAATACGGTATTCCAAGGTTTCTTCTCCTATCGTCAGTCGTGGTCATAAAATTCACATCGGGGACGGTTCTCAGTGTGAATAAGCTGAGTTTAAATTCACATTCAGAACCGTCCCCGATGTGAAAAGTGAAAAAAGCCCTGCTATCCGCAGGGTTTACTCTCCTCCAGGTAGTTTTTCAGCAGTTCTTCCAGCAGTTCGTCCCTTTCCAGCCTCCTTACCAGGCTCCTGGCGTTGTTATAGCTGGTTATATAGGCGGGGTCACCGGACAGGAGGTAGCCTACGAGCTGATTGATAGGATTGTAACCTTTCTGTTTCAACGCGGAGTAGACCGAGAGAAGGATATCCCGGGCCTGGTTCAATTCTTCCGCCTGAACGTTGAACATCATGGTTTCTTCCATATGGTCCTGGTTCCTGGTCACGGCTTACACCCCCTTACCATAAGAATATAACCTCATTTTAAATCTATATTCGTTATTGTTCAAAGTTTTCCTTTAACAGTATTTAAAAGGTTTTCGTCTAAGATTTTGTTTATACGACAAATTATGCACTCCAGGGCCTTCTTAATCCCTGATCTGACCCATGGCGACAGAGTATGCCTTATCCAGGGCCTCCTGCAGCCGGGAGGGATCTTTCCCGCCGGCCTGGGCCATATCGGCCCTGCCGCCGCCGCCACCGCCGACCACGGCCGCAATTTCCTTGATCAACTTGCCGGCGTGCAGCCCCCGGGGGACCAGGTCGGAAGTTACCGCCGCCACCAGGTTCACCCTCTCCCCGGCCACGCTTCCCAGCACCACCACGGCCGAACCCAGGCGGTCCCTGATCAGGTCGGTCATTGCCCGCAGGCTGTCCATATCCGGGGATGAGACCCTGGCCGACAAAACCTTGACCCCGTCTTTTGCCTCCCTGACCTGCTCCAGCAGGCTCTGTACCTCATAGCGGGCCAGTTTTGCCCTCAGTCCCTCGGACTCATTTTCCAGTTCCCTTATTTCCCTCATCAGGCCCTCCACCCGCTGGACAACCTCATGCGGCATGGCCTTGGTTATACGGGCAATTTCAAAAATCTGCTCTTCCCTGGCATTGATATACCTCAGGGCGCCTTCCCCGGTAACGGCCTCCACCCGGCGCAGCCCGGCGCCCACCGAGCTTTCTCCCAGGAGCTTGAACAGCCCTATTTCCGCGGTGGACTTGATGTGGGTCCCCCCGCACAGCTCCAGACTGAAATCCCCCATCTTTACAACCCGCACAACACTACCGTACTTTTCGCCGAAAAGGGCGGCGGCGCCCATGGACCTGGCCTCTTCCAGGGACTTTTCCATGGTTTCCACTGCCAGGTTGGAAAGGACAGCACTGTTTACCAGTTCTTCTATCCTGTGCAGTTCCTCCCTGGACACGGCGGTGTAATGAGTAAAGTCAAAGCGCAGCCGGTCCGGTTCGACCAGGGAGCCGGACTGGTTGACGTGGCCTCCCAGTACCTCCTTCAGCGCCTTGTGCAGCAGGTGCGTGGCCGAGTGGTTTCTGGCCACTGCCCTGCGCCTCTCCCGGTCCACCCGGACGGTGACGGCGTCCTTCATGGTGATTATACCGCTCAGCACCTTGCCCCGGTGCACATGCACACCCTCGACAGGCTTAAATACCTCGTATACGTCCACTTCCAGGTCGGTTGCCGTTATCCTGGCATAATCGCTTACCTGGCCCCCCGCCTCGGCATAGCAGGGAGTGACGTCCAGCACGATCTCCACTTCTTCCCCGGCCCTGGCGGTATGTACCTGTTTTCCCTCTTTGGCCAGAAAAACCACCCTGGCTTCAGTTTCAAGGTCGGTATAGCCGATAAACCGGGTTTCGCCCAACTGGTCCCGGGTCGAACCGTACAGCGCGTCCCGCTCCGATATGTATTCGGTTTCCTGCCGGGCGCTGCGGGCCCTCTCCCGCTGCTCGTTCATGGCCTGGGTGAAGCCGTCCCCGTCAACGCCCAGCCCCTGCTCCCGGGCCATTTCCACGGTCAGCTCCAGGGGGAAGCCGTAAGTGTCATACAGTTTGAAGGCGTCCGGGCCGCCTATCTGAAACTTGCCCGAGGATTTAGCCTCCCTGATCATCCTGTTCAGCATTTCGGTGCCCTGGGCCAGGGTTTCACCAAACCTCTCCTCCTCGGTCCGGATAACATTCATTACGTGGTCCCTATTTTGCCGCAGGTCCGGGTAGGCGCTTCCCATCTGCCTGATTACGGCCCCGGCCACCTTGTAGAGGAAGGGCTTGTCTATCCCCAGGGTACGCCCGAAGCGCACCGCCCGCCGTAACAGCCTGCGGATCACGTAACCCCTGCCCTCGTTGGACGGCAGGGCCCCGTCGGACACGGCAAAGGTAACGGCCCGGCAGTGGTCGGCAATAACTTTAAGGGCCAGGTCGATATCCTTATCCCGCCCGTATGCAACCCCTGTTTCCCTGGCGGTGAAATCCATTATCTCCCTGAAAATATCGGTGTCGAAGTTGGTAGCCATTCCCTGGATCACAGAGGCGGTCCTCTCCAGGCCCATGCCGGTGTCTATGCCCTTGCTTTCCAGGGGAGTATAGTTCCCGTTTTCATCCCTGAAAAACTGAATAAAGACCAGGTTCCATATTTCCAGGAAGCGGTCGCAGTCGCACCCCACGCCGCATTCTTCCTGCCCGCAGCCCCTGGCTTCGCCCAGGTCAATATATATTTCCGAGCACGGCCCGCAGGGGCCCACCCCGATTTCCCAGAAGTTGGTATCCTTGCCCAGCCGGACAATCCGGTCTTTGCTTACCCCCACGTCCTTGTGCCAAATTTCAAAGGCCTCGTCATCATCAAGGTAAATGGTAATCCACAACTTATCCGCGGGTAGACCCAGGCGTTCGGTAACAAACTCCCAGGCCCAGGGGATAGCCTCCTTTTTAAAGTAATCCCCAAAGGAAAAGTTGCCCAGCATCTCAAAAAAGGTGTGGTGCCTGGCCGTCCGCCCCACCGAGTCAATGTCGGGGGTGCGCAGGCACTTCTGGCAGGTTGTCACCCGGGTGGTTTCAGGTTTTGCCGCCCCGGTAAAATATGGTTTGAAGGGGACCATGCCCGCCGCCGTCCAGAGGAGGCTGGGGTCGTTGGTGGGAATTAACGAGGCGCTGGGCAGTATACGGTGCCCCTTGCCTTCAAAAAATTTCAGGAAACTTTCCCTGATCTGGCTGCCGGTCATTTTTTTCAACTTTCAAATTCACCCCAGACACAATGTTCCTTATTTTTCCATTTACTATTTTGTGCGGTATAATTATACAAATACAATCATACAGTGTCAAGGTTCGGTTATACTATGTCCCGGCCCGCTCAATTTAATTTGAGCTTCTGCCAGGTAAAGGCAATCAATATCCTTAATATTGCCGCCGCAGGCACCGCCAGCAGCATGCCGGGCAGCCCGAACAGCTCTCCGGCCACCAGGAGCGCCATGATCACCGCCAGGGGGTGAAGGCCCACCCTGTCCCCCAGTATTTTAGGCGAAATGACGTTCCCCTCAAGCTGCTGGATGATTAGAAACGCCAGCACCACCTTGAGGGCCAGCCACTTGGATTTCAGCAGGGCCAGGGACACCGCCGGCAGGAACCCGATGAAGGGGCCGAAATAGGGAATCAGCTCGGTGAGGCCGGCAAACAGCCCCAGGAGGAGAGCAAACTCAAGGCCCAGAAGGAACATGGCCGCGCCGGTAAGGACACCCACGATCAGGCAGACCAGAAGGTATCCCCTTATGTAGCTGTCCAGCACCCTGTTTATTTCCCCGGCCAGGATAACCACTTCATTCTGCCACCGGTGGGGCACCACTGAAAAGAAGTCCTCCTTGAACCGGGAGAAATCCCGGAGCATGTAAAAAGCCAGCACCGGGGCCAGCAGTATGCTGAAAAGCTGGCCCAGCAGGCTCACAATGCCCGATATAACCCGGTTCACCAGCGCCAGCACCCTCTCCTCAAGCCAGTTTATCCGGCCGTCAATAATTTTTTTCATTTCCTGCGGCAGGCCGGCCCTGGCGTACCGGGAATCTATATCCTGGCTGATTTTCTGCACCTGTACGGTGTAAGCAGGGATGGCCACCACCAGGCTGTTCAACTGCCCCACCATGCGGGGAACGCCGTACAGCGCGGTGGCCGTGGCAATTATGGCGGCCGCTGCGTATACCAGGAGGATGGCCCCGGTACGGCCGGTCCCCCTGCTTTCCAGCCTATCCACCAGCGGGTTGAAGAGGTAGGCCAGCATCCCGGCCAGCAGGAACGAGACCAGTATTTCCCTGACCAGAAATATTCCATACAGGGCCAGTATAACCAGGAGGACGATAAATGCCCTTCTGTAATTCTTCCTGTTATTCCACCCCGGCAACTCATCCACCTGCCATATCAGTCGTCGGTCGTCGGCCGTCAGTCGTAAGACATCTGACTTTAGTTATCTGTCAGGCAGGCCGTCAGGTATTAAGTAAGAAGAAAAGTGAGGTCACCCTCACTTCTTCATCATTTTATCCATTGACCTGACCACGCCCTTGATTACTTTTCCGGTCTTCTTTTTAATTTCCGTCCCGTCGGCCATGTGCATCAAATCCCTCAGTTCCGGTTTCCGGCTGGGTTTCATGAATGAGCCGGCCAAAGCCCCCAGCAGAGTACCGGCCAAAATACCCTTTAAAAAGCTGCGCATATACTGGTACACCCCCCGGATTTCTTAAATCACATTTGATATACAAACATGCCGTTTTAGAGAAGAAATTCATTGTGCGGGTCAAAGGCCACCAGACTCCCGTCCTCGGCCACCTCGTATATCTGAACCCCTTCCTTGTTAATCCTGTACTCAACACAGCAGTCCCAGCAGTAATACTGGTCCAGGCCGACCTTGCCGGTGGCTTTGCCGCCACATACGGGGCAAATCAAAAAATACCGCCTCCCGCGAATGATTCATGAAGAATATTATAACCGTATAAAAACCAAAAAATGCGCGTTCCCGCGCACCACCTATTGAAACGTATTTGAAAGCACTCAAGAAACTAAAGAATGGCGGGTGTAACAACGGGGCAGTTCTCCAAAAAATATCTGGAAATAATAGTATAAATGATGGTCAGGTGATATAATCTACTTGATTTCAACGATGAGGGGAATTTTAGTACCTGCTCTCTATAGTCCCTCCGCCTACAAGTATATCCCCCTGGTAGTAGACTACCGCCTGGCCGGGGGTGACGGCCCGCTGGGGCCGGTCGAAGGCCACCTTCACCCGGCCGCCCTCCAGGGGGGAAATGACGGCCGGCTCCGGCCGGCCGTTATAGCGTATCTGGGCCTCAACCCGCAGGGGTCCCTCCAGCCGGTCGAAGGGGATGAAATTGTTGTCTCCGGCCTCCAGCCCGGGCGACAACAGCTCCTCCCCGGTGCCCAGCACCACGGCGTTGCGCTCCGGGTCTATGTCGACCACGTACAGCCTGTACCCCGCCGCGATGCCCAGGCCCCGGCGCTGCCCGATGGTATAATAGGGGATCCCCCGGTGGGTCCCCAGGACATTGCCCGCCCGGTCCACAAAGGGGCCGGGCCTGACTTCCCCGCCGGCCCTCTCTTCTATAAAACGGGTATAGTCATCATCCACCACAAAGCAAATTTCCTGGCTTTCCGGCTTTTCCGCCGTGGCCAGGCCCCGCTCGGCCGCCATCCGGCGCACCTGGTCCTTGGTGTAGTCCCCCAGCGGCATCAGGGTGCGGGCAATCTGGCCCTGGGTCATGTTGAACAGCACGTAGGTCTGGTCCTTCTTCCTGTCCACCGCCCTTTTTATCACATACCTGTTTAGCCCCTCGTCCCGGTAAAGCCTGGCGTAGTGGCCGGTGGCCACGTAGTCGGCCCCCAGGGCCAGGGCCTTTTGCAGCAGCAGCTCAAACTTTATGTACCTGTTGCAGGCGATGCAGGGGTTTGGCGTCCTGCCGCCGAGGTACTCCCGGACAAAATAGTCTATCACTTTTTCTTCAAAGGCCTGCCGGAAGTTCATCACGTAATAGGGTATGTTCAGCCGGTGGGCCACCCGCCTGGCGTCCTCGACGGCCGACAGGGAGCAGCAGCCCACGTGGTCCCCGGCCACCTCGGTCACTCCGGGATCCCAGATCTGCATGGTCACCCCGATCACTTCATAACCCTTTTCAAGCAAAAGGGCGGCGGTAACAGAACTGTCCACCCCGCCGCTCATGGCCACAATAACCTTTTTAACCGAACTCAACGCATCCACCCTAAATAGCTGTCAGCCGTCAGCTGTCAGCGGTTAATTTATAAGCCGTTTTTTCCAGACGATTATTTTTTTTGCCTGGATTTATAGTCCTCTATGGCGGCATGGAGGGCGTCGGCCGCCAGGTTCGAGCAGTGCATTTTCTGGGGGGGCAGCCCGTCCAGCGCCTCGGCCACCTGTTTGTTGCTTATCTTCAAGGCCTCATCGAGGGTCTTCCCCTTCACCATCTCGGTAACCATGCTGCTGGTGGCGATGGCCGCCCCGCAGCCGAAGGTTTTGAATTTTACATCCTCGATGACGTTATCCTTAATTTTAAGATAAATTCTCATTATATCCCCACAGGAGGGATTGCCGACCTGGCCCACACCGTCCGCATCAGGAATCTCCCCTACATTCCTGGGATTTTCGAAGTGGTCCATCACCTTTTCACTGTACATAAATTCCGGCCTCCCGTTGGTTTTTATCAAATCTGCCTAATCAAAATATATTTTCGGTACGAAGCCCGCTACACCCTGCTGCACGACCCGCTCACCTTGCACAGGGAGCAGTCGGAATTCATACTGAATTCGGTTTCCTGGTCCAGGGGAGACATGGCCCGCAGCCTTTCCACAATGGGAGGCATTACTTCCATGAAATAGGTTATATCCTCCGGCTTGTTGTCAATCCCAAGGGTTATGCGGATGGACCCGTGGGCAACTTCATGGGGTATACCCATGGCCAGCAGCACGTGGGAGGGCTCCAGGGACCCCGAGGTGCAGGCTGACCCGCTGGAAGCCGCGATTCCCTTCATGTCCAGGCTCAGCAGCATTGACTCGCCCTCGATAAACTCAAAGGTAAAGCTGGCGTGGTTGGGCAGCCTCTGGGCGGGGTGCCCGGTCAGCTTGACATGGCTTATTTTTTCCGTCACTTCCCTGATTAACCTGTCCCTCAGCCCGGCAAGGTATGCGCTTTCCCGCTCCAGGTTGGCCGCCGCCAGTTCAGCCGCCGCCCCGAGGGCGATAATGCCCGGCGTGTTTTCAGTGCCGGCCCGGCGCAAACGCTCCTGGGCCCCTCCGTGGAAAAGGGTCTGGCGCCAGCGGGTACCCTTGCGAATATAAAGTGCTCCTATCCCTTTGGGTCCGTATATCTTATGGCCCGAGACGGTGAGCAGGTCGACTCCCAGTTCGTTGACATCGACTGGGATTTTGCCGAAGCTCTGAACCGCGTCGGTGTGGAAGATAATTCCCCTGGACCGGGCCAGTTCGCTTATCTCCCTGATGGGCATTATGGTGCCCACCTCGTTGTTGGCGTGCATGATGGTGATCAGTATTGTCTTGTCGGTAATGGCCGCGGCCACATCGTCAACGCTGACCATTCCGTATTTGTCCACGGGAAGGATGGTTATGGTAAAACCTTCCTTGCCCAGGGCCTTGACGGTATTCAGCACGGCGTGGTGTTCAACCGCCGATGTGATGATGTGGTTACCCTTGTTTCTATTGGAATAGGCCACCCCGTGAATAGCCATGTTGTCGGCTTCGGTGCCCCCGCTGGTAAAAACTATTTCGTTGGGGGCGGCGCCGATGGCCCGGGCTACTTTTTCCCTGGCCTCCTCAACTTCTTTTCTGGCCTGCCGCCCGAAACTGTGCAGGCTGGTGGGGTTGCCGAAATTTTCTTTCAGGAACTTGCACATTGCCTCGGCCACCTCCGGCCGGACCGGCGTGGTGGCGCTGTGGTCGAAGTAAACCCTGCGCACTGTATTTCCTCCTCACATTTTCAATGGACCGTTTCTATTATTCCCTGTCCTGGCGACTTCTTTCCTCTTCTTCCCGGCACATGTCGGCCAGGGTGATGGAATCCATAACCTGGGCGATGCTGTCGCGGACCTTTGCCCAGACGGTTCTGGTAATGCAGGAGTCCGCCTGGTCGCATTCCGCCGTTTTAAATTCGCTGACACACTCCACCGGAGCGATGGGCCCCTCCACTATGCGGATAACGTCACCCACCCGGATCTCCCCGGGAGAACGGGCCAGGACATATCCGCCCCGGGATCCCCGCACACTCTTCACCAGGCCACCCTTACGCAATACGGCAATTAACTGTTCCAGGTAATGCCCGGATATGTTCTGCCTTTCGGCCACACTTTTCAGAGGAATGGGGCCGGCCCCGTAATGCTGCGCCAGATCAAACATGGCCTTGAGGCCGTAATGTCCTCTGGTTGAAAGCCGCAATCCCCCACCTCCATTTAATTCATACTGTTTTAGTCGGAATTACTTTAAAACTATGATAGCACGGCCCGGAATCATAGTCAATATTAAATCCGACTGTTTTACTAGAAATTAAGCCGTCACTAATCCCCAATCCCCGGTTTTTTCAGCTTGTCCAACTTCTCCTTGACGGCCTTCTCCTCGCCGCTGCCGGAAGGAAAGTAAAATTCCTTCCCCCGCAGATTGTCCGGCAGGTACTGCTGCTGCACGTAATGTCCCTCATAGTCATGCGGATACTTGTAATTATTGGTCTTTTTACTGCCGGCAATCCTTTCCAGCTGAAAATAGCTGGAATCCCTCAGGTGCTCCGGCACGGCCCCGGTCACCCGGTCCTCCACGGCCTTCATGGCGTTGTCGATGGCCATCACCACCGAATTGCTCTTGGGCGCCAGGGCCACGTACAGGGCGGCCTCGGCCATAATGATCCTGGCCTCGGGAAGCCCCACCCTTTCCACTGCCTGGGCGGCCGCCGCGGCCACCACCAGCGCCCTGGGATCGGCCAGCCCCACGTCCTCGGCGGCATGGATCATTATCCGGCGGCAGATGAATTCCGGGTCCTCCCCGGCATAAATCAGGCGGGCAAGCCAGTAGAGCGTGGCCTGGGGGTCGGACCCGCGCATGCTCTTGATAAATGCTGATATTACGTGATAGTGCTCGTCCTCACGGTTAAACTGCAGGATCCTGCCCCCGCAGGATTCCCTGGCGGCGGAAAGCGTTATGCAGCGTACACCGTCTTCCCGGGGAGGAGTGGTCATCACCGCCAGTTCCAGGCAGTTCAGCGCCCCCCTGGCGTCGCCGTTGGCGTTGGAAGCAATGTATTCCAGCGCCCCGGGTTCAAATTCGGTTTTATACTGCCCCAGGCCGTTTTCCCTGTCGGCCAGCGCCCTTTTCATCACCCTGAGCAGGGCATCCACCGACAGGGGCTCCAGCCTGAAGAGGCGGGACCTGCTCAGCAAGGGCCGGTTAACTGTAAAAAGCGGGTTTTCGGTGGTGGACCCGATCAGCGTAATCAGCCCGTTTTCCACAAAGGGAAGCAGCGCGTCCTGCTGGGCTTTGTTGAAGCGGTGTATTTCATCAATAAACAGTATTGTTCCCTCGCCATAAAGCGAACGCCTTTCCCGGGCTTCCTGCACCACCCTGCGGATATCCGCCACTCCGGCCATGACGGCGTTAACCGTTTCAAAATGGGATTTGGTCATCCCGGCGATAATCCTGGCCAGGGTTGTTTTTCCGGTGCCGGGAGGCCCGTGGAGGATGATGGAACCCAGGCTGTCATTTTCAATGGCTCTCCTGAGAGGTTTGCCGGGACCAAGGATGCCCTCCTGCTCCTCAAAGGCGGAAAGGTCAGGGGGGCGTATCCTGTCTGCCAGCGGGGCTTTCCTGGAATGACTTGCCTGGTCAAAAAGATTTCCCACCGCTATCCCCCCAAGAATATACGATACAGCTCGGTTGAACCTACAGACATTATATCCGTACTTTTTTATTTGGAAAAGCTGTTTCAATCGGGGATATGCAGGTCAGGGATCAGGGGTTAGACAAAAAGGCCGGTTCTTTCAACCGGCCTTGATCAGGGAAAGAAACTCATCTCCCAACCTTGTAAGACTGCATATTTTACTTTTACCCTCGGTGGATACCTCTACCAGGCCCAGTGCGTAAAGCTGCATTACCACGTGGTCCAGCACCGCCCTTTTCACCTTTGCGGTGAGGGAAAGTTCCTCTTTGTTCATACTCCCCTGGTCCACCAGCGCCAGCAACACCCTTTCCGCCTCATCCGGCAGACGGTCATTGACCTTCAGGAAGTAGTCTGCCAATGGAGTGCCTACCATGTTTTCACCTCCCCTGATCAATTATTTGTAAATGCAACGTTTTGTTCGGGCAAAGACTCACCTGTGCCCGCATAAAGATTATTCCCGCACTTTTCAAAGTGCACGGTACTTAAAGACCTTGCTAATAGTATGGTCACTTTCTCAATTAAATAATACGCCTGAGAGGAAATATTTTTTTAGTTTCCGTCAGGGAAAAGGCCCCGGGCAAGATGGGGAAACAATGTTTTTTCAGGGCATTAAAAAAAGCGCATGCGCGCTTTTTTATCAAAGATGAAGGTAACTTTTATGTACGGCCAATTCCCCGGGCGGGCCAGTGCATTTACTGTTATCCGACATGTTTGTCCAGTATCGATTTAAGTTCTTTTTTGGTTCTGAAACCTACAAACCGCTCCACCTCGGCTCCACCCTTGAACATAACCAGGGTAGGTATGCTGCTTATCTTGAATTCCGCAGGTATATCGCGGTTTTGATCCACATTGACCTTGGCCACCTGAACCTTGCCCTGGTACTCACTGGCTATCTCTTCCACCACAGGAGCGATCATCTTGCACGGGCCGCACCAGTCAGCCCAAAAGTCAACCAGCACAGGGGTCTGGGTTGTTGAGATGAAATCCTTGAAATTGGTATCTCCCAGGTTTTTTATCAAATCACTGGCCAATCAAATTCTCCCCCTTTCTTTTAACCGATGGCGGCATATCAAAAAATATTAATTAGAAAAAAATGGGCTAATCCCTATTATTATATTATTTCCGAAAAGGCATTGTCAATGCATACCGCCCGGGGTCAGAGCTGACGCATAACTTTTTTTAAGCTGTTCTTTGCTGGTAAAAAATGAAATTTTTACGGTTGAGCTATAGGGTTTGAGACAAAACTGGTTCTTCACCACCGGGCAAAGTCAATAGAATCTGAACCCATCATGCTTGTCTATCCCGTTTTTG